>CAWISU010000058.1:0-10375 GCA_963838765.1 uncultured Acidobacteriota bacterium | reverse complement strand
TATCGCTCCACACATACCAATCCCGGCGCGGATTGTCGCGAGAACTCCGCGACTCCTGAAACCAGGGGTGCTGATCGGAAGTATGATTCAGCACCATCTCAACGATGACTCGTATGCCGCGCGCGTGGGCCGCGGCGAGAAAGCTCTTGACGTCGTCGAGCGTCCCGTAACTGGGATGGACCGATCTGTAATCCGCGATGTCGTATCCATCATCGCGCAGCGGTGACGGAAAGAACGGCATCAGCCACATCGCGTTGACGCCTACCTCCTGCAGGTAGTCGAGCTTCTGTTCGAGACCGCGAAAGTCTCCGATGCCGTCGCCATTACTATCGTGAAAAGTCCGGACGTGGACTTGGTAAATGATCGCGTCCTTATACCAAAGTCCGTCTTGCGGCAATGTCACAAGCTTGCTCCTCAGCACTCCCTGCGGTTACGGAAAGTAATTTAAGATGGCGGTTCGCCCGCCCGCGTCACCAGATATAAAAATGTGAGCCCACCCCTTGCGAAATGAGCTCACTCTAATTATGCACTTTCAGGCGGAAATGGTTCAGTATCGATCCTGTCTACCTGGGTCGGAGTTATCGGCTACAATTACCGACTTCGGGAGAATCCCAATGCGGTTTGTTCGCTTCCTTTTGCTGTCTATGTTTCTTGCTCTGTGGGCGAACGCTCAACAGGCCACTTCGCTGTCTCCATCGGTGCAGAAGTACGTGCGAGTGAACTCGCCAAGAGTCGTGCTCGCGCACGTCCGCGTAATCGACGGCACGGGACGTCCGCCCCTCGACGATCAGAACGTGGTCATCGAAGGAAACAAGATCAAAGCAGTGCAGGCGGGCGCAAACACTCCCGCAACCGAGGGAACGACGGTCCTCGATCTGCATGGATACACCGTAATGCCGGGCATAGTCGGCATGCACAACCATCTTTTTTACGTCGCCCGGCCGAACGAAGACAGCCAATGGACCTCCGACCCGCCGGTGCTGGTCCCGCAGATGACGTTCTCCGCGCCTCGCCTATATCTGGCGGGCGGCGTGACCACCATGCGCACCACGGGCAGCGTTGAGACCTACACCGACCTGAACCTGAAGCGCGCGATCGACGAAGGCAAGCTCCCTGGCCCGCACATTGACGTGACCGGGCCATACCTCGAAGGTCCCAACAGCTACTTCCTCCAGATGCATGAACTCAGCGGCCCCGACGAGGCGCGCCAGATGGTCGACTATTGGGCCGACCGCGGTGTGACCTCGTTCAAGGCATACATGAACATCACTAGCGCCGAACTGAAAGCCGCGATCGAAGCGGCCCACAAGCGTGGCCTCAAGATCACGGGCCACCTGTGCTCGGTGACGTACAAAGAAGCGGCGGAACTGGGCATTGACGATCTCGAACACGGTTTCTTCGTGAACACGCAGCTCGACCCAGACAAGAAACCCGATCTGTGCAGCGAAAGCTATGGCGCCTACACCCTGGAACACATGCCGGCAAATAGTCCCGAGGCGAAAGATTTGATCGACACGCTGGTGAAGCACCACGTCGCGATCACCTCGACCCTGCCCGTGTTTGAAAGCGGCGGCATTCCCGGACGCCCTCCGCTGCGCCAGCAGGTCCTCGACGCGATGACGCCCCAAGCGCGCGAAGCCTATCTTTACAACCGCGAGCGGCCTGCGACCATGAAGCCGCCAAAAAATGACTGGCCCATGTTGTTCACGCGCGACATGGAACTGGAACACGCATTTGCGGAGGCTGGAGGATTGCTGTTGGCCGGTCCCGATCCCACCGGCAACGGAGGCGTCGTCCCCGGCTTCGGCGATCAGCGAGAGATTGAACTGCTGGTCGAGGTCGGATTCTCTCCCGTCGAAGCCATCAAGATTGCAACCTTCAACGGCGCTGTTTACCTGGGCAGGCAAGATCAGATTGGCTCGATCTCCGCAGGGAAAAACGCGGATCTCGTGGTAATCAAGGGCGACCCTGCCAGCCACATCTCCGACATTGAGAACGTAGAGATCGTCTTCAAAGACGGCGTCGGCTACGATTCGCAGAAACTCATCGATTCCGTGAAAGGACGCTACGGCCAGTACTAACTGGCTAAACAGACTGCGAAGGCACTTATTTCACCGCACAGACCACAGAGGCACCGAGAAAATCCAGTTTCGCTTTCTGGACTTCTCTGTGTCTCTGTGTCTCTGTGGTGTAATGGTTTTCAACGCTGCGGAACCGTCGTCGTAGCCGCAGCAGCAGGTGGAGGTGGCGCCATCGCCTCACCTGTTTCCGTGTTGACCAGCGGTTCGCTCAGAGGAGCGCCATTCTTGACCAACTCAGTCTTAATTTCAACCTTCTGATTGGCGATTGGATTGATAGCCGTCTCAAAAGTCTGATAACCAGGAAGCGCGATCCTGATTTGATGGGTTCCCGGCGCCACCAGCATCCCTCGGCCGACGCCCCCAAATTCCCCAACGTGCCCCACATAAAGTCCGTCAAGGAAAACTGCGGCCCGCGATGGATTGACCGCTATCTTTACTTCAGCCGTAACTTGAGGCAGAGGCCCGGTGGGCGCTTTCTCCATGGTCACGCGAACAATTTGCTTTTCTCCAGGCTCGACCGTAATGTGCGCTGCAAAATCCTGATAACCATCCTGACGCACGGTGATGACGTGGTCGCCCGGTAAAAGCAGAACCTTCTTCGATCCCTTCAGCTCTTTCAGGTAGCCTACGTACTGTCCGTCAACCCATACCCCAGAACTCTTTTCGACATGGGATTTGCCTTCCAATTGAATCTCTCCCATTACCGTATTCTCGGCGTATATCGAGGGGACCAGAGCGAAAATCAAAAGTAAGAACCAGGGCAAAAAATGTATTTTTCGGAGTGCGTTTTTCATTGTGAACCTCCTTGCCAGTTGAAATGCTCTGTCACGTTCGGTGACAAGCACAAACTCGCATGAATCATGCTGCAAGAAGGGTGCCACTTCCACAAATGCTTTGTTTTCTGCAGATGCGTGACTCGCAAAGTTCACCAGCAGGAAATTTCGACCGCCCTAACCACAAATCTGCTCGGCAAGATCCAGAGTCTCGGATCATGAAAATGACTAAGTCTCGCTGTTCTTACCCTGTAAAGCAGTCATCACCAACGAATAATTACATGATTCGCGTCCTCAGGCGACGCAAACTATTGCTTCATTGGCAGCTTGAAGTTTGGCACAGCTGATGCTTCCTGTTTCTCGCAGCGCGCCCTTTTCGGCAGTGACAAGGAGAGACGGCATGAAGCACAAGCCAGTAATTCTCTGCGTTGATGATGACTGGAACGGGCTGGAGGGGCGCCGCATGCTTTTTGAGGAGCGCGGATATCACGTTCTGGTCGCCACCGGCGGCGAGGAAGCCTTGCAACTTTTCGCCTCCCATCCAACCGATTTGGTGCTGCTCGACTATCACATGCCGAAAATGAATGGCGACGTCGTTGCCCAGCGCATGAAGGCTTTACAACCTGATGTTCCGCTCGCCCTGCTGTCCGCCGATGAGAATATACAGGAAAACGCACTCGAATCAGTGGACGTGTTCATTTCCAAAAGTGAAACTCCGGCAAGCTTGTTGGAGATCGTGGAACACTTGCTCGATTTGCGTTTCCTCTTTGCCCCTTTTCATGATCCAAAGAGCGGCCGGCTGCAAGGACGCATTGCGCAAAACCCTTTTGCATAAGAATGCAGCGGCGCATTCCCTGCCGATCCCGAACTCGCCCTGACAATTGTTACAGTACGGTTAAAACTGTTCCCGACCGTGCCAGATCACGGACGAACCAACCTTCTTCACATTACAATTGCCGTTCAGGCAGCCCAAACGTCAAGGCGTAAAACAATTCCCATGCGCAATGCTGAAATTATCGCAGCCCGGAATGCTGCAAAAAAGAACGATCGACGCAACGGGCGAGGTCGCATTGCCCGAAACACAGCCTCGACCGCCGCGCCAGTTGTTCCTTCCCTTGACGATCCCGAACTCTACGTGAATCGTGAACTCAGCCTTCTGGAATTCCAGAGGCGGGTCTTGGAAGAAGCCCAGGACGAGACCGTCCCCGTGCTGGAACGAGTCAAGTTCCTGTCCATCGTCGGCTCCAACCTCGACGAGTTTTTCATGGTGCGAGTCGCAGGTCTCAAACGACAAGTCGAAGGGGGCGTTCTCGAGTGCGGTCCCGACGGCATGACTCCTCCAGCTCAACTCGCCGCCATACGCGAGCGCATTACTGGCCTGTTTCAAGCAGCGCACGAGTGTTGGCAGCGGCAAGTCCTGCCATCCCTGGGCAAAGCCGGAATCCAGATCGCCGACTATTCGCAGTTAAGCAGCAGGCAGCGATCAGCCCTGAACAAATATTTTCGTGAAACGCTTTTCCCAACCCTGACTCCCTTGGCCTTTGATCCCGGCCGCCCCTTTCCCCACATTTCCAATCTGAGCCTCAACCTGGCGGTGCTGATCCGCGACAAACAAGGCGTGGAACATTTTGCCCGGGTCAAGATCCCGAACTCAATTCCCCAACTGGTTGCCGTAGAGCTTCCCCGCGAGAATGGACTCGGCCGCAAGCACCCCGTCCGGCAATGTTTTGTCTGGCTGGAACAATTGATTGTTGCCAATCTGGAAATGCTCTTCCCGGGCATGAAAATCCTGGAAGCCCATCCCTTCCATGTCACCCGCGATGCCGATACAGCTATTCAGGAGTTGGAGGCTGGCGATTTATTGGAGTCGGTCGAAGAAGGCGTTTGGCAGCGGCGCTTTGCCGACGTCATCCGATTGGAAGTCAATGAAGCCATGCCCGCGTCGGTGCTTGAAATCCTGATGGAGAATCTCGAAGTCAAGCGCGACGATGTCTACCAGCTAAGTGGACCCCTGGCTCTCAGCCGGCTGCGGCACCTTTGGGCAATTGATCGTCCCGAACTCAAAGATCCCCCGTTTGTCGCCGCAATCCCCGAGGCACTGGAGCCTGAAGACGATCGCGAGGACATTTTCGCCGCCATTCGCCGGCAAGACATTCTTCTTCACCATCCTTTCGATTCCTTCCAGCCGGTCCTTTCTTTCCTGCAGCAAGCGGCGCGCGACCCCGCGGTGCTGGCGATCAAGATTACTCTTTATCGGGTCGGCCGCAATTCCCCGGTGGTGGAGAGCTTGCTCGCAGCGGTGGAAAACGACAAGCAGGTTGCCGTGCTGCTCGAGCTCAAGGCGCGCTTCGACGAAGAGAGCAACATTGAATGGGCGCGAGCGCTGGAACGCGAAGGCGTGCATGTCGTCTACGGATTGCACGGTCTGAAGGTTCACTGTAAAACCGCGCTGGTCGTGCGTCAGGAAGGAAATGTAATCCGCCGCTATGCCCATCTGTCCACCGGCAACTACAACACCATTACCTCGCAGCTCTACACCGATTTCGGAATGTTCACCTGTGACGAAGAGATCGGCGCGGACTGCACCGACCTGTTCAACTACCTTACCGGCTACTCTGCCAAAGCCGAATACCGAAAACTGCTGGTTGCGCCCATTGACTTGAGAGAACAGTTGGAACGCCTGATTCAGCGCGAGATCGAGCACCAGCGCCGAGGCGAGCGTGGACACCTGATCTTCAAAATGAACGCCCTGGTCGACAAGCGCGCCATCCGGCTGCTGTACCAGGCATCGCAGGCCGGCGTACAGGTTGATCTATTAGTGCGCGGCATATGCTGCCTGCGTCCGGGGATCAAGGGTGTGAGCGAAAACATCAAGGTGACTAGTATTGTCGGGACGTTTCCTGGAGCACAGTCGAGTTTATTATTTCCGCAACGCCGGCCAGGAAGAGATCTACCTCGGCAGTGCCGACCTCATGCCGCGGAACCTGAACCGCAGAGTCGAGGTAGTCTTTCCGGTTCGCGACCCCAAATTGATCCGTCAGCTCCGCGACGAAGTTCTTGCCATCTACCTGGGCGACGCCGTTAAGGCACGTCACATGCAGCCGAACGCAAGTTATCTGCGAAACTCGAATCGTGCAGCCCAAGTAGAGACGAACAGCCAGCAATCATTCATTGACCGGGCACTGAGTCGCCGGCCTGTTTAGAGTCGGAGTCGTGGAGAGCTTTGCCACTTTCGCATTCAGCTATGTGGCGAGTGAATAAGCTTTCGAGGCGTTCACGTAGTTGCGCAGGCTTTGCGTCTTCCCAATTATCGAGCCGGGCAATCAGAACCACACCGCAAGCCGAGCACCGGCCAGAAATGTCGCGTTCGCTCTTTGGCCCGATCTGGCGAACGTCCACCAGGCGCGGCGTACGACGCACAGTCATGGTTGCTATCCAGACGGTGGCGCCGCTTAGACGTAGTATCTCTAGTTACACTCTGATCTCGATGTTGACGAAACGCAATACAGTCTTTAACTTACCACTACTTCCTGCCGCCCCGTATTGTCCCCAAAAAATTCACGGCCAAAATTCAGGCCGCAAATTGAAGCTGTCATCCCGATAAATTCACGCTGTCATCCTTGAGCGAAGCGAAGGATCTATGCATGGGCGCGCCCTTGAAGAGCTTCTAGCTCTATTTCTGATTCTCCTGCTAATGTCTTAGTGTCGTTCAGCGCCAAGTACCAAGCGAGAACCGGAGGCAGCAATCATGCCAAATTTCTTTAACCTCGCCGATGCGGAGAAACACCGCAAACAGTCGGGAAAGCGTTACTCAGAGTTTCTTCGCGTACCCGCCATGAGTGCCGGAATTTACCTCTTACCCGCCGGAGGCGCAGACCCTCAGTCACCCCATAAAGAAGACGAAATGTATTATGTGGTTCGCGGTCGAGCCCGCATGCGATCCGGTACCGAAGACCAACCGGTGAGCGAGGGAAGCATTATTTTCGTTGCGGCGGGAGTCGAGCACCGCTTTTATGAGATCGCGGAAGAGCTGATGATACTGGTATTTTTTGCGCCAGCCGAAACGGAATAGGTGGAACCATTCTCGCTGCGACCTGTGACTTCATGCCGGGATCAAATTTGCACATGTCGGATGTTCACGTCCGGGTCATGCGAAGCGACGACTGGCCGGCCATCTCCAACATTTACTCCGAAGGAATGGCCACGGGTAACGCCACCTTCGAAACCGAAACTCCGGAGTGGGCGAAGTGGGATCAGGGACATCTTCAGCACTGCCGGTTGGTCGCGCAAGGCAGCCAGCAGATTGTCGGTTGGGCCGCGCTCAGTCCGGTCTCCAGCCGTCGCGTTTATTCGGGCGTGGCCGAGGTTTCCGTTTACGTTGCCGCCGAGGCGCGAGGTCGTGGTGTCGGCAAGTTGCTGCTCCAGGCGCTGGTCGAGCACTCGGAACGCAACGGCATATGGACCCTGCAAGCAGGCATCTTTCCAGAGAATATTCCCAGCATTGCGTTGCACAAGTCCTGCGGATTCCGCGAAGTCGGACTCCGAGAGAAACTGGGCCAGCGCGGCGGTATTTGGAGGGACGTGCTTCTGCTAGAACGCCGGAGTTCGAAAATGCAAGCGACAAGCTAAGATGCTAAGACGACGGCCGCCGTAGGGAAAGCCTCCCCCACCCTTGCACTCCACGAACGGACTAGGGAGTCAAGGCGGCAAACTCCCAGCCATTCCAGGATCTTGTAATCCGCACTCGCACCTCATGCTACGATGCCCAAGCGAGGCTTTATGCCCTTCATCGATACCCATACCCTCAATGTAATTGAGCGTTTGCCGGGCTGGTACGGACGCTATTTCCACTCGCCCAGCATGACCTTCGCGCACTACGAGTTCAAGCACGGCGCGTCCATTCACGAACACTTCCATCCCCAGGAAGAAGTCTATGAAGTGATCGAAGGAGAACTCGAAATGACCATCGACGGCGTCGCCCAGATCGCCCGAGCAGGCATAGTCGCCATCGTGCCCGGCAACGTCCGCCATTCCGTGAAGGCCCTTACCGACGGTCGGGCCATTATCATCGACTATCCGCTAAGGCTCGATTTCGCCTAGACGCATTTTCGACTTTACTCTGCAGGGTGCCCCGTCCAAGCTAGCTTGGGCGGGGCCTTTTCCTCGTCTAAACGCCCCGTAATCACAGTGAACTATTTATACGTAGCGCTCGAGCGCCCCAGAAAATCCCGGTGCTCGCTGAAATCGATCATGGATTCAAATGCCGGCCCGTCCAGCGGGTTCGACTTCAAGGTCTCCCGCAGCGCCGCATTGACCTTGTCCAGACCTTCCGCATTCGCTGCCAGGTAAAAAATCCAGAACGTGCCCGGCGCTTCAGTGTGGATCGCTTCGGTGTCGACTTCGTACTCGTGAATCGCACCGTCGGCCAGCATTTTCTCCATCAGCGGCACGATCAGGTTCTTGCTCAGCGTCTCCACCGCGTCGTCCGAAACCCCCTTCTTCAATTTATAAGACGACCCGTGCTCGTATGCATCCTTCCACGATCCCGAATGCCAGTTGTAATCCCGGCTCACGAAAATCCCATCCCAGTGTTTCGTGGCACTGGCCAACACCGGAGAAGTTGCGCTGCCCGACTTGTAGAACTGGTCCAAAGTGTTGAGCAACCCGGCCATGGACATCGCCGACCACCAACCGTCGTGAGTTGGGCCATCGGGTGAGTGGACCAGATTCTCGTCGTTGCCATATCCCACAATTGCCCCGCTAGCCATGGCCTTATCCAGAATTTTCCGGTCAGCCTCATCTGCCTTTGCCATTTCTGACCACTGGGCACGCGGAATATTCCAAAATGCGACGTACGAGTACATCGGCGGTTTCTGCTTTTCCTCTGCCATCTGCGCGCCTGCCGGCAACGCCCAGACGGCGAACATCGCCAGCGCGCACAACCCTGCAAAAACTTTCCAAAGTTTGCTGTTCATTTTTTTATTCTCCCTAGATTGGCTCAGGCTCTCGGCGGGGGTACGTTGCCCGAGCCACGGTAGTGTACACCCTATCGTCGGAACTTGTGGGAACTGGTTCACCTCATAATATTTCTAAAGATATTTCCCGGAAGAACTGGACTTATCGATCTCGCGACCCAGCGTTTCCCTCATAACCACCTAAGAAGCGCCAAGAGGACAGCGCTTTTCGAACGCGCACCCACACTGATTTACAATCGTGTTTCCAAATCCCGCAACTTCTCTCGAGGATGAAGACATGAAACCTGCTTTTCGTGGCCGATCGCGCCTATCCGTTCTGCTTGGTTTATTTCTCATTTCTTTCTGCGGAATTCTGCCCGGCGAGCAATTGCCGCTCAAGCGAGCCGTGGAATTAGCGCTGGCCCACAGTTCTACCATGCAGGCTTCCCACCTCGATGAGCAGCGTGCCTTTGCCTCATACCACGAAGCCCGCTACCAGTATCTGCCGCAGATGACGATCGGCTCAGGCCTGGGCAAAACCTACGGTTACCCGCTCAGCCTCGAAGGATCGGCGCCTTCGATCGTCAATACCACGGCGCAATTTGCCCTGATCAATCCTGCTTTACGCGACTTCGTCCGCGCCGCTCAAAACGAATATCAGGCAACCACCGTCCAGTCCCAGGACCAGCGCAATCAGGTCATGCAGGACACAATCTTGAGCTATGCCGAACTCAGTAAGTGGGAAACCCTCATGACCCATCTCAGTCACGACTACGAGGACGCGCTCAAAATGGAGCAAACGATCAATCAGCGCATTCAGGCGGGCGTGGACAATCCGTTGCTACGAAATCAAGCGCGTCTCAACGCGGCTCGCGTTTACCTGCACATCTCACAGGCTCAGGGCGCCATCGATGTGCTGCGCAACCGCCTTTCGCAATTGACCGGGCTTCCCGCAACTGCGATCGAGACCGTGCCCGAGTCAATTCCTCCGCTGCCGGAAGTGAAGCAGGAAGACAATCTCGCAGCCAAGGCAACGCAGGAAAATCCCTTGATTCAGATCGCGGACATCCGCGCCACCAGCCTTGCTTTCCGCGCCCGCGGTGAACATCGTGCGATGTGGCCCAGCGTGGACTTCGCCGCACAATATGCGCTGCTGGCGTCATTCAACAATTATCAGAATTTCTTTCGGCCAGGAAGCTTTCAACCAAACAATGCCACAGTCGGAGTCGAAATCCGATTTCCCTTCTTGAATCCATCTCAGCATGCCCATGCCCAAGCTGCCGACGCCGCCGCGATGCATGCCAGGAAGAATGTAGAGGCCACCAAAGATCAGGTTTCAGAACAAACCTTGAAGCTGCAACGCTCGGTCGAGCAACTCACAGCCGCCCAGCAGGTCGTCGACCTCGAGTACCAGATTGCCAAATCCAATCTCGACGCCACCCAGGTGCGCGTGGATGCGGGAAGTGCAACTCTTCATGATTTGGACGATGCCCGCAATCAAGCCAACGAGCGTTACGACGCCCTTCAAGACACCAACTTCGATCTGCAACGCGCCCGCATCAGCCTG
>CAWISU010000057.1:0-14578 GCA_963838765.1 uncultured Acidobacteriota bacterium | reverse complement strand
TTTACAGCACGCTAGGAGAGCGAGACCAAGCATTTGAATGGCTGGGAAGGCTTATCAATTGCGAGACGATGAAATCAGTTGGATCCTGATTGATCCATCTTTAGACAGCATCCGCTCCGACCGACGCTACGCCGATCTGCTGCGTCGGATGGGCTTGCCGCAGTGAGCACCCTGACATCCGTTAACGGGAATGAGGAAATCTACTGGTTCCTGCCGAATGATCGAGGACCCGGACACCGGCGCGGTCGAGTAAGTTCCAGCAAAAGCCCTAGCTATGCTGACCCGGATGACTGATCCGACCGCTGATACCGTCCCGCTGAGATACCTGGGCGCTACTAAGCGTACAGATCAATGAGCCGCCCGCTCCAGGCAGCGGGACCGGTCGCATAAAAAAGGTAATGGGCGATCGCCGTGCGTTCGACAGAATGGCTCCAGGCCCATCCGGAGAGATACCCCCAGCCCGAGCGTCCTGTCTCATCGCTCTGGGAATCCTCTACGGGCGTTCCGTAGATGGACTTGCCCCGCTCGGCGCGTCGAGGACGACCACGCGAAAGCGGCGGCGGAGGGAACAAGAGACGCATCCTGGCCAGCCCGCGTGGTGATCGCTCTCCGATTAAGAGGCACGAGGCTGGTCGACACCTCGGGCTGATCAACCGGACTGACCGACGCCGGGAGCAGTTTAATTGACATGGGAAATCAGTTTGCCACCTCTCAATCTATCGGCAGTTCCGGCCCGATCTAAAGAACACGGTGGTACTTTAGCGCCGCGCCGTGAGGACTCATCCCCACCACAACCCTCTGTCCTCCCGACTTCTTCTTCTGAGGAAAAATTCAGACCCCGCTTGAGGACGTCATCCCGAAGGCCCGCGCTTTCTCCAGCGGGCCGAGAGCCTGCCCCGAGCAAGGTCGAGGGAGATCTCGCGCGGAGTATTTCAAACTGATCCGCGCCTCGCGGCGCCCTCCTTGTTGCTCACCGCCGTGACCGGCCCACGCCGGTTCCTCCGCTTGACGACACCCTTCAATTCAGATAATCTTTATCGTATTGCATTATCCATAAGATAATGCGGATCTTTGATAATCCGACTATTCGGAGATGAGACAGGCCCCCGGACAGGCTGAGCCATTTTCAGGCGCAATCCCGAAAACGGAAAGTGCGAGCCGCGTAACTCCCGTGTTGTCAAGATTTTGCCTGTAAGTCCTGTAAACTCAAAGATCTAGCACATAGTGACAAAATAAATCAGTTGTTTTCTGGATTTTGCAGAATGACAAGGGGGAGGGGGATACCCAGCACTAAACTGTAAACTAGCGTCCAAAATGGGAGAGTGCAAGGGACTAGGCGAGTGTCCCCGAACAAAGAAGTTGGCGGCCTTTTCGGGACGAATAAGAGAAGACCCTCACTCTTAGACACTACCTTCGAGCGACTTTTTCCACTGGAGTTCATCCGATGCCTGCCGATACGTTGTTGAGTAGGCCTATCGCGTGGACGGTTTTTTGGTTGGTTTTTCGCGGAATTCTGTGGTAACTTCGCGGCTCGATTTCCAATGCGTGCTCTCAACGAGGCTCCTTCCATTCCTGCCCATGATCCGGTCCATTCTGACGTCCCGGCAGTCCATGGAGCGGAATTGGCTTCGGTGTACTACGGTCGGCGAATAGCTGGTGACTTTTACGATTTTATCCGCGTCGCTCCTGATCGCGTTCTGTTCATCCTGCTCGATGCCGCTGGAGGCCGGGAGGACACTCGCACCATCGTCTCCGCTGCTCAGCATACTTTTCGAACCGTAGGGACCCAACAGTTGGAGCGGCGTGACATCAACGAAGCCGATGCCATGATGGAGTTATGCCTGCAATTAAACCAGGCCGTTCTGGATGCGGCTGGCGGGGTGCACTCTTGCCCGGCATTTGCCGGCTGCTACAACGAAAGTTCTGGCATTGTTTGCTATTTCAATGCGGGGCATCCTGCGGGGCTGCTACGCGATCATGCCGGCGTTAGCGAACTTGGCGCTACCGGCCTGCCCCTGGGACTCTTTACCCACATGATTTCGGACGCTCCCATGGTTGCGCTCGAGTCTGGCGCAACTCTTCTTCTGGCTTCGCGTGGAATTATCGAAGGCAAGCGCAAACGTAAGGAACTTGGATTGGAGCGGGTGAAGGAAGTTCTTCTGCAGTCGAAGGCGGCGAGCGCGAAGGAGCTTTGCGCGTCCGTTCTTGAGCGGCTGCAGCAGTTCATGGGCGCGGCTCCGACGCATGATGACGTGACGGCGCTGGCGCTGGCTCGAAATGCTTAGCAAGCTTGTCGGGACTGCTCGACTTCGCTTGAAAAACGTTGGTTTGCCTAGCCTTGTGATCCGGTGTCACAATGCTTGCATGCAAAAATCTTTGATCACAGTAGTCCGTGTAACGGTCGCCGCAATGGTGTTGCTGGGGAGTGTCCTGGCGCAGCAGAATGCCGGCGCAAGCCCTCAACAGCCTGCCACTCAGCAGCCCGCCGCTGCCGGGGGCGCGAACGATTCTCCCCTCAAAACCCAAAAAGACAAAGTCAGTTACGCCATTGGAATGAACGTTGGGTCCAACCTGCATCGGCAGTCCGTCGACGTTGACCCGAAAGTTCTACAGCAAGGGTTGGAAGACGCGCTGGCTGGCGGGAAAACGCTTCTTTCCGAAGATGAAGCGCGGGCGACGCTCACGCAACTGCAGGGTGATATGCGCCAGAAACAGGCGGCGAAGATGCAACAAGCTGGCGAGGCAAACAAAAAGGAAGGGGATGCATTCCTGGCCACGAATAAAACGAAAGAAGGTGTGGTTACGCTGGCCAGCGGTCTGCAGTACAAAATCATAACCACCGGTAAAGGGCCGAAGCCCACGGCAGGCGACTCCGTGGTGTGCAACTATCGGGGCACGCTCATCGATGGTAAGGAGTTTGACAGTTCTTATAAGCGTGGGCAGCCGGCGACATTTCCGGTAGGTGGAGTTATCAAAGGATGGACGGAGGCGCTGCAACTCATGCCGGTGGGCTCGAAGTGGCAACTGTTCGTACCGCCGGACCTGGCGTATGCTGAGCGCGGCAGCGGCCCCGACATTGGCCCTAACGCCACGCTCATTTTCGAAGTGGAGTTGATTTCCATTCAGAGCAAGGATCAAGCCCCGGAAAAAGAGAAGAAGTAACCGAGCCGTTGGGAAGCGCGGCCGCGGAACCATGAACCTCGCACTTCTCCGGTAGCCGGAGGAGTCTGACTTCATCTTCCTGCGGCGCGCACCGCCCGGTGTGGAGGCAGCGCAAAAAAGACCGCCAACGCGACATTCACGAGCAAACTCAAAGGCACGTTCACCCAGGTCAACGCAATGCAGACTAAATAAAGCAGAGGGCCCAGCGCATATTGTGCCGAAATTGTGTGGGTAGCAAAAGCATCCGCTTCCTTCCCCAACAAATGGCGGCTGGCATACCCCCATAAGATGTTAAAGAAGATGGCAATGGCGAAGTAGGTTCCGTGATATAGAATCGCCGCCGCCCGCTGGTCACTTTGGCCGAAGTGTTGCGCCAGCACGGCGGTGGGGAATGGAACCGCGGTTACTCCCAGTAAAAGCAAAAGGTTCAAAAATAGAAGCACGTTGCTCGATCGTTTGATATGGGTGAACAAGCGATGATGATTGATCCACATGATTCCGATAAAGGCGAAGCTGAGGACGAATGCAACATACGAAGGCCACTGCCGGAGAAGTTGCCGTGAAAGATCGCCGCTGCCGGCGCTTGGGATTTTTACCTCGAGAATCAGCAATGTGATGGCAATCGCAAACACGCCATCCGAGAAGGCTTCGATGCGTGCCGTTTCTTTTTCCATGAAAAAGCTTCTCGATCGTAGGTGGACGAGCGCTCGTCGCCAGATGTGCCGGGCTACCGGCTAGTTTTTTTCTTTTGCGCAGATTTTGTAGCGGGCTGCCTGGCGACCGGCGCAATTTCATCCGCAGTTACGAAGATTGGTTCGATGTCGGTCGGGATTCCCTGCAAACTATCCAGCGCTTTCCGCACCGCGGGACGCACTACGCCCAATTCGTCGAGCAGCTTTTTCGCGCCCGCATAATTGCCTTCGGCCTCGATGGTCAGAAGATCGTGATCGAGATCGGCGATGGCGGTTTTTATTTTCGTCATATCCACCGAGAAAGTGCCATCGGGATGCTGGACGAATGCGCCTTTGTCCGTCAGATAATTGAACTGGATGGCCATGCCTTTGCCGTGCGCATCGTTCAGCCCGAAGCGCAAACTGCGGAACGCTGACGCCAGATAGGTGGTGTAAAGCTGGCGCTGCGCGGCCTCGTCGGAGGGCAGTGATTTGCCCAGGCCCATTTCCTTGGCGTGGTCCATCATGTACTGCAGGGCGAACAGCCCAGTCACATCGGCTTTCGGTTCTTCGATGGCGCTATACAACTCCTTCAACTCGTCGCGCGGCGTAGTATCGCGCCCCTGAACTTTGATCTGATGTGGTCCCAGGCCGTGCATCAACTCATGCGCCAGGATATGCGTAAAGAACGGATCAAAGCTCACATCGACCATTGCCGCCTGGGACAAGGTTCGCCGCGCAATGGGCAGCAGCACGGTGCGGAACTTTGCCTCCTGCACATTCTTGAGCATGACTCGCTTGCTGCCCTTCTGCTGCACCACCCGGTCGTCGTTGGGCAAATTGTAAGCGGCGGTTTGGATTCCGTGAGCGCCGTCGCCTGCGCTCAGAATTTCATCGACCACCCGAATCGGCGCGCCCGCGCCCAGCTTGGGGTTGCGGTACTGCGGATCGATGGGCAAATTGTCTTCGATCTCCTGCAGATGGTGGGTGAAAATTGATAGTTTGGCAGTCTCCTGATCATCGCGAAGGTTTACGTAGGCTTCGAACGCGGCTTTATAGCCGAAAAGTTCGTCATTGTAAGTTTCGTAGGGACCGATGGTGATGTCGAGTGGCGCATCCAGGTCCATCCAGGCCATGTCGCTTTCGTAATAGTCGTTGGAAAGAAAAGCGTCGGCTCGCAGCGTAAGAAATTTCTTTAGCGAGGCATTGTCGGTAAACGCGGCTGCTTCGCGGAGCAGGTTTGCCGCCCGCATGAGGTCATCGGCATATTGCTGGCTGTAGGGAATGGCCGACAGATTATTCGGCGGTTGGCTATTCTCCTTGGAGCGGATCACGGTGAAGAAGCTCTTGGCCTGTTCCTGCTCCTTGGGCGAGAGTTGCGCAACCCAGCTTTCGAACGACTTCCTTCGTCATGTTCTCGGGATAGAAGTTCGCTCCCAAGGGCTTGCGTGGAGGGACGCCGGGCAGGAACGCTTTGTATTCGTCGAGGTCGGACCATGGCGACTTGTTGATCCAAAAATAATGCAGGCGCGCCTTGCCCAGCGGCGTCGTGTCCCTTTGTAGGTGCGCGTAGAGCGCGAGATTGCCGTCCCACATCTGCTGCATGAAAATGTCATTCAGGATGCGGGCAGCTTCAATCAGCTTGACTAGGGCCTCGCGGTCGCCCGGGGAAAGTTTCGACGTATCTACACTCAAGGGGGTCGGCGCGAAGCGGCTGGCCATTTTCTCCAGCTGTGCAAGGTCTGGAGGTGCCCCAGTCTTTTGTGCTCTCACTGAAATCGTTGTCATGCCCAAAAGTAGTAGAAGAATAAAACAGGCCGTGAGTTTCATAATTTCTCCTGCGCCTTAGATGGTACCGAAAACCGATCATCATAGCAGGACAAGCGGTAGCCGCGGGCGGACATCCGGAGGTACAATTCATAAAAGGTCATGCCCCCAAAACAACCGAGCGCTCGAACCGAGCGCTCCGGGCGCGGTTTTGGCCTGCGGAATTCTTATGCGAAAATTTTTTCTTTGCGTCCTGCTTATTTCTGTCGTTTCTTTGCCCTTTATTCTCAGGGCGGACGACGCGGTCATTGAAGAGATTATTGCCCGGGTTAACAACCAGATCATTACCCGCAGCGAATATCTGCACAGCAGAGAAGAACTAAAGAAGGAAGCGCAGCAACAAGATCCCGTGAATGCGGATAAGATCGTCACCGAACGCGATAAAGATGTGCTGCGCGACCTGATTGATCAGGAATTGCTGCTGGCAAAAGGCAAAGATCTTGGAATCAACGCAGATACCGAAGTGATCAAGAAGCTGGACGAGATGCGCAAGGATATGAAACTCGACAGCATGGAAGAGCTTGAAAAAGCCGCGCAGTCGCAGGGAATCTCTTTCGAGGATTTCAAGCAGAATATGCGCAACCAGCTCATTACTCAGCAAGTCATCGGCAAAGAAGTTGGCTCGAGGCTAGTCGTCAACAAAGATGAGGAACAGAAATTTTACGACGAACATAAGAGCGAACTGGAGCGGCCGGAGAGTATCCGGTTGAGTGAGATTCTGGTCTCCACCGACGCCAAGCCAAATGATTCCACCGATGAGGCGCAACGCCTGCAGGCCGCGCAGGCGAAAGCGGACGACCTGCTTGCCCAGATTCGCAAGGGCGCCAAGTTCGATGAGGTTGCCAAGAAAAATTCCGATGGACCCACCGCGGCGCAGGGGGGCGATCTGGGTGATTTTAAGCGCGGCACGCTGGCCAAGGAACTCGAAGATAAGACTTTCGCGATGAAGGCGAACGACGTATCGGACGTGATCCGCACCAAGCAAGGGTTCATCATCCTGAAGGTCACCGAGCATCACAATGCCGGAGTGCCGGCGCTGAGCGAGATCGAGCCGCGAATACAGGACGCGATGTACATGAAAAAGTTACAACCGGCGCTGCGGGACTACCTCACAAAATTGCGCGAGGATGCATTCATTGATATCAAGCCCGGCTACGTGGACTCTGGCGCCAGCCCCAACCAGACCAAGCCCATCGAAACCGCGACCAAAGAACCCAACGCCAAGGAACTCAAAAAGAAGAAAAAACTAGGCCTGTTTTAGTTTAAGCTTGGCCTGACCGGTGGGCTGCGTTGCCGGATGGGAGATTCCGGCTCGCGTCAACCTGCGCGTCTCCGATCCCGGGTCAACAACTATGAAGGAATTCTTCTTATCGGATTGCTGCCACCACGAAAACAAGGTCATCACTTCGACTTTCGTGGTCGTTTCCAAGCAAGTCAAGCCGAAGAAGACCGGAGAACCGTATCTCGCGCTGATCCTGGGTGATCGCACCGGCCAACTCGACGCCAAGATGTGGGACAACGTCGAGGACGCGATCGACGCCTTCGAGCAGGACGACTTCCTCAAAGTCAAAGGCCTGCTCAACAAATATAAGAACCGCTTCCAGATCACGATTCACAAACTTCGCCGCCTGGGCGATTCGGAAATCGACTTCTCCGACTATTTACCCAAGACCAGCAAAGACATCGGCGAGTTGTGGCGGACCCTGGCGACCTTCGTTGCTTCTTTTCGCGATCCCCATCTCAAATCGCTGGTGGAAGCGTTCATGGCTGATCCAGACATTGCCGAAGCCTACCGCAATGCGCCCGCCGCCAAGACTTTGCATCACGCCTATATCGGCGGATTGCTTGATCACGTAGTCTCGCTCTTCCGTTCCTGCGATTTGCTGTGCCAGAATTATCCGCAGATTAATCGTGACCTGCTGCTCACTGGCGCTTTTTTGCACGACATCGGCAAGATTCACGAACTCACCTACAACCGCTCGTTCTCTTACACTACGCGGGGGCAGTTGCTGGGACACATGATCATCGAACTGGAAATGCTGCAAGCCAAACTGGCGCAGTTCCCTGACTTCCCACCGGAGCTCAAAACTCTGGTCGAGCACCTCATCATCAGCCATCACGGGGAATATGAATTTGGGTCGCCGAAGCTGCCCATGTTTCCCGAGGCCCTGATGCTGCACTACCTCGACAACCTCGATTCCAAGATGGAAAGCATGCGCGCGCATTTCGAACGCGAAGCGGCGTCTGAGGGTCCATGGACGGGCTACAACTCTTCGCTGAGCCGTCCGCTGTTAAACTCGGCGAAATTTCTGGAGAAGAAGCGGCCCGTAGGCGCGGCCGCGGAATCACCAGTTGTTGCCGATGCGAACAATTCCTTTGGGGACGAGTTAGCATCCCCAGCGGAGTCGCCGGGTGCAGAAACGCGGGCCGAAGCCGTGCCCGCGACTACGCGCGAGGATAAGGTTTAAGATACCGCGGTGGTACGATCATCAATTCCTCTGGCCAACATTGATTTGCTCCACTAAACTGCTTTCTAAACAAATCATCTCAGATGGAGGAACTATGAGATCACGCTTGGCGGCACTCACGCTCGGACTCTTTTTATCGTTTGCTCTTCTCGGTTGCAGCAAAAAGACAGACCAAACCACCGACACCAGCACCGCGAATCCGGCTCCTGCAGCCGCCACGCCAGCGCCTGCCCAGCCGGCTCCGGCCCCGATGCAGGAGGAACCTAAGCCGGAACCGCTTATCGTTCCCGCAGGAAGAACCATCACCGTGCGCCTGGCGGCGGCGGTCGGCTCCAAGATCAGCCAAGCCGGCCAAAGCTTTTCGGGGACGGTGGCTAACGCCGTCATGGTTGGAGGCAGGACCGCGATCCCCGCCGGCGCGACCGTCACCGGCACGGTGGTTGATGCCAAGCCGCTTGGCCGTTTCGCCGGGGGGGCCAGCTTGACGTTGCAGCTGACTTCGATCAATCTCCACGGCGCTGATCGTGAGATTCAAACCTCGGCCGTCACTCAAACCGCGAAAGGCAAAGGCAAGCGCACAGCCGTGCTGGCCGGAGGCGGAGCCGCGGTCGGTGCGCTGATTGGCGGCCTGGCGGGCGGAGGCAAAGGCGCAGGAATTGGCGCACTCGCTGGCGGCGGTGCAGGCACTGGCGGCGCCGCTTTCACCGGCAACAAAGATATTGTTCTTCCGGCCGAGTCCGCGCTTAGCTTCACGCTGGCGCAGCCGCTGGAGGTTAAAGAGCGGTAAGTTTCGGCGCAGGTTTTCCCAACCTGCGGGATTACTGAGGGAATCGACAACGCATTCTGCTGATTACGATGCTCGACTGGTCTCGCTTTAAAGTCCTGACGTTTGATTGCTACGGCACCATGATTGATTGGGAAAGCGGCATCTTTTCCGCCCTGCGCCCAGTCCTCGCCGCGCACGATAAGAACATTTCGGACGCCGCGCTTCTGGAGCTGTACTCGGAACTGGAATTGTCAGCCGAACAAGCGGAATATCTCCGTTATCGAGATGTCTTGCAGTCCGTGGTGCGCGGCTTCGGTGAGCGTCTCGGCTTCTTGCCAACCGAGGCCGAAGTTCGTTCGCTGCCAGAATCGCTGGCCAACTGGCAGCCGTTTCCTGACACGGTTGCAGCATTGCGCAAGCTCAAGAGCCGCTATCAACTCGCGGTTCTGTCCAACGTGGACGACGATCTGTTCGCCACCACTGCGCCCAAGCTCGGAGTAGCATTCGACAACATAATCACCGCTCAGCAAGCCGGCTGCTACAAACCGTGCATGCGGATGTTCCAACTGGCCGAAGATAGGATTGGCGTAAGTCGCGAGCAGTGGCTTCATGTTGGGCAAAGCATTTATCACGATGTGATTCCCGCGCAGTCCCTGGGTATCGCGACCGTGTGGGTGAACCGCCGCTCGCCTCGCCCCGGAGCGGGAGCTGCGAAAGCCGCGACTGCAAGGCCAGACTTGGAAGTCCCCGACCTGCAGACGTTAGCCAAGATGGCTGATTGAATATTTCGTTCTTCGAAATCAGCTACACTCTTCAGCGGGATAACCCCGACCGAGATTTGAATTCTTGGAGGACATCGATAATGCGTATTTTTATCGCGAATGTTTTCTTGATGTGCGCATTGCTGCCGCTGGCGCTGGCCCAGCAAACGGACTCACCCAAGGATCAACCCAATCCCAAGAAGCCGGCAACGGCGAAAAATGAGAAGGCGCCGGAGAACGCTACGAAAGCGCCGGAACAGCCTGCCTCCCAAGAGCACAAACCGGATGCAGCCGCCAGCGACAAGGACAAGGACAAGGATAAAGAGGAGCACTACGACGTCACCGAAGTGCCCCCAGTCGTGACTCATCACCAAACTACCGTGGATGGCAAGCTGCTCAAATATACGGCGACTGCCGGACGGCTTCCCATCAAGCGCGAAGATGGCAAGATCGAAGCTGAAATGTTTTTCGTCGCCTATGCCCTTGAGGGTCAGCAGGCGAACCAGCGTCCATTGACGTTTGCGTTTAACGGTGGCCCGGGGTCAGCGTCGGTGTGGCTGCACATGGGAGCCCTGGGACCTAAGCGGGTCGTGCTGCAGCCGGATGGTTTCATGCCCGCGGCGCCGTACCGGCTCGCCGACAATCCTTATACGCTGCTGGACAAGAGCGACCTGGTGCTGGTGGATGCGATTGGCACCGGATTCAGCCGCGCCGCCGATGCCGAACTCTTGAAAAAGTTTTGGGGAGTGAAAGGCGATATCGAGGCCTTCTCCGAGTTTATCCGCCTGTATCTAACGCGCTATGAGCGTTGGACCTCGCCGCTGTTTTTGTTTGGCGAGAGTTATGGAACAACCCGCGCCGCGGGGGTTTCCGGCTATCTCACCGATCGCGGAATTGCCTTCAATGGGATTACCCTGCTTTCCACCGTGCTCAGTTTCGAAACCCTCGAAGACAATAAAACTAACGACCTGCCTTACATCTTGCTGATTCCGTCGTTCACCATGATCGCGGGTTACCATCACAAACTGCCGGCGGATTTAAACGCAGACATGGCCAAAGCCCGGCAGGAATCGGAACATTGGGCGTCCACCGAATACGCGTCCGCACTGTCGAAAGGAGATGCGCTCGCTCCCGACGAGCGGCAAAAGATCATCGATCAGATGGCGCGCTACACAGGATTGAGCCAGCAACTGATCGACAATGCCGACCTGCGCGTGGATGTGCCAAAGTTTACCCACAACCTCCTGCTGGACCAGAAAATTCGCGTAGGCCGCCTGGACGGCCGTTTCACCGGGCCGGATCCTGATGGATTGCTGGACACAGATTTCTATGACCCCACCCAGTCGGCGATCCTTCCGCCTTACACCTCCGTCTTCAATAATTACGTGCGCAGCGAATTGGGTTACCAAACCGATATGCCGTACCACGTATTTGCCCGCGGGAGCGGCTTCGAGCATTGGGATTGGGGATCCAGCATCAAAGGTTTTCCCGACACGGCGACCGCCTTACGCGAGGCCATGGTGAAAAATCCGTATTTAAAAGTGCTGGTGATGGAGGGCTACTACGATCTGGCCACTCCCTACTACGCCGCCAATTACACCATGGATCACCTGAACCTCGGCGGAAAGTACCGGCAAAATATTTCCTTCGCGACCTACGATGCCGGGCACATGGTGTACCTGCCCACGGAATCACTGAAGAAGATGAAGAACGATCAGGCGACTTTCATGCAGAAAGCTGGAGTAGGACAATAAGGCTCACGATTTCAGGGAATGGTACAGTTTGAACCTGCGCGGCAGCATCGTGGCGCCCGCTGCCGTGACTCTGGAGGCGAAAATGCGAGCATCGATGTTTTATCGAATCGCCGCTGTGCTTCTGTTGCTTCTTGATGCCGGACACACATCTGGTTTTCCCTGGTCCGATCCCGCGTGGGGAGTGGATCTTGGCTCCATGCGGTCAACTCACTTTTACATTTTGGGCTTTAGCCGGACTTATTGGGATTTTTATGTTGGGTTCGGACTCACTGTCAGCGTGTTGCTTCTACTCGCGGTGGTATCGGCGTGGCAGCTCGGCAGCCTTCCGCCAGAGTCTTTGGCGCGCATGCGCGGCACGGCGTGGGCGTTCGCCCTTTGCTTTGCCGCCATCACAGTTTTGAACCTGAAATACTTTTTTATTATTCCCATCGTTTTCTCAACCGTGATTACATTGTGTTTGACTGCGGCAGCATGGCTTTCAGCGAAGCAGGTTTCCGGGCCTCCGTTGCGATAGCAAGGTGAGAGGATTCTAAACTGCACGACTACCCGATTTCATAGGCATTTGCGAATTTCAAATAGTAGAGTTGCTGGGATGACCTTCGGCGTTCCTGCTGGATCGGAACGACCCGGGAGTCAAAATCTTCCATGAAGAAGAATCTTTGGAGAGCGATAATCGAAATAGGTTTTATCATCTTCCTGTTTTATTCCAATCTCTTGATGGGCGAATTTGAGCGCTCCGGCATGGGACACAAGCGGGGCATAGGTTGGGCAATCCGGGATATTTTTACCGCTGCCAATTTTGGGATTGGCACTGTCGCCGCGCTCGTCGGCTATATCCTCTTTGAATTTCTTCGAACCAGATTCTAGCAAAGCATATGGAACTTCACGGGCAGTCGGCCCGAAGACCAATCACCGTGGGCGGATGAGTTTCTAAATCGAGCGCAGGGCGTCCATCGGGTCGGCGGAAGCGGCGCGGGTTGCGGGAAGCGCCGACGCAACCAGCGCCATCAATATCATGATCAGAACCCCCGCTGTGTAAATCAGTGGGTCGGTCGCGCTGACTTCGAAGAGGAACGAACGGACAAGGCGTGACACGGCCAGCGAACCGAGCACTCCGAGTCCGCATCCGAGAAGCACCAGTTTCGCGCCCGAAATCAGTACGAGTCGTGCGATGGCACTGCGCTGGGCGCCGAGCGCCATGCGGATGGCAATCTCCTGGGTGCGAAGCGAGACCGAGAAGGCGACGACGGCATAGATCCCAGTGATGGCGAGCAGAAGAGCGCCCATCGCAAACGCGGTGATCGAGGTCGGTGTTGAAACGGCGCGGCGCTTCCACATTTGAAATCACGTCATTCATGGGCTGCACTTGCTGCAGGGCGAGCAACGGATCGATTTCCGCCACGGTCGAGCGCAGGGTTTGAGTCATTTGCTCGGGTGGAAGGGCTGAACGCAGGGCGATGTATCCGCCGGCGGGCCCGCTGACCTTGGCGGACGCAGAGCCGTAGAGAATGGCCGGTTGCTGCGCGGGGAAATACCACTGATCGTTGCTGGGCTCATCACGCGAGCCGACCGTGGTGTCGGCAACAACACCGACCACAGTTGCCCACGGCAGTCCCTTATGCGGATTGCCCACATGCATCCGTTTGCCGAGGGCTCGCTCTCCTGGCCAGGAATGTTTCGCCATGGATTGATTCACAATCACGACCAGAGGTTCGTCGGAGTGGTCATTCTCGGTGAAGTAGCGGCCATCGAGCAGCGGGATGCCCATGGCATGGAAGTAGTCGCCGTAGGTGGTCGCGAACATAGAGAATTTCAGTTTCCAACTTTCTGTGGGCTGGCCTTCGATGGTGTATGCAGCTCCGTGGTACAAACCGGATGCGGGAAGAAAGTTGGTAATGCCAACGGCGACGATTCCGGGCTTGCCGGAGAGCCGGTCGACGACGTCGCGATTGAAGGCTTCAGCAGAAGCATTGGTGGGGTACTGGTTGAGTGGAAGTTGATAGCCCGCGACCAGAACGTGCTCGGGACGGAAGCCGGGATCGACGGCCCGCATCTTCTGGAAGCTTCGCAGGAATGCGCCAGATACATTGAGCAGCACCAAAGCGATGGCAATCTCAGTGACCACGAGAGCCGAACGCAACCACGCATGACTGGAAGCGCCGGTGCTGGTTGCGACGCCCTCTTTGAGGCTTTCGACCAGGTTGGTCCGTAAGGCCGCGAAGGCGGGCGCGAGGCTGCAGAGCGCTCCGGTAGCGAGCGCGAGAAGCAGGGCGAAGGTGACAACGCTTGCGTCCATGGCGACGGAGTTGACCCGCGGCATCGACTCTGGAAGGAGGTGCAAGGCGGTGCGAATGGCGGTCGCAGCAAACGCCAGGCCAAGCAGGCCACCGGCAATACTCAGCAAAAGGCCTTCGAAAACAGATTCGCGAACGATGACCCCGGAACCCGCACCCAGAGCTAGTCGAACCGCATACTCGCGCCGCCGCCGGATCGCCCGCACCAACAGCAAACCGGCGACATTGACACAAGCAATCAGCAGAACGATGGAAACGGCGACGAACAGCGTACCCAACACCGGGCGGATCTCCGCCACCGCATTCTCGCGCAACGGGGTGACATCACCCTGGATTTTGATTGCAGACATGCTCACGGGAAAACTGCGCATAATCTGTTGCGCAACCCGGTCGGCATCGCGCGCGGCCTGCGTCAGAGTGACCCCATCCTTGAGCCGGGCGACGATGTGGTAACCCCAAAAGCCGGCGGACTCATCGGAGAGTTCGTCGGGTGTCAGGCTCATCGGTACCCAGAGCTGCGTCTGATTAAGGTGCCCGGCCTGCAACGGAAACTCAAAATCGCGCGGCATCACACCGATGATGGTGTACGACCTGCGGTCGAGGTCGATGGAGCTGCCGAGAACACGGGGATCGCGCTGGTATCGATTCAGCCACAAAGCGTAACTAATAACGGCGAGCGGCTGATGGCCGTCCTCTTCCTGCTGCGTAAAGACTCGCCCAAGGATGGGACGAACGCCGAGAGTTGGGAACACCCCTGCAGTAAAGCGAGCCGCGTCGACTTCTTCCGGAGTTGCGCCTCCCGAGAGCTCATAGCTGGCGGTGATGTATCCGCCAAGAGACGAAAAGGCGCTGGTCGCGTGCGCGTAAGTGCCGAT
>CAWISU010000056.1:0-12164 GCA_963838765.1 uncultured Acidobacteriota bacterium | reverse complement strand
ATCTCTGAATTAATCGGATGCTCAGCAAATTCGGCCGCCACCCGAATAGCATCTTGACGCATTGGCATTCGACGATCCGTGAGTGATGAAGCAAACTCCCTTCACTCCCAGCAAGGGCGCGCCGCCGTATTCGGTATGGTCTAAACGCTTCTTGAAATCAGCGAACGCGCTGCGCGAGAGCAGATATCCTACTTGCCGGTGATCGTCGCCTTGCAGCGACTCTTTCAGCGTGGACCGAACCGGTTAGCCACGCCCTCTGAAATCTTCAACGCAACATTGCCCACGAACCCGTCGGCCACTATCACGTCCACTTTGCCGTTGTAGAGGTCACGGCCTTCCACGTTGCCGACAAAATTCAGCGGAAGTTTCTTCAGAAGCTGAAACGCCTCCCGCGTCAGATTCGTTGCCTTTGGTTTCTTCTTCGCCGATCGAAAGCAATCCCACCCGCGGACGCTTGGTTCCAAACATTCGTGCGAAAATAAATTTCGCCCATCACCGCAAACTGCTCAAGATTGTGCGCCTTGCTATCAACGTTGGCGCCAACGTCCAAGAGCGATGCGACGGTACCAATCGCCGTGGGAAAAATCGCCGCGAGCGCGGGCCGATCCACGCCCGGGATTGCCCCAGCACCATTTTCGCTGTAGCCATCGCAGCGCCGGTGTTGCCCGCGGTGATGAAACCCGAAGCCCGGCGCTCGCGCACCAAACGAAGCCCGACTCGCATGGTCGAATCGCGCTTGGCACGCACGGCCTGAACTGCTTTGTCCTCCATGCCAATGACTTCGCTGGCATGCACAACGTTAATGGGCAATCCGGCCGCGGCAGGATAGCGCGCCAACTCGGCGCGGAGAGCCGCCTCCGGGCCCACTAAGAGAACATGGACATCGTAATGCCGCGCCGCCTGGATTGCCCCTTCGATCTCAGGCTTTGGCCTGCGGTCCGAGCCCATCGCGTCCAAGGCAATGACGCTTGGCATGGGGCGGCGGCGCTAGCTGGCTTCCTCGACGTTCAAAACTTCGCGGCCTTTGTAGTAGCCGCACTTGGGACAGGCCCGATGCGGCATCTTGCGCTCGTGGCAGTTTGGACATTCAGAGAGTGCATGGCTTTTGAGCGAGTCATGGGCGCGCCGGCTTCCGGTGCGCGCTTTGGAGTGTCGCCGTTTCGGATTTGGCATTTAGATTCCTTTTGTAGGCGCGAGCGTCCACGCTCGTGCGCCTTTCTTGGATAAAACGATAAATCAGTTTCCCAGCTTGCTGCGTAGCTCCTTCAGCACCGTCCAGCGCGCATCTTCTACCGGCTCCGAGCAAGAGCATCGCTCCGAATTCAGATTCGCCCCGCAATGTGGACAAAGACCTTTGCAGTCCTCGCGGCAAATCACCTTCAGCGGCAGTGCTAACAGCACCTGCTCCCGCACCGCATCTTCGAGCAGCAAACCCTCGCCCTGATAGTAGCTAACCTCGGCTTCAGCGCCGGTTACCGAAAGTTCCTCGCGGCCCGCATCCGTCCCCAGCGGACGGTATAGCAGATCGAACTTTCGCCGAACATCTTGAATCACCGGCTCCAGGCAACGAGCGCAGGGCAACTCAAGCGCCGTAGAGAGTTCCCCGCTGACTCGTATGTCCTCGATCCGCTGATGCTTCCCATGATGCTCCTCGATCAGTTGCGCGCGTCCTGCGGCGTGCAGCGGAGTGCTCTGCTGAAGATCCGGGCCTAAATCGAGCACGCCCGGACCATACTCCTCCTCAAAATCAATCGGATGGAGTTCTAACTCTTTGATTTCGATGAGCATCGAGGTCCCCCGCACCCCCCACCTGGTACCGCGAAGGAACGCGGAAGCACGCTCAGAGGCGTAACTTCTCCAGGGAGCGAAAGTTAAGGATAAAGGCCGCGGGAGCGTAGTGTCAAGGAGCGCGGCCACTCGTGCCTCTGTAAACACCCAGCGCGGAATGTTGCCGAAAGGGACCCCATGGACTACAACTGAGTCAACCCGCTGACTGCATGGCAACTGCATCGGGCCTCTGCATGATGGATGTCACGACAACGACTCCAACGCAGGAAGTCTTGAATGCTCGCCGGCGCTGGTGGGCAAACACGCGCACGTCTTTTTTCTGGATGGTGATCATCGCCTTCGCTGTCCGCTTCGGCTACATCGTCATCGGGCACACCTACAGATTCCACTCCGATAAAAAGATCCTCGCAGTTCAAGCCAATGAAAAGGATTTCGATTTTGGCTTCGAGATGGGCCGCATAGGACGTTCCCTTGCCCAAGGCCAGGGATTCAGCAATCCCTTTAACGAAACCACCGGGCCGACCGCCTGGGAACCGCCGCTATACCCATTTCTGATCGCAGCCGTTTTCAGAATATTCGGAGTTTACACTCGCGCCTCGGCCATACTTCTTCTAACCATCAACAGTATTTTTTCCGCGTTTACCTGCGTCCCGATTTTTTTAATCGCGAAAAGATGTTTCAGCGAAAAAGTCGCGGTCTGGAGTTCCTGGACTTGGGCGCTCCTGCCGTCCGTTATTTTCTGGTGCACGCGCTGGATTTGGGAAACCAGCCTCGCGGCGCTGTTGCTGGCCGTGATTTTCTGGCTGACGCTGACATTAGAAGAGAAAGACGGATTGAAGCCATGGGTGCAATTTGGTTTGCTCTGGGCCGCAGCCGCACTGACGAACACTACTCTGTTGTCATTTCTTCCGGTCTCCGGCTTGTGGATCTGGTACCATCGCGCCAAGCTTGGTAAGCGTTCGCTCACCGGAGTAATTCTCGCTTCGATCATCTTTGCTGCATGTATCGCGCCGTGGCTGGTGCGCAACCAACGCACCTTCGGGCAGTTTGTTTTCATCCGCTCAAATTTTGGCGCTGAACTTCGTCTCGGAAACGGACCCGGGGCCGATGGCACCTGGATGGATTATCTTCACCCCACCAAAAATGTCCTCGAGATGCGCCGCTACCAAGAATTGGGAGAGCTTGCCTACGTAGCCGCACGCAAACGCGAAGCCGCGGCTTACATTCGCGAGGACGATCTGCGATTTGCCCGCATCAGTCTGCGGCGCTTGATCTACTACTGGGGTGGCCTCCCGAAGTCGTCCGAAAATCCGGTCTTAGCGATTTTCAGGAACTCTCTATTCCTGGCTTCATCAGTGCTGGCCTTCTGGGGACTAGGTCACGCCCTGCGCAAGCGCAGGCCAGGCGCGTGGCTTTTCTTTTGGCTGGTGCTCTGCTATCCGTTGGTCTATTACTTTGTCTTTCCTCATCCGCGCTACCGGCATCCCATCGAACCGGAGCTGGGAATCCTGATGCTCTATGTCATTTCTGAAGCTCAAGCCAGGAAGCGATCCCGGAGCTGATATTTCGCTCCAACCGTCCGCCAACCTCAACTCAAAATCGGCAACGCGCGAATGCGCTTTTTGGTAGCCGCGAAAATCGCATTGCACAAAGCCGGCGCCAGCGGCGGCACTGGAGGCTCGCCCGCCCCAGTCGGCGCCTCTGTGCTCAAAACCGAATAAGTTTCGATCAGCGGAGCCTCATTCATGCGAATGGGCGCGTAGTCGTCGAAGTTGCCTTGCACCACGCGTCCCTTGTCAATCGTGATCTGCGCCCGTAAAGCGTTCGTAAGCGCATATATCACCCCACCTTTAATTTGCTGTTCGAGGATGCCAGGGTTCACAACCTGCCCGCAATCCATCGCCGCCACCACCCGCTGTACACGCGGTTGGTCTTTCTCCATCGAAATCTCCACCACTTCCGCCATGTATGTGCTGAAGCATCCGAAGCAGGAAATCCCTTGATAGTGACCGGCAGCCAGCGGCTTTCCCCAACCTGCTTTCTCCGCAGCCAACTGCAGCACCCCGCGCATTCGCGCCGTATGCCAAACCGTATCGAAGTATTTGATGTCTTCGTCTTTCGACAGCAAGTGCAACCGGTATTCGAGCGGATCTTTTTTCGCCGCGGCTGCAAGCTCGTCGATAAAAGACTCGCTCGCGAACCCCGCCTGCAGAGCGTATACCGACCGCATCCAGCCCAACGGCACGGGAGTCTCGGCCATGACGTATTCAACCAATGCCGCGGGAAAGGAATAGACCAGCGCGGCCTCATCCGGCAGATCGGGGTCAACGCCATTTGGGGTGGGCAACCCTTTCTGCCCGCTGATGGAAGGCGCAACGATGCGATGTGAGAATGCCACTGGCCAGCCTTGTCCATCGAGCACTGCGTTTAACTTGTGATAGCTCGCCGGACGATACGTCGAGTTCCGCATATCGTCCTCCCGCGTCCACAGAACCTTGACGGGAACGTTCGCCGCCTTCGAAACCAGCGCCGCCTCGACCCCATAGTCGTGCTCTAAGCGCCGGCCAAATCCCCCACCCATCAACGTCACATTCACCTTCACCTGATCGGCATCGAGCCCAACCGCCTGCGCCACCGAGTCACGGACATCCTGGGGCACCTGAGTCGGCGCCCACAGCTCGCAATTCGATCCGCGGAAGTGGGCTGTGCAATTGCCCGGCTCCATCGCCGCATGGGCCATCAACGGAAGCTGATATTCCGCTTCAATGCGGCGTCCCGCCGCTTTCGCCACATCGCCGGTCGAGTACAGGGTTACAGCCTTATTCGAAGCCGACTTCTTCAACAACTCGAAGATCGCAGCCGAATTCAGATCCTTGTTCGGCCCCTCGTCCCATTGCACATTCAGATTGCGCCGGCCTTCCATCGCACTCCACACACTGTCGGCCACAACGGCCACGCATGAATCGCTGATCTTTCCCACGTAACCGACGCCAGAGACCTTCCTGGATTCCTTATCATCAAAGCTCGCAACCTTGCCGCCGATCACCGGGCACCGGGCCAGCACCGCATACTTCATACCCGCCAGACGAAAATCAATACCAAACTCAGCCGTGGCATCTACCTTCGACGGCACATCAATCCGCGGCACAGCCGTGCCAACGATCTTATAATCCTTGGCCTGCTTCAACGGCACATCGGTGGGAATCGGTTGCGCGCTCGCCCTATTCGCTAACTGCCCGTACGTGAGCCGGCGATTTGTCGCGGCATGAATCACTGCGCTGTTTTCGGCCTTGCACCCCGAGCGCGGAACACCCCACTCCAGAGCCGCAGCGCTGATCAGCATTTCGCGAGCCGCCGCTCCAGCCTTCCGCATCGGATCCCACGTCGTACGCACGCTCGCGCTGCCACCAGTTGTCTGGTCGCCATAGAGCGTGCTCGCGCCGGCTTGTTCGATGGCAATCTGCTTCCAGTCGGCCTCGAGCTCTTCAGCCAGAATCATGGGAAGCGACGTGCGTACACCCTGTCCCATCTCCGAGCGCGCCACTACGATCGTGATCCTTCCGTCGGGCGTGATCTTCAAATAAGCATTGGGCGCAAATGTTTTTGCTGTGCCAGACGAATTCCCATGAGGCAGATAAAAACCAATCACAAGTCCGGCGCCCGCAGCCACGCCAGCAGTAAGGAATTCGCGGCGGGAGAGTGGACTCATCGCGCACCTGCCGCCCGATGAATCGCCCGCCGAATCCGGTCATAGGTCCCGCACCGGCACAGGTTCCCAGACATCGCCTGCGTAATCTGTTCATCGGAAGGCTTAGGACTCTTTGCCAGCAAAGCCGCCGCAGCCATGATCTGGCCGGTCTGACAATACCCGCATTGCGGCACCTGTTCTTCGATCCACGCCTCCTGCAAGGGATGCAACGGTCTCGCCGACAATCCCTCAATGGTGGTAATGTTTTTCGCCGCGACTTGCGAAACCGGCGTCGAACACGAACGCACTGCGGCCCCATCCACGTGAACCGTGCATGCTCCACAGAGACCCGCGCCACATCCAAATTTTGTCCCCGTCAATTCCAGCGTGTCGCGCAAAACCCAGAGCAGTGGCGTCTCCGCCGCAACCTCCACCTTTCGCTCACTGCCGTTGACGTGCAGAGTAATGGTTGCCATGTTTATGGAATTTCGGAGTATGGACACACATCGTACTCAAGAAGTTAGGAAAAGGGAACTGATACTGGGAATGAAACCTTGATTGAGCAAAACGCGTAGTGACGGGGCGAGGCCGAAAATAAAAGTTCTTTTGGTATAACTTACTCTTGCAACGCCTCCCAATCTTCGAGCGGCACTGCCGGACCTGTGATATCTCCCACAATCTTGCACATGCCTCGGAGGCAGCCAAAGATGTCGTCACTTGTGGTGGCATCCGCGGCCACGAGCTTCGCTATAGGCTTGCCGCGCTTTGTGATCAGTATCGGCTCGCTGGATCGCGACAGTTCGCCCATGACTTTTAAGACAGTTTTTCTTGAAGCGGCCTGCAGCCATGGTTTTCATAGCTCTATTATGACATCGGCAAAAGAGCTATGCTCGTGACTGATAGCTGAGAGCTGAAAGCTGAAAGCTTTCCTACTTCAGGCTCTGGAGTTTCGACGAGGCTAACTGCGCGGCTTCGCTGGCGGGATTTTCCTTCTGGATGGTTTCGTAGATTCGTTTGGCTTCACCCGGCTGATTGTCCGCCTCATAAGTCGCGGCCAATTCCATTTGAGCCATCGCCTTGCCCACCGTGCTGGTGGGTTTTGCCGCCAGCTCTTTATAGAGCTCAATCGCTTGCTTGTTCCGGCCAGTGTTGCGATAAACCGATGCCAACGTCATCCTGGCCAGCGCCGCAACGTCGCTATTGGCCGACGAAATAACCTTCTGCAACTCGCGTTCCGCCGAAGCATTGTCCCCAAGATCCGCCGCCGTCACTCCAAGAAAATAGCGGGCGAACTCCGCCGAATGAGTATGGGGATATTTATCGACGATAGCCTGAAATTGCTTGTGAGCCGCAGTCGCCCGCTCCGCTACGCTGGCAAAACTAGGCGCGTCTGGCTGCGCCGGCATATTCGGAGGCCGCACCGGTGTATTCAAAGTACGCACCGCCACGCTCATATCGAGGCTGGCCTTCTGATCCTGCTGGCTCAAGTAATACCAGGTTCCGGCAACCACCGCGGCCGCCACCAGCACGACCACGGCTGCGGCACTCAGTTTGTTCTTGTGTTCGACAGACCAATGCGCGGTTCGCTCCGCCGCGTCGATCGTGGCTCGGCTGAACCGGTCTTGTTTCAGTTGATGGCGGGTCTCTGCTCGCACGGACTTCCCTTCTGAATATGTCAGGGGTGGGATTTGTAATCCCTAAGTCTAACAGGCAAAAATCAGCAGCGTCAAAGCTTGTCCCCGGTGGCAATGCCTGCGCCGGAGATTCAATGGCTCTTCAAACGGACGAGTCCGACAACGATGTCAACCACCTTGATCACCGCTCTCACAAACAAAACAACAATCACATCCCCTGAGAACAAATAAAGCACCCACGCCGCAACCAAGCCAACCACTACGCCCGCAAGTGCGTATTTCCAGGGTCTGCTCACCGAGGTTCGCGCCGGCACCAAAAGAGTGAGCCGCCAGCACCACGGCGGCTCCATCCACTCCGCTTTCACCATTGGGCCGAAGCAATTCAGCCGATGCAGACGCTACCTCTGCGATTCTTCCAGCAGTCCCTGCTCCGCCTTCTCCTGGCATTCGATGCAATGCCGCGTCCAGGGCACCGCTTCCAGGCGCTTGGCATTGATCTCCTTGCCGCACGAGATGCATTCGCCAAAGCTGCCTTCCCGAATGCGTGATAGCGCCCCCTCGACCATCGCCAGCAACTGGCGGTCGTTGTTGCTCTGGTGAAAGAGAAATTCCTTGGTGTAAGAACTAGCCGCCCGGTCGGCAATGTCCTGCGCCGAATCCTCATCGACCGTGCGCCCGTCCTGCTCCGTACGCGAGACCATCCGCCGCAACTCATGTTGCCGCGTTTCCAGCCTCTTCTTAAATGATTCCAGCTTCTTTTTTTCCATGGATAATAACGTCACTTCTCGTGGCCCTTCCTAACTCGTTCGAACCCATAAGGCCAAACGAAGATCATATGCGCCTAAAATGAGATGCGTCAACTGGGCTCGGGGATTCGCCGCTCTCTGAAATACCTTGGTAATGAATGTCCCTGGCCTCGCGCATAAAAATCACATCGACCCATTGAGCTCGCCACCACGGTCACTGTCGAGTTCAAGCTCCCCTTCCCTCGTCGTTTCGTGCATCGCAGCCCGTGCTTGCGTGAGCCACGTCACATCTCCTCATGCGATGTCTATGGGATCATGTGCCAGTAGCAAACTTCTCGGCCACAAAAGTAGAGCGTGCCAATGCAAGCCACGGCCAGCCCCGCAACACGGAGAGACGAACGGGAGTTGCGCGATGCCCGCTTCGCCATGCGGCTGTCTCTGATCTTTGGCTTGGCGATGCTGCTTGGGAAGACCACCGTCTATTTCATGACGCATTCGGCTGCGATTTTTTCTGACGCCGCCGAATCGGTTGTCCACGTGATCGCCGTCGGATTTGCCAGTTTCAGTCTTCGGCTCAGCACAAAATCAGCTTCCCCTCAATTCCTCTACGGTTATGAACGGATTACGTTTTTCTCCGCTGGATTTGAAGGGGCAATGATTGTGGTGGCTGCGATCGCCATTCTCTACGAGTCGATCCGGAAGTGGATCGCAGGGTTACAGCTGGAACATTTGGGAACGGGCGCACTGCTGATTCTGGCCGCCGGAATCGTCAATGCTGGCTTAGGGTACTATCTCCTTCGCATCGGAAGGCAGACCAATTCGCTCATCCTCGAAGCCGATGGCAAACATGTGTTGACCGACAGTTGGACCAGCTTCGGCGTTGTAGGCGGACTTGCTCTGGTGATGCTCACGGGATGGAAACCCTTCGATCCCCTCGTGGCGATTGCAGTCGCAGTGAATATCCTGTGGTCCGGAGGGCGTTTGGTATGGCGTTCCGCAGTTGGGTTAATGGATTATTCCGATCCGAAAGCCGGTCGTAAAATTCGCGACAAGCTGGATGCGATCTGCTCCGAGCTGACTATTCAATATCATGGCGTACGCTTTCGCACCACCGGCTACCGCCAAATTATCGAAGTACATTTGTTATTTCCGCGCCTGACTTCGGTCAGCGAGGCTCATCGGCTGGCAACTATCCTGGAGGAACGCCTCCCCGTCGACCTGGGGATGCCCGCCGAGGTCATCACTCACTTGGAATGCCTGGAAGATCACGCCGACGTCCACCACGAACAGCACTACACCGGGAAACCTGAGTAGAAAAAAGCGGAGCTCATCCCTCGCCAAAATCCCGGTACCGGCTAAGCACATCGCGCTCGGAAACGACTCCTTCCAGCTTGCGGAAATCGGCGCGGTTCACCACCGGGACGAGCGGCCAACGATCCACGTAGCGCAACGCCATCTCCAGCGGAAGATCGGGATGGAGGTACGGGATCTGACGTCCAGCGAGAACGGAACTGAGTGTCTGACTGCCTTTGCCCTCCTTGATCATGGTCTCCAGTTCTTGTTTGGTGATACTGCTCCATCCAGTCGGACTCAGCCGAACCAGCAGCACATCGGGCGATTTCTCATCCAGCCCCTGAAACGCACGTTCCAGCGTTTCATCAGCGTCTAACACCGGGTCAGTTGCGAGCCGCATCGCGTCTTCCACTCGCAGGATGCCCTCTTCCCGCTGTTCTTCCATCGACGGCAAATCCAAGCCATCCTGACGAGTGAGCACGTCAAAGATTGGAACTGGCTGAAGCCCACGTGAAATCACATATGCAAAAGTGTTGGCCACCATCACCGGCAGAATGATTGAATAATTTCCGCTGACTTCCAGCACCATGAATACAGAAGTCATCGGCGCACGCAGAAATCCAGCAAAGAGAACTCCCATACCCACCAGAGCGTAGGTACCTGGCGACCCGCTCAGGTGCGGCAGCAAGACGTGCTCCACCCCGCCTACGGCTGCCCCCAGCATCGCGCCGATGAACAACGTTGGCGCAAACATTCCCCCAGGAGTTCCACTGACGAACGAAAGCAAAGTCGCAACGATCTTGAGTCCGGCCAGGATGGCAAGCATTTGCCAGGTGAACTGGCCGTGCATCGCTTCATCGATGTATCCATAGCCAGCGCCCATCACTTGCGGAGCGCCCAGCACTGCGATGAGTCCGATAAGCAAACCCGCAACTGCAGGTTGAAAATACTGCGTCCAGCGGGGCAGCGCTTTGCACCACGGTCGCAGAATCACAATCCCGCTCGAGAATGCAACCGAAGCGAAGCCGCCTACAACGCCAAGGATGGAATATGCAATCAGCTCCGAGGGTCGTTCCAGTTGCACTGCGGGAATCCGAAAAAGAGATTCCGAGCCCAGAAACCACCGCACCACCACGACGCTGGATACCGCGGAAAGCACGACCGAACCGAGAATCCCGGCGGTCCAGCGCCCGATGACTTCTTCGATCACGAAAAGCACCGCCGAGATCGGCGCATTAAAGGCGGCCGCCAATCCCGCTGCGGCGCCCACCGGAGCGATCAACCGCATTCGGTCTCGGGATAGTCGCATGATCCTCCCGAGTGCCGAAGCCAGGCTGGCGCCGATTTGCAGAGACGGATCTTCTGGACCTAGAGACTGTCCCGACCCTATAGCAATGGCAGCGGTGATGAATTTACCGATTGCGGTACGAAGGGGAATATAGCCGTTGTAAATGTAGAGCGCGGCCTTGGTTTGGTTCACTCCGCTCCCGCGCGTCTGCGGAAACACGTGAATAACCAGCACTGCGATCGCCAGGCCCGCAAGGCTAGGCGTTAACAGCAGCCGCATTGGCGAAAGTGTAAATCCCGATCCCAATAAATAAATACGACACCAAGCGATGGAGAAACGGAAGCAGACAACCGCAAGTCCCGAGAAGATTCCGATGAACACCGATAGCACAAGAAAAAAACGCTCTTCCTGAAACACCGATCGCAGTAAAGCTCCGCGAGTACGCTCCCGCGGCAATGGCATGGGCGCGGCCGGTGCGGTTTCTACCAGCAGCCCAGTCTGCGGGTTGGGCGAGACGTCCACTCTAGTTCCCCTCGTGCAATTTGGAGATTAGAAGCAATGCCATATCGACTCCGGTCGGAGGACCACACGCGGCATTAGCCTGCCGCTCGATATCAAACACCAGACTCATCGTTGCATCGACCAAGTCTGGATTTTGCCGCAAGCCCCGTTCCGTGATCTGCGGCTTCAGCTTCGCCCACTGGTCGGCGAGGCTCGGCTGCGAGTTTGGGGACGCGGCTGGCCCTCTCAAATTGCCCGCAGCAGGGCAGACCTTGAGCCGCTCGCCTGCGGCCGCAAAAGCTTCGATGACGATCCGGTGGCGCTGCGCGACCGTGATCTGTCGTCGGAAAGGATCCATCTTCAGCACCAGTTCTGTAGTGTTGAGTAGCGCGGCGCTTTGCGCATCGTTTGGATTGGCGGCCACTGCAGCCTCAAGGTAGCGTTGAGCAATTTCGTAGCGGCCAAGCTCGAAGGCAGCGCGCCCCGCGCCTGCCAATGCCGCCGGGTTGTGACGATCCAACCTCAGGCTCAGGCGATACTCGGCGAGCGCATGCTCGTAGTCCTGCGCTTGGACGAAAAGATCCCCGACGCGCGCGTGCTGAGATGGATCGTCAGGCAAATTTTCCGCCAACGCTATCAACTCCGCTTGCGCCTGCGTCTTTGCATTGATGCTTAACAGGTATTCGATGAGTTCGAAGCGGACGTCGCGGCGTTCCACTTCCCGGTCGGTGGGCCAGGTGGCGTAAATCGCATTGTGGTAATAACGAAGCGCTCGTTCCGTTTCCCCCGTTTGCACGGCAATGCGAGCCAGTTCGAGGTTGACCAGCCCATTTTCGGGCTCCCGCTCCCACAGATTGATTAAGTAAGCGTAGGCCTCATTGGTCCGCTTCAGGCCAATTAACGCCTCGGCCAGGTCGAGTTGGTAAGTGTAATTGTCGCGCGAATAAAGCAGCGCGGTTCGGAATTCGTTGACTGCGCGGTCAAAACGTCGCTGCTGGAGATCGGCGACACCGCGAACAAACCATCGATTCCCCAGAGCTTGCTGCTGCGCATGATAGATGCGGGACAATCCGCTCACGGCCAGGAAAAGTACAACGGCCAGAGCCGAGAGCAGCGCCAGGATCAAAGGCTCTCGTCTGAAATAAAATCGAAGACCTGACTCTTTCTCGCTGACGGTCATCGTGTCTGGCTGCGATGTCTGCACGGCAGTCTTTCGATAATACTAA
>CAWISU010000055.1:0-32838 GCA_963838765.1 uncultured Acidobacteriota bacterium | reverse complement strand
GGTTCCGGTAGAGTACAGGCAGGAGTTAGGTGCGAGCACTCTGGACAGCGGCCAGCAAGAGTAGCGCGACATGTTTTCCTCCTATCGAAACAGTAGCAGAAACCTCATCCTAAGTCAAATACGTTATCCTGAAAATTAATCCTTTGTTTTCAATATTTTGAAAAGATACAGGGGGGAGGGGGTACCAGTACCAAACAGTAAACTTGCCCAAAGTGGGAATTAATCTTTGGCGGAGAAGACTAAGAAATAATCCATGCCGTCGCCCTTCACGAAATCATATTGCGCCCGCAAAACATACCTGGCTTCCGAGGCCTCTTGAATAACGATGTCGCGGCCGACTCCATGGTTCTCGCCGTTTCCGTTGCGGTCAATGATCCCAACCTTGGCTCCAGGTCGAAGCGAGGCGCGGAGGTTTCGTAACAGAGTCACAGGTTTATCAACCTCGTGGTAGGTCTTCAGCAGCAGAACAGAGTCAATCGTGTTCGCAGGAAGTTCCGGATCGTCGCTCTTGCTCAGAATGGTCTTCACATTATGCAGTCCCTCTTTCTGAGCGCGCTTGTCGATGTAGCGCATGGCCTCAGAATTGATGTCGATCGCGTAAACCATGCCGGTGCCGGTAACCCGTCGGGCCGCACGCACCGTGAACCATCCCGACCCGGCGCCGATGTCGGCGACGGTTTTGCCAGGCCTGATCTCGAGGATGTCCATGACCCGGTTGATCTGAAGCCGCTCGTCTCGTCCCGGAGAATCAAAAATGGAAAGATCCCCGGTATAAGGCGTGCTGGTCTTTCGCGGTGCAGTCTGCTGGTTCGAGACCGAAGCGGCGTCTTGCGCTTGAGCGAAAATCGGACTCAAGAAAACAAGAAGCAGCACAGCCGGGAAAATCCGATACTTGCACATACGATCACTCTCCGACACTTTCCTCTCAGGATAGACTCAGCGGCACTGGATTTGGTGAGCACTGCCTCGCCCGCCAACCAGCACTTCGGTTGGTCACGCGAATAGACATCTGCTACTCTGCTATGTCTTTCTTAAAAACGGGGGAATCTTCAAACATGCGATACCTGAAGCTGCTTAGCTTAACGCTCACGTTACTAATCTGTTTCGCACTTCCGCTCTCCGCGGCCGACAAAAACAAGAACAGCCCAAACTCCTCTGACAACAAGCCCTCTTATGAATTACCCCAGCCCGCCAAAGAGAACCTTGATCTCAACATGTACCAGGAAATCCGGATCGAAGGCCTGACCCACTCGCATGTGATGGAGTACGCCTCCGCACTGATGGATGGAATTGGCCCACGCTTAACCGGATCGCCCAATCTGCAGCGCGCCAACGAATGGACGCGCGATCAACTGGCCGCCATGGGCTGCAGCAATGCCCATCTCGAAGACTGGGGCGAATTCGGCATGGGCTGGCAGCAACTCAATACCTGGACTCGCATGGCCGCGCCCGACACCGCAGTATTCATCACCCAGGCCGCCCCCTGGTCCCCCTCCAGCAACGGCGCCATCAGCGGCCAAGCGATATTGATGGATGTGAAAAAAGAAGAAGATCTCGATAGGTACAAAGGCAAGCTTGCCGGCAAAGTGGTTCTACTGGGCGAGATGCGCGAAGTCAAGCCGGTGGACAAGCCGCTGTTCGAGCGTATGGATGAGAAAGAGCTGGCCAAGATGGTCGAACATCCACTCCAACCAGAGGCTGAATACTTCACGCCGGAGCTGATGAAGTCGATCGAGCTGCGGCAGAAGATCTCAAGGTTCCTGGCCGATGAGCACGCGCTAGCCGTGATTCTTCCCAGCCGCGACGGCAGAAACAATGGCGGCTCTGGCGGAACCATCTTCGTCGACAGCAGCCGCGGGTTGGGATGGTTCAGCTATCGGCGCGAACACATTCAGCCCGTTCCAGTTGTAATCGCGGCGATTGAGAACTACGGGCGCGTCTACCGCCTGCTCAAAGCCAATGTCCCCGTCACTATTGAGATGAACGTCGATGTGAAGTTCACCGGCGATCACGAGCACGGTTTCGATACCATCGCCGAAATACCCGGGACCGATCCGAGGTTGAAGGACGAAGTGGTCATGCTCGGAGGACACCTGGATTCATGGGCGTCCGCGACCGGAGCGACCGACAACGGAGCCGGCACGGTGGTCGCGATGGAAGTCATGCGCATTCTCAACACCCTCCAGGTAAAGCCCCGGCGTACCATTCGCATCGGACTGTGGACCGGCGAAGAGCAGGGACTGTTTGGCTCGATCGGCTACGTGAAGCAGCATTTTGGATTTGTTCCACTCTCCACCGCACCCGACCAAATCAAATTGCCGGAGTGGATGCGCAAACCTGCCGGACCGATTGAGCTCAAGCCTGATCAGCAAAAGATCTCCGGGTACTTCAACGTCGACAATGGCAGCGGCAAGATCCTCGGAGTTTATCTGCAGGAAAACGTCGCTGAGGCGCCGATCTTCGCCCAATGGATCGAACCTTTGAAAGACCTCGGCGTAACCGCGATCAGCGTGCGCAACACCGAGGGCACCGATCACGAATCCTTCGACGCCGTGGGCATCCCCGGCTTCCAGTTCATCCAGGACAAGCTCGACTACGCTTCACGGAGCCACCACTCCAACATGGACACCTACGAACGGCTGCAAGCTGGCGACCTTGCGCAGGCAGCGACGGTTGAAGCGATCTTCGTTTATAACACCGCCATGCGAGACCAGATGTTGCCGCGCAAACCGCTGCCGCATCCCGAACTCGAGGAGCAACGCAAAGCGCCGCTCAAAAAATTGATGCCGGGTGCTGTGGAAGTCGAGGAGAAGGACGCAAAAGAAAATAAGTGATGCTGTCTAGGCAGTTTCACAGTTGTTTTATGCCTACGAACTGTCATCCCGGGCGAAGCGAGGGATCTAGGTTCTTGCCTGCACGACCAGTAACGCCATCGCAGGCAAACACGCAGATCCCTCGCTTCGCTCGGGATGACAAAATTGTTTCGATTTACTTCGCGTCCCCAAATTGTCTTGGAATGAAATTCCATGACCTCGCCGAGATGTGCGCCAAAGTACGACGCGCTGTGATTGCCGGGATAAAGATGGTATTCGTGCTTGATGTGCTCTTCCTGAAGTAGCTTGTCAAGAGCCGCAGCCCCGACCTCAAAACCATAATCGTCGTCCCGCCCGCAGTTGAAATAGATGGCTAGATTGCTTATTCCAGCTTTGTTCTTCCGGGCCAGCGAAAGGGGATCGTTGTCCTTCCAATGTGTAACGTTGAGGGGATTGCCGAAGACCGGCCCGAGCAGCCTGCCCAGCATTGTACCGGTGCGCAGCGCGGCGTTGAGTTCGTCTGGCGACTCCATCATCAGGGCTGCGCTCTGTGCGCTGACTGCTGAAAACACGTCGGGGTATGCAAACGCGAAGCGAAGCGCTCCGTACCCTCCCATGGAAATTCCGGTGATCGCCCTTGCCTTGCGCTCGTGCTGGATGCGGTAGTTGCTTTCGATGTAGGGTATGAATTCATGCAGAAAGAAATCGCTGTACCGCACTTTACCGTCGGCGGAGTTCACATAGAAGCTGGCTCTTGCCTCGGGCGTGACGATCAAGAAATCACTGACTTTGTGCTGCTGGCGCAGATCTTCGATCAGGTTCCATCCGCCGGTCTTGAACAGGGTCTGCTCATTCTCGCCGAGCCCATGCAGAAAATAAAGCACTGGATAGCGTCGAGGCGAACGATTCGGAGCCGGGGAATCGTAACTGGGTGGAAGAAGGACACAGTAATGGACTGCTTCCCCGAGAATACGGCTCTTCAGGACATTGCAATCTATGCGGCTTTGCGCCGATGCGGAGATGGCAAACGCTGTCAAGAAAAGAAGAAGTCGCAAAGGACGCATGCAATTCAGTTTACTCGTAGCGCAGGGCCTGCACCGGATCGAGGCGCGCAGCGCGGCTTGCCGGGTACAAGCCTGACAGCAGGCTGACGACAATCGCGAACACAATGGCGCCAATCACCAGCCACCCCGGTACAAACCAAATCTGTTCGGGCGGAAAGTGCAGTCGCTTCAAATAGATATTCGTCCCCAAGTTGATAACGCGTCCGATGGTCCAGCCCAGCGCAACACCTACGATGCCGCCGAACACACCCATCACGCCAGCCTCGGCAAAGAATAATCCTTTCACGTCGCCGTCGCTGGCGCCGATGGCTTTCATGATTCCGATTTCGCGACGGCGCTCGAGGATTGCCATCACCAGCGTATTAATGATTCCAATTGAAGCAACGGCCAGCGCAAGGCTGCCGAAGATTCCGAGAAAGATGTCGAGCACAGCAAAAAACTCCCGTAGGCTTCGGGTGGCATCGACAATCGAAAAAGTGTTGAAGCCCATCTTCTTGATTGCATCTTCGACCCCTTGCACCTGGGCGAGTGCTTTGACGTGCACCTCGATGGTGGTGTAGACCGAGGTTCCTACCGGGATGCTGGTCGTGTCGCGCAGGTCGGAAGACTGCATCACGTGCAGATGTTGCGCCAGTTTGATCGGTAGAAAAACGCGCGCTCGGGCCTGGCCTCGCAGACTGTCGGGATCGAGATCGCAGATGCCAACTATCTTCAGCATTGCTTCGTGCGAGACCACCGAATACGCGGTTCCGGAGTTGCCGGCGTCAGCGGAATTGCTTGTTGTGCGCGTCGGCCGTGGACGCCGGCGTTGCGGTTCGTTCCGCGTAGCGCATGGTCAGTTGTTTGCCGAGCAGGGGCTTTGCGAGTTCAGCAACGCTTGCGTCTTCGCCGCCGGCTTTCGGCGTTATCCCCAACAGTTGTGCGGCGAATGCTTTCTGCAGGATGATTTCCGGTGCAGTATCAGAGGAGAAGAAATTTCCCTGCATGCCATCGAAAGCATCGTTATTCTTCGCCGAAAAAGGGAGGCCTGCCACCATGGTCAAAAAAGGTTTGTCTTCATAGCGAAGTTCGGTAATGAAGCGGATGTCGGGATAGGCTTCGAGCACGCTGGGAAGTTGCGCAATTTTCTGCCGCGCATCCTCGGTGAGTAAAGGACTATCGGCGGGCGGAGGGCCGTTTTCTTCCTGATCGCGATTGAAACTGCGCAGATCCCGCCGCGAAGTTACGACCACCGTGTCAAACAATCCGGACTTCCGCAGACGCCGGCCGGCCAACTGTTGCAGCCCAATGCCAAGCGACAGCATGGCGACGAGCGAAGCCACACCGACGGAGATGCCAACCGTGGTGAGCGAATTGCGCAGGATGGATTCGCGCAGATTGCGCACCGCCAGTTCAGCCATATCGTAGCTCTTCATAACCCACCTCCCCGTGTTTGCCCGGAGGTGGCCGAGACCGCCTGGGATTGATCGCCAATCAGTTTGCCGTCTGCGAGGAAGATCATGCGGCTGGCGTAGCGCTCGGCGAGAGTGCGTTCGTGGGTCACCATGATGATGGTCATGCCCAGGGTTTCATTGAACTCGCGAATGAAGTTCATGATTTCCGTGCCGGTTTGGCTGTCGAGGTTGCCGGTGGGTTCGTCCGCCAACAAGAACTGCGGCTGATTAATCAACGCCCGAGCCAACGACGCTCGCTGTTGCTCGCCGCCAGAAAGCTCAGTGGGACGATGTCGCAATCTAGCGCTCAACCCGACTCGTTCCAATGCCTGCTTAGCGAGCACTTCGCGTTTGCTGCGATCTACCTCTGCAAAGCGAAGCGGCAACTCCACGTTTTCCAGCAAGGTCATGCTGGGAATCAAATTGAAAGATTGAAACACCATGCCCACGGTGTGCAGCCGATACTTAGCTAGCTCTTCACGCGACAGCTTTGCCAAGTCGTTTTTCTGAACGATCACGCCTCCTGACGTAGGACGATCGAGTCCAGCGATAAGGTTTAGAAACGACGATTTGCCGGAACCTGAGGTGCCAAGCAATGCGACGAATTCTCCCGACACAATCTGGACCGAGATGCCATCGACAGCGCGGATCAAGGCCTCGCCCATGCGGTAATGGCGGCACAGATTCTCGGTGCGGATTGCGATGGAGTTTTTCAAGCTGGATCCAGCGGTCGGCATCTGCTAACGCGTGTCTCCCCTCACCAGGCGCAAAGTGTCGGCGAGGTCGGGATCGCCGTTGCCGCTAGTTTTGGATTGCCCGTCTGCCACCGAGACTGGCACAGCATCGCCCTCGCCGGGAGCCAGGAATAGATTGCTCTCAACGCCGTGCTGTTTGGTATACAGATCGTAATAGCGGCCGCGCATGGCGTAGAGTTCCTCGTGAGTGCCGTGTTCGACAATTTGTCCCTGTTCGACGACCAAAATTTGATCGGCGCGGCGGATGGTGGAAAGCCGGTGCGCAATCACGAAAGTTGTGCGTCCCTGCATCAGGTAGGAAAGACCTTGCTGAATCAGTTGCTCCGATTCGGAGTCGAGGCTGGACGTGGCTTCGTCGAGAATCAGGATGCGCGGTTCCGCCAGAATGGCGCGGGCTATTGAAATTCGTTGGCGTTGCCCTCCGGAGAGCTTAACGCCGCGCTCGCCGACTACGGTTTCGTACTTATCGGCGAAGCTCTCGGCGAATTCGTCGACGCGCGCAATGCGGCAGGCGCGCAGAATGTCTTCGTCGCTCGCATCCGGGCGTGAGAAAGCGACATTTTCTCGGATGGTGCCGTCGAACAGAAACGACTCCTGCAAAACGACGCCCAGACGGGTGCGGTAAGAATCCAGTCGCACCGTGCTCAGATCGATGCCGTCCACCAAAACTCTGCCGAGCGTCGGTACGTGAAACGCGGTGATGAGTCCGATCGTGGTTGATTTGCCCGAACCGGATGGCCCAACCAGCGCAGTCACCGTGCCGGGCGCAGCGTGGAACGAAACATCGTTGAGAACCATCCGGCTACCGTCGTAGCTGAAGCTGACGTGATCAAAATCAACGTCGCCCCGAATTTCACTCAAAACCACGGTGCGCTTGGGATCGTGGTCTTCGCGGCGCTCGCTTAGGATCTCGTGCGTACGCTCCAGACCGGCGAGGGCTTCGGTGAGTTGGGTGCCGATCTGGACGATCTGCATAATCGGTGCGACGAGGAAGCCGAGGAAGAGCGTGTAAGTGAAGAACTCGCCGATGGTCAACATTCCGGCCGCGATCTGGCGCGCGCCAACATACATGATCACGGCTCCGACTACACCCAGCAATACACTGGCGGAGAGGCTCATGACCGACGTGGCGGTTAAAGTCCGCAACACATTGTCGAGCAGACGTTGTACCCCATGCGCGAATACGCTTTCTTCGCGCTCTTCGGCGTGGTAACCCTTGACCACACGAACCCCGCCGAGAGATTCGGAGAGGCGACCTGTAACCTCGGCATTAATCTTGCCGCGTTCGCGAAAAATCGGACGGATCGTTCCAAAAGCTTTATAGAGCGCAAGGGCAAAGCATGATAGGAACCCAAAAGCAACGGCGGTCATTAGGGCGCTAATGCGGAACAGTACCACCAGCGCGATGCCTGCAGTCATCAAGCCGCCGACCAAGTCCACCAAACCAGTGCCAATCAAGTTGCGCACACCCTCAACATCGGTCATGATGCGCGAAACCAGCACGCCGCTTTTGGTCGAATCGTGGAAAGAGATTGGCAGCCAGCCAATGTGTGCTTGAACTTTTTGCCGAAGTTCGGTGATGAGGCGCTGCGCGGCTTTCGATAGTAATTGCGTCAGCGAGAACGACGTGATTCCCTGAACCACGGTAGCCGCCAGCACTCCGAGCACCAGCGGTTTGAGTAGCTCAGCGTTGTGCTTGATGATGACGCTATCGATCAGATACCTGGTGGAGTATGGAAGCACCAAGCCCGAAACGCGATTGATTACCATCAGCAGAAAGCCGAGGGCAAGCATTCCACGGCGCGGGCGAATGAGTTCCCAGACGTGGGGGAGAACGGCGCGAAGCCTTTCCCGGGCGGGCCGGGCTGGTTTGCGGATGGAATCCACTTAATGCATTAGACACTATTTGGCGCGCACGCGGTTCATTTTGTCGAACCGTCGCACGGCGGGATGATGTGATAACATCGCGGTCGAATTGATAAATCCCATGGCAACTATTGAGCGTGACAGCTGTCGTTTCAAAGTGATTCAAGGCGCGGATGGCAAGTTCGTCATCCGGATGGAAATGTTCCACCAAACCGTGGCACTGTTGAAAAACATGACCGTGGATTTCGAATTGCTGAACGGAACCACACAGGATCAGGCAAGAAAGCTCGTCGAGTCGGTGAATGACAGGGTGACGGGAGTGCTAATCACTACGCCTTGAGCTGTTCTTGAACTGTCTCTAACCGCACTTCTGTAAATCGGTAAATAAGGTTAAACTGTAACTTCAGCCCGAGTATCAGTTGAGCCTCTAACCATCTAAGGATCGCGAGCACGAATGTTTTCCCAGGACACCAGTCCCGAGCCTTCCGAAGAGAAGAAACCCGCGTCGGCCACTTTGTCCGAGGGGCCCGAACTCCAGCTTTTACTAGCCGATAGTTGGAACCGTCCTCTCCGCAAGCGCTTGTTCGATCACCTGCGCGATACGCTCTCTCCTGAAAAACTCCCTCCTCTGCATCTGACTTCGCGGCCCGTGGACGTGGGCATGCTGGCGGGCGACATCTTGAGCTTGCCCTGGTATCGCACCGTGTTCACGAACCTGGGGGACGTGATCTCACCGGAGACGCTGCCGCCTTTGCAGTTGGAATCGCGGCCGGTCGACGTGGGCGAACTGATCGGCGATCAAATGAGCCACATGTGGTGGAGTTCGCTGCTGCGCAGCCTCGCCGATGTGGCTGCTCCTGAGAGACTACCGGCTCTTCAATTGACATCGGCACCGATGGATGATCCCAGTTTGACCTCGGGCGCAATGCAGTTGCCACGCTGGTCTTCCGTGATCAGCACACCCAAAGTCTTTTATCCGGACAAACCGAAGGCGGCGTACGTGCCGACCCAGCCGCGAGTAGCACCGCCGCCCAAGCCGGATCCGGCGGAAGTCGAATTCGTCCATGTCCTCGAAGCCGATTTGAAAAGAGACTTGCGGCGATCTATTTTTCGCCAACGCCTGTGGGTTTCACTTGCGGTTTTGGAAGTGCTGGCTTTGATCGGCACTTCGATCTGGTGGAAGTAAATCCGCGAACGCTCCCAGCCAAAGCGCTCGAGTTCCCAAGTCGCTTCACCCTCATCGCTTCGCTGAGAAAAGCCGCAGAGTGCGCGGAGCAGGTTCGGTGTAGTAAGCTTTTTTTCCTGACTCTAATCATGCAAGATCTGGAACATCCGTGAACAGTGATTCGCGCGACAGTGATTTGGGGATGGACCGCAAGATCACGCGGCGTGATTTCTTGGACGGAATTGCCCTCACTGTGGGAGGGTCGGTCCTGGCCGCAAGCGCGCCATGGCTGCACGGTATGGCGGATTCAGGCTACGCTCCCGAGAAAGACGCGAACTACTATCCCCCCGCCTCTGATGGGGATGCGCGGAAATCATGAAGGAACGTACGCTTCTGCGCACAGTCTTCGCGACGGTGAGTTCTGGGACTCCGCCGGCGAACCCGAGAGTACCGGCGAAAAATACGATCTCGTAGTTGTAGGAGGCGGAATCAGCGGTCTCGCGGCCGCTTACTTCTATCGCCAACAGGCTGGGCCGAATGCCCGCATTCTCATCCTTGACAACCACGACGATTTCGGTGGCCACGCTAAGCGCAACGAGTTTCGCGCCGGGAACCGGATGCTACTCAGCTATGGCGGCACGCAGTCGATCGAGAGTCCGGCGCGATACAGCAAAGTGGCGAAGGGCCTGATCAGCTGACCTTGGGCATCGACACCCCGCGCTTTTACAAGGCGTACGATCAAAAGCTGTACTCAAAGTTGAACACCGCTTGCTTCTTCGACCGTGAAACTTTCGGCGAAGATCGGCTGGTATTGGGCATGGGATCGACGCCTTGGCCGGAGTTCCTGAGCAAAGCGCCCCTTTCAGAACCTGTTCGTCGCGACATCGCGCGCGTCTATGCGGACAAGGTCGATTACCTGCCCGGTTTGTCGCGAGAGCAGAAGTTCGCGCACCTCGCGAAGATTAGCTACGCCGACTACCTCACCAAGGTTTGCAAGCTAGCTCCTGAAGCGCTGCCTTTTTTTCAAACCTATCCGCATGACTTGTTCTGCGTCGGCATTGATGCCGTGTCCGCGCTCGCGTGTTTCGAAAATGGTGACGATTACCATTCGTTCACCTATCCCGGCTTCGACGGTTTGAACCTGAGCCATCCGGAGAAAGAAGAGCCCTACATTTTTCATTTTCCCGACGGGAACGCATCAATCGCCCGCCTGCTGGTGCGCGCTTTAATTCCCGATGCAATCGCAGGTCATACGATGGAGGATGTGGTCTCAGCCCGCACCGACTACAGCCGCCTCGACGACGCCAAGGCTTCAATCCGGATTCGATTGAACTCCACCGTGGTGCGAGTTCGCCACAATGGTTCCCCGGCTTCGGCGAAAGAAGTCGAAGTCGCATACATGCGCGGTGGAAAGCTGCGAAGTGTGCAAGCCAGCGCCTGTGTTCTGGCCTGCTACAACATGATGATTCCGTATCTCTGCCCTGATCTTCCCGAGAAGCAGCGGGATGCGCTGCATTCTCTGGTGAAGACTCCCTTGGTGTACACCCACGTGGCGATTCGTAATTGGTCGGCGTTTCAGAGCCTGAACATACATCAGATCGTAGCGCCGGGCGCTTACCATACTTATACGGCTCTCGATTTTCCCGTCAGCCTGGGCCAATACGAATTTCCGAGCAAGCCCGATGAGCCCATGGTTCTGTTCATGCTCCGCACGCCGTGCAAACCGGGACTGCCCCCGCGCGATCAGTCTCGATCCGGCCGCGCAGAGCTAATGCGAACGCCATTTTCAACCTTCGAACGAAATATTCGTGATCAACTAGTAAGGATGCTGGGTTCGGCAGGCTTCGATCCGGCGCGCGATGTCGAGGGCATCACGGTAAATCGCTGGGCACACGGCTACGCATTCGGCCCGAATTCCTTGTTCGATCCCGATTGGCCCGAAGATGAAAAACCTTGGGTAGTGGGACGAAAGCCATTTGGCCGGATTGCCATCGCGAACTCTGATGCCGGCGCGAGCGCTTATACGGATGTGGCCGTCGATCAGGCACATCGCGCGGTTGGGGAGCTACTAAGTCGAAGTTGAACCCTCGTCCGAATCGGTTCTACTTCGGTGGAGGCGGTGCTTTCTGTCCGCTGCTGGCTTCGACCAGCTTCTGCACCGACGGCGCCACCATCAGCAACAATTGCGCCTTCGGTTTCTGGGCTTGTTGCAATAGCGCAATTTGCTCGTTTGCCCAAGTCTCCGGCGCGCGCTCTCCGCGCACGATGTAGTCCAGAGCGTGCAAGCCGGTTGCAGCCACTGCAGAAAGATCCTCTGACATCGGGACAATTTCTTTCAGCAAGAATGATTGTGTCTCCAAAACCTGCATCTTTGACTGATTGTCTCGCCATCGTGTCAGCCATGCGCGAATTTCTTCCTTGGCCGCGGAATCTGCCCGGCCCGCAATCAGCGCATCTACCAGTTCCGCAAAATGCTTCGCGGTTTCGCTCTCCGGGCGAGCCGCGTCGATCACGCGATTCAGCGGCGACAAACTTGTAGCCTCGACAGCGGCAATTTCTTCGCGAGTGTAATCCTTCACCGGTTCCACAACATCCGTAAATGTGCGCAGCGCGGAAATATCATTTGAACCTGCGATGCGGCGCAACATGGGTCCGTAGCTGGAGTTGTGTGTAAGTCCAAGCCAATCCAGCCATCGGCTCACAACTTCCAAACGCTCATACATGGAATTAACGTCAGTCAGATCTTGCGCTGACCACAACCGCTCCGCGATGGCTGCGGTTCGAGGCCAGATGCGTGAATCAATATTCTCGGGCGAAACATACTCCGACCACATGCAAGCCTCGCCACCCAGGATGCGGTGCTTCTCTTCCGGGGTGAGGTTTGCCGCGGCGCCACTGATGGGATCAACTGCGTAATGTCGCGAAGCTGGCCAGTTCAAATCGACGTAATATCCAAAAGAGAGAAGCCCGCGATATCCCTGTTTCGCGGCGGCCGCCAAGGAATCCTGCCCTCGCCATGATTGCACCACGAGGTCTTTCGGCAAGTCCGGACGCAAAATCTCATCCCATCCCACCATGGTCTTTCCATATTTGCTCACGATCTTCTGCACACGGGTGTTGAAGTACGCCTGCAGATCCAGGTTGCTCTTGAGCCCGTGGGCGCGCATGAACGTCTGAATTTTTGCATTCGCATTCCACTGCTTTCCGTTAACCTCGTCGCCGCCAATATGGAAGTAGTGGTCAGGAAAAAGTTTGGCCATCTCCCCGATAAAGCCGTCGAGAAATTTATAGGTCCGCTCCTCGGTCGGATCCATTGCCGGGTCGAAGACGCCCCACTTGCGCTCGATCTGATAGGGCCCTGGGCCACTGGCCAGTTCCGGATAGCCAACAAACCACGCCGTGCTGTGCCCGGGCATATCGAACTCGGGAACGACGCGAATACCGCGGTCCCGAGCATAGGCGATCAACTGTCGCACTTCGTCTTGCGTGTAGAAGAGGCCGTCAGAGCCCATCTCGTGCAGCTTGGGAAATTTCTTGCTCTCCACGCGGAAGCCCTGATTGTCGGAGAGATGCCAGTGAAATACATTCAGCTTCAGCGCTGCCATGCCATCCAGATTGCGTTTAAGTACATCGAGCGGAATGAAGTGGCGGCTTACATCGATCATCAATCCACGCCAGGGAAAACGCGGCTGATCGTTAATTACAATTGCAGGCACCGCGAAGCCGTCGGAAGTGGTCTGCACCAATTGCAGAAATGTCTGGAGCCCGCGCATGATTCCGAGCGGCGTGACCGCCGCCAGCTTCGCACCTTCAGCGCCGATCTCAAGGGAGTAAGATTCATCCTCCCCCAGTTCCAGCACATCTTTGCTCGCACGCTCGCAGTGAACGACCAGCTTGGATTTGGCCGCGCCGGCCGCCTTCATGTCCAATGCGGTCATACCAATCTGGCGGCGAAGGTTATCAAGAAACAGCTCGACCATGTGCTGAAGGAGCGTGTCTGAGTGGCCGCTGATTCCGACCGTGAACGAAGGGTCAATCACAAGCTGACCAGTTTTCATTTGCACATTGGCGGGCATCGGCATCAGACTTAACGGCCGCGGCTCGCCTGCGGACAAAGAGACAAATGCCGAGCACACCATCAGAACGACAAAAATAACTCGCATCAAGTGGTCCCCTGGTCTGTGGAAGGGGCAGGATAGTGGAATTGCGAGCAGTCCGCAAATCCGAAATATCATCGGTATAGTGGAGGAGAACTATAACATGGAACCATGGTGAGTCCGCGCCAGGGATAATCAAAGGAGAGTAGATTCAAGCAATACACAGAAACCGAAACAGGTGTACAATTCCTGCTTTTCATGCTCAGCTCGCTGGTGGGTGGAGGTCATCTGATGTCAGGCGCAACCGGTTTCCTCGCCACATTGTTTGAAAACCGTTACAACTTCCTGGCTCCGGATGCCGGTTCGCATAAATTGCCCTACACCTGCAGTTTCCATTGGTTCCACACATCGGAGGGTCAGCTTATTGGCGTCGACGTGGTGAGAAGCGACGATATGGGTCGGCGGGCGCTGCGGGTGTTTGCGCTTGGTTCAGGCGGCGACATCTCGTCCCTGATTCTCGAAGGCCCATCTTCGGAGTGGGCGCCGTTTGCCACTGACGCTCCCCCGACCGTGCCGCAAGATAAGCCCGTGCTTGGACGCGGTGAAAACTGGCTCGCAGCCTCCGCTTCCGTCTCCGGCCAGTCCATTAACACGGTGGCATTCATATTGGAGTTCAAGGTTCTGGTCCCAGGCAAAGGTACGGGAGAATGCGGGCTTGACGCTCGCCCACATGACAGCCATGGACTATTTAAGGATGGAAGTCTCCGGTTGGATCAGACTCAATGGCCAGCGAATCGATTTAGATCGCGTCATCGGATACGCGTCCGTACATTTTGGGGACTTCTTGCCGAATTATGCCGGCATTGCCAGCGTGCCTCCCCACAATCCATCCGGCCCGGGCATTCTCGTGAACGTCACAGATTCCGATGACATCAAACACGGCGCCGCAATTATTGGCGACAAATCTCTAGTCTACGGATACGGCTCAGCTCCGATTCCAGGGTTTTTCACGACTGTGGGAAACCTTGACAAGGGCGTCATCCCACTTGGCGGCGCACATCTCGAGTTGTCGGCTCTAAAAGGCGTTCCGCACTTTTTGTTAGACCGTCCGACGACCACTGCCGTAGCTATGGCTACTTACGTTTCCGCGAACGGTTCCACGATCCCCGTCGGCCAGGTGATACTTGATTTTCGAGGCACGGCATATGCTGCCTTGATCACTTCCTAGCTCGGGACGAACCAGAATGGACCGACGTTCCACCCAGCAAACGATGGAATCTGTGAAGACGCTGAATGAACTGTATTCGTCACTCTCTGCCCGGCGCCGTTATGAAGTATGGTTTATTCGTCTGGGGCTGGCGGATGGTGGCGGGGCGTGGTGGTTCCGATATCTGCTTATGAATCCTGGCCGGCGCGGTTGCGCGGGCGATCCGCGCGGGTTGCCCGTCCAGATGTGGGCCACTTGGTTTCCGCGGAATGGAAAACCGCAGAGCTTCATTCAAGGATTTCCCTTGGAAGGTCTGAATCTCAGCGCCAGAGGGCAAAATCCATTCCACTTGCAAGTCGGTCGTAATGAAATCGGCGAGAACTCTTGCCGGGGAGCGTTGGAAGTCGACGGGCACCTGATCTCGTGGGATCTGCACTATCGTTCCACGTTTCGTGTCACGCTGAGCAACAAGGGCTGGATTGGATTCTCGCGAACGCCGCATTCAGACGCCGTTTTTTCCGGCCAAATCACGCTGGATGGCCGACGTTTCGAGGGCAGCCCTTTGGGATTCGGAGTTCAAGGACACAACTGTGGATATCGGCATCGCAAGTTTTGGACTTGGACCCATGCGCACTTTCCACGCGCCAGCACAGGCCCGAGCACATTGGAAGCTCTGGTATACGAAATGCCGTTCGGATTGGTCTTCCGCAAGGTGGTGCTCTGGCACGATGGGAAGGAATACGAATTCCGCAACCTGCATGAGATCAGAAGGGATCCAAATGGATTTGCGTGGAACTTTCGCTGTTCCTCGAAGGACGGATTCCAAGTGGAAGGAGCTATCGATGGCGCCGGGCCGAGCATCCATCGTCTTCCTTACCTGAAGACCGATTGTACGGGCAGCTTTGAAGTCATGAACAACAGCCTGGCGAGGGCGGTGCTTCGCTTAGAGCGGCGGGGCAGGCCAGTCGAAGCTTTAGAGACGAATACCGGGGCGGTACTGGAAATGGTCGGTCGTTAAACCTATGCGGAGGATTGCGCCATCGCCAGGCGCTCAGCCACGATTGCGTACGCCGACGGATTAAATGCCATTCCAATATGAGTGCCGGGGACTTCGAAGTCGGCTTCAGGATTTCTGGTCATACAATAGCGCCAGTCGACAATGCCGTCATCGCGGGTGTAAATCGCAGTTTCGACCATCGAGTCCGGAACGTCGCGCCTCAACGAATCAACAAAACTGCAGGTGCAGCGCCCGGTGTAGCAGTCGGGAAGGACTCCACGACCATGCTCCTGCAGAATTCGCTCGCGAATGGCATCAGCAGCGTGCAGAATAGTTCGACTGGTAGCAGTGCCGCGAATCGGCGAAGCCAGCGTGATAACTGAAGCCACATCTCGTGGCCTCTGCCCAGCCACCGAGCGGGCGATCACCCCCCCGAGGCTGTGACCAATCAAGTGAATTCTGCGTCCAGTCTCGACTAGCGCTTTTTCTATGGTCTCATTCAAATGGCGCTGAACCAAGAGATTGGGGCATTCGGCATTGATACCGATGCCGGAGAAATAGGCTCGATATCCGATGCGTCCCAGCCAGGCGTGGAGTTCCGTCAAATAGAGATCGGTCCCGAGAAAACCCGGAATAATGACCACTGCGGAGCCATCCCCGCGCGGGACGCCAAAGCCGTAATAGACAGGAGTCGCGTGCAGCAACAAAACCTCAGCCGCGAAAAGCGCTTCTGTCCATGGCGAGATGTCGGCTTGCAAATCGGCCCGGTGCGTGTGCATCCGCGTCCGTGCCTTCGATGAACGTGTATTTTTTTTCTGTTTGGGCCGCAATTTCATCCTGGGTGTGTCGAGCATTTACGCACTTTACGCTGGCGCGCGCTGCCGGGGGGGAAACGTACGCTCGAATTATACCCTTCCTTTGTGCTTTCGGGTTGACCTTCGTTTCGTATTCTTGGGTGCTTCCAGCCGAGCTTCCAATTCCGCTATACGCTTGCGCAACGTATCGAGCTCAGGTTCGGTTTCGGCTCGCGACTGAGATGGTACGGGCGCGCCTATCAGTTGCTTCACCATGTCCACCGGCGACAAAATGGCAGACTTAACTTCGCCTAACCGGCTCTGCACCGCATCCTGCACCTTCTGATAGGTATCAAAGGCAGATTTCAAATACCACATCATGAACTCGTGCCGCACTTCGTCGGACGCGACGATCAGTTGGCGGAGCAGTTCGAGCGGCAGGCCGGTTGGCTTTTCCTTCGCATCCTCAGTCAGGATTTGTGTAAGCGTGACGCGGGTCAGATCCTGCCCCGTCTTCGCGTCCACGACCTGAACCGCCTTGCCCTCGCGAATGAAACGCGCGATATCGTCGAGATTCACGTATTGGCTGCTGGAGGAATCGTACAATCTGCGGTTCCCATATTTCTTGATAATGATGGAAGCCGATTTCATGGCGTGAGCACCCTCATGCTGCTTTGCACATAATACAAATATATCTTGACACAACTAACGTAGAGTCGTATATTTAATTCGATGCTGCGATGCAGCATTATGGAGGTGTCAAATGCCAGCAACCGTAAAGTCCGAATCCCCTCGAACTCATCATGGGGAGTCTTCTTTTGTATCTCTCTTATCCGGGTGGGCGCAACAGGGAGTTCAGAGCTTCTTTGCCACACAAAGGATCCTTTTGGATCTGGCCATGCGGCAAAATGCAAGCTTGATGCATTCCCTGCGTCAACAACTGTCCGATCCTCAGCATTCCCCAACCGCCATTCTGGGCGAAGTGACTGCCGAGGGTATATCGAATTTCATTGAAGGGCAAAAGGTCCTGCTTGAACTGGGACAAAAACAGAACGAAATCCTGATGACCGGCGTCAAGGAACGTGTCGGGGAATGGCCTCCGGCGCAAGCGATTGCCGACCTGTTGCAGCGCAGTCTGGAGACTTTCATCCACATGCAGCAGGAGTTCCTGAGAATTGCCGGCAAGCAATCTCATGCCTGGGTGGAAGCGGCCAAAGCCGGGAAACCGTACCAGAGCGAGCATGTGGTGGAACTGGCCCGCGAGGCCATGGAGAACTTCGTGAAAGCCCAGAAGCACTTCATGGACGTGATCGCCGAGGAAACAGCCAAGGCCACCGGCAGCAAACACACTAATGGCGTCAAGAAGATCAAGAAAACCGAGGTGTCTCAATTAGCCCGAGAGGCCACGGAGTCGTTCATCGATGCGCAACGGAAGTTAGTGGATGTAGCCGGACGACAGATGAACGCCAGCGTGAAAACCGCAGGCAAGACTCTGGACCTCTTGCGACCATTTCCCTTCCTACCGTTGGCAGATCTGACGCGGGAAGGCGTGAAGAGCTACGTCGACGCCCAAAAGGAGTTGATGGAGGTCATGGTAAAGACGAATGGCGAGCACAAACGCGCGCACAAGACTGAACCCCGCGCCAAGCGGTCGCCAAAGAAAGCCGCAGCAGCGGCGGCCTAACGCTATAGACCTTCATCCCAGCGGAGTATGGCCCGCGAGAAACGTGGGCCATACGAAGTCGAAGGACCCGCACGGCCGGGTGCCCTAGACCGCGTTCACTGAGAACAGCCGGCTTCGCGCGTGTCAACCAGCACGGGGAATTCTGCGAGACCGGCAGCGATAGGGCATCCGGGGTCCTTCGGCTCCGCTCAGGATGATCAGTCAACTCAATAGAAAATCCAGTCTGCCGGCGTGCTCCTGCCGGCGGATACTTGTCATCCAACGGAGAGGAGCCAATGGAATTTTCCACTAACCCCACGCGCTTCCTATTACCCACACGACCATTTCAGAGAAAAACCGACCTTCGTTCGAGGTGAAATATGGGCACGCTTACCGCTACGAATGCTAGCAAGATCTCCGGCGGCAGTTTCTTGATTGAGAATCGCACGCCTGACGAGGTATTCACCCCAGAAGATTTCACTGAGCAGCATTTGCTGATCGCGCAAACTGCCGAGGAATTCGCGATCAAAGAAATCGTCCCCAATGCCGAAAAAATGGAGCACAAAGACTTCTCGGTTAGCCGCGAGTTGGTGAGAAAGGCAGGCGAACTCGGCCTCAGCGGGGTTGATGTTCCCGAACAATACGGCGGCCTGCAACTAGATAAAGTCACGTCCGCCATTGTTGCCGACCGTCTGGCAAAATACGCTGGCTTCAGCACCACTTGGGGTGCTCACGCCTGCATCGGGACGTTGCCCATTGTTTATTTCGGTACCGAAGAGCAAAAGAAAAAGTATCTGCCGGGGCTGGCCAATGGCACAACAGTCGGCGCTTACGCGCTTTCAGAATCCTCCTCGGGATCCGACGCTCTCAATTGCCGCACGCGGGCCACGCTCTCCGCCGACGGCAAGCACTATGTCCTGAACGGCGAAAAAATGTGGATCACGAATGCCGGCTTTGCTGATCTGTTCATCGTGTTTGCCAAGGTAGACGGAGAGAAGTTTACCGCTTTCATCGTCGAGCGCAACTTCCCTGGCTTTGCCGTAGGCGCGGAAGAACACAAGATGGGCATCCGCGGCTCCTCCACTTGCCCGCTCATTCTCAATGATTGCAAGGTGCCGGCAGGAAATGTCCTCGGAGAAATCGGCAAAGGGCATCACATCGCGTTCAACGTTCTGAACGTGGGACGCTTCAAGCTGGGAGCAGGAGCCATCGGCGCCGCTCGCAACTCGCTGGAGAGCGCCATTGCCTACGCTAAGCAGCGCAAGGCATTCGGCAAAGTCATTGCCGATTTCGGACTGGTGCGCGAGAAATTGGCCAACATGGCTGCCGGCATTTTCACCGGCGAAGCCATGGCCTATCGCACGGTGGGAATGATCGACGCGGCCACGGAGCAACTCGGCGATGCGCACAACGACATGGCGCAGGCTCGCAAAATATTTGACGAGTACGCCGTCGAGTGCTCGATTCTGAAAGTTTGGGGTTCCGAGTTTATCGACTACGTAGTCGATGAAACGGTGCAAATCTATGGTGGATACGGCTTCGTGGAGGAGTATCCTGCTGAGCGCGCTTACCGCGATTCCCGCATCAACCGGATTTTCGAAGGCACCAACGAAATCAACCGGCTGGTCATTACCGGCTTTTTGCTGAAGCGGGCAATGTCCGGGCAACTTCCGTTGATGGCTTCGATCAAGAAACTGATGGACGAAGTGCTCTCCGGCAACCGAGATAACGGCGTGGAAGGCCCGCTCGCGGAAGAAAGGAAACTGGTGTCAGCGGCCAAGAACATCGGACTGTTCGCCGCCGGAGTGGCCACGCAAAAATACATGCAAGCGATTCAGGACCAGCAAGAGATCATGGGGGCAATCGCCAACATGACGATCGAAACTTATGCCATAGAATCGGCCGTGCTGCGCGCCCAGAAGCTCGCCGCGCGGAACGGCGAGGCCAGCGCAGCCAACGCGATAGCGATGACGCGGGTCTATATGGTGGGTGCGCTCGACAAAATTGAGAGCGCTGCGAGAATGGTCGTTGCAGCCTCGAGCGAGGGCGACATGCTGCGTTCGCAGATGGCGATCCTGCGCCGCCTGTGCAAGTACGAGCCGTTCAATACTGTGGCCCTACGGCAAACGATCGCACAGAGAGTCATCGAAAGCGGCAAATATATGTTGGCATAGTATCGCAAGGAGGAAAGAACTCCACATCGTGGGCGAGAATACCAGTCTCTCGCATGCGTTCGGGTTGCCCAGTTGTGGGGATTGCTGAACCGGCGAGAGTCTGCTCGCGTCGGCAGCGGACCTTCCTTTGACAATCCTCGCGCAGGAGCCTAGCCTGGTTTGCGAGCGAGTAACTTGTTTCCACTCTTTCAGATCCCCTGAACTAAGTCAGCCCATCTGAAGTTGTCCCGCCTTAGTCACCCAACGACGTGAAAGGACTGCATCGCGCAAAAATCATATTTGCGCTTTTTACTTCGCCCTTTCCGCGGAGCTAGCGGCACTCTGAAACGCTCCAGTTGGCCATTTAGCGGACGTGAACATCCTCAAATGTCACCACATCACAATCAGGCGTGACCGGTGATACCGACGCAGCCCAGCCCGAGTGATGTACTGAACATGTTATCCGTAATCGTAAGACCGTGAGGAAATTCGATGGACTTACGTAAATGGTCGAAATCGAATGCCGAGTATGGCCGAGAGCTCTTGCATTCCGGGATCGAAGGGGCGCGTTCAGGTCAAGAAGCATTTCTTAACGGAGAATCTCTTACTCCATTTCTTAGCGAGTCAGTTCGAAGCGCCTTAAAGCCCGCCGTTCTAGGAGCCTGTATTGGCGTATTGGGTGGGTATCCAGGGCCTCGGGAGAAATCCGCAAGCAGAGCGTTTGCCTGCGGTCTATTGGGCGGTGTGATTGGGTTTGGCGTGGGTGTCGTTTGGGAAAGCCGCCGTTTGACTTCAAGTATCGCCAGTAGTGCCCTGAGGAATATTGGCAGAGTGCGCGATGAGCACTGGCTGACCAAACATCCCATCGACTACGCGTAGACCCAGGACGTTGCATCCAGCGATCAGACGACTGAACTCATGGTCGCGAGCGCTGGGAATATTAGGAGTGAGCGTGCTCCTCATCAGAAGTGAACTCCGGCAGGTAGGGATAGGGGGCAGCAATGATTGCGCACGAAGTATTCCAGGAACGAGTTCAGATTTCGCTAACCCCAGAAAGCCTCAGTCAAGAACGGATTGAGTATCTGGAAAGCGTTGTAAGTCAGGCCAGAACCGCCGCCGCCGTCTTCACCCAATTTACCCAAGAGGACGTAGATCGCATCGTCAAACCCATGGTATTGGCCGGCCTTGGGCAGGCTCAACATCTTGCCCGTCTGGCGGTTGAAGAGACCAAGCTCGGAGTCCTGGAAGACAAAGTCCTCAAGAACATGTGCGCCACGGAGTTTACCTACAACTACATTAAAGATAAACGTACGGTTGGCATCATCCGCGAGTTTCCCGAGCGCAATCTGGTGGAGATGGCTGAGCCGATCGGCGTCATCTTCTCGCTCACCCCGATTACGAATCCCACTTCCACGGTGCTGTTCAAATGCATCATGGCCATCAAGACGCGGAATGCCGTTATTTTCAGCCCCCATCCCAACGCGTGGCGCTGCTGTTCCGAGGCCGTAAAGATCATGTATGAAGCAGCGCTGAAGCATGGCGCGCCCGAAGGCGTTTTTAGCTGCCTGGAATCCCACACGCTACAGGACAACGCTTACCTGATGCGGCACAAGAGCGTAGGCCTGATTGATGCCACCGGCGGACCGGGTGCGGTCAAAGCCGCCTACAGTTCCGGCAAACCAGCCCTCGGTGTAGGGGCGGGCAACACGCCGGTGTATTTGGAAAAAACGGCGGACGTAAGTGTCGCCGTGGTAGACATCATCGTTTCCAAAACCTTCGACAACGGAACCATCTGCGCCTCCGAGCAAACCGTAGTGATCGACGACGAGATTTATGACGCGGTGCTGAAGAAATTTGCCGATTTGGGAGCGCACATCTGCAATGAGAAAGAGACGGCGTTGCTGGCGCGCACCGTAATCGACCCCGAGACTGGGTTTATGCAAGCCATGGCAGTCGGCCAGAAAGCAACCGATATCGCCCGTCTGATCGGTCTTTCAGTGAAGCCGGAAACCAAACTGCTGATTGCGCCGATTCAAGGCGTAGGCCGCGAGCATCCCCTGTCCGTCGAGAAGCTGTTCCCGGTGCTCGCTGTCTATCGAGCGAAGTCTGTCGACGAGGCGCTCAGAGTATGCATCGATGTGAATCATGCGGGCGGGCTTGGACATACCGCTGTTATTTTTTCACGCAACGATGAAATCATCCGCAAGTTCGGCGAGATGATGAACGCGGGCAGGATCATCGTGAACTCACCAGGCTCAGTCGGAGCACTGGGCGCGGTTTATAACGATCTGGTGCCCACCTTCTCCTTCGGATGCGGCACCGGCGGCGGCAATAGCACCACCGATAACGTAAACATCTATCACTACCTCAATATCAAACGAGTGGCTCGGAGGACACAAGCCCATATGTGGTTCCGAGTTCCCAAAGAGATTTATTTCAACCTGAACGCGGTGGAAAATATACGCCAGTTCCCATCGCGCTCGACCATCATCGTTACCAATCCTGCTTTGGAGCAAATCGGCCACGTAGACCTTGTCCGGCGCTACATTCCAGAGGGAACGCGCGTCCACGTCTCGGTCATTCCCGACGCGGAGCCCGAGGTCAAGGTGATTATGCGAGGTGTGGAGGAGCTGAATTTCTACAAAGCGGACCAGATCATCGCCCTGGGCGGTGGGTCGGTGATCGACGCGGCCAAGATCATGAAACTCAAGTACGAGTCGCCGGACGCTGACCTCGAAGAACTGGCCGCGCCGTTCCTCGATCTGCGCAAGCGCGTTGTCCAGTACCCGACCGAGAAAGTTAACCGGGTTAGGCTGATTGCCATTTCCACCACCAGCGGAACGGGAAGCGAAGTCACTCCATTCGCGGTGCTCACCGACAAAGAGCGTGTGCGTAAGGTGACCTTAGCCGACTACTCGCTGACTCCGGATGTAGCTATCATCGATCCCCAATTTGTTATGTCGATGCCGAAGGGCCTTACCGCCGACACTGGCATCGACTGCCTGACCCATGGGCTGGAAGCCATAGTTTCCAGCTACGCCTCGGCCTATACCGACTGCAACGCCATGCAGTCGATCCTGATGTCATTCAAGTACCTGCCCATCGCTTTTGAGCATCCCGGCGATGAGGAGGCGCGCTGCATGATGCACAACGCGGCGTGCATTGCGGCCATGGCATTTTCGAACGCGTCGGTGGGTGTGAATCATGCGCTGGCGCATTCGTTCGGGGCGCGCTTCGGCGTGGCGCATGGCCGGGCCAATGCGCTCATGCTTCCGCACGTCATCGCGTACAACGCGGCCGTGCCCACTAAGTTTGTTCCCTCGCCGTATCAGAAGGGATATGTCGCCCACAAGAAATACGCCACGGTCGCGGATTTACTGGGTCTGGGCGGGCACACGGTTGAGGAAAAAGTCAAGAACCTGATCGTGGCGACAGAACAGTTACTCGATCAGTTGAAATTTCCGCGTTCGATCGCCGACCTGGGAATTTCGAAAGAAGAATTCGAGCGGGCGATGCCTGAGCTGACCAAACTCGCCTTTGATGATCCATCCTGGCGGTCGAACCCGCGTATGCCGCTGATCAGCGAATTGGCAGAGTTGTTTTGGAAGGCTTATCTCGGGCGAGGCCTGACGAAAGCCACTAGTGCATCGCAACAAACCGCGTAGCGGATCGGAGTCTATATGGCATTGATGGCGGTGTGGCTCAAGATTGACGAAGAGCGAGTTGTCCAAGCGCTGCGAGAGGCCGGAGAAAAACTGGCCAACACCGAAGGCGAAGTAGTTTTGGATTTCTCCTCCGTGCTTCGGATCGATGCAAGTGGTCTCATGGCGCTGGAAAAGTTCGCAAATAGCGCGAATGACAAAGGCGTCAAAGTCGTCTTGCGCGACGTTAACGTCAGCGTCTACAAAGTGCTCAAGCTAATGAAGCTGACGTCCTGTTTTTCTTTCGTGAACTGAGATACGTAACGGTGAGGCAACTGGAGTTTTCGAAGTAAAGACTGGCGACTGAAGCAGGAGAGCTACGATGCAGGGCCAACAACAAGGTGACCGCCTTTCTTGGGGAGACACGGTCTTCCTTCACCTGGAACGCGAGGGAATGCCCCTGAATGTGGCCTGCGTCTGTGTCTTTGAGGGGAAGATCCCTATTGAAGCTTGCGTCCAGTTTGTCGCGTCGAAGCTGCCGCTTATTCCCCGCTACCTCAAGCGCGTGGTGCCTGCACTCCTTAATATTGGCCTTCCCAGCTGGGAATACGATCCAACCTTCGACATTCGCAACCACGTACGCGAGGCGACCCTCAAGCATGGTTCCGACTTGGAGTTGAAGACGCTTGCAGGGAAGGTTTTAGGCACAGTAATGGACCGCCAACACCCTCTTTGGGACATGACACTCGTCCACGGATTGAAAGGTGATCGTAGCGCGCTCATCTTCCGTCTGCACCACTGCCTCGCCGACGGCATCGCCGGAGTCGGGATCATGAACGTAGTTATGGACGCGAGCCCCGCGACACCTCGTCTGCCCAAAAGAAAAATTCAGCTCCGCGTTCCGCCGCCTCCTGGCGCTCTAGCCTCAATAACCAGCGGATGCATCGATTCCTATTCCGAATTCGTCAAACGAATTCTTGATGCCATGGGGGACGTATCAAGCATGGCACAGCGCGCCGCTGCAAACGGTGGGAATCTCAGCAAAGACAAGTTCTCCCTACTTCCGGAACTCAACCTGTCCACACAGCGGCTGCGGTTCAACGTTCTTTATCGCGGTCCGCAGAAATTCGCGTGGGCGGAAATTCCGCTCGCGGAGGTTAAAGACATACGGCACGCATGCGGAACCAGTGTGAACGACGTTGTCCTTGCGCTGGTGACGGCGACCATCCGCCGCTATCTCGAACTTCATGGCGACCGGGTTAAGGGGCGGGAGCTTCGCATGATGGTTCCCGTCAACCTGCGCGGCACCGACGGCCCGGGTGACTTGGGAAACCGCATCTCCCTGGTCCCGGTCACCATTCCGTTGGACATTCGCAACCCTCGGAAGCTGCTGGCGACCGTCCACAAGAGAACCGAGCTTCTCAAACGCGCCCATACCGCCGAATTGGTGAGCCTGGCCGGTGGCCTGCTGGGCATGTTCCCGAATTCAGCGCAGGCGCTAGCCGGCCATATCATAAGCCGATTGCCATTCACGCCTTTCAACATGGTTTGCACCAACGTTCCGGGACCGCAATCTCCGCTCTATCTGCTTGGACACAAGATGCTGCACTGCTATCCCTACGTTCCGGTCGGCGGAGAAATGGCGCTCAACTGCGCCATCCTGACCTACAACGGCACGGCCTATTTCGGGTTCAGCGGATGTACACACGCCGTTCCGGATCTGCGGCGTCTGGAAACTTTTCTGAAATCGAGTTTCACGGAACTCCGGGAAGCTGCGGGGGGCAAACCTGCACTAAAGAAGGTAGAGAAAAAGAAGAGAATGCGCGCGAAGGCGAAAGCAGCACGGACTTCGGCTCCCGCGCCGGCGCCCCTACAAGTATCCGTTCCCCTTCGACCGCTGGTTTCGGTCGAACCAGCGACAGTGTCCGGACCCCCGGTTAAGGAGGAGGAAGTAGCTCCACGATTGATCGCTTAATGATCGCGAGCGGGAAGGTGGAAAACATGGAAGCCGTCCAGTCAGCTGCGCAATTGACTTCTTGGTTGGTCACCGGGCGAGCGCTGTTCTTAATCATTCATATTCTGGGTGTCGTATGTTTCGCCTACATTGTGGCCAAGCGCCTGGTGCCTCTCATTCGTGGCCAACGCGATTTACGTTTTGACCAGCCATTGGTGCGACTGGGAAGGGTTCTGAAATTCTGGCTAGGGCAGTGGAAGCATCCTCGCTATAAGACCGCAGGAATCCTTCATATTTTCATCTTCGCCGGCTTCATCGTGCTGGCGATGCGTGCGTTCACCACGCTGATTGTCGGCGTCTCCGAGAATTTCGTCATGCCCGGTCTTTCAGGAAGAGCCGGTGAAATCTACGACACAATCACGGATTACGCCGCCACCGTGGTTTTTCTCTGCATGGTGATCGCTGTGGTTCGCCGCCTGGTTTTCAAACCTGCGCGATACGCTGTGCCCGCAAAGTTTGGCAAAAGTCACACCGCCGACGCCATCTTCCTGCTTTCGTTAATCGGAATCCTGATGGTGGCCGACAGCCTCTTTGCCGCCGCTAAGGCCGCAGCCCAGTCGCAGCAAGGCCAACCGCTTGAAGTGCTGGCAGTATTTTCGCTCCCGTGGATATTGCAGAGTGCGCTCGCCGCAACTGCGTTGCCTACTCTTGGCAGGGTCTACTTCGGCGCTTATCTCCTCCACGAGGTGACGTTTTATTTCTTGCTCTGCTATCGGCCCTTTGGAATCCAGTTCCATGTGGAAACCTCCCTGTTCAACGTTTACTTCGCAAAGCTCGACCGCGAGATTCTAAAGCCGGTGCGATGGGGCGTCAGCGATGAACATCTCGATCAGGTGAAATCCTTCGGAGTAAAGACGTTCGAAGACTTCACATGGAAGCACATGCTCGATTTCTACTCCTGCGCCGACTGCGGGCGCTGCTCCGACAATTGCCCAGCCAATGCCGTCGGAAGGCCGTTGTCACCGCGATTCATCACCACCAAGGCAAGGGATTACGCTTTCCAGCACTATCCGATGTTTGGCAACTCGGGCAACGGCAAGCCTCTCATCGGGAATATTTATTCCGAGGATGAAATCTGGTCCTGCACGACCTGCGGCGCTTGCGAAGCGGAATGCCCGCTGCTGGTTGAGTACATCGACAAGATCGTCGATTTGCGGCGAGGCATGATCGACGACGGCAATGTGCCCCAATCCCTGCAAAAACCGCTAAATGCGCTCGAGAGCCGGGGAAATCCCTACGGCAAGATGGAGAAGAAAAAAGCGGATTGGACGAAGGCGAAAGATTTCCAGCAAACCTGTGACGTCAAAATTGTCGACGGGAAAAACGGCGCGGACACTCTGTATTTTGTCGATAGCATCACCGCCTACGATGACCGCATGCAATCGATTGGGCGGGCGACTGCGAAAATCCTCAACCACGTCGGCGAGAATTTCGGGATCCTCGGCGCGGCTGAAAAAGACAGCGGCCATGAAGTTCGGCGTTTCGGCGAAGAGACGCTGTTCATGGCCTTACGCGATCACAACGTCGAAGCCATCAAGGCCTCCGGATTCAAGAAAATTGTCACGTCGGACCCGCACGCCTACAACGCGCTGAAACACGACTATAAAGATGTGCCGCCGGTCGAGCACATCAGCCAGGTCATTGCCAAAGAGGTGAAAGCTGGGAAGATCCAGTTCAATCCGGTAGAAAACAAAAACAGTGTGTACACCTACCACGATCCCTGCTACCTGGGACGCCATAACCAGGTTTACGACGACCCGCGCAATGTACTTGATGCGATCCCCGAATTGAAGCGAGTCGAAATGAAGCGCTCCCGCGACCGTTCCTTCTGCTGCGGTGGTGGTGGACTGATGCTGTTCTACGAACCGAAAGAAGACCAGCGAATGGGCGTGAAGCGAGTCCAAATGGCCGCCGAGGCCGGAGCCAACGTAATTGTAACCGCCTGCCCGTTCTGCATGGTGAATATCGAAGACGCGATCAAGGTCGCGGGCATGGAAGGAAAGATGACCGCCATCGATCTGGCAGAACTGGTGGATCAACAGATGGCACACGAAAGTCAGGAAGTGGTGTGAAAGTTCTGGAGGATGAATTATGGAAATTCTAGTTTGCGTGCGCAGAGTACCCGACACTTCGGAAAACGAGATTGAACTCAACAGTGCCGGAAACGACATCGAGCGGGACGATCTGGTCTATTCGATCAATGAGCCCGACAACTATGCGGTCGAAGAGGCCCTTCAGATGATCGCCCGAGTCGGCGGAAACGTCACCGTTGCCACAGTTGGCGGCGAAGATGACGAGGAAGTCCTCCGGCGCGAGATGGCTATGGGCGCGAACCATGGCGTGCTGATCACAGACGATGCTTTCAGCGGATCGGACGGCCGGGGCATCGCCACCATCCTAAAAGCCTTCGTCCAGAAGGGAAGTTACGACCTGATCCTGACCGGAGTGCAGGCCGAGGACGGGGGCGCCCAGGTCGGCGGAATGCTGGCTGCGCTGCTCGACTATCCATTTGCTTCGCTGGTCAACTCCATCGAAGTCCTGGATGGCAAGAAGCTGAAGATCAGCCGCGAAATTGAAGGCGGGAACAAAGAGATCGGCGAGATTGATCTTCCCTGCGTGCTCTCGATTCAAACCGGCATCAATGAGCCTCGCTATGTCGGCATGAAGGGCATTCGGCAAGTAGCCTCGATCCCTATTCCAACTTTCGGCGTCTCCAACCTCGGGTTGGACCCAAGCGCCGTAGGAGAAGCTGCCGCAAAAGTAAAAAGAGTGGACTACTTCGTCCCCACACTCGGCAAGGGAGCTGAAATTCTGTACGGCAGCAGGGAAGAAAACATCGACAAAGTTCTGGAGTTAGTGGCAGCCAAAGGAGGGCTGAAATAATGGCGCGCATCTTCACTTACATCATAAATAAAGGTGGCGTGGTCGACGATACCGCGTTCGAACTGGCGGCCGCCGGGCGAAAGATCGATCCCACTGCATCGCTCACAGCCATTGTTACCGGTTGCGGCGCGGAGTTGGATGCTGCGTGCAAAACCCTCAGCGCCTCCTACCCGGAGATTTGGAAAATTGCCGATGAGGCTCTTGCCTACCCCAATGCTGAATTGATAAGGAAGGCTCTGACCAAGATCCTGCCCGGCAACAGCATTGTGTTAGTTGCCCACGAGCATTTCGGAATCGATTTGGCGCCAGGCCTTTCCATCAAGCTGAATTCAGCATTCGTCTCCGACGTCCTAGACATCGCCGGAGTTGAAGGCGCCAGCCTCAAAGCCGTCCGCCAGGAATTCGGCGGACAAGTGAGCGCCCACGTTCGGTGCGACACTTCGTCGGCCTAGAACTCTTGATTACTTCTTAGCGGGGATTGTCGATTTGGACCTCTGTCTGGCGGATCGTACGCCTCTCCTGCCCTCGACACAACCAATTTGCCGCCAGAGCAGGCCCAGCGAGATAGGCGGCGGAGCCCATACGGCTCGTTTTCGCCCATCTGATGGGCCCCTCCTGCTGCCGCGTAACTGATTTTTCAGACACTGCTTGGACCCTCCGACATCATGCAGGAGTCGCAGCGGCGGCCGCCATCACTCCGGCAACCTTGCCGGGCTCGCGCTCATCAGGTGTGGATGGCCACAAGTCGCGTGGGCGATTGAAATTGCTGCGGCTGTAATATTTTTCTTGTGGATTATGGCGGGGAGAAGGTAATCGTTCATTGAGAGGCGCTATTCAACGCCGTCCAGGCAGCCAGAGAGTCCATGTAGTCTCTCCAATGCACGATCTTTCTCTTCTCAATCGTGACGACCGAGATGAACCTGTTGTCATAGGGCGCGCCAGTCGAAAGAATCTTGCCGTGTACTTCGTATTCGAGGATTACGACGCGACTATCCTGCGAGCGGTGCACAACAAGTGCGTCGCCGGAGTGAAGCTTGATCGTCTTGCCGTATCCGGAGAAGCTAGCCATCAGATTGGCTCGTCCTCGAATCGTCAGAGGCCAACCGGGGAAGTGATAGCGGGACTCGAAGAATGCGTCTTCGGCAAACGTATCGAAATAATGATCGCCATCAACGAGTCCGCGTAAGCCTTCCATGACGACTTCGAAGAAGGGATTGAGAGCTTCAAAAACTTCGTACTGGGCTTTTGTCATAAACAACTCCTCGGCGACCGATCCTAGTCCTTGGCGGCTTTTTGCTTTTGTTCCCGATACCAATCAGCGGTTGACCGCACGTTATTGAAGCGATGTTCCTCCGAACTCAAATTTGTCTGGGAATCCTGCCGCTTCCCATGCCGCAAGAAACTTCGCGTGTTTATCGATAACCTTCTTGGATGGTTCTCTTGTAGTAGCTGCCATGTTTGCCTCCGACTGTCATTTTCCCAGATTCCGAGAAGGACTTGGCCCGAGTGTCCAGCTTCACGCTGCATCACGGGTGGCGATTAGGGCGCTGTCGCTGTCGCCCAATCCCCATCCGTGCTCACGGAAAGCTTTCGCCACTGATCGATCTGCTCCTGCCTTATCTTGATCGCGTTCGTCGCCGCCTCGACAGCATCTGAGCCTGCGACAAAAGATACAGGAGGATTCTCCACCTCGGCCAGGTGAACGATCACAGCCGCCAGCTTCACCGGATCACCCGCCTGCTGATGGCTACGATTCGCCATAAAGCTGCGGAAGTCAGCGACCGGCTTGGCGTAGTCACTGATGGACTGGCCCTCGGAATACTTGATTGAACTCTGGTCAAGGAAATCGGTGCGGATAAAGCCGGGTGAGATCGAGGTCACATAGATTCCAAACGGAGAGAGTTCCTGGGCAATAGCCTGAGAGAAGCCTTCAACCGCGAACTTGCTGGCGTTATAAGCTGAGGCTCCGAAGATACCCCTGAGACCGGCAACGGAGGAGATATTGAAGATGCGACCACGACGCTGCCTGCGCATGATCGGGACCACGGCTCGCGTCACCGACATCAACCCGAACACATTCGTTTCGAATTGAGCGCGAATTTGTTCTGGCGTGGTCTCCTCGAAGACTCCAAGTTGTCCGTATCCTGCATTATTCACGAGCACGTCGATAGTGCTAAAGCGCGTCATTGCTGCGTCCACCGCAGCCTTTACCTGCATCCGACTTGGTCACGTCCAGCGGCAGCGCCAGAAGCCGATCTGATTCCCCTCTAAAGGTCTGTTCGAGATTACGCGGGTTTCGACCAGTCGCGACAACCCGGTCTCCTGCGCCAAGCGCGGCCTTTACGATCTCGGCCCCGATACCGCGAGCGGCTCCCGTCACAAACCATGTTCGCATTCGCTTCCTCCTCCCTCCTTTCCAGCTTCGGTGTGACGTCGCTTTGGATGCAGAGGTTAGCTCTCGGTTAGATTCGAATAATAAGTCAGCGGCGGCTTCGGCGCGATGCGGAAGAAAAACCAAGCAGCGGTCCCTCAAGGGATGGCAATCAGCAACCCGAAGCTCATCCCAACCGATTGCTCACGCCCTCGCCCAAAGGTGTAGTCGTAGCCAGGTTCCAAAAACCAACCGAGTCTATGGTTCCGACCAGGCCAAAACATAAAATCGAGAACGGCTTCGATCCCCGGCGAGTTTGTTATGACCCGGTCCTCGCTGACATGAGCCCACAGCGGACCAGCACCAGCCATGAACTCAACTTTCTTTGACAGGGTCCATGGCTTCTTAAAGAGAAAGTCTGTGTCCCATTCTCTGGAGTGACGGCTAAAGAGCGGGGTCACACCCGCCTCAAGTTCTAGCCAATGCTCTATGGGCGTCACTTCAACGGAAACCTCCGCGCCAGCGTTGGAGCCGCCGCCAGTAAGGCTTTGGCCAACAGCACCGCCAACCTCGATGACCGCGATTTCCTTCTCGGCCTCAGGCGACTGCGCCAAGGCCCTCCCGGCCAAAAAGAAGGCGAGGATCAGCAGCAGTTTTGGGGTCATCGGTCCGCTGACTCTCGTTCGTGAAATGTGGCGTCCGTGCGACTTTGAATGTGCGCTTTTGCTTCTGCGGCTGAAAGGAAACGCCCGGCCCGAATTTGCTTGTCTTTGACGTGGCGAAAAACATTCTCGACGAATTCGACGAGTGTTTTCTGAATGGTTTCGGTCACCTCGGCGCTCTCGCCCACGGGGACGGCTAGAACGTTGTGGTCTTCGATGCCGTCCTCAAATTGTTCCATCAGCCCGACAGGCTCGCACTCCATTATTGTGGCTGTCCGTATGTCGCGGCGAGTGATGACGTAACAGTCGAGGTTGCAGCCGTCCTGGGCAGTGGTGCCAATCACAAAGCCGTACGGAAATGGATAAGGGCGCGATACGTGCTTTGCGAACTGGAATGCAAGTGTCTTCTCGTCATGATAGTTCTTCAGGTTCGAACCGGCTTCGTTTTGTACGAAGACCTTGATTCGCGTGTCGGCGCTTTTTTGTCCGCGCAAGGACCTTCGGTGAAACGCCAGACCGCAGCATAATCGTGACGTCCAATCCTTGCGAACGGTATTGCGCTAATCGCTGTGCGAGAAACTGCGGTGCGGATGTGGGCTCGATTTCGGCGAATCCCACCTGACCGTAAAAGCGAACGAGGTAAGAGTACGGAATGCAGTAGCACTCACGGTTGCCAAGCCATCGCGCGACGGCCCGCAGCATCTCGCTTCCAATTCCATTGCCTCGCCACTGCTCATCAACGCGCATACCTCTAAGCACAAAGGTGTTTTCTTCGGGGGCGATTCGCACCAAACCAACCAATGCCTCTCCTTGTGCTGCAACCCATATCGTGTCGTTCGCGCCGATTTGTCTCTCGTATTTCCATGTCGCATATGTTGCGAGAACACGGGCGGTATCGGTCGCAGAAGCGATTCGGAATGTGACGGTCATAGCGCAGGAGCCTTCGGGATGCCGAAGTGATCGCTCATCAGCATAACGCCAACTCCGGAAAAACGGGATTAGTGTCAACTGACTCCCACATGAGGATAAGCCGTTTTCCAGGAGTTGGCTCAACGGCAACACTATTCAGCGGCGCTGCTTTCCCCAAGATGTTAAGAAGGCTAGGATTTGAAAGGCATCAGACAAGAAAGTGGACAGGAAAAGTAGATTGCAGGCTGGCCAGGTGGGGACGATCGGCCGAGGAAAGCGAAAGTCCCCACCCTTCACGAGAATTGCGAAGGGTGGGATTAGGTATCGAACGAGACGTCAACGATAACGCAG
>CAWISU010000054.1:0-15789 GCA_963838765.1 uncultured Acidobacteriota bacterium | reverse complement strand
CTACAAAGCCACGTCGGCCCGATAGTGTACGAGTTGAAAACAGCACGCATGAGCGAAGCTGCGAAGCTGAAGCTGCGGAACAACGTCATCGAGAATCGCCTGATGCAACTCGCTGAGCATGACCGCTTCTTAGCCATCACAATCAACTCTGCTGCCTTCAAGAAAACGAACGTGCTGCCGTTCGTCTACAGCGTGACAGAGAACGAGTACCGCAACCAGCAGGAGACTCGCAAAAAGGAACAGGACGAAGCACGCCGTAAAAACGTGCAGGTGTCGCCTGACCTTCCTGCACCTGACGTGCTACGCGACGCCTCGTGGTACGAGAAGCAGCGCCTGCTTGCTAACAAACTCTTCGCCGCTGGCTGCTTCGCATCGCAAAAGAATTTCCAGTATAGGAACCGCGTGCTGTCGTACATGCTCAAGAATTACGAACTACAGAACGGCGACCGTGTTGATGGCGTTCACGCTCTCTTCTCCGTGCTTGACCTTGCAGTGAAGTACGGCCTAACGAAGAAGACGCCCGCCGAAATCGAAGACGAGTACATGAAGAAACTGCGGGACCGCAGTGGATACAAGGAGATTTCCTATGTGGCAGCTATCTGACCTCTTTCGCGCACGTACGCCGTCAGCAATCAACATTACGCAGGAGCCACCGCAACAGCACGAAGGCTGGCACGTGGCGCTCAACTGGGCAGGTACTGAGAAGGTGTTTTTCGGCTTCTACTGCGAGAAGTGCCACGTGCGCTGTGACACGCCGCTGCTTAGAGATGTTGGCGTGGCGTACAAGGTCACCGTGCGTCACTGCGGACGCGAAGAAGCGTGTGACGATTGCTGAACTCATGGCCGCGAACTTGCCGACCGTGCGCACGGAACCGCATCACCACAAAGGCGTCTCGTCATTCGGCGACAACCGCGTATGCAGGTTGGCGATTTCGGTGACGGCGACAGCGGTACTACATACAACGGCGTGAACGCAGGGCCGAAAGATACTGACAATCCCGAAGCACAACTCGACGGGATGTTGTTTTGAAAAAGGAGAATCACAAATGGAACGAAGAACTAAAACCGCACACCACGAAGCAGGTCACGTTGTATCGTACTTCGCCCACGGCTGGAAGGTCACATCCGCGAACGTCAAGGAGTTCAGAGACGGCGACGTTCCAGTATGCGGACAAACTTTCGCAGAGCAGCCGTCTAGCTTGTCGGTAGAAGATTTGTACAGAACTGACATCGTCTGCACGCTCGCAGGCCCGCTCTCTGGTCAGAAACACATGCTGAAAAGCGTCGATCGCCTGGGGATGCTGTTCGTTCTGGGCGTAGGAGGCGCCGAGAAAATACCAGGTATCGGCGTCATTCGCATCAATTTCGGTGACCCGGTGGAACGCATCCGCCGCGGCTTGCGGATTCGCCGAATTTTTTTCCAGCATCCCGAGGTTGTACCAGGCGTGGGGGTTGTCGGGACTCTGTTTCACCGCTTGCTCAAGAAATTTCCTGGCTGCATCGATGCGCCCGAGGTTGAGCAAAGCGATGCCCTGATTCATTTGCGCGATCTCGAATTTGGGATCTAGCTCGGCGGCCTGCTCGAATGCCTTCAGCGCCTTTTCGAAAAGTTGCTGGTTCATGTAGGCCGCCCCGAGATTATTGAGACGCGCCGCTTCCGTGGACTTGTCCAGTTGGCTTGGCTTAGTCGCGTTTTGCGGCGCGGCTGCGAAGATGGCAATCGTCGCCAGAAAGACGACAGAAGCGAGGGAAATCGTCTTTGTCATGCGAAGAAACACGTTAGCACAAAGCACCCCGGACGAGGCGTCCGGGGCTACGTGTGCCTACTTAACCGCAGCAAACGTCCAAGGCTTGCTATAAGCTTTATTCGCCGCTATGCCCTTGCCCTCTTGAATCGTGATGGTCTGGCTTCCGGCCACGTTCGAAAGTTTGTCGACCTGCCCGCTCGGCCATTGCACTTCAATCGAATCGGCTTTTGTTCTTTCGCCCAGCCCGAAGGTCAGCACCAATTCGCTCTGCGACAAGTAGCTCGATCCGCTGTGCGCTGTCTGCCACTGCTGATCTTTGCCGCAGGTCAGGCGCACGATGGCCCCGATGCCATCGCGGTTCGATTTCGTTCCCTCTAGTTTTATGCGCAGGCTGTGGTTGTCGCCGCCTTCGTTGTGAAACAGGTAGGCTCGGCCGCTATTCGTGGTCATCAGGACGTCGAGCGCTCCATCGTTATCGATATCGCCGTAAGCCGCGCCCCGAGCGACCTTCGGGCTGGCAAAGGCGGATCCCAGAGAGGCCGTCACTTCTTGAAACTTTCCGCCGCCAAGGTTACGAAAAACATGCGGCGGCTCGGCATAGCTCACCCGCTTCTGTACGCGTTCGATTTCGTTCTCAATGTGTCCATCGGCCACGAAGATGTCGGGCCAGCCGTCGTTGTCGTAGTCAAAGAAGAAACACCCAAAGCCCAGCGTCACCAGGGTCGCCCGTCCGACCTCGGACTGTGGCGCCTCATCCACGAACAGGCCGTTGCCTTCGTTGTGGTAGACCGAAAGCATCTGGTTAGCGAAGTTGGTAATGATAAAACTCGGGCGCCCGGAACGATCGTAGTCGGCCGCGTCAACGCCCATGCCCGCGCGGGCGATGCCGTCTTCACTGAATGCAATTCCGGCGGTGACGGCTTTTTCCTCGAATGTTCCGTCGTGCTTGTTGAGATAAAGTTTGTTCGGCTGCGTGTCATTGGTCAGCAGGATGTCAGGCCAACCATCTCCGTCGTAATCGACGATCGCAACGCCCAGACTTTTCGAAGTCGGATCGTAGAATTTCGCCTTCTGGGTGGCATCTTCAAACTTTCCATTGCCGAGGTTGTGCCACAGTCGCGCTGAGGAGCCTTTGTAGGATTCTGGCGTGCAGTACGATTTGTGCGCACCATCGAGGGTGCAGTACAGATCGCCCTTCTCAGACCACTGCACGTAATTCGCCACCACCAGGTCCAATTTGCCGTCGCGATCGTAGTCCACCCAGGCGGCGCTGGTCGAGAACTCATTCGGCCCCCACAATCCGGCGGCTTTGGTCACGTCAGTGAAGGTGCCGTTGCCGTTGTTGTGAAACAAATGGCTCTGGCCGAGGGCGCTGATGAAGATGTCGTCGTAGCCATCGTTGTCGTAATCGCCAACGGCAACGCCCATGCCGTACATGGAAACCGCGAGACCGGCCTTGCGGGTGACGTCCGTGAAAGTGCCGTCGTGGTTGTTGTGATAGAGCGTCAGCGTGGAATCAGCACGCTTGTGGCCCGGCCAGTCTTCGCTGTTTATTAGCAGAATGTCGGGCCAGCCGTCGTTGTCGTAATCGATGAAGGCGCAACCCGAGCCCATGGTTTCGGGCAGATATTTTTTTCCGAAAGCGCCATTGTTATGGACGAAATGAATGCCGGCTTGCGCGGTGATCTCGCGAAATTCGATGCGCTGTGCGGAGACGGAGACAGTTAACAGCAAGAAGAAAGAGACAAGCATTTTGCGCATTATCTTGAGGCTCCAAGCATGGCTGCTCGACTCGCCGAGTTTCGCTCGGCCTTCCCCACGTGGTGCCCGCCATGCGCCGGCAGCGTGGCTGACGCGTGTTCGTGGATGGCTTGGCGTTCGTTGTTATCCTCGGGATTGAGTTGCCGGTAGGGCCCGGTGATGGCCTGCGATGATTCGTCGGCTTTGAAGCGCAGGTAACGCAACTCATGCTCGTGGGCGTGCTCTTGATCTCCCAGGCCGTTGTAGCAGAGCATCAGGTTGTAGTGCGCTTGCAGATCTTCCGGATCGACTGCCAGAACTGATTGCAGAACCTTCACCGCATCCGCGTACTTCCGCTGGAGAAACAGAATGCGTCCCAGATCGTTCAGCGCTACGCGATCTCGCGGATACTGGATCAGAACCTTGCGGAGATGATCGGCAGCCTCGTCGTAGCGGCCATCGCTGCGCAAAACTTTGGCGTAGAAGAAGTGGGCCCGCGCCAAGTCCGGACTCAGCGATAACGCTTTTGCCAGCACAATGCGGGCGCGATCCATGTCACCTTCCTGCACCGCGGCGCGTCCGATGTTCACCCAGCCATCAGGATTCTTAGGGGCGATCTCCGTCACTTTCTCGAACGCGGCCTGCGCACCTTTCAGATCGCCTTGCAGCAGCAGACCAATGCCGTAGTCGTTCCAGCGCTGCCAATCGTCCGACTGCAAAACGGTTTCAGGCGCGGGCGCTGGGGCGTTGCGCTCTGTCACGTTCAACGTGATTTGGTCTTCGGCCAGCGCCACGATAGGAACATCGGGGATATGTTCTTCCTTGGCGGATACTCCTTTTAGCGATCCTGCAAAAGCGAACCTTCTGTCGTCGTAATCAGGCGAAACATCTTCACTGGGTTGGTTAGGATCAAGAGCGCCAGCGAATGAGAACTGCGTGTTCCACCACGCGAACTTTCGATAGCAAAGCCGGGCGTGCAGCGTGATTTTATCGCCGGAGTTTTCGGGAATATGCACGCGATAGTGAACCGTATCGGCGGCCCCGGGCGGAATCAGATGCACATACACGACCGCTCTCGTCGCCCAGGCGTTGCGCTTGTTGATGCGGTTGCCGTGCGCATCGACTTGCAGTGAGCGGTAGAAGTGTGCGCCTTTCTCCACCGGGCCTTTGCCGTTGTCCTCGACCATGCCGCTCCAGAATATGGTTTGACCCTTGTCGTCTGTGCCTTTCAGTTCGAGCCAGGTGTCATAGGCATCAACCGTGCCACCGGGAAAGAAGTGTCCGATTTTCTTGGTGCGGACAACCACATCGACCCGTACCGTGTCTCCTCGACGGACGGTCGGCTGTACCCGGCTCAGCGGTGCAGTAACTGGCGAAACCTCAGCCTCCGCGTTAGGAGTGATTTTCGTCTCCGCCTCCTCCCCCACTGCAAAGGTTGTAGACAGGTCCGAGTGGTTCGCGACTCCTGGCTTCGCTTGCGCCCGCGCCGGAGAGAGCGCGAAGATATCCACGCTGAGAATTCCGCTCTTCAGGAAATCCTCAGTAAGTTTGAGCTGCTCAGCATCGTCATTGGCTGTAGGCAACGCCGTGTTCGCCGCGGGGAAACGATGCGAATGGACCTGACCGCCGATGTTTCCCTGATCGTTGGAGCGAGTCAGCGGCATGTGGCAATCGGCGCATTGTGAAGGCTTGGCGGGATAATAAAAAGATCGCGCGCCCTGTCCGGATACGCCACTGGCCTGCCAGTTGTCATACTCGTTAAATCCACGAATCCAGCGGTAATGATTGACGGGAACGTCGAGATGGACTTTGTGGCAACTGGAGCAGAACTCCGCCGTCTGGTCGCGCATGAAAGGCTTCAAAAACACGCGGCGGTGCGGCTCGGGATTCAACTTCACCAGAAAATCGTGCAGCCCACGGGCTAGGGGATTTTTCGTCGCAGCCATTTCGTGTAGCTCTGGATATTCGAGATAAAAATCGCCTTGCCCCATGCTGCTCTTCACGGCCGCAATCGAGTGGCACATCATGCAGCCCAGCCCGGCCTGCGATTCGGGGCGGTGCACGATCTGCTTGATCGGCGTATCCATCAGGCCGCTGTAGAGCACCGCGGGATCGTGGCATCCCCCGCACCACTTGGAAGGCTTGGTGCCAATCGTGTCCTGCATGTACTCGATGCTTTTGCGATACCACTGATTGTTGAAGGAAGAAAAATGATGGGCCGAACTGAACCACTGGTTATAGATGTCTTCGTGGCAGCGTTTGCAGGAGTCGGATTCCATGAAGAACTTGCTGGGAATTTTCTGTCCGCCATAAACCTGCGCGGAACTGGGAAAGAATGGCCCATGCGGACCATCTCCCTCACCATTCATCGTGGCGGGCGGCATCGAGGGATTCGCGATTCGGGCTTGACTCTGCCACCGCGACTCACGCGTGTAACGGGCGGCTGCGGCGAGTCCGGCGAGCGCGATCAGGCAAATTGCACATCGGACGATCGAGCTACCCAGTCCCTGCGCCAGCCAACCACGCCTGCCGGCCCACTCCGCAAAGATGATTCCACCGCCTGCTAACGAGAGAACTATGTGAACGTACAGAAGGTTCCATTCCACTCGCGGCGTCCCAGTCTTGATCAGAATCAAGCCGACGATGGCACCGGCCGCCACCAAAAACCACCCGGTACGTAACAGAATGCTTCCATGCCGGAGCAGGCGGAAAAGAAAAATCGCCAGCAGAACAGCAGTGACAACCCCCGCGAGTAAGTGCAGAGAGACAATCACGGCGTAGAAGACATTCGGCTGAGGAAAGGTATAGAGGTAAGCAGCCGATATGAACAAGAAAACGAGCAAGCCCGGAAACATGCGGGACAGGAAGAAGCCTCTGGATTGCGTTGGGTCGGCCATCAAATACACGCGTAATCCCTGGAGCGAACAGGCAGCTAAAGGGAGATTGAGTGGAACAGGTTATCTCTTTTTGGGAGCAGGGAAATAGTATAAATCCACTAGCACGTTTAGCGTGGTTAGTGTAGGAAGGAAAAATGTCGACAGGTGATGAGGCTGACTGCTGAGAGCTAACGGCGAATTGCCCCGAGCAATTTGACTCCACGCGCTCGCTACGCTAGCCTCAGAAGTCCGCCCACATTCTTAGGTTCCATGCGACTTAAATTCACCCGATGGTTCGTGTTGCTGCTGGTGGCCGTGACCGCGATGGCGGCCACGCAACCCGTGCATGCGCCCCATGCAATCGTGGTCAGCGTTCACGAATTGGCTTCGCGCGCCGGGGTCGAGATCATGCAGGCTGGCGGAAACGCAGTCGATGCCGCCGTGGCCACGGGCTTCGCCTTAGCTGTGGTTCATCCGCAAGCGGGGAATCTGGGCGGCGGCGGGTTCATGCTGATTCGCATGGCTGACGGACGCGCCCGCTTTGTCGACTATCGTGAAAAAGCTCCGGCGGCTGCAACCGCGAATATGTATCTCGACGCTCAGGGCAATGTCATCGATAATGCCAGCGTCGTCGGCTATAAAGCCATCGGAGTACCGGGTTCGGTTGCGGGCATGGTTTACGCCGAAAAAGAGTATGGCAAGCTGACCCTCGGTCAGGTCGTGGCGCCAGCCATCAAGTTGGCGCGAGATGGTTATCCCCTGGCCTGGCAAGATGCGCGCGATCTGCATGACAAGGACTTGGCGAGATTCGCGGAGTCACGGCGAATCTTTCAGCGCGACGGAAGTTACTTCAAGCAAGGCGAGATCCTTCGGCAGCCTGAGTTGGCGCGCACGCTGGAGCGGATCGCCAAAGACCCGGACGACTTCTACCATGGTGCGATGGCGCGTGAATTGGCGGCCTCAATCCAAAAGGGGGGAGGCCTGATCACTGCCGACGACCTCGCTGGCTACGAGGTGAAAGAGCGTGAGCCCGTCCGCGGAGCTTATCGTGGCGCCGAAATCATCAGCGCTCCACCTCCATCGTCAGGTGGAGTTGCGCTGTTGGAGATATTGAATATTCTGGAAGGCTACGATCTCGCGAAGACAGGGAACCGCTCCGCGGCCTCGATCCATCTGACGGTTGAGGCCTTCCGCCGGGCTTTTTATGATCGAGCCGAGTTTCTGGGAGATCCGGATTTTTCCAAGATTCCGGTTGCGCAACTCATCGACAAAAAATATGGCGCAGCCTGGCGGGAATCGATTGATCCGGCGCGTGCCACGCCGAGCAAGGATCTGAAGCGGCCCGCGATTTTCAGCGAGCTTGAACAGTATGCCTCACAGCATCCGCGGCCCCGGGCAGTCCGTGAACCGGAACACACCACACATTATTCTGTGGTGGATCCAGACGGAGATGCAGTGGCCGTGACTACGACGCTGAATGATAATTTCGGTTCGCGGGTGACGGCGGACGGTTTGGGCTTCCTGCTGAATGACGAGATGGATGACTTCGCGGCGAAACAAGGCGTCCCCAATCTTTACGGGCTGATTCAGGGGCCGGCTAACGCCATCGGACCGGGCAAGCGGCCGCTTTCCGCCATGACGCCGACCATTGTTCTGAAAGACGGCAAGCTCTTAGTCGTGCTGGGCTCGCCCGGCGGGGCCCGCATTATTACCACCGTGGCGAATATTCTGATGGGCGTCGTGGATTACGGTATGAATATTCAGGAGTCGGTGAACGCACCGCGCTTTCATCATCAGTGGCTCCCAGATGAGGTGCACGTTGAGCAATGGTTTTCTCCGGACGCCATAAAGTTATTGCAGCAAGCGGGACACAAGGTGGAGATCGGAGAAACCGTGGCAGGAGAGTGGTCTCCTTACTGGAGCGATGGCGAATGCATCGCAATCGATCTGAAAACAGGCGAGCGTTTGGGCGCAAGCGACGTCAGGAATAATGGAAAGGCAGTCGGTTACTGATGCTAAAAGCCATATCGACGTTCGTGTATGTAAAAGAGCGGCTTCATCCGGGATTGCTGGATGGGTTGGTGCGAGGTGGAGCGCAGACGATTGAAATTTTTGCCGCGCGGCAGCATCTCGATTATGCCAACCGCAAGCAGCATGTTCGCGAAATCGCGGACTGGTTCCGTACCAGTGGAATTACGTTGAATTCAGTCCACGCACCTCAATACGCAGACTACGAATGGGGGCGAACCGGAGCGCAGCCAATGAATGTCGCGTCCACGGATCGGGCCAGACGGATTGAAGCAATGGATGAAATTAAACGCGCGCTTGAATTGGCCGAGCAGATCCCTTTTCGGTTTTTGGTGCAGCATCTTGGCGCCAGCGGAGAATCCTTCGACGACCGCAAATTCGAGGCCGCGATGACCTCGGTCGAGCATCTGCGTGCCTTCGCCAAACCCCTCGGAGTGCGGATTCTGCTGGAGAATATTCCTAATGAATTGTCGACTCCCGAGCGATTAGTGGAGTTTATCCGCGCCGCGCACTTCGATGACGTGGGCGTGTGTTTCGACTTTGGCCACGCGCACATGATGAGCGATGTGCCGCAAGCTTTCGAAACCGTCAAGAGTTATATTCATTCCACTCACGTACACGACAACGCCAAAGATCGCGACTCGCACCTTTGGCCCGGCAGCGGATCAATCGACTGGAAACAGGCCATGGAACTGCTCCGCTCGGCGCCGCACACTCCGCCATTGCTGTTGGAGATCGAAGGCGACGAAAAGATAAATCCAGCAGAAAAAATGGCCACAGCATTCGAAAAGCTGGAAACAGTGTAGTGCCGCCGTCCCGGCGTCGTAAGGGCGTCTCGCCTGCACAAGCGAGCGCAGGATGCCGCCGGTACCAAGAGTTAAAGCTATGTCATCCCCCGTAACCACCATCGTCGAAGTCGGCAAGCACGAAGGCCAGAGCGTTACCATCCGCGGATGGCTCTATAACCTGCGCGAGAGCGGGAAACTTCTTTTTCCGCAACTGCGCGATGGCTCGGGCGTAATTCAAGGGGTCGTGCCCAAAAATGCCGTTGCGCTAGAGGTATTCGACGCGCTAAAAGGACTGACCCAGGAATCGAGCGTCATCGTCGAAGGCAAAGTGCGGGCCGACAAGCGCGCTCCCGGTGGGTACGAACTGGACATTTCGAACGTGCAGGTAGTCCAGCGGGTTGCGGAGAATGATCCGTATCCCATCTCGCTGAAAGAGCACGGCGTCGATTTTCTGATGGAGCACCGGCATCTGTGGGTGCGAACGCCGCGGCAGGCTGCGATTCTTCGGGTGCGGGCGGAGATCATCAAAGCCGCGCGCGATTTTTTCGACGAGCGCGGCTTTACCTTGACCGATCCGCCTATTCTTACGCCGGCCGCGTGCGAAGGGACGTCCACGCTGTTTCCGGTCAATTATTTCGATGAGCAGGCTTACCTCACGCAGTCGGGACAGCTTTACATCGAGGCCACTGCGATGGCGCTGGGAAAGGTGTATTCCTTCGGGCCTACGTTCCGCGCGGAGAAAAGTAAAACCCGCCGCCATCTGACCGAGTTCTGGATGGTTGAGCCCGAGGTGGCTTACGCAGAGCTTGAAGACATCATGGATCTGGCCGAGGGGTTGCTCAGCTTTCTGGTGAAACGTTGCCTGGAACGCCGGCGGCCCGACCTGCAAACCATTGGCCGCGATGTTTCCAAGCTGGAGAAGATCGAGGCTCCGTTTCCGCGGATCACCTACGACGAAGCGGCAAAGATGTTGCAGGAGGCGCACGGCAAGGGTGCGCTCGAAAACAAGTTTGAGTGGGGCGGAGACTTAGGCTCGCCGGATGAAACTTACATCTCGTCGCAGTTCGACCGGCCGGTGATGGTGCATCGCTATCCCGCAAAAGTGAAGGCGTTTTATATGGAGCCGGACCCGCAGCGGCCGGATCTCGCGCTTTGCGTGGATGTGCTCGCCCCCGAGGGCTACGGCGAAATCATCGGCGGCTCGCAGCGTATGGCATCCTACGATCTGCTGGTGAAACGCATTCGCGAGCACGGCTTACCGGAAGAAGCGTTCAAGTGGTATCTCGATCTGCGGAAATACGGCAGCGTGCCTCACGCGGGCTTCGGCATGGGGATTGAACGAGCGGTGGCGTGGATCTGCGGCCTGGAGCATGTGCGCGAGACGATTCCATTTGCGCGGATGCTGCACAGACTCTACCCGTAAGATTTCCAATTTACGATTTGCAATTGACATTTCGGGCGGCGTGAATTGGAAATTGAAAATTGGCAATCGGCAATTGAAAATTTCGCGGCATAAAACTCTATGGCACAAACCACTCCATCCTTTTCGAGCATCACACCTCGGAAGATCCGGGTTATTGGTGTTCCGCTCGATCTCGGCCAATCGCGTCGCGGCGTCGATATGGGGCCTTCCGCGGTACGCGTGGCTGGCCTCGAGGCGCGTCTGGAGGCGCTCGGGCACGTGGTTGAAGACGCGGGGAACGTATCCGTCGCCATCGCTGAGCAGAAGAAGGAAGGCGATCCCCATGCGAAGTATCTGAAGGAAATCACCGCAACCTGCACCAAGCATGCGGATCTCATCGTGAAGACGCTGGAGGCGGGCAAAGTGCCGATCACTCTGGGCGGCGATCATTCCATTGCCGCGGGAACGGTCGCTGGGGTCGCGGAATTCTACAGGCGTCAAAATCAGAAAATCGGCCTGATCTGGATTGACGCTCACACCGACGTCAACACTCCTGACAGCTCTCCCAGCGGAAACGTACACGGCATGCCGCTGGCCGCGATCATGGGATTAGGCCCTCCTGAGCTGTCCAACATTTTCGACTTTTCTCCCAAGGTCAGTCCGGAGAATTGTGTGCTGGTGGGTGTCCGCGATATCGACGCCATCGAAAAAGAACATGTACGCCGAGCCGGAATCCACGTCTTCACCATGCGCGATATTGACGAACGCGGCATGCGCACGGTGATGGAAGAGGCTCTACGCGCAGCCGGACGAGGCACCGCCGGCTACCACGTTTCTCTGGACATGGATTGGGTCGATCCCGAAGACGCGCCCGGCGTAGGTACGCCGGTTCGTGGAGGGGCGACGTATCGCGAGGCCCATCTCGCGATGGAAATTATCGCCGACCACGGGCGCATGCTGAGCTTCGAAATCGTCGAAGTGAATCCGGTCATCGACGAGCACAATCGGACGGCGGACTTGGCCGTGGAACTGGCGTTGTCAGCATTTGGGAAGAAGATTCTCTAGCAATCGAACCCATGAAAAAGATTCGAGTTGGAATTCTTTTCGGCGGGCGCAGTGGGGAGCATGAAGTCTCCCTGCTCTCGGCGGCGTCAGTTTTCAATGCCATCGACAAAGACAAATACGAAGTTGTGCCCATCGGCATCACCAAGGAAGGGCGATGGGTGACCGCGGCGGATGCGGAGCGATTGCTGCATGGAAAAGTTGAGGATCACAAGCATCTGCGTGCGGGTGATCCCGAGGCGACTCCCGGGGCTGCCGTTCTGGCCAAGGGCGAATCTGTTGTTGTTCCGCCGGAGCCGCAGCGTCACGGTGCAATCACACCTTTTGAAACTGATGCGTCGTCGCACGCGCTGACTCGTCGCGCAGCTGACCGCGCCATCGACGTCGATGTTATTTTTCCCGTGCTGCACGGCACCTTCGGTGAGGATGGAACCATTCAGGGGCTGCTGGAATTGGCCGACATGCCTTACGTGGGCGCGGGTGTTTTGGGCTCGGCCGCGGGGATGGACAAAGACATCATGAAGGCGCTTTTTCGCGCTGCCGGATTGCCGATTGTGAAACACGTCACCTTCCTGCGCAGCGAGTGGGAAGCAAACCCCAAGAAGGTTGAAAAACTTGTCGAGAGCAAGCTGAAGTATCCCGTGTTCGTGAAGCCGGCGAATTTGGGATCGTCGGTGGGAATTTCCAAGGCGCGCGATCGCAAGCAGCTCGGCCCCGCGATTGATGAGGCGGCGAAGTTCGACCGCAAGATTGTGATCGAGCAGGGAGTGGGTGGGGGCAAAATGAAGGCGCGAGAGATCGAATGCTCGGTACTCGGCAACGACCAGCCCCAAGCTTCGTTGCCCGGAGAGATCGTCCCTAGCACGGAGTTCTACGATTACAACGCTAAGTATCTGGACGAAGGGTCACAGCTGATCATTCCGGCGAAACTCTCCAAAGCCGAAACAAAGACGGTGCAGCGGTTGGCAATCGGCGCCTTCAAAGCCGTGGACTGCGCGGGTCTGGCGCGGGTGGATTTTCTGATGGAGCCGAAGACGCGGAAGATTTATTTGAACGAGATCAACACCATGCCGGGATTCACTGCGATCAGTATGTATCCCAAGCTATGGGCGGCTTCGGGTGTATCGTACTCCGATCTGATTGAACGCCTGATTCAGTTCGGCCTGGAGCGCCATGGGGAGAAGCAAAAAAATCAGTACAGCCGATGAGCCGCAGCGAGGATCGTTGTGGCGCCCGACGAAATGCAGATTCCTCGCTACGCTCGGAATGACAATCTGGCTAGATAGAATATTCGTTCTTGGCTGCTGCGAATGAGTTCGATCATTTGCGCGTAGTGCTGGTGGCGGCGCGCAATCCTCTTAATATTGGCGCGGCGGCTCGCGCCATGAGCAACTTCGGATTCCTTCATCTGCGCGTGGTGAACCCGTACGAGACGGCCTTTCGTGAGGCACGGTCTGCCGTCGGAGCCTCGGCCCTGCTGGCGAGCGCGGAAGAGTATAAGACTGTGGCCGAAGCCGTGGCGGATTGTACGCTCGTGGTCGGAACTACCGCCGTCCGTCACCGGGAGTTGCAGCATCCGCTCCGGCGTCTGGAATTTGGCGCACGCCTCATCCGCAAGCAACTGCGATCGAACCGGACTGCGCTGTTGTTCGGCTCCGAGAAGTTTGGACTCTCAAACGCCGCGCTCAGCCACTGTCACTGGCTGATGCGTATCCCTACCTGCGAAGAAAATATCTCAATGAACCTGGGGCAGGCGGTGGCGGTTTGCCTCTATGAGTTGGTGCGCGATGCGAAGGCGACGCCGAAAATAGAGAAAGCGGAGCGCGCGACAGCCGACCAACTCGAGCGCATCACGACGACGCTGCTCGAAGCGATGCGCGGCAGCGGCTATCTGGACCGGCGTCCCATTGCCGACGTAGAAGAAAGGATGCGCCGCCTGGTCCGCCGCCTCAACTTGCCCGCGCGCGACGCCGTGGTCTGGCTCGGCATTCTGCGACAGATCGTGTGGAAGCTGCGGTCCGGGAAACCGCCAGTTGGCTGATTATTCCCGCTCGCGTTATCGTATAGCCGATTCGTAAATGTGGGGAGGGGCTCTTGCAGAAACTGGTGGCTGCATTCTTTGCGTTTGGATTAACGTTGCTGACTTTGCTGTCCTGCCAGCCCAAGAACGGGATTACGCAAGACGAACTTGTCCGCCGCACCCAGGAACTCTTCGATGCCGTCGCTGCGGGTGACCAGACTCCCTGGAAAAAGTATTTTGCCGACGATTGCATGTACTTTGACGAAAAAGGCAGGAACATGAATAAGGCCGCGCTTGTGGCCGACATCACTCCGCTGCCGGCCGGTTATTCGGGGAGCATCAAGATAGGAAAAGTACAGAGCCACATCGACCGCCACGTGGCGATCCTCAGCTACGACATGGATGAAACGGAAACAATCTACGGACAGAACATGACGGCGCGTTACCACGCCACCGACACGTGGATGCACCGCAATGGGCAATGGCAAATCGTTGCCGGTCAAGTTCTGCGCTACTACGAAGACCCTGCGCCGGGAAGAGCGCATAGCGCCAGGTTCGCCGAGTACGTGGGAACCTACGAACTCTCCCCCGGGAACGCGCTGACGATTTCGACCGACGGGAAGCTCCTGTACCGCCAGCGTGGGGATCGGCCGAAGGATCTTCTCATTCCGGAAGCGACGGACATATTCTTTCGCAAGGGAGTTGAAGGCCGCATCCTTTTTCGCCGTGCCGATAACGATAAAGTGGATGCGCTGATTGACCGCCGAAATAACGAAGATGTGATTTGGAAACGAGTCAAATAGCGGCCAGGCAAGAAATCCTGGTGGAGGGGGATGTACCTTCATGATCTTCGGTGCACATGTCATCGTATACAGCAAAGACGCGGACGCGGATCGCGCGTTCTTTCGAGATATCCTCGGATTCAAGTCTGTCGATGCCGGCCACGGATGGCTGATTTTTGCTCTGCCTCCGGCGGAGGCCGCGTTCCATCCCGACGAAAAGAATGATCGCCACGAACTCTATTTCATGTGTGCCGATCTTAAAACCGAGATGTCCGCGCTGAAGAAGAAAGGCGTGGCGTGTTCCGACGTTCACAATGAGCGATGGGGCTCGATCACCAAGATCAGTCTTCCCGGCGGCGGAAAAATCGGACTCTACCAGCCGAAGCATCCAATGGCGTTGGACTCGCCCTCGAAATGACCGATGACTTGAATATCAACTTGACGGACGTGATTCGAACCATGTAGTATCGCAAACAAGTTTGCTCTTCGGAGCAGACCTTGGATTTCATGAAGAGTGGCTGAGGGACGAGCCCTGAGAAGCCACGACAACCGGATCGGGAGTCAACTCCCGGTCGTCTGGTGTCAACTCTCACCCGGAAACGGGGGACATGAGATTCGGGGTGCCCGCAGTTCAGCATCTCGCTTCCTTATTCTCCCCATTAAAAGTTTTTCCGGCAAAGAGATTCGGTTGGGCAATTTCTACGGCTCGTCCCGCAGCTTCGGAAAGCGAGTAGCTGATGAGTGCTGCTGCGAGGGTTTTGGCTGAGGTTACGACTGGCGTTGTTACGCCGTTTTCGACAAGGTATGAATTGCGCTGCCGGGAGTGCCACAAGAGTTGGGGAAACCAGCCTCGGTCGATCTGCGACGACTGTTTTTCTCCGCTGGAAGTTTTCTACGACTACGAGGCGCTGCGCGGCTGCTTCACGCCTGGGCGCATCGCTGCCCGCGCTCCCAATATGTGGCGATACGCGGAGTTGCTGCCGCTGCCGTTGAATTATCAGCCAAGCTTGCCGGTGGGTTTCACGCCTCTGCTGCGGGCGCCACAGTTGGCTGCTCGCGTCGGCGCGAAAAATCTTTTCATCAAGAACGACGCAGTCTGTTTGCCCACCCTTAGCTTTAAAGATCGCGTGGTTGCGGTGGCGTTGGCGCAGGCGCGCAGCTTTGGTTTCGACACGGTGGCGTGTTCGTCGACTGGCAACCTGGCAAATTCCGTGGCGGCGCAGGCGGCGCGCAACGGATTCAAAGCCTGGATCTTTGTTCCCGCCGATCTTGAGCCAGCGAAAATTCTGGGCACGCAGATTTATGGCGCGAGGCTGGTTCGCATCGCGGGCAGCTATGACCAG
>CAWISU010000053.1:0-12680 GCA_963838765.1 uncultured Acidobacteriota bacterium | reverse complement strand
TTTCGCACTTGTACGAGAAGGGCCTGGGCAAAACCTCGGTGGCTCGGGCATTGGCCGCCGTTCGCTCTTTCTACCGCTGGCTGGCACAAGAAGGAGTGGTCGAACAGAATCCCGCCGCGCTGGTCTCCACGCCGAAGTTGCCGAAGAAGTTGCCGCGCGTTCCCACCATCGAGGAAATGAACACCGTGCTCGACGGAGAGATGTCCGAAGTCGCGTCATTTCCAGAACGTGACCGCATGTTGTTTGAATTGCTTTACGGGTGCGGCATCCGCAATTCCGAGTTGATCGGAATCAATCTTGACGATATCCGTTTGAGCTCCGAAGCCATTCTCATTCGCGGCAAAGGCAAAAAAGAACGCTATGTGCCATTCGGAGATTCGGTGAAAGCCGCGCTTGCGAGCTACTTGCCGGTACGCCAGCAGAGGTTGGCAGAACGCAAAAAGAACACGGCGGCACTGTTGATCAACCAGCGCGGTGGACGGCTTACCACACGCAGCGTGGGACGCATCATCAAGAAGATCGCCGTCGCCAAAGGGCTGTCGCCGGACGTGCACCCGCACACTCTGCGCCACGCATTCGGCACCCACATGCTCGAGGAGGGCGCCGACCTGCGCTCCATCCAGGAAATGCTCGGCCACGAGCGGCTCTCAACCACCCAGCGCTACACACAGCTTTCAATGAAGCACGTACTCGAGGTCTATGACCAGACGCATCCAAGGGCGAAGTGACCAACTGTGTCGCAAACAATCACTGTAGAGACGTTGCTTGCAACGTCTCGCCGGTAAAGTTCAAAGCGGAGACGTAGCGGAGCTACGTCTCTACAGAGTTCGCGCCCGCAACTGTTCCCACATCGCTACCACGCGCTTCTTTAGTTCATCTGTAAGTTTTTCGTACTCGGCTTCTGATGCTTCTTCTTCGGGAGGTGGATAAATGGCGTCGCCAAAAGCTATTTGCAAAGGCGCGAATTTCTGAAACCGCTTCCCGCGCGGCCACGCTTCATGAAAACCGTCAATCGCTACGGGAACAATCGGAACCTGCAGGTGGATGGAAAGAATTGCAGCCCCCTTTCTGAATGTCTTTGGCGTGCCATCAATCGAGCGCTCACCTTCGGGATAAAGAACCAGCACGCGTCTGTGCCGCAGCCCGGAAGCCCCGGCCCGCATAGCCGGAATCAGATTTGCATCCGGATCCACTACCACCACGCGCGCCCATTGCGCAAGCGTCCGCATAAGGCCTTTGCCGAAGATTTCGCTGGTCCCCACGGCGAACCCCGCGCGAAAAATCTGCCAGGGGAAAATTCCGCATAGGATCAGGGGATCGATATAGCTCTGGTGATTAGAGCAAATGATAAAGGGTCCCCGCGCGGGAATCTTTTCCGCACCGGTAACGCGCAACCTGCTGAGGTCGCGAGCCATGAGCTGCAATAGCTGGCTGAGCAAATACCGGAACCTGTCCCCGAACGGCCGCGGCCGAAGCAGGGCGAGAAAGTCAGGGTCGGTGGACTCCTCTTGCAGCACTGTCTTCCAACCGGCGAACCGCACCTGGCCAGTAACGCCACTCGAGCCGGATCTACTGTCGCGAACCGCATCCACAAGCTGGCGCACAGTGTAAATTTCAGACAAACGCGATTCGTCCAAGTGTCCGCCAAGCCCTTGTTCCAGCGCAAACAGAAGTTCCACGCGCCGCATCGAGTCCAGGCCGAGATCGAGCTCGAGGTTGTCGCTGGGGTGAATTGCTTCAGATCCTTTCCTTGATGCCTCGTGCATGATCTTGAGCGCGCGTTGCACCTCCGGTTGGTCCCGCCACGCGGTGTCTTCCGCGCTCAAGGGTTTCTCTGGGCGATCTTCCCCATCATCCGAGCGGCCCTCCGCCTGACTCGCCCGTATGCGCTTCTCGATTTCAAACCGCTTTAACTTTCGAGTGGTTGTCCGCGGCAAAGCATCCTGCCAGATTTCGTAACTTCCAATTCGCTTGGTCGAAGGCAGTTGCAGCGAGAGCCCTTCAATGTCGTAGCGGAGGACCTCTTTCGCATTGACGATCTTCCGCTGTTTGAGCACCTCGAAATTCGGAACGACCACTGCATGCAATCGCTCCTCCCCCGGACTGTTTCCGAACCCCATGACAGCAATTTCTCCGACATAGGGCGATTTCAGGTAGTGCGCCTCGACTTCTTCCGGATAGATATTTTTCCCGTTGCTGAGGATGATGACTTCTTTCTTGCGGCCGCTGATAAACAGATTGCCCTGGGCGTCGAAATACCCCAGATCCCCTGTGTCGAGCCAGCCGCCGCGCAGGACGGCGGCTGTAGCGTCCGGCTGGTTCCAGTAGCCCTTCATCACGATGGCTCCGCGAATCGCGATTTCGCCGACCGATTGGCCGCCGTCTTCCTGCGGCTGCGGATCAATAATCTTTCCCTCCACGCCGTCAAGCGCTTTACCTACGGAGCCAATCACGTTGTCATGTGCGGAAGTGGCGAAAGCAGCGGCGCTGGTTTCGGTGAGTCCGTACGCCTGCAGGATGTCAATGCCCAGCGCATGGAAATCCCGCCCGATCTGCGGATCAAAGCGTGACCCACCCGTCACCAAATAGCGCATTTTGCGGCCAAAGATGTTGTGGATCTTCGGAAAAAGAACGGAACCCGGATTCCATCCGAATCGCCGGCAGAGGCGCGTGATTGCCATCATGGTTCGAAACGCTTGAGTCGCGACTCGTCCCCGCTGTCCTACTTCCTTGAAAATGCGCTCATGAATTAAATAATAAAACTGTGGCACGACCGCGAACGCAGTAATGTCCCGCTCTGCCAGCGCTCGTAGTAATTCCGTGGTATTCAGAGTTTCGAGATACACCACCCGTGCGCCCCTGACCAGCGGCAGCAGCAGGTTGGCCATTTGTGACAGCACGTGAAATAGCGGAAGCACGCCGAGCACCGCATCATCAGGCCCGATTTCCGCCCAGCCGAACACCGCCCGCACTTCGCCCATCAGGTTAGCGTGCGTGAGCATCACTCCTTTGGGGTCGGCGGTCGTGCCAGAGGTATAGAGCAGCGACGCGAGGTCATCGTCCTTGGAAGACGCAGGAACAAAATTCCCCGGCCCGGCCGCAAAGACACTGTCTAGATTAGGTCGTGTGGGGACGGGCGCCTCGCCCGTCCGGGCCGAGCCAAGCTCGGCGGTCTGTGTAGAGCGGACATTCCTGTCCGCTTTTGGCGAATTAAGGAGAAAAATGCCGACTTCTAATTCACGGACGGCTTCCTCAGCAATCGCCAGATGCCTCACATCGCAAAACAGCAAAGAACTGCCACTATCCTTAAGAAGCTTCGCCACCTGATCGGCATGAAACGCTGTGTCTAACGGAACCGCCGTGCACCCAGCCGCGATAATTCCCAGGTAGGCGGTGATCCAACGCGGATGATTATCGGCCAGGATCGCAATTCGAGCCTCCGGCTGAAACCCGCTCTCTGTCAGCCAGCGGCCGATACTTTCCGCCATGCGCCTCGCTTCGGCGTAGGTATTGCTCTCGACTCGATCACGCCGCTGAATTTCAAGCGCGACGTTGTCGGGCCAACGCTCGGCGCATTCGCGGAATAGTTTGTAGAAGGTTGCCATGGGCCAGCGGGAAAATATACCTGAAAACGCGGTTCAGCGCTGTGATCGAGAGTCCGCTGAAAAATAGGCCTGAAGTACTGTTTGATTTTGTTCCGGCGAAGAGTTTGTCGCTGAAAGCCGGTCCGCGACTTACGCGCCGCACACGCATCTAATATACTAACCTTCTAGGGTAGTGGGTGCAGTGCCCGTCCAAGGATCCTCATTTGATTAATGTTCTGATAGCCAAGGTCTTCGGGACCAAGAACGAGCGCGAGATCAAGCGTCTGATGCCGCGAGTCGAGGCCATCAATGCGCTTGAACCTGAAATGCAAAAGCTCAGCGATGAGCAACTCCGTGCCAAGACGGACGAATTCCGCCAACGCATAAAGGAACGCCTGGCTCGCATCCCCGACGAGCCCGACGCCGACATCGATCGCCGCAAGGAACTCGACACCGAGCGCTCTGAGTTGCTGAAAGAGGTCCTGGACGAACTTCTAGAAGAAGCATTCGCCGTGGTGCGCGAAGGTGGCCGCCGCGTACTGAACATGCGGCACTTCGATGTCCAGTTGATCGGCGGCATGGTTTTACACCACGGCAAGATCGCGGAAATGAAGACTGGCGAAGGAAAAACCCTGGTCGCGACTTTGCCAGTGTATCTGAATGCGCTGAGCGGGCGCGGGGTGCACGTGGTCACGGTCAATGACTATCTCGCCAAACGCGACTCCGAGTGGATGGGGAAACTGTATAGCTTCCTCGGCCTCAGCGTAGGCGTCATCGTTCACGACCTCGACGACCAACAGCGTCGTGAAGCCTATGCTGCCGACGTTACCTACGGCACCAACAACGAGTTCGGTTTCGACTACCTCCGCGACAACATGAAGTTCGACCTGCACGACTGCGTGCAGCGCGGCCACAATTTCTCTATCGTCGACGAAGTTGACTCCATCCTGATCGACGAAGCTCGCACTCCGCTCATAATTTCAGGTGCCAGCGAAGAGTCCACCGATAAGTACGCCAAGGTCAATCGCATCATCCCCAAGCTCGAAAAAGGTGAGGAAATTGACGTCGCTCCGGGCGAGCCCAAGCAGTATACCGGCGATTACGTGGTGGACGAAAAGCATCGCAACATCACGGTTACCGACGAAGGCTGGGAAAAAGTAGAAGGCTTGCTGGGCATCGGCAATATTGCTGACCCCGAGAACTGGGATCTGAAACACCACGTCGAGACCGCGGTCAAGGCCCACGCTTTGTATCACCGCGACGTTGAGTACGTCGTGAAGGATGGCGAAGTCATTATCGTGGACGAGTTCACTGGCCGCTTAATGCCGGGCCGCCGCTGGTCTGATGGTCTGCATCAATCCGTCGAAGCCAAAGAAAACGTCAAGATCGAACGCGAGAACCAGACCCTCGCCACCATCACGTTCCAGAACTATTTCCGCATGTACAAGAAACTGGCCGGCATGACTGGCACGGCGGAAACCGAAGCCCCCGAGTTCGACAAGATCTATCGCCTGGAAGTGATGGTCATTCCCACCAACAAGCCCATGCGGCGGCTGGAGAATCCGGACGTTGTCTACCGCACCGAAAAAGAGAAGTATTTCGCCGCAGCCGACGAAATCCAGAGATTGCATGCCACCGGCCAGCCCGTGCTGGTAGGGACCACGTCGATTGAAAAATCGGAGCGCCTTTCCGAGTTGCTGAAAAAGAAGGGCGTCAAGCACTGGGTTTTGAACGCCAAGCAACACGAGAAAGAAGCTGAAATCGTCGCTCAGGCCGGCAGCAAGGGCATGGTCACGATCGCCACGAATATGGCTGGCCGCGGTACCGACATTCTGCTCGGCGGCAATCCTGAATTCATGGCCAAGCAGGAGTGCGTGAAGAAGGGAATCGCGCAACCTTTGCGGGCGGCGCAAGGCAAGGTTCAAGCCGTGGTCGACGACACCAAAAGCACGGTCTGGTATTACGCCGGCAATGAATACGTAGTTCCCACGGATCAATGGAGCGAGATTTTCAATCGCCACAAAGCGGAGACCGACAAGGAGCACGAGGAAGTCATCGCCGCCGGAGGCCTGCACATCTTTGGCACCGAGCGTCACGAAGCTCGCCGTATCGACAACCAGCTTCGCGGCCGTGCCGGACGCCAGGGCGACCCTGGTTCCTCGCGTTTCTATCTTTCGCTCGAAGACGACTTAATGCGCATCTTCGCCAAGGAGTGGGTTTCCAATCTGCTCCAGCGTCTGGGCATGGAAGAGGGCGTACCGATCGAATCAAGAATGATCTCCCGCCGCATCGAAGCCGCACAAAAGGCCGTGGAAGCGCAAAACTTCGAAGCCCGCAAACATTTGCTCGAATACGACGATGTAATGAATAAGCAGCGCGAGGCGGTGTACGGCCTGCGCCATCAATTGCTCGAAGGTGTGGATCAAAAAGAACTGATCCTGGAAGACTATGTCTCCGGCATCCTCAGTGACTTGATGGATCAATTCTGCGCCGTCAAAGTTCATGCCGCTGACTGGGATCTCAAGGGTTTGAAAGATGCCATTTTCACCCGCTTTGGCGTGGATATTCTAGCGGAAGGCATCAAACCCGAGGCCCTGAACCGCCAGGAACTCGGCGACGCAATCTTCGACAAGCTGAAAGCCCGCTACGACGCCAAGGAAAAACTGATTGGCCCCGACGCCATGCGCTATCACGAGCGCATGATCATGTTGAGCGTGCTCGATTCGCAGTGGAAAGACCACCTCCGCGACATGGACCACTTGAAGGAGGGCATTGGTCTGCGCGGCTACGGCCAGCACGACCCTCTGGTCGAGTACAAGCGCGAATCGTTTGACATGTTCGAGGCCATGATGCAGCGCTCCCAGGAAGAGACCGTCCGCTATCTCTACCTGATGCAGATTCTCGAGCGGCCCAGCGAAGGCGGAGCCCCGAGATCCTCTGGTCCTGGTTTAGAAGCTGGCGCACCCGTGTCTCAAATGGGCGGAGATGGCAATGGCCGCAAGCCCCCTCGGCAGGTAGCTACGTCCGTCGACGAAATCGAAGAAGCTTTCCAGCGCAAGAAACGTCGCGAACTGGAGCAGGCTCGCATGGCCGGCTCCGGCGATTTGCAAACGGTGCAGCAAGTGGTTCGTGGCGCTGCCAAGATCGGACGCAACGATCCCTGTCCCTGCGGCTCCGGAAAAAAATACAAGAAGTGCTGCGGCGCCAACGCATAACCGGTCCCGATGCTCAGCCAATCCCCATCATCCTCCACGCGTTGTCATCCAATTATTTTGAAGTGGGCTTCGCCAGCACAAACGACTTGACCACAATATTATTCGGCTGAACCCCAACTGGAATCATGGTGAGCAAAGAATATTCCCCCGGCTCGAATTTCTTCTTCGGCGTGCGCTTCTGGATCACGGTGACATCTCCCGACCCAGAATTCAGAACCAGCAAATAGTTCTGGCTCTGCGAAAGCGCCAGCCCATCCGGATGGCTCCCGACCGGCAGCGTGGCGATCATTTTTCCAATATCGATGTCGTACACGGCCACGGTGTTCGATCCGAAATTGCTGACGTATAAGCGGGAGTTATCCGCAGTCACCAACCCGCGCGCCGGATGAGTGCCGATCAGATAGCTGCCTCCGACCTCGTTGGTAGTAGTCTCGATAATCGAGATATTATCCGAATCGAAGTTGCTCACCATGAGTTCGCCACCGTCGGGCTTCAGGGCAAGGTGAACGGGGGTTTTGCCCGCATCCAGCAGGGCCAGCAGCTTGTCATTTTTCAGATCAATCGATGCGACTTGCCCCGATGTCGCACAGGCGACAAATGCCTTGCTACTGTCCGGCAGGATAGCGATATCTTCGGGCTGCTGGCATGCAGGAATCGTACTGCGAACCGTCAAACGCTGAGCATCAATCAGTGAAATCGTATTGTCGCCACGATTGCTCACCACCACGGTTCCGCCATCGGGAGAGACTCTGGCCAGCCCCGGCGAAGCTCCCACGCGAACGTTCTTGATCACGACTCGTTTGTCTAGATCAATCACCGAAACGTTGGCCGAGCCTGAGTTGGCGACGTACCCGCGCTTCCCATCCCCAGAAATATCAATGAAATAGGGCCTCCCATGCACGCCGATCGTAGCCGCAACCGCGTTGCGCTCAGCATCAATCACACTGATGTTGCTCGACCCCGCATTCACCACATAAATCTCGTTCTTCTTGCTGTTGGCCGCAATTCCGGTAGGCTCGCCGCCAACTTTAATGGTCTTCGCGGGCTGGAATGTTCGCAGATCGATGACGCTAACCGTGTTGCTCTTGCCATTCGTGATATAGGCGTACTCATGGTAAGCCGGACCATAGTCGGTGAGTTCCCGCTCGTGGAAGTACAACCACCCAATGGCCACAACAATGGGAGAGAGGACAACGATGAGCAGAAGCTTTCTCAAGTTAGTGGAGCAACGGAGGATCCGCGTGCAGATTCGGTGGATACGGATGAAAGCGCATTCGGACGAGTCACAATCCCCGCCACCGTTCGCCCCACCACAGGCGCGATTTGCCGCACCTGCGCCATCAACTCGTCGAACTGATCGGGATACAGCGATTGCATGCCATCAGATAATGCTTTGTCTGGCTCATGATGGACTTCGATGATCAATCCATCCGCGCCGACCGCAACTGAAGCCCGCGAAAGCGGCGTAACTTTATTTCGCTTTCCCGTGCCGTGGCTGGGATCGACGACGATAGGCAAATGGCTGAGCCGCTGCACCGCCGGAATCAGGCTCAAATCAAGAGTATTGCGAGTGTGGTCCGCGAAGGTGCGTACGCCGCGCTCACAAAGAATCACGTTGTAGTTGCCCTCGCTCATCACGTACTCGGCTGCCATCAAGAATTCTTCCAAAGTAGCTGACATGCCGCGTTTCAGCAGCACCGGCTTGCGAGCCCGGCCGGCGCGCTTCAGCAGGGAAAAGTTCTGCATGTTGCGCGCGCCAATCTGAATGACGTCGGCGTACTCCTCCACGAGTTCCAGCGATTCGTTATCAATCGCCTCGGTCACAATCCTCATGCCAAATTGTTCGCGAACCTCGGCCATGATGCGCAAGCCCTCTTCGCCCAGTCCCTGGAAAGAGTATGGCGAAGTACGCGGCTTGTAAGCCCCGCCCCGAAAAAATTGTGCCCCCGCCCGCGCAACGCGCTCAGCAATCGCAAACGCCTGCTCCCGATTCTCAATTGCGCAAGGCCCCGCCATGATCGCCAGCCCAGGCCCGCCAATTGTGGCCTCGCTCCCGGCGAAGCGGATGACCGTGTTCTCTTCTTTTATGTCGCGGCTAACCAGCTTGTAAGGCTTAGTAACGCGGATGACTTCCTGCACGCCCGACATTTCTTCCAGTGTGCCGGGTTCGACCTCACCTTTGTTTCCCGTAATGCCGATGGCGGTCCGCTCCGCTCCTGGAATGGAATGGGCGCGATAGCCGAGTCCTTCGATTTTCTGGCAGACCGCGCGCACTTGCGCCTCAGTCGCATGCGCCTGCATCACTACTAACATGAACCCACCTCGAAGGCTTCAAGTCTATCGTTGAAGGCACATGCATCGCAATCCCGCCCCTGCGATACGGCCCGGGATGCAGAACACCGCTAGCGCGGAATATTCGCTGGGCGGAAGCTTCGAACAAATCGCCGAGGTGCTGGAACGCCTTCGTAACATCCTCGCCATCGCGGCTTGCATCGATACCCAAGGCAGCCCGTGGATCGAACCTCGCCGGAATCAGCATATTCGGGCAATTTGGTAATTGTGCAATTGGTAATTCAAGTATCTTTCGTTCCCGGCTCCCAACAAATTACACAATCTCCCGATTACTCAATTGCCCAATTTGCTAGGGAACTTTTTGTTCTCTTCCGGTTTCCGTTATGCTTATGGAAGCATGACCCTCATGGATGCTGAAAAATACGATCCTGCGCGCGACCGGCGCCGGCGGATGCGGATCGTCCTTGTGATCATTCTTGTTCTCGTCGCGGCGTGGGTGGTCTATCACTACCGCGACTACCCGGAGCGAAATGCGGTTAACAAGTTCTTTGCTGCATTGCAAAGCCAAAAATACGAGGCCGCCTACGGGATATGGTTCCGCGATCCTGACTGGAAGCAGCACGCGAATCAATATTCCAAGTACGCGTTCAACGACTTCTATCGTGACTGGGGACCGGGCGGAGAGTGGGGTCTGGTGAAGTCTTATTCGGTGGATTGTTCTTTGAGTCCGAGCGGAGGCAGCGGGGTCATCGTTCAAGTCACGGTAAATTCTCGCACCGAACACGCCTACGCTTGGGTAGAAAAATCCAACAAGACTCTGTCTTTTTCGCCCAACGAAATAGCCTGCGGCAACTGGTGGACTTGGCTAACGGAGTAGTACCAAATCACCGGACCAAGCTGTCGTGGAGAGTTGACATGAAGAAAGCTCGACGAGCGTTTGTATCCGGCAGCGGGCTCGCGCTGGCTGGCGTAGCGGCTGGAGCTATCACCGGCCTGACGTCTTCCTCAGCGCGCGCGAACACGCAGCCAAATCTGAGAATCGCCAGCTTCGGATGGGAAGTAACGAATCTTAACGACAACGGCGCGGATGTTTATTTTCAGGTTCGCAACAGCATGACGTTGACCTCCGTTAATATCGACACCGCTTTCATGATTACCTCCGCTCCCGGCAGCTCATCAGGCTTTGCCGAAGTGCTATGCCGGGCCGCGGTTTCCCATGGCGTGCCAAAGTTCGTTCACGGAGATCCGGGCGCACCATTTGTTTCGCCGGAGAGCCCGAATTTCGGACGAGTCGAGATCTACAATCCCAATAACCTCAACGTTGTGAACGACGGTTTTATCCTGCAGGACATTTTCTACAACGTTATCCTGAAGACCTGGGTACCGGACAACGGTACTGCTTCATCTACATCCCGGCACTTCAGTTCTTCACCAACATTGGCACTCAATGCTGAGGATTATCTCGTGTTCCACATGAACCACGCCGGAGTGCCTGGGGACGCCGAGATGCAGGTTATGCTGGAATACACACTCGATTAAATCCGGACGGCAAGCTGTTCCAATGTCTTTTGCAGTGAGGTTTCATCGCTTACGTTGAGAACCGCCATCGAGCGGTCGATCTGCCGCATGAGCCCGCATAGCACTTTGCCGGGGCCTACTTCCACGAAAGTCCGCACACCCTGGGCAATGAGCAAGCGCATGGATTGCTCCCACTTTACTGCGCCTGTAACCTGGCGGATCAGCGCGTCGCGACTCCGGTCCCCATCTTGCAGCAATGCAGCGTCAACGTTGCAGACCACTCCGGCTGCAGGATTGTTGAAAGTAACGGAAAGAAGATCGGCGGCGAGACGATCCTGCGCTGGCTTCATCAGCGAGCAATGAAACGGAGCGCTGACCGGTAAGACCTTCGCGCGCTTGGCGCCGCGTTCGTCAGCGAGCATTGTGGCGCGTTCCACGGCTGCGGTGTGACCTGAGATAACGATCTGGTCTGGTGAGTTGATATTCGCGGGATCGCAGACTTGGCCTTGCGCTGCATCGCGGCACACCGCGGTGACCTTCTCAAACTCCATGCCAAGAATCGCCGCCATCGTCCCCACACCGACGGGAACGGCTTCCTGCATATACTTGCCGCGATGGCGCACGGTACGCACCGCGTCCGCAAAGCTGAGAGTTCCGGCGGCAACGTGCGCGGAGTATTCACCCAAGCTATGTCCGGCGACGAACGCGGGCTTGAGACCCTTTTCGTCCAATATTCGCCAAGCCGCCACGGACGCAGTCAGAATCGCCGGTTGCGTGATTTCGGTAAGGCGAAGGTGCTCGTCAGGACCTTCGAAACAAACCTGCGAGAGCCTGCGCCCAAGGATTTCGTCGGCTTCTTCAAATGTTTGCCGGGCTATGGAATATTCTTCGGCCAATTCTTTTCCCATACCGATGGCCTGTGATCCTTGGCCGGGAAAAAGAAATGCGACAGGCCCGTTGATATTTGAAACAGCAGTCATAATCATGCGATCGGGATGACAACCAGCGACTTTCGGCAATGCTGAGCCGCAGCAAGCAACATTTATAAACGGACAACTGTTGAGACGTTGCTTGCAACGTCTTCGATTCCGCTGCGCGCCGCCCGCGCCGCTCGAATCCCAGTCAAGGTTCTTTCGATCTCTGAATTAATCGGATGCTCAGCAAATTCGGCCGCCACCCGAATAGCATTCTTGATCGCATTGGCATTCGACGATCCGTGAGTGATGAAGCAAACTCCCTTCACTCCCAGCAAGGGCGCGCCGCCGTATTCGGTATGGTCTAAACGCTTCTTGAAATCAGCGAACGCGCTGCGCGAGAGCAGATATCCTACTTGCCGGGTGATCGTCGCCTTGAGCGACTCTTTCAGCGTGGACCGAACCAGGTTAGCCACGCCCTCTGAAATCTTCAACGCAACATTGCCCACGAACCCGTCGGCCACTATCACGTCCACTTTGCCGTTGTACAGGTCACGGCCTTCCACGTTGCCGACAAAATTCAGCGGAAGTTTCTGCAGAAGCTGAAACGCCTCCCGCGTCAATTCGTTCCCCTTGGTTTCTTCTTCGCCAATCGAAAGCAATCCCACCCGCGGACGCTTGGTTCCAAACATGGTGCGAAAATAAATTTCTCCCATCACCGCAAACTGCTCAAGGTTGTGCGCCTTGCTATCAACGTTGGCGCCAACGTCCAAGAGCGAAGCGACCGTACCAATCGCCGTGGGAAAAATAGCCGCCAGAGCAGGCCGGTCCACTCCCGGGATTGCCCCCAGCACCATTTTCGCTGTAGCCATCGCAGCGCCTGTGTTGCCCGCGGTGATGAAACCCGAAGCCCGGCGCTCGCGCACCAACCGTTGCCAAAAGACCGCTCGTAGACAGCCCAATGAAGTCCGCTTGGATCGTTACCCTGACGTTCTGCAATTCTGTCCAGCCATCGACTTTGGCATCCGCCGTCCAACCATCTGCGTCTGTGGTGTTGGTGTACAGAGCGTTGCTCAGTTTGGCATAGTCCTCCAGCCAACCTATTCCTGACAGTTCTGGTTTCAGCACTTGTGTTGGCTGTTGGGCCCTGAGCGAGA
>CAWISU010000052.1:0-13171 GCA_963838765.1 uncultured Acidobacteriota bacterium | reverse complement strand
CTCGGAAGGCATGCACCACGCCTGGGTTCGTCTGTTCATCACTCTGCTCGTGGCCTGGTTGCCGTGGGCATGCGCAACGCCGCTCGTCCTTCGCCTCGGCCGACAACACCCGTTGTCGCAATGGACGCATATCTCTACCTGGGCCATTCACATTGGGGCCTGTCTCACGATAGGTCTGGTCTATGCTGCGTGGAGAGGTTTGTTCGAAGCGCTGCTGAACCCCTGGGCCAATCCGACTCCGTCACCCTTCAAAGCGGCATGGCTTAATGAGTTCGAAAACGGCCTGCTGGCGTATTTCATTCTTTACGGCACGGTCCTCGCCGTGGGTTCGATGCTGGACTCGCGCGAGCGCCTGGCTCAACAACAAACGGAAGCCGCGCGTCTTAATGAACAACTCTCTAAAGCCCAACTCAGCGTACTTCGCCACCAGATCGAGCCGCACTTTCTGTTCAACTCCCTCAACGCCATCGCCGGACTGGTCCGGGAGAATCGTAATGACGACGCGGTCAGCATGATCGCAGGCCTTAGCGATTTTCTGCGCCGTATCCTCAAGGACTCCGACCGCCAGGAAGTGCCCTTGGCCGAGGAAATGGATTTTCTACAAAGGTATCTGGACGTGCAGAAAGTCCGCTTCGCCGACCGCCTTCACCTTTCTGTGGATGTTCCGCAGGAACTGCTCGTAGCGCAGGTACCGAATCTAATCCTGCAAGCGATGGTCGAGAACGCGGTCAAACATGGCATAGCGAAGCGCGCACAAGGCGGAACCATTCGTATCCGCGCCTCGCGCCTGAATGCCATGCTCACACTCAGCATTTTCAATGATGGCCCCAGCCTGACGGCGGATTGGGAGACAGCCGGTTCCGGCATCGGCATCTCGAACGTGCGCATGCGGCTACGAAGCCTCTACGGAGATTCGTTCGATCTACGCCTGCAGAATCAAGACAACGGCGTTGAAGTCTCAGTCTCTGTGCCCTTCCGGGAGGCCTGATTGGTGCGTTCCGAATCCACAACCCCAAGGTTGCACGCACTCGTGGTGGACGACGAACCACTTGCCCGCACAAACCTCACCGTACTTTTGCGGAAGGATCCAGAAATCGCCGAGGTGCGCGAATGTGGCTCGGGCGCAGAGGCGGTGGCCGAGATTCGATCCAGCCAACCCCATCTGGTGTTCCTCGACGTACAAATGCCCGAATGCGATGGCTTCGACGTACTCGAACTACTGGGAGCGGACATGCCTCCCGCCGTGGTCTTCGTCACCGCTTACGATCAATACGCTTTGCGAGCTTTTGAAGCCGGCGCGCTCGACTACCTGCTGAAGCCTTTCGATAACGCCCGCTTCGAGCGATGCCTTAGCCGCGCCAAAGAAAGAATCGCGACCGGCTTGAAGCAGCCCCGCAAGGTGGATCGCCTCGCGATCAAGAGCGCCGGGCGAATTTTCTTCGTCAAGCCGTCCGACATTGATTGGATCGAAGCGGCCGATTATTACGCGTGCCTGCATGTGGGCGGGAAATCCCATCTTCTGCGCCGCAGCCTGTCGAATCTCCATCAGGAGTTGGACCCGACTATTTTCTGCCGGATCCATCGCTCTACGATTGTCAACCTCGATCGCGTTCGCGGGCTCAAGCTAAACGCCGATGGCGACTACGACGTGCTCCTCGATCATGGAATGACACTGCGCCTGAGCCGCCGGTACCGCAGGCAACTGCAGTGTCGTATGGGCCTTCGCCGCTCGCCTGACTCAGCTTAGATTCCCGCGACCACTTCGGAGATAGCCGTGGCGGCGTCATCAGGGTTGCAATTAAGCCCGGCAGGCGCTCGAAGCGACGCCATTATTTATTGCAAGTTTCAATGCAAGTTCGGACCCACCTGAGAGCGCTTCCGCCCACCTGAGAGCCCCGAGCATGACTCTATGCCAATGAAAACTATCGAGCCCACCTGCTTATTATCTGATTTCTAATCCGAGGGTTGCAGGTTCGATTCCTGCCGCGCCTACCCATCTTTTGCAGAACTTAGAAGCCAATCTGACTTCAAGCCATTGCAAGTTAACTGCAAGCTGGGGCCAACTCGATTTCAAAGCCGGCACGTTTTGCGTTCCGGCTGGCGTCGTGTTCTGGCTGTGGGAAATGGGTGCTGTCTGATATGGAAATGGGGTTTAGAGCGACCTGGAAGTGCATCCCTCGGGCTGTTGCCGGGCCCCGCCGAGATGGGTTCCGGTGATTCATTATCGTCGCACTTCCTTGACGTTCTCACTACAAAACCGGATCGACAAAGGGCGGCGGGAGAACCCGCGGGCTGCTGGACGGAAACAGTTCAGCAATCGAGCCCATTACCGAAGCTGCGCGCTGGATCTGCGGGGACGTTCTTTCAGGCGAAAGACGAAACTCACGGTTAACCGAAGATTGTTCTGCGGCCGCACTGCCCCAACAGAATCATAAAAGTCTGTGCGCATGTAATCTCCGATCACGCGAAGGGCTAATTGGCCCGAAACCGGGTGCTCGACTCCTCCGCCAAGCACGTAGGATGGCCGTAACAACCAGCCATGATAGTCCTCTGACACCGTTATTGGTACGGCGCCGTCGACTAGAGCCGTACCCGCCAGTGCGCGAACGAAGACGCGGGTATTTCCGTGCGCAACAGGATAGAACACAGGACCGGTGTGAAGGCTCAAGATATAGCCTTGGTGGTGGGTACCGAGGACGTCGGGCGTATAGAGGTAAGTAGAGTCGAGCGTCGCGCCCCAACGCGAGCTTACATCGATGTTTCCGCTAAAATTCAAGCCGTTGAAATTCGCACGCCCGGCCCCGGGAATCGGCATTGAGAGGTGGCTATAGCCCGCGCTCAAATTGAAAGCTGGCCCGGCGACCGCAGGTGACGGCGCTGATTGCAGCCCACTTTGCGCCAAAGCAGCCGCCACCACCATGAACCCGAAAAAACAAACCTTTCCGATGGTCCTCATTGTGTTTCTCATTACATCCTTTCTGATCAGCAGTACGATCCTTAGGAGAGGCTTCAGTTGTGACCGCCGACGGATAAGCAGCATTGCCGAATTGCTCTACGGACCTACAGTACTCTGGGCCACAAGTTTTCTGTCAGCCTGGCTATAGCTTAGAAAGGGGAAAAATGGGGTAACTTCGAACGGCATCTTCTCCCTCGGAGATAAAAGCGCAACTGGAGTCGCATTCATCATCGTCAGTTGATTACTCCAAGGGTCCACCTTGACCCGGCTACCGATCGGGAGCGCGGCAATCTGATCGAGGCGTTGCTTCTCCAAAGCTGGCGCAGAGGCGAAGACCGCAGTCATTCGGGTGGTGTTGGCATTCGCCATCCTGCTGCCCAGCCGCGGGCTGATCAAGCTGGTGAGCACCGGCGAACGATCCTGTAATGCCTTGAGGAACAGTCCTGCATTGCTCAGTTTGTCCTTGTATGGCGAGTGTTCCAGCAACTCTATAGCTTTGTTGTCGGCAGTCTTCTCCTCTGCGGCATCCAACTCAAAATGCAGATGTTGAAAAGTAGTTGTATCGGCGAAGAAGAAGCGGTCGTTGAAGGCAAGCTGTGTATCGACGTGATGTCCCAGCACAATATGACTGAGTTCGTGAGCCAGAATCATGGCCAAGGATGCTTCGTCCGGCAGCACATCCAGCAGGCCCCGACTGACTACGATGGTGTGACCTATCGGGAAAGACTCGAGAGGCAGAGTCAGCAGTACGCGGCAGCGCACATCGGGCTCGATTTGAAGCTTGTTAGTGATGATGAGGTTATCGACCACGGTCTGCAGGATCTTGTCCACACTGCCCGTCGGCGCAAGCAGTCCGATCTTCTCCAAGTGATCTACCGCGTTGTCTTCCGCCATCCGCTCCCAGATGCGCTGAGCTTCGACGGGGCTGCTGTCTTTGGCAACTGGACGATCATCCACCGAGTTGTCAACTTTAATTTGCGTAAACTCTTGTTCGCGACTCACCGTTTCCGGATCGTAGGCCCACAGACGCGTCTGAGCCTTGAGATACAAATCGTGGAAAACTGGGCTACCACGTTTTGTACCTGACTCTTCGACGTAGATGTAGGAAGGCAGCCACACATCGGTTTGCAGGTTAAAACGCCAACTATCAAAGTGCAGATAATGCGTGAAATTTGAATGATCGGAATAGGTCCCGTTGAAGCGGACAATATTGAAGGCGCGATCTTCGACCCAGATTCTCCCGGTAAATAAACCTCCTCGCGTCTTTTCTTTGGGTTGAACATCGATGACAATGCAGCGCGCTTCGCCGAGAAATTCGCGCCGTACAAAAGCGAACCGATAATTACTCTTTTGGAAGTTTGGATCGAGCACCACCATCTGCGCGAAGCCTTGCGGCAAGAACTTATACGCGAGAGCAGCGGAGATGGGATTCAAAGCGTGACGCAGAAATCCTTCGCGTTGCCTCTGGAACTGTGAATCGCGGACACCGTCATTTAAGTCAAGCCGCCCCAGGAAATACCGATCACTTAACGGCTCGACGTTATGATCATTGTCTTCACGAAGGTTCTGGATATAAGTTTCGGCCAGAGGGTGCATGCCCTTCATGGTTGCGACAAACCCGCGTTCGCGCTCTACTACCCGGTCGACGGTTTGGTCGAAAGAGAGGACTGGCGAGGGTTTCGGGTTTTCAGCTGTAACCCCTGCTGTCGCGGATACAAGCAGCAAGAAAACGATGGTTCTGAAACTACGCATAACTCTCCTCACGAAATAAGTTCGAAAATAATGTGGACCTGAGCCATCGAATCAATGGGCTGGCCTTCATGTAAAGCCGGCTTGAACTTGATTTGCTCGGCGGCCTTCACCGCTTGTTCATCCAGTCCATACCCCAGCCCTTGCAGCACTCGTATGACGTGGACTTGCCCGTCGGACTTGAACAACACCTCCAGGCGAACTTCTCCGTTAATCTTCAGCTTCCGTCCCTGATCCGTGTAATCGGGCTTAGGCGTGAAGGTGATTTCGATTGGAGCGTTGGCTTCTTTACTCGGCTGGTGTGATGCTGTCTTAGGATGAATGCCCGCGTTGTTGGCAGTCTCGACGGCCCCGTTACCAAATCCGGAACCCGTTACCACGCCCGGGTTTGCGCCTCCGGTCCCGTTGCCATGGCCTGACCCGTTGGGTAAGTCGAACGGTCCGACCTCAAGAATGTTGGCGACCTGGCGATGTTCTGCCGCAGGGAAGCCGTTCGGGTCACCGAAATGGCCGGCCTTCACTGTTGCGGCGGGTTTAGTGGCCGTCGCGGCAACCTGATTGTCGGTGGAAAACGTACCGACGGCCACGATCTTCGAAGTCGGTGCAGTGGAAATCACAGGCATCTTACTGTCGAGTTTCAGCTCTGGCGCGGGGTGATCAGGCTCCGGCAGTTTGTGCTCGGGCAGGGCGTGTATCTGTGTGGTCACTACAAGCGCCGCCGCAACCGGCTTGGCTTCTAGCGAGGGGGGCCTTTCCATTTGGGGCTTAGACCGTGCCTCCACGCGTGGGATAACGGGCTGCTGCTCGCGGAGAAGCAGCGTTTCCTGGGACACTAGATTCGTCACCCGATAGTCTGCGGGTGCGATCAGGTCCTGGTGCAGTCGGATGCTCATAAAGGTAAGGCCTGCCAACGTGAGAGCTTGCACGCTCCACCCAGTCACGAATAATTTCCAGCGTGACTGCGGCAACGGCAATGATGTAAACAGAAGCCCCTCCACGATTTCCCCTCTCGGGTAAGGTCATGGGGGCAATCGCGATGCCACTGCTCATCAACGGATGCATCAGCATCGAAGAGTCTATTCCCGTCGGGGTTGGAGCGTCGGAATGCGCACCAGTGAAAGCATTTAGCGCACGTGTAAGCTGTCAGACAAGGTGGGCTTTAAAAACGTTTCTTTGGCACGATAGTAACCTTCATAGGGTGTTACGGGTTATGCATCTTAGTCGTGAACGGAGAGCAACATTGAAATCGTGTTCACAGGGAAAATACTTTCCCACAGGGTTAGGGCTGGCTCGATCCGACACTGGGCTTTGCATAGCCACCGGCGCATTTCTTGTCCGGGGGTGTCGACGATCTTGGTTGCGCTCTGCATGCAGATGTCATTGCATGCCACGGACGGGCGTAACAACCCAACATGCGAAAATGGTTGGGGCATTAGTTTGCCGAATCAGAACTGTTTTGCCCTCATCGAGGTGACCACATCGGCGCGGCGGTCGCGTCCAAGTGAACACCTCGGCATGACGGTCGGGCGGTTGTGCGGTTGTGGTGTGGTCAGTTGGTTTCCGATAAAGATTTCGGCGTCTAAATCCTGCCTCAGCTCTGCGTCCTCATATTATACTTCGCGATTTTCTAGCAAGAGTTCTGCAATGCTTCGAAGAGCCTCCGGTACTCTTCCTCGTGTGGGACAAAGCCGCTTGGATCGGTTGTTAGATTGGTTTGAAGCTCCCCGAGCGCTATAAACTTCGCTTCAGCGACTTCTCCGTCGCTGAACTTAAGATCTCCGACGTCCAAGTCCTTTTCAACAAGAAAGACGTAGTGATATTCGTTGTCGACGTACGTGCCATTGTTGAGTACTACTTGCTCGGCAACCGCAAAGAGATAGCGGCATTCACAGGGAGCAAGTGTGATTCCAAGCTCCTCTTGTGTTTCTCGGCGCGCCGCTTCAACAGGTTCTTCTCCGGCAGAGATGTGCCCGGCTACAGAAACATCCCACAAGTCAGGCCAGTTTTCCTTCGTGGGCGAGCGCCGCTGAATAAGAATCTGCCCCTTTGTGTTGAGGATCCAAACATGGGCAGCGCCATGCCAGTCGCCGTCGCGATGTACCTCCGGCTTGGGTTTTCTCTTTCCGGTAGGGCGACCTGACCAGTCAAGCACATCAACGTATTCCATCCTCTTATTCTAAGTTGCCGGGGGAAAGAGAGGTTGGGAGTGGCGTTGGAATCGGGGCTTTACTAGGTATTATCCAAACAACCGTCTACAATAAGCCGCTGTCTAAATCGAGGGGGAACCATGGGAAACCTTAACAATGCGCTCTAGGAGCTTCGTGCCGAGCGCAAGCAGGCGCAGTTGCACGTGGAAAAGTTAGATCAAGCGATTTCAGTGATCGAGTCGTTAAACGGTTCGGAACCGTCCCGGCAGGCGAATCAACCGACGCGAATCATCTCGGCAGCTTCACGGCGGAAGATGGCGCAGGCGCAAAAGGCGAGGTGGGCGAGGGCTCGGAAGCAATCGCAGGCAGTGGAACCAGCGAAAACAACGAGCTCGCCGCCTGTGAAGCGCACCATGTCTGCGGCGGCTCGCCGCAAGATCGCAGCGTTCCAGCGGGCAAGATGGGCGAGGATCAAACAGCAAAAGAAGGCCGCGTAGCGCCGGAGGCTGCAAGTCTCACTCGTAACTAGGACGTTGTTCCTAACGTGACTTTCCGCGTTTAGACCACTCACGGTAGAGTGTGATTGAGCAGACTTCGGGGGAGGGCTGTTCGACTAACGTCCCATCACTCACATGAGTGTTGGGGCGTTTTGTTTTGGGTTAGGCTCTTGCTCACGCCGTGGGAGTCTCACCCAACGCGGGCGGAATGTGACGTGACAAGACCTCTATCACGAAAGGCGACGCTATCGCTGTTTTGTTCCAAACTAGATCGGTTGGTCAATTTTGGTCGCGTAAAACTCAAGGGTGAGCGAGGTAAACTCGTGGCTATGGAGCCGACGATTGAAAAGATTTCCGCGGTCACGCTGCGTGTTGCGAACATGATGGAGTCAGTGCGATTTTACAGAGACGTTCTGGGTATGGAGCTTCTCTATGGTGGAGAGAACGCGGGTTTCTCTTCACTGTGCTCAAAAGACACAAAATCGGCGATCCTCAATCTGGAACAGGGCGACACCGTGACTCGCTGGGGACGGCTAGTCTTCCACGTCGCGAATGTGGACGCGTTATGGACTCACCTGAGCGAGCGGGGATTCGATCCGGAAGTTCCACAAGATGCCTCCTGGGGAGAACGCTATTTCCACATGCTCGATCCAGACGGCCACCAACTGTCCTTTGCTCGTCCACTACAATGACTGGAGAGAATTGCGTTAGCGGATGAGAGCCGTATGGCAGTTTCAGTCGACATGCAACACACTGGAGATCCGAATATGCAGGCAGAGGTTCGAGCGGTCGTCGAACATGTTCTGGCCGATAGGTCCGGGGACTGGCAAGTTTCGATCATGGGGTCTCGAGCGAGTGACCAGTGGGAATTGAAGATAACAGGGCCGAATGCATTCGAGCGGTCGTATACGCTAGAGGGTTCTGCCGGGGAGCAGCGACCGGAGGCAATCCGGCTTATTTTGGGTAAGATGGTCCCGAGATAGACCGCACCGGGTTCGCGATCACGAAAAACGAAATGTTAATTGTTCACGCGCTGAAGAAGTTACTTGCTCAATCCGACACCTAAGCTGTATTGCCTTGGGGCTGACGTCGCCCGGGGTATGCTCTGCAAAGTGGATCACTGAAGAAGGGAAAGCCCGCCAAATTTCGGCGGGCCTCTTTGCATCGGGGGCTCTTGGGTTTACGCCACTGCCTTCACCACGCCGACCTCCTTCCAGGCCGTAAGGTAAAACGTGACCACGCGCTGAGGCGTCTGTTTCGTCCCGGATCAGGAGTTGCTGCGGGCTTTTAATCTTGTCCGAAAGCTCTCCCGCGAGTTCGTATTTTGTGGTCTGGTGCTCCCGTCTTGGCGTTGCTTTCTTGGCTGCACGTTACTTTGTAGTTTTTCTTCTTCGTCATGGGTGTTCTCCTTAGGTTTGTGTATTACTGAATCATCGAACTCAACTTGCTTTCGAGCCGCCCCATCGCATCAATCGATTGCTCCGGAAGTGTGCGAATGTAAGCACGCCGTGTGACTTCGACACTCGAATGGCGCAAGATCCGCTGGATCGTCAGGTCGTCTACACCGAGGTCATGTAAATTTGTGGCCAACCCACGCCGAAACGCATGCCACCCCTTCCAGTCGGGCCGCGACTCGTCACGCTGGTATTTGTGGCCGACGTGCGGCTTGTCTTTCGGCCTGCCGCAGTGAGCACAGCGCCGAAGCGTCGGCAGGATCTGGTCGTTCAAAATATTGTTTAGTGATACAGGCGCGCCCTTTGAAGTAGGGAAAATTGGGCCGATGGCCGGGTTTCCCGCGCGGAGCCGGTGAGCTTCGAGAATGATCTTCAATGCGGGAATTAGAGGGACGAGGGCTCTTGACGCCGCCGTCTTCGTTTCATGCACCTTGCCGTTCCACACCGAGCACTCGACTCTGACAGAGTCAGGGAGAACGTGTTCCCATCGCAAGCCTTCGATCTCGCCACGCCGTAAGCCAGTGAAGGCGGCAATTGCGACCGCGGTCCGCGCTGGTTCGGGCAAGACGACAAGCATATTTTTCGCGTCGGCCAATGTACAATGCGGCATCACCTTCGACGGTCGGCCAGCCGCAACCTCGGCCAAGGAAACTGGATTCGGTCCAGGGTGATAGCCCTGACTGCACGCATGGCGCAGCACCGCGGACATCAGCGACTCGTACCTGAACAGTGTCTGCCGTTCCAGTTTCGGGTTCTCGCGGGCAATCGCGTCGAGCGTGCGCTGAGCATCTACGGTTGTGAAGTCGCGCACTCGGATCTTGCCGATCCGCAGTTCCAATTCTCTTTGCCAGTTAAGGCGGTGCCAGTAATTTGTCGAAACTTTTCGGCGCTCCGCCATGTGAGGCAGGAAAACGTCCGTGAAGAAATGTTCCAATGTGATGTGCAATTCTGGCTGGGCGTCGCCTCGATTCACCTTTGCCAGGAACTCCGCCTGAAGTGTTTCGACGTACTCGGGTGGTCGGCGCAGGCGCTGGTGCTCCGGGAGCACTTTGGCAAGCTTGCTGGCGTGCTGCAGCCGCTTCATCTTCCTCTCGTAGTCAGGGGCCTCCCCCGTCTCGATGCGAGTTTCAAAATACCGGAGCCACCACCAGCCGTTGGCCTTAAGAACGTATCCCTTTTGGCTCATCTGTCCCTTTTGCAATATCTAAAAGCTATAGGTATTCTACAGTGACCGGAGCAGAAAAGATCTTATTTTTTGTGTCACCGCCGAACGGACCTCCGGCGGGCCAGCCAGGCCGCCAGGTCGGGGCTTTGCGGGTCGACGCGGACGTACCGGCCGAGCCTAGATCTGCCTAACATTGCGCCGGATGGCGGTCGATAAAGGATCGTCGGCGTTATTCCACAAACACTGTCGCGCCATAGTGAGGCAATTAATTGCGTGAGGATCACAAGCGATGGAAAGTTCGCGGTCTCCGCCTCAGACGATAAGACGCTCAAGGTTTGGGATTTGCAATCTGCCCAGCATGTCCAGACCCTGGAAGGACACACGGATAGAGTCACAGCGCTCGTATTGACGCTTGACGATAAATTAGCAATTTCAGCTTCGTTTGATGGGATGTTGAAGCTCTGGAATTTAGAAGATGGACGAGACCTTGCCACTCTCATGTCGGGCCACAGATTGTACATTCGGGATTTGGCAATCACGCCTGACTTGGGCTTGATCGTGCGAATCATATACGATACCGCAGCGATGGTTGCGACTTATGTCCCGAAAGGAGGGCGCGAACAGTTGACCATGAGCCGCGCACAAACGCCTCCCGGATCAGCATCGCCACTCCTGCGCCCGATACTGAGACGGTTCCAATCCAGGGCGTTAGCCAAAAACAATACCGCAACGCGGCGTCGCCCATGCGAGCTGCGGGGAGCGCACCTTGCGCGCGACCCACAGGAAAGTAGGCTTGTGACCTGCGAATGCGCCAGCTTTGGTTTATTCTTATTCCCAACAAATCTCTCTAGATAAATAAACGAACGCCGATGACACGCGAAAATCCCCACTTTGTAGAACGCCTTCAGAAAGGCCCGAGCTTTCTCATGTTGGGGCAATCATATCTTTCGCTCGATGCGGCCGCGATACGCTGCTGGATGAGATTGTTCGTCGATACCATCACGGAGCAGGAGGACAACCCGGCTACTTTGGCATCCTTGAAGGTTCTCTGGCTGCCGCCGGCGACGCTGCGCTCGCATGGATCGACAATCAGTGTAGGCTCCTATCGGTTCCAGACTGGTTGAATACAGTCTCAGACTTCTCCTGGAGCGGGGTCTATACATCTGCAATAAACTCGCTATTGCCGAGTGCCTTCCGCAAGCCCTGGCCATGGAGCCTGCCCTGGCTGTTCCTACTGCGTTCGAAGAGCAGGTCCGGAAGCTCGGATTGAATGAGCAGACTTGTGTGACCTCGGAGAAGCTAAGGCAATGGTGTCAGAGCAACAAAGACCGGTGCCACATCCCGGAACGGCTTCTGAAGCAGTGGGGAATATCCGTTGACCCCAATGTTAGCGGCTGAGAAGCGAAGTGATCGCGGACCGCTAAAGGTGAAGCCAGCGGAGAAACCGGCAACCCAAAAATCTCACAGCAAAAACATTAAGTACAACCGGCTGCTATCGCCACCTCAATGATGACTGTCGGTTTTGTCGCCCTCGGTTAGCCTCATGGTTTCAGCCCATCAAACAGCAAAACCTCAGCGCATCAACCGCACGGCCTGCAGGCAGACCATGGAGAAACCTCACCACCTCTATGGTCGCTTCAAATCTAGGCAACCCGAGTTACAAAGCCGCAATCAAAGTGGGCTGAGATTGATCTTTCGGCAAAGAGCCGGGGCGCCATGAATCCAGCGTTCCCCGGCTTCTTACTTTGCACGGTCAATCAACTCCTCGCACATAATACAGTAACAAACCCATGGATGGCCTCTAAACGGTTGGAGTACCGGCCTTTATCTCCTCGATAGCCTACCTGAGCTGTGCCGGACAGCATGGACGATATCAAAGGCTGTGCTTATTCCGGGTTGTGCCAACCGACTAGGTCCGAGGTTAAACGGTCAGCCTCATGAGGTCCCCACGATCCAGGCTCATATGAATGTAGAGCGCTGGAACTGTCCAGGATTGGCTGAACAATGGCCCAAGCCGCCTCTACCGCGTCCTCCCGTACGAATAGCATGCCATCCCCGTGCATTGCATCCCCCAGAAGTCGCTCGTAGGCATCCACCTCGTCCGGCGTTTGTGTTTCCACTGCCGTGAGTTTACGGCATTGAAACCAGTTCCTCGCCGGGTCGTTTTATTTGAGCAGCCAGGCTCGCGGACATCACCCGGCCCTAAACGGAAGCGGAAATAATTGCTGGTGTCGCCGAATTCTGCGAGTGGAGGTCTTCTGAGTTTGACCAACACTTCGGTCGCCGTAACCGGAAGGCACTTTCCCGCGCGGATCAGGAACGGGACGCCCGACCAACGCCAAGATTGAATTTCGAGGCGCACAGCCGCGAACGTCTCGACGGCGGAATCCGGTGCGACTCCCTCTTCGCTTTTGTAGCCTTTGAATTGCCCTCGAACAAGATGCTTGGGGTCCAGGACGAAGATGTGCGGAACACCTTAACCTGCTCATCGCGGATGGAATCACAATGTAGGCTGGAAGGAGCCTCCATGGCCAGAAAGGCTACGACCTGAAGCATGTGGTTCTCCACCACATCCCGGATCGCGCCGGTGGCATCGTAGAATTTCCCTCGTCCTAGAGCCCGAACTTTTCCGCCATGGTAATCTGCACGCTCTCGATGTAATTCCGGTTCCAGATCGGCTCCAGAAAACTATTGGCGAAGCGAAAGAATAGAAGATTGAGGACTGCCTCTTACCCAGGTAGTGGTCGATCCAAAAATCCTCGATTCCGGGAGCACGGCATGAAGCGCGGCATTCAACTGCTGGGCGGACGCAAGATCTTGTCCAAAGGGCTTCTCGACAATGACGCGAGCGCTTTTCATGCAGTTCGACTTTGCAACAGATTCCACAACACCCATAAAGAGGCCTGGCGGAATCGCCAGATAATGAGCAGGACGGGTGGCCGAGCCGAGCGTTTTCTTCAATAGGTCAAAGGTCGCAGGATCCTGATAGTCACCACCGACGTAGCGAAGCAACTTCGAGAAGCTTGGCCAAGGCTTCTTGGTCGATGTCATCGCCTTGCTGCTGCACGCTGTCGCGTACCCGATCTTTGAGATGTTCGTTCGTGCGCCCGGCCCTGGCGATTCCGATCACGGGTACATCCAAATGACCACGTCGAACCATGTGATAAAGAGCGGGGAAGATCTTTTTGTGAGCTAAGTCTCCC
>CAWISU010000051.1:0-24932 GCA_963838765.1 uncultured Acidobacteriota bacterium | reverse complement strand
TCTGTCGAATGGAACCCTCATAAGTTCGCAACGCGGCGAAGCCTCATTCGGCGCAACTATCGGACTAAGCGACTGGGCCTATGTTCCTTCCAATCCTATCCAGGCAAATCTTGCGGTGCGGCAGATGTCACTGGCCGATCTGGAGCATCTGGCTAATGTTCAATATCCGGTGAGCGGAAATTTGTCAGCAAATGTTTCTGTGAATGGATCACAACTAAATCCCAGTGGATCAGGTTCGGTCGAAATTGCAAACGCGCGGGTCTACGATGAGCCGATTCAGAACTTGGCTCTTAAGTTCCATACCGAAAGCAGCTCTATTGTTTCAACCCTGAACGTCGCGACCAGCGCGGGCTCTGCCAATTCGAGCCTGACCTTCACGCCCAAAACCAAAGCTTACAAACTTCGTTTCGATGCTCCTTCGATCGTCCTGCAGAAACTCAAAACGGTGCAGGCTAAGAATCTGGCGGTGAACGGTACTCTGAGCATTTCCGCGAGCGGACAGGGCACCCTCGACGATCCTCAACTGACAGCAAGCCTTCAGTTGCCCAGACTCGAGGTGAAGCAGAAGTCGATCGCCGGAGTGAAGGCAGAAGTTCATGTTGCCAACAAGCAAGCTGATCTTATTGTTGATTCTCAAGTCGCCCAGGCCTCTATCCGAGCTCGTGGACATGTCGATCTCACAGGCGATTATGAAACCGACGCATCCATCGACACCGCTGTTGTCCCGCTCGATGTGTTGCTGGCAACATACGCAGGCGGCGTACCCGAAGGCTTTAAGGGCGAGACCGAGCTTCACGCCACGGTGAAGGGCCCGCTGAAAGATAAAACGAAACTTGAGGCTCACGTCACGATCCCCACCCTGAGCGCCAGCTACCAATCGCTGCAGATCGGAGCGGCTGGCCCGATTCGAGCGGACTATGCTCATTCCGTCGTGACACTTCAACCCTGCGAGATCCGCGGCACTGATACGTCGGTTCGCATACAGGGAAGCGTGCCGCTTGCCGGCAATGCAGCTCCGACGCTCACGGCGCAAGGCTCGATTGATGCTCACATTCTGCGCATTGTTTCTCCTGACTTGAAAAGTTCGGGAACGGTGGCTCTCGACGTTCGCACGTCAGGATCTGCCCAGAGTCCTGCGGTCGACGGGCAAATCCGTTTGCAGAATATCGCGCTGTCGATGGCAGATGCCCCGGTCAGCGTCGACAAATTAGACGGCACTCTGCAACTGAGCAATGAGCGCGTGCAAATCTCGAATTTGGTGGGAGAAGTTAACGGCGGAGAGATTTCCGCGGGGGGTTCAATCCAGTACCGCCCCAGCCTGCAATTTAATATTGCGCTGCAGGGGAAATCGGTTCGCCTGCGATATCCCGAGGGTTTGAGAAGTTTGCTTGACAGCAATGTCAACTGGACGGGCACACTGCAAGCTTCCACTTTGACAGGGCGTGTGCTGGTGGATCAGCTTTCCTTCACGCCGGATTTCGATCTGGCCAGTTTCGGCGACCAGTTCAGCGGCAATGCAGCCGCACCCGCTCAGCCCGGTTTCGACGACACAATCAAGCTACAAATTGCGGTCCAGTCGAAGGACAATCTCAGCGCGAACAGTTCGCAGATCAGCCTGGAGGGAAGCGCGAATCTCAACGTGATCGGAACTGCGGCCAATCCGGTCATCATCGGCAGAACCGATCTCACCGCAGGAGAACTCTTCTACCGGAATGTTCGTTACCAACTGCAGCGTGGAATCATAACTTTTGCGGATCCGAATCAGACTAACCCGGTGCTGGATGTTTCCGTAACCACTACGGTTGAGCAGTACAACCTGACGTTGAATTTGCGTGGCCCCTTCGACAGGCTCACTACTTCCTATGTTTCCGATCCTCCGCTCGCCACCGCTGATATCATCAACCTGATCGCGATGGGCAAGACCACGCCGGAATCGGCCGGGGCCAGTCAAAGCACAGATTCAATGATCGCCTCTCAGGCTGCCGGCCAGCTCAGCAGTGGCGTGCAGAAGCTCGCGGGAATCTCCAGCCTGCAAATCAACCCGCTGCTTGGCGGCAATAGTCAGAATCCTTCGGCGCAAATTGCCTTGCAGCAGCGAGTGACGAAGAATTTTCTTTTTACCTTCTCGACCGATGTATCGCAGCCCGGACAGGAAATCGTTCAAGGCGATTACCAGATCACGAAAAAATGGTCGGTTAGCGTGGAACGCGATCAACTGGGGGGAGTCTCCGTGGGCGGCCGTTACCATACTAAGTTCTAGAGCGAAGCCTGCCGAGCGTTGCTCGGCCGCCCGGACGAAGTCGTCCGGGGCTACGCATGCGTTACGCAGAGCCTTGGAAGCTGGCGTCAGGCGGCACGAGGAAGAGTATCCTCGTCGACCGTTGGCTGTTTTTCCTTCAGTCGACCCTTGGCGCTTTCCTTCGCCAATTCCGCATTGAGTTCGGCGCCTACCAGCAATGCGAATGAATTCCAGTAAAACCAAGTCATGAAGGCGATGAATCCCGCGAGAGTTCCATACGTCCGGCTGAGATTGGCGACGTGGCGAAAATAGAATCCGAGCAAGTACGAAAGCCCGATCCAACAGGTCACGGCAAAAATTGCCCCAGGCAACGTCGCCCCAAAACGCTGCCTCACATTGGGAGCGAGAAAATATATCAGTTCCACTGCCAGCAGCGTAAACACAATGGCAACCGCCCAGTGAATCGCGGGCCAGAGCAACACGAATTCCCCGGAAAGATAGATTCTGCTAGCGAGCCATGCACCGAAACGAGGTCCAACGATCATTACCGCGAGCGCGGACGACACCAGACCCGCGGTAATCACTCCCAGCCCGACGGCTCGAAGGCGCGTCTTCCAGAAGGGGCGGTCGTCGTGCACGTCGTAGGCAATGTCGAGCGCTTCCGTGATCGCGTCGAATGCGGCCGATGTCACCCAAATCGCACCCAGCATGCCGAATGACAGCCATGCCTTGCGATTGGTTGCCAGCACATCCAACAGAACTGATTGCACGACGCGCATAGTGTCGGGTGGCAGCAGCAGCGACATGGTGCCCAACACGCGTCCAAACAAATCCGGCATAGGTATTAGTCCCATTATCGAGGAAAGAAAAATCAATCCCGGGAAAACAGCCAGCACAAAGTAGTAAGAAAGTGCCGCCGCAGTTTGCAGCGTGTGATGCTTCAACACATCGTAATAAGTGGCTGTTAGAGCCCGCTTGAGTCCTACCCGTGTCACATTCATTAGATGGTTGGATCCGAGGTCGTGTTCGATCGATCTGAGGCGATCGTCGGCTTAGGCCCTTGTCTTAGTTGGCAAGATCACGGAACCAAAAGGGGGCGTTTATTGTCAATTGGCTCACAACGCTTGGCCAATAAAAATCATCCAAGACAAGATCGTAATGGGAGAGAAATAGGGAGATGAGCCTCTATCGCAAGTCGGACCGCAAGATCGCTACGCCGTAGTCGGGCTGGGGCACCTTGCGACGGTCGCTGTTTTTCCGTCATTCAAAAAGGCACAGTCACCGGGCGCCACTGGGCACCGAAAACAGTGAATGTTCAATCTGCCTCCGGAGAGTAGCATGATTAAATTCGCATCGAGCCGCATATAACCACATGCTTTCTCGCAGGCTCGCTTGGCGATCGAATCGTTCCGTTATCGGACGATGATCGTTTGTTTCCTGACCGTCAAAACAAATTTGTTATGTCGAAAATTCCCGACGTCATCGTGATTGGCGCAGGCGCGGCCGGACTCGCAGCTGCTGCTGAGTTGGGTCGTGCCGGTCTTGTTGTCACTATCCTCGAAGCGCGTGACCGGATTGGCGGCCGGATGTTCACGCTACGCGATCCAGTGTGTCAAGCTCCCATTGAGTTCGGGGCCGAGTTTATTCACGGGCTGCCGCCGGAAATATGGGAGCCTCTGCGGGCGCGAAATGTCAGCATCACGGAAGTCGATGCCGAACCTTGGTGCTTTCGAAAAGACCGGCTGTCCGGTTGCGAGTTCTTCTCGCAGGTCGACGACATTCTGAAACTAATGGATGCGAATTTGCCGGATGAATCGTTCCTCAGCTTCTTGAATCGCTGCTGCAACCCAAAAAACAATCCGAAGAAACGCGAGGCCCGCGAGCGGGCATTGGCCTATGTGACCGGCTTCAATGCAGCCGATCCGGATCGAGTTGGCGTGCACTGGCTGGTCGAAGGAATGCGAGCGGAGGAGCAGATTGAAGGCGATCGCGCCTTTCGCTCAGCAAACGGATATCAGGATTTGCTCGACATATTCTGTAGGGATGTAGCTAAGGCTGGCGTCGATACTCAAACCCAAACTATCGTCGACGCGGTTCGGTGGACGCGAGGTCGCGCTGAGATCTCGGCCCGTCGAGCCAGCGAATCTTGCAACTTCGAGACTGGACGCGTGCTGGTCACGGTGCCGCTGGGTGTTTTGCAGGCCGCCGTAGGGGATGACGGCGCAGTGCAGTTCACTCCGTCATTGCCTCCTACAAATATGAAAGCGCTCAAGAAGCTGGAGATGGGTAAAGTGATCCGCGTAACCCTGCGCTTTCGTCATCGTTTCTGGGACTCAATTTCCGCACCCGGTGACGAGCACAAAACCCTTTCTAGAATGGGCTTTTTGTTTTCTGACGATGAGTGGTATCCCACCTGGTGGACAACGATGCCAAAGAAATTGCCGATTATTACTGGGTGGGCGCCGTTCCGTTGTGCTGAGAGTCTCTCCGGTAAAAGCCGTTCTTTCGTTGTCGATCGATGTTTGCAAACCCTCAGCCGTTTGCTGGGCATGGGACTCGATCAAATCACGCAATTGCTCGACGCTGCTTACTTTCACGACTGGCAAAGCGATCCGTTTTCTCGCGGAGCTTATAGTTACGGGTTGGTCGGCGCGGATGGTGAACAGAAAGCCTTGGCGGATCCGGTCGAGAATACACTGTTCTTTGCCGGGGAAGCCACCGATGTCACTGGACACAACGGCACGGTGCATGGCGCAATCGCAAGCGGGCGGCGTGCGGCGAAGGAGATTCTTCATGGCTTTCGCTGAGGCACACGCTTCAAAAAGCTTTCTGCTTATATGCCGGAGGCATCGAAGATAAATGTCCCAGTCCCAGCCCATCCTGTGGCCCGGCCGTCCTTATCCTCTGGGATCAACCTGGGATGGCGAGGGCGTCAACTTCGCGCTCTACTCAGAACACGCGGAGAAAGTGGAATTGTGCCTGTTCGACGTTTCCGGAAAACGTGAGACGCTGCGCGTCCCGCTTCCCGAGCAAACTGACATGGTGTGGCATGGTTACTTGCCTGAAGTGCGTCCTGGCCAATTGTATGGATATCGAGTGTTTGGTCCGTATGCGCCCGAGCAAGGGCATCGTTTCAATCATCACAAACTTTTGCTCGACCCTTATGGCAAGCAAATTCAGGGAGCCATCCGTTGGAGCGACGCGCACTTCGGGTACCGGGTCGGAAACAAATTGGAAGACCTGTCGTTTGACCGGCGCGACAATGCCAGCGGAATGCCGAAGAACCGAGTAATCGACTCCGCTTTTACCTGGGGAGCCGATGCACCACCCAGAATTCCATGGCACGAGACCTTGATTTACGAGCTTCACGTCAAAGGATTCACGATGTGCCACCCTGACGTACCCTCCCACTTGCGCGGCACGTATGCGGGGTTGGCCACCGCGCCTGTAATCGAATATCTCACGCGACTGGGAGTGACCTCGGTCGAGCTCATGCCCGTGCACGCCTTCGTCGATGACCGCCAACTCGTGGAACGCGGTCTGCGCAACTATTGGGGCTACAACTCTATCGGATTTCTTGCGGTCGAGCCCCGATACCTGGCAACCGCCTCCATCCGCGAATTCAAGACCATGGTCAAGACGCTACACTCCTCGGGACTGGAAGTGATTCTCGATGTCGTTTACAACCACACCGCCGAGGGCAATCATCTCGGCCCCACCCTCTCGCTAAAGGGCATCGACAACACCACCTATTATCGCCTTATGCCTGACAATCCCCGCCATTACATGGACTACACAGGCACAGGAAACACGCTGAACATGCAGCATCCGCGGGTACTGCAGTTGATTATGGATAGTCTGCGCTACTGGGTTCTCGAGATGCACGTGGATGGTTTCCGCTTCGACCTTGCCGCCACGCTCGCGCGCGAATTGCATGAAGTGGATCGCCTGGGGGCGTTTCTCGACATCATCCATCAGGACCCCGTGCTCTCGCAGGTAAAGCTCATTGCCGAACCTTGGGACCTCGGCGAAGGTGGATATCAGGTCGGAAATTTCCCCGTGGGCTGGGCAGAATGGAACGATCGCTACCGCGACACGGTGCGTTCTTACTGGAAGGGCGACGGCGGATTGCTGGGAGATCTGGCGTATCGCATCACAGGTTCGAGCGACTTGTACGCGCATAGCGGCCGGCGTCCCTATGCCAGCGTCAACTTTGTCACCGCGCATGACGGCTTCACGTTGCAGGATCTGGTCAGTTACAACGAAAAACATAACGAAGCCAACGGCGAAGGTAATCGCGACGGCAACAACGACAATCGCAGCTGGAATTGCGGGGTTGAGGGCCCCACCGACAATCCTGACATCCAAGCTCTGCGCGCTAAGCAAAAGCGGAATCTGCTGGCAACTCTGCTGCTCTCGCAGGGCGTTCCGATGATGTATGCGGGAGATGCAATCGGGCATTCGCAGATGGGAAACAACAATGCCTACTGCCAGGACAATCAAATCAGCTGGCTGAATTGGAATTTGCAGCTGGAAGATCGTGACCTGCTGGCCTTCGTTCAGCGCATGATTAGCTTGCGCAAGAGACATCCCGTATTTCGCCGCCGGCGTTTTTTTCAGGGGCGCCCGATCAAGGGAGCGACGGTCAAAGATGTGCTCTGGCTGAATTCCAGCGGCACTGAGATGAGCGAAGAGGAATGGCGCGAACCTTTGCTTCACTCTTTAGGGATGTTTCTCTCTGGCCAAGGACTGGATGAGACCGATGAGCGCGGGGGGAAACTCAGCGACGAAAACTTCCTGGTGCTGCTCAACTCTTACCACGAAGATGTGGGATTTACTTTGCCGGCATTTCGACCCGGTGCCCGCTGGACCGCGTGGATGGACACGTCGCGAGAAAGCGGATTGCGCGCCGTCGAGACCTATGACGCGGGCGCGGCGTACCCGATGCAGGCGCGTTCCATGGTTGTGTTGATGGAACGGCGCGGGAATGGCAAGAAAGAGGAATCGAATGAAGCGCCGCTATAACATGCCGTTCGGCGCCGAATGCGGTGACGACGGGAGCGTGCGCTTTCGCTTATGGGCCCCAGCCGCGCACCAGGTTGAACTCTGCATTGCCAGGGAGAAAGAGTCTACGCGGATTCCCCTGACCCGATGCGAACAGGGGTGGTTCGAGTTGGTCACCGATGCGGCCAAGGCCGGGACTCAATACTATTTCCGGATCGATGATGCACAGGATGTTCCAGACCCAGCCTCTCGATTTCAACCGCGCGATGTGCATGGACCGAGCGAGGTGGTGGATCCCGCTGCCTTCGACTGGCAGGATGTCGCTTGGCGTGGTCGGCGATGGGAAGAAGCCGTCATCTATGAGTTGCATGTCGGAGCATTCACACCGTCCGGGACTTTCTCCGCAGTGCGCGAACGGCTCGACTATCTCGTGGAGCTCGGAATCACTGCCGTAGAGTTGATGCCGGTCGCAGACTTCCCCGGTCGTCGAAATTGGGGTTACGACGGTGTCTTCTTATTCGCTCCCGATAGCATTTACGGCCGGCCCGAAGAACTCAAGGAGCTAGTTCAAAGCGCACATCAACACGGAATCATGGTTTTGCTCGATGTCGTCTACAACCATTTTGGCCCGGAAGGAAATTATCTCAGGTCGTATGCGCCACAATTCTTCACCGACCGGCACCGTACGCCCTGGGGCGATGGCATCAACTTCGATGGTCCCAACAGCCGAGTTGTCCGCGACTTCTTCATCCACAATGCGCTCTACTGGCTGACCGAATATCACTTTGACGGACTGCGCCTGGACGCAGTTCACGCCATCATCGACGACTCCACGCCCGACATCCTCACGGAATTGGCCGCTGCAGTGCGGACTTCGATCGGGTCCGATCGCCACGTTCACCTCATCCTGGAAAACGACCGCAACCAGGCACGCTACCTTCAGCGCACAGATCGCTGCCGACCTAAGAGCTACACAGCTCAGTGGAATGACGATGTACACCATGCTTTGCACGTGCTGATCACGAGTGAGCGCGACGGGTATTATTCAGACTACTCTGAACGCCCTCTCGAACAATTAGGCCGTTGTTTAATCGAAGGATACGCGTACCAGGGCGAAGTCTCCAATTACCGGCACGGCGAAAGGCGCGGTGAATCCACCAAAGGCCTGCCGTCAGCTGCGTTTATTTCGTTCCTCCAGAATCATGATCAGATCGGAAACCGGGCGTTCGGCGAACGGATCACGAAGATCGCGGATGCTTGCGCAGTGCGCGCGGCAGCAGCGATCCTCCTGCTCGCGCCTTCTCCGCCGTTGCTTTTCATGGGTGAAGAATTCGGGGCAGAAACGCCGTTTCTCTTTTTCTGCGATTTCGAAAAAGCTCTGGCCGCTGCCGTCACCGTGGGCCGGCGAAATGAGTTTGCTCATTTTGCCAGATTCAACGATCCTGCCAAACGCGAGCAGATCCCCGACCCAAACGCCATCAGCACCTTTGAAGCATCTCGGCTCGATTGGAACGAGATTAATCAATCCAGCCATCGGGACTGGTTGAGCTTCTATCGTAATTTATTGAAACTGCGGTGCCACCACATTGTCCCCCGCATTTCCGCCGGGTGCGTCCTCGCTGCGGATTACAAAAGTTTTGGAGATCGCGGCCTCACCGCGCATTGGAAATTTGCGGACGAGTCGAAACTTATCCTGATGGCGAATCTCGGAGGCAATTCCATTGCTGGCGTGGTTTTTCCGGCTTCGCAGGTTATTTATGCCACTGACGAACTGAGCCCAAATGCTCTTATGTTAGATACGCTGCCGCCCTGGTCAGTAACATGGTTTCTAGAATCATGACGCTACGCTGGCACATCCCGCTCGCGACCTATCGCCTGCAACTCAATCGCGATTTCACATTCTCGCAGGCCACCGCGATTGTTCCCTACCTTTCCGCGCTCGGCATCAGTCACTGCTATGTGTCTCCCCTGTTAAAGGCGCGAGCCGGCAGTATGCACGGATACGACATCGTGGACCACAACTCACTCAACCCCGAAATCGGCAGCGCTGAAGACTTCGACCGATTCGTGAATACTCTCCATGAACACAGCATGGGATTGTTACTCGACATCGTGCCCAACCACATGGGGGTGATGGGAAACGATAATGCCTGGTGGCTGGACGTTCTCGAAAACGGCGAATCCTCGGTGTACGCCAGTTATTTCGATATCGACTGGCATCCGCTGAAACACGAACTCCACGGCAAGGTATTAATTCCCGTGCTGCACGATCATTATGGGGTGGTCCTCGAGAGCGGCGAACTCAAGCTTGTCTTCCACCAGGAGCGCGGCGAGTTCGATGTCTCCTACCACAATCATCGATTTCCTGTGGATCCTCGGGAGTATCCCCGGATCCTGCAGCACTGCACCAACGCGTCGGCGGCGAAACTCGACGAACAGAATCCGGACTTACTTGAGTTTCAGAGCCTGATTACTTCGTTCAGCCATTTGCCGGCAAGGTACGAGATCAGCAGCGAGCGCATTGCCGAGCGCAATCGTGACAAGGAAATCCATAAGCGCCGGCTGGCCGAGTTATGCGCACGCTCCCCGCAGATTGCCGCCTGCGTTCTCGGAGCCGTCGAGTTGCTTAACGGCGACCCCGCTGATCCCGCCAGCTTCGAACAACTTCACGAACTCATCAAAGCGCAAGCCTTCCGCCTGGCCAACTGGAGAGTCGCCTCGGATGACATCAACTACCGCCGCTTTTTCGATACCAACGACCTGGCGGCGATTTGCACGGAGAACGAAGCGGTCTTTGAAGCAACCCACCGCCTGGTCTTCAGTCTGATGGCTGATGGCAAAGTCGATGGCTTACGCATTGACCATCCGGACGGCTTGTACGATCCCCGTCAGTACTTCGAACGGCTCAACCGCAGCATCGCCGCCGTTACCAAGAATGCTGCACACGAACCACACTATGTGGTCATCGAGAAAATTCTTACGGGAACGGAACGACTGCCCGCTGAGTGGCCCGTCTGCGGCACCACGGGCTATGACTTTGCCAATCTCGTCAACGGAGTATTTGTAGACTCATCAGCGGCCGTAAGTCTGGATCGCATTTACCGAAACTTTGTAGACGATGAAATCGACATTGACGCCCTCGCCTACCGCTGCCGCAAGCTGATCATGCGGGTTGGACTGGCCAGTGAACTAAACGTGCTTGCCAGTCAACTCACCCGCATCGCCCTGTCTAGACGCCGCACCTGCGACTTCACCCTCAACAGCCTGCGCGATGCGCTGACGAAAGTCATCGCCAGCTTTCCCGTGTACCGCACCTACATCAGAGCGGACGAGGTTTCTGATAAGGACGCGCGCTATATTCGGAGCGCCATCGCAACCGCGAAAGGGAGAAGCCCGGCCGACGATACCAGCATCTTCGATTTCGTCGGTGAAGTGATTTTGACGAGCATAGCCGACGGGCAAAATCCCGGATACCGCACTGCCGTGACAAACTTCGCCATGAAATTCCAGCAGATCACGAGCCCAGTAATGGCTAAAGGTCTGGAAGATACCGCCTTTTACCGCTACAACCGCCTGGTCTCGCTGAATGATGTCGGTAGCGATCTTCACCGGTTCGGAACCACAACGCCCGAGTTCCACGCCGCGAACCAGGAGCGCCTCCGCGATTGGCCGCACACCATGCTGGCAACGAGCACGCATGACTCCAAGCGCTCCGAGGACGTGCGTGCCCGGATCAACGTGCTTTCCGAGATGTCGGGCTTATGGAGACTTCGGGTGCGGGAGTGGAGACGCTTCAATCGCAGCCACAAGACCGTCGTCAACGGCAGGCCCGCCCCTTCGCCAAATGACGAATACTTGCTGTATCAGACGTTGGTGGGAGCGTGGCCATCACAGTCTCTCAACAATTCTGACGACTGGAAAAAGTTCTGCGAGCGGATAGAAAACTACATGTTAAAGGCAATCCGCGAGGCCAAGCAGAATACTAGTTGGATTAATCGAAATGCTGAATACGAAACGGCAGTGTCATCGTTTGTCGGGACCTTGCTGAAGCCGGGAGCCCAAAACCGGTTCCTTACTGACTTCCTTCTATTTCAGCGCCGTGTTGCCCGCATCGGCCTGTGGAATGGTCTGGCGCAGACGCTTCTCAAACTCACATGCCCCGGCGTGCCTGATATTTATCAAGGCAATGAGCTTTGGGATTTTAGCCTGGTTGATCCCGACAACCGGCAACCGGTCGACTATGCCCGTCGTCAGCAAATCTTCCGGGGTATCCGCGAGTCGGGAAGCGATCCTGCCAAACTCTTGCTGGAGACTCCCGAGGACGGTCGAATCAAGTTGTACGTGACCTGGAGAACTTTGTGCTTGCGTCAAGAGCAACCAGATCTTTTTCAGCAGGGCGAATATCTACCACTCGTGGTGGAGGGCGCTAAAGCGAGCCACGTGATCGCGTTCGCGAGGAAGTACGAAACTTCAACTGCTCTGGTGGCTGCTCCCCGCCTGATCGCTGGCCTGCTGAACGATACGGACACCCCGCCAATCGGAGACCGAATCTGGGAAGATACTCAGGTTCTGCTCCCATTCTGCAGTTGTCCCAAGAAGTATCGGAACGTATTTACGGGAGAAACCGTTGATCCGCAAAAAAGCGAGGGCGGCGAAAAGATTGCTCTCTCGAAAATCCTGGGGGAGTTCCCTGTGGCTCTTTGCGTCCGGGAGTAACCGTTTGGCCAAAACGGCGATTCCGGCTCCAACAATTTTCTGATCCCGAGCATTCGTGGACAGCCGTCCTACATGTTGGCTTCGCTCAAGATACAGGATGTTCCCGAGAGTAGAAATGCAGCGAACGCAATAGAATCGATATTTGGTACTACGGATTCGGCGGCGTGTTCCTTAACCTACGGAGTAAATGGCAGGTTCCCTCAGTTTTTCAGTTCTCGTTGCTCGTTCCAACTTGAGCGTCCGTAAACCCGGTACGCCCGAACTGCACGCAGAGATATTTCTTAATCGACGGGGAGGATAAACAGGGTCATCCATGCGAATCGCACAAGTAGCGCCACTCTATGAAAGTGTTCCTCCGAAGTTGTACGGTGGAACCGAGCGGATTGTGTCATGGCTCACGGAAGAGTTAGTCCGCTTGGGTCACGATGTGACTTTATTCGCCAGCGGGGACTCTATGACCACCGCGCGCTTGGTCCCAGGATGTCAACAGTCCCTGCGACTGAATCCGCTATGTATTGATCAACTGGCGCACCATGTCAACATGCTGGAAAACGTTTTCAGCGAAAGAGACAATTTCGATCTTGTGCATTTTCACATCGATTACTTGCATTTTCCCCTGAGCCGGCGGGCGCAACTGGCAAACGTCACAACCCTGCACGGTCGGCTCGACATTCCTGACCTGGCGTCTCTCTATCGCACTTTTTCCGATATGCCTGTAGTTTCCATTTCCGATGCTCAGCGTGCGCCTCTGCCTTGGGCCAACTGGCAGGCCACGGTGCATCATGGATTGCCGGCAGAGAGTCTTGCCTTCCACGAACAGCCGGGGAAATATCTGGCATTTCTTGGACGCACCTCTCCGGAGAAGGGCCTGGACCAGGCCATTCAGATTGCAAAACGTGTGGGCATGCCGCTGAAGATCGCGGCCAAGATTGATCGCGCCGACGAGCAGTACTTTGAAGCTGTCATCAAGCCTTTGCTCAACGATTCGCTCATCGAGTTCATCGGCGAGATTGGTTACAACGAAAAGAACGCATTTCTGGGCGACGCTGCCGCCCTTTTGTTCCCCGTCAACTGGCCGGAGCCGTTTGGCATCGTGATGATCGAGGCGATGGCTTGTGGAACTCCCGTGATCGCCTATCCTTTTGGCTCCGTTCCCGAGGTCATCGACAATGGAGTCACCGGATTTCTTGTTCGCGATGTGAAGACTGGCGCCAAGGCGGTGGAAAGAATTGGTAAGATCGACAGAGCGAAATGCCGGCAACGTTTCGAGGAGCGCTTCACTTTGACTCGCATGACGCAGGACTACCTCGCCATCTATGATCGAATAGTGAGAGGCGCCCCCCAACCGGTGCTGCCTGCCGACGGAGAGCTAAGTTGGACGAAGCTAGTGTCACCCAGCAGTACTACATAGCGACCAGGTCGTCACCATCGGACGATCGAGCCCGGGTTCTGAAATACGGAAAGATGTTTGCTGTGTTCGACCGCTACGGGGATATCGAGCCGCTGGGCATGGGCGAGCAGGGCATATTCTTCCAAGGAACCCGGTTTCTCTCGGAATTAGGTCTGTCCTTGTGGAATGCTCGGCCTCTGCTTCTAAGTTCCACGGTGAAGTCTGACAACTTTGTCTTCACTGCAGACCTGGCGAATGTCGATGTGTCCGACGGTCACGACCTGATCGTGGAGCGCGGCACCATCCACATGCTGCGCTCCAAATTTCTTTGGCGCGATGTCTGTTACGAAGAGTTTCAGATTGGTAATTACGGACTGGTGCCGGTTGATATTCCGTTCCACTTGGCCATCGGGGCTGATTTCGCCGATATTTTCGAAGTGCGAGGCACGCGTCGCGAAAAAAGAGGCCGCAGACTCGACGATCGGATTGAAGGCAACTCGATTTTACTGTCCTACGAGGGCTTGGATAAAGTTGTCCGGCAAACTTGCATTCAATCGCATCCACAGCCGGTTCAGATTTCTTCTTCGAGGTTGCGTTTTGAAATCTCGCTGCGCCCCAAACAGTCCGTCGTATTGCAACTGGTAATCTCCTGTAATCCGCGGGTCTCTGAGCCTTCGATCGGTTACACGAGGGCGATGGTTGCCGCCGAAAGCGAAATGAAAGCAGCCTCGGCGAGCCTGTGCAATATTTCCAGCTCCAATGATCGCTTTAATCGATGGGTCCGTCGTTCCAGCGCCGATGTCGAGATGATGACCATGGGGAATCCCGAACACGATTACCCATACGCAGGCGTGCCTTGGTTCAGTACGATTTTCGGACGCGATGGGATCATCACTGCGCTCGAAATGCTCTGGGTCAATCCCAGGATAGCGAAAGGCGTTTTGCAATTTCTCGCTTCCACGCAAGCGACAGAAATTAATCCCGAGGTAGAAGCAGAGCCTGGCAAGATCCTGCACGAAATGCGCCGGGGAGAAATGGCGGCGCTGGGCGAAGTCCCCTTCGCGCGCTACTATGGCACCGTCGATGCGACGCCATTGTTCATCATGCTGGCTGGAGCTTATTACGACTACACCGGCGACCGCGATTTTATCCAGAGCTTGTGGCCCCACATCGATCTTGCCCTGCAGTGGATCGACAAGTTCGGCGACGTGGATGGCGATGGCTTCGTGGAATACGCGCGTCACGGCAGCAAGGGTTTGATTCAACAAGGATGGAAGGACTCGCATGATTCCATCTTCCACGCCGATGGAACTTTAGCGGACGCTCCGATCGCGTTGTGTGAGGTGCAAGGCTATGTGTACGCCGCCAAGCGGGCGGCAGCAAGAATCAGCCGCATTCTCGGGGATGGCCAAAGAGAAAGCGTTCTCGAAGCAGAGGCTGCCGAACTCCAAGCGAAGTTCGAAGAAGCATTTTGGTGCGACGATCTATCCACCTATGCTTTGGCGCTGGACGGGCATAAGAAAGCCTGCCGGGTGAGAGCATCCAATGCCGGCCATTGTCTTTTTACTCAGATCGCCAGCCCGGACAAAGCTCAGCTGGTCGCGCATACTCTGTTGAGCCGGGATTTTTTCACGGGCTGGGGAGTTCGCACGGTCGGATCGGAAGAGGCTCGCTATAACCCGCTCTCCTATCACAACGGGTCGGTCTGGCCGCACGACAACGCGATCATTGCCAGTGGCGTGGCCAAGTATGGCCTTCGAGAATTGGCGGGCCAAATCCTGATGGGTCTGCTGGATGCCAGCAGCGCCGTCGACCTCCACCGGCTTCCCGAACTATTTTGCGGCCTCGATCGGCGCGAGGGGGAGGGCCCCACCCTTTATCCTGTAGCTTGTTCACCTCAGGCGTGGGCAGCGGGCTCCGTATTCTTGCTGCTGGAAGCATGTCTCGGACTCTCGATCGATGGCTGCAAGAAACATCTGGTGTTTGACAGGCCATATTTGCCCGAAGGGATTCCGCAATTGTGGATCAAGAACCTTCGAATTGACAATGATCGAGTCGACCTTCTCCTGGAACGTCAGGCTGGAGCAGTTCGGATCGAAGTGCTGGAGAAGCAAGGTGACATACAAGTCGTCGTGAAATAGGTGTGCAGATGCTGACGCAGTGGCTGATACTGCGTCGGAACACGACCAAAAAAGCTTATCGTCAGGCTGCCTTTTTCTGCGGCACCTTTGCACCTTTCTTCCGCGCTTCCGAAAGACCGATCGCAATCGCTTGCTTGCGGCTCTTTACCTTGCCGCCTTTGCCGCCCTTGCCCGAGCGAAGCGTACCCTTCTTCTTTCGCCGCATCGCGCTGGCTACGGTCTTGCCCGCGGCCTTTCCGTATCTCCGTGAACTTTTTTTGGTTGGCATAATTTTTCTCCCGTTGCTTAGAGTTGCTTCTGGCCTGTGAGGTTGTTTTGAAAAGCGCTGACCTCAGCCGTGCCGCGCGGCGCGCATGCCTTCTTCAATGCGCTTTCGGGCATGTCCCGGCCCCCGCACATCAATCACCCGGTATTGTTCATGGCTCAACTCGTGGTAGTTCACGAAGAAATGTTCTAACTCTCGGACGAACAGCTTGCCCAGATCGTCGATGTGCTCGATGTCGGCAAAACTATGATTTTCGTCGGCCACCGCGACAATTCGATCGTTGCGCTCTGTCTGTTTCTTGTCGTACTGCTCGCCTTCGATGATTCCGACCAGCCGACTCTTCACCACTACACCTGGAAATGCGGGTTCATCCATCAGCACCAAAACATCGACGGGATCACCGTCTCCACCTTTCGTCCGAGGAATGAATCCGAAATCGTAGGGAAATGTCATACCCGCGGGCAGCACTTTCTTCAGTTCAAATACCTTCTGGTTCGAATCAAACGCGTACTTGTTGCGGCTGCCTTTAGGCGTTTCGATTACGACTTGGATGATCTTGTTATCCTCTCCATCCAAAGATCGAAGCCGGGACGGGTCCGCCAGCCCGCTTCTGGAATTGCCATTCTTACTCATCAAGCCTCCTATTCGTTGACGATCCGTGATGCGCAAGAGCGTTCAATCGCTGGTGTGAGGCATTGCGACGGTTCAACCGAAGACGCCTGCATATTTTTTCTCGCAGTTCCCACGCCGATACGGACGTCACCAGCCATGCCAGGGTTGCCCCGGCTAGCACTACGCCCAGCCTTGAATTCGGGAGTCTTTGCCAGACGATCAGTGCGAAAACCGCAAGTCCCATGCTCCCCATCGCTGCTCCGGCGGCGTCAACGCCCGCAGCTCGTCTTCCACGTTTCTTACCGTCTTGGCCGGCGCGTTCTTCTTTCTGCTTCTCATGTTTCTCGATCAGGGTTGCGGCTGCGGGGAAAATCGCGGGAAATGCGAGGAAAAGCCCACCGAGTTCCGGACCAAAGCGTTTCGCAACAATTCCCGCCACCGCAGTGACCGTGCCGCCGAAAGCAAACCGGATGAAATATTCGTACCACTTTGATCGCCCCAGATCCGACGTATCCAGTTTGACTTTCACCGGCTACCTCAACACTGCATACCAGCACCCGAAAGCGCAACCGAACCACACCAACATCGAAAGGGCAGTGACGGAAAGAACCGGTAAGCGTCCACGAATCAGTAATCGGCTGACGAAAAGCGCGTACACGAAAAAAGCCACTGCCCCGAAGAGCATCGACCTGGCTTCGACGCTGGCATATTCCTTGCCCTGCGTCGACACGGTCAAGATCAAGGTTGCGATCGCCACCGAAGGTGCAGCCCCAAATAGTCCGGCAAAGCTTTTCGGTTTTAAGGCGTCACCCAACAGTGCAAAGCCAGAAACTACTGCACCACCGGCCATGACTCTCAACAGAATTTCCTGCATACGCGCCTAGGGCGTACCTTCCTTTTGTAAAACGGACGAGGCGAAGTGGCGTTCCCAGTCTCGCCCGGCAGGTCAAAAGCTCAGGCCGCCCTTTCGCCGCCAAACTGAATCAGAACTTTCGTAGTGACGCTGATTCATGAATTCGGTGGTCGTCAGCGGGAATTAGTACGCCGCGTTTGAGCGGCCTTGCGCGCGGCTTGACTGCGGCCCCTGCTTCCCTTGGTACGAGCGGCCTTCATGGCCGAACTCCGGCGCGCGGCGGCACCACGCTTCCTGGCAGTAGCATGCGCTTGCTTCGATAGCGATGCATGCGAGGCAGCGCTGTGACCTTCTCGTTTCAAAACGCGACTCGTTGCGCGGGAACGCTTAGCCGATGGCCTGCGCCGGGAGTGGCTCTGTCCCTTTCGAAAATCCCGCTCGGCCTGCTTACTGGTTTCCGCCGAAACCTCTCCCCTGCCTGGTGCTCGCAGCTTCACTCCTGCGCGCCGCGCTTTTGAGAGCCCTATCGCGATAGCCTGCTTGGTAGAGCTCGCGCCATGCTTGCCTTCGCGAATGTGGTGCATTTCCTCGCGCACAAATTCTCCAGCCTGGGTGCTGGCAGACTTGCCTTCGCGAGCGTCTTCCCGAGCACGGTCGATGGTTTCCTTTTCAGGCATGAGCAACCTCCTGATAAGAACAGTAAATCCGCGCTGGGGATGGAAAAAATCGAATGTATTCTGTAGTCGCTACGGCCATTTGCCGTAGCCAAAGACGGACTTCGGATTGACTAATCCGAAGTCCTATGCTGGGATGCTTTCTGCTGTTATGCGGCCTTTGATTTACTGCACAGCTCCTGGTAGTAGTCGCGACCGCGCTCATATCCCCGGGTGAACGGCTCGGCGACGTCCATTCCCGGATGCTGGTGTTCGAGGTCTTCAATTTGAGCTGTCATCTCGCCCATCACTTGATCATATTCTTTGCAGCGCGTCCGAGCGTGTAGCGCAGATTCGAAACCAAGCCGATAAAACTTCTCGTCTTCGCCAAAGTTTTTGCCGAGATTTGAATAGTGCTCCTTCTCGGCGTCGCGCAGACCGATCCACCATTTTTCGCGGGCCGCATCGACCGCCTCTGCTCCCTCTGTCCTCAGCAGTTCGCGGAAGCGCGTTGCCGAAGCTTCGTCCTCGGCGAGAGCAACCACCACACTTCGGCCCTGGCGCAGAGCATCTTCGTAAACAAACAATTCGTCCTCCGGCAATCCCTCGGTCATAGAGTTTTCTAACTTTCCTCCGGCTGCGGCGCCAATGCCCGCTCCAGCAACGGCTAGAACAGCAGAACCCAGCAGGCCAATCGCCGAAATTAGTCCCACGCCCGGGATTACTGCCATGACCAGCGCGGCTCCAGACAGTCCGGCCGAGCCACCGAGAACGGCGCCGAGCGCCTTCCCCATGCCTGGTTGCTCCCCCGCAACCGCGGGAACCGATTGCAACTCCGTCTCGTTTTTCCCCGGGGTCAGCAGAGTCATTTGGTTTTGTGGCAGACCTATTGTATGCAGCTCGGCCATCGCGCGCGCGGCGTCCGATGGTGAACGAAACACTCCACTCACAGCTTTCATTGTGTGCCATCCTTTCGTCCCGCTGAGTTCCTCGCATCCCAGCGATTTATCAGCTTATCGCATTCCAAGTATCCACGCACTTTGCAATCGTCAACCTCTTTCGTTGCCAGCCGTCAGGGCGCAGCGAGGTGTCCAATGATTCGAAAACTGAAATCCGGGCAATATCGCCTGTATCTCGCAAGAGCCGACCAATAGGATACACACTCTTAACCATGAGAACGCATCACAATCCCTGCAAGGAGGTTTGATGACGACCACGAAGAAGAAATGGGTGGCAACTGTGAAGACAGATTCCACTCGTCCCCCTGCGGGATTGTTTACCAAGGACGCCACCACAATCGCAAAGACGCTAGCTTCAAAGAAGGTCTCACCCAAAGGTCCGGGCTCGGGCATGCGAATGCTTACGTACTTCATAAACCGGGCCGGACGCGGGCTCAGCCCCAAGCGGCGGGTAAAACTCGAAAAGGCGAAGGCCCTGCTTGCAAGAAAGATTGAGCGGCAAACGAAATCTCAAGTACGAAACAAGAGCTGAGGTGTGCTCGGGAAAACTGAGGATCCAGCGTGGTCGGTTCAGCTTCGATGGCTAAGTCCTGAATACTGAGTGCTGGTCCACCTGCCTCGCCAGTTGTGCAGCAAAATTTCCACTTGCCAGATGATGCTTCTCTGGTTACTATTCACCATCTCGGAGAACCAAAGTTGGCCGTTTTCTCTATGAATATCGGCGAGACCATCAGAAATTACCGTCTAGGGAAAGGTATGTCCCAGGGTGATATTGAAAAGCGTACGGGGCTGCTGCGCTGTTACCTTTCGCGAGTGGAGAACGGTCACACCATCCCGTCTCTCGACACGCTTTCGAAGATCGCCGGGGCCATGGAGCTGCCGCTATCGCAGTTCTTCGCCGAATCCGGACACAGCAACGGAGCCAAGGGCCTGCCCCAACTTTCCGATGACGAACTCCGCTTCCTGAGCCAGATCCGCCGCTACTCCGTAAGCCTTAATGACAGCGACCGCAAGCTGGTCCTGGCCATGGTCAAGAAGATGGCCTCGAATGCGAAGTAGTGCAGCTCTTCGATGCTAGCTCTGGCACCTTTAACTCCAGGTCCAACGTATCCAATACTGGGTGATTCAGCTAACCGCGTCAGCCCGGTTAGCTGCTGACCGTCAGCACCGGACACTTCGAGTGGCATATGACTTCATAGGACATCGTCATGGGAGTATGGGCGGAAACTTTCGCGGACAGGGGTCGGTTTGCCCCCATGACGATCAGGTCGGCCTGCCGCTTCTCGGCAGCCTTCAAAATTCCTTCCACCACGAAATCAAAGCCGACCACACACTCTGTTTCCGATGGCAGCTTGATGCTCGCTGGCAGTAAGTTCTCCAGCTTCTGCTTCGTGCTAGCTCTTATGGTGGCTTGCCACTCAGCAATGGTCTCTTCCTTGTAGAAAGTCAGTCCCGGCCCAGGTAAGGCTGCTGGCGGCAACAAGTGCAGAAGAATCAGCTTCGCTTGAAACTGATTCGCGAGGAGCAGAGCGTAGTCAAGAGCTTTCGCGGATGCGGGATGAAAATCGGTGGCAAACAGAATTGTGCGGAACTCTCCGGTTGCGGATGAGGGGACGTCGATGTGGGGTCCGACGGTGATTACAGGACAAGCCGCCCGGCGCAAAACTTCTTCGGCCACCGATCCGACAACGAGCTTCTGTAGCGCTCCACGCCCATGGGTCCCAAGCACTAATAAGTCGATGTTCTGCTTATGGATCTCGGCCGAAAGCACACTCCAAACGGAACCCGTTCGCAGCACCATTTCATGGGTGATTGATTTGAGCTCGCTTCGATTGTCCAGGATTTCCATCTCGCGCTCGGCCTCGTGCCGCACCCAGTCTTTGGGGGGCTCAGGAATAAACGACTTAAATTCCGCAGGTAGCACATGCACGACATAAATCTTCGAACCGTGCAGACGAGCAATCGCGGTCGCATAGTTAAAGGCTTTCTCCGAGGCCGCAGAGAAGTCAGTTGCCAGGAGGATATTCTTGAATGAAACGCTCGCCTGCTGCTGAACTTGCGTTTGCTGGATTTCAGATAGAGTTGTCATACGCGCCTCCTTCACTCGGACGCCGGCGGTGGATTTTCGGGGAGATTAATAGCGCTCGGCCCGGAGTTGGAGCGAGACTCAGCTCGAGAAAATCGACTTCGAGTCGCAGAGCGTCGAGGAACTCGCACTGTCCGGGCATACCTACCTCCAAATACTCCGACATTCGACTTCAGATCGCCCGGTCGGCATTTATATTGTAGCTTCGAGCTCAACGAGGTTTCAGTGATTTAGCGCACATGCTCAAGTGAGCAATGCGGTGACCAACAGATTTTTTCCTGGACGGTTCGATGGTGTTGCGCCTGGATAATCGGCGAGTTCGTGCGAGCAAGTTAGAACCAAAGCAAGGGAACTAGTCCATCGGCAGCGAGAGCTGTCAAAAAAGAGAGAGGTTCTGCGGGCTAGTTTTTCGATCAGCCAGGCTGAAGGCATAAACCCGGAACAACGTATCCACTGCTTTCAGGATGAATCGCGGGTGTTGGGCGGTAGTTCGTCAAACTAGCGAGCGGCTTGCAGTCCGGGTGTACAATCCTCTTCGATTTCGCGCAGGAGAAAAAATCTCGGCTAACCCTGCTGAGATTTGCGAAATTGTGGCCTGAGCCGTTTCCTTGGGTCTTGCATACCTACGATAGGCCGGTCAGTGCATGCTTTGAAACACTTATTATCGACGAGGTGAATAGTGAAGCAAATAATGCTGCTCGCATTCGCTCTGTTTCTTTTGGTTGTGCCCGGATTCTCCCAACAGCCAATCACCGTTGGATTCACTGTCTCCAAGACTGGCACCCTGAACGTCGACTCTCTGGAGCAATACCGCGGGTTTGAGCTTTGGCGCGACCAAGTCAACGCTGCCGGCGGCATCAAGGCAGGCGGCAAGAGCTACAAAGTGCAGTTTGCGAGCTACGATGACGAATCCAACTCCAAGCGCGTGCAACAGCTCTACAGCCGCATGATCCTGGAGGACAAGGCGGACTTTTTGTTCAGTCCCTATTCGTCCCCGCTCACCGCCACCGCGGCCGTGGTCACCGAGCAGTACGGCAAGATCATGCTCACCACTGGCGCGGCCGAACCAAAAACCTACACTCTGGGGAACCAGTCGCTGTTCCAGATGTTCGCGCCGGCTCCTGAATATTTGAAGGTTGCCCTAGACGCCCTGAAAAGTAAGGATCCAAAAGCCACTGTCGCCTTCGTATACGAGGACTCGTCGTTCTCGGTAGCGGTGGTGACACCGGCCAAGGCCTATGCGCAGCAGCTCGGCTTGAACGCAGTGTTCACCGAAGCCTACGCTCCCAACACCACCGACTTCAGCGCCATCATCGACAAGGTGATCGCCTCCAAAGCGACTGTGCTGCTGGGCGGGGGACACTATGCCGATGGTTCGACGCTGGCCCGGCAACTCTACGGCCACAAGGTTCCGCTGAAGATGCTGACGCTGCTGGTGGCGCCAGACAGCTCGCAGTGGGTCGAACTGGGCGATGCGGCGCTGGGCGTGATGGTACCGTCGCAGTGGGAACCGCAGTCGGCGTTTAAGGCGCAGTACGGGCCCAGCGGCGCCGATTTCGCCAAGGCGTATAGCGCGAAAAACAATACGCCGCCCAGCTATGAGTCCGCCGGTGGCTACACCTGCGGGCTGATCCTGCAGCGCGCCATCGAACAGGCGGGAAGCATTGACTCGGCCAAGGTGACGGAAGCGCTGAACGCCACCGATGTCACTACCTTCTACGGCCGGACCAAATTCTCGACTGCCGCTAACGAACACGGTTTGCAGGTGGGCCATTCCATGGTTCTGGCGCAATGGCAGAAGGACAAGTCCGGCAAACCGGTAAAAGAAGTGGTGTGGCCGCTGGCGGGGAAGAGTGCCAACCTGAATTATCCGATGCGTTGAGTGCGACTTACTTAATTCGTCATAGATTGTTATTCGGCGCCAGGCGAGGACCTGCTGTTTCGTCCCCAAGAGAATGAGAAGTTGTACGGATTGTTGAGAGTGGGTTTTAGTCGTGCGGAAGTCGGAGCCATGAACTCGGAGGGTGAGGCATGTCGGGTGTTCTAGCTTCCATGATCGACGGCCTGCTCGTCGGAGCGGTCTACGGACTCGCGGCGATGGGCTTGAGTCTGATTTGGGGAGTGATGGATGTTATCAATCTCACTCACGGTTCCATGATTGCCCTGGGCATGTTCTGCATGTATCTGCTTTTCACCGCCACGGGGATCAACGCTTACGTCTTGCTGCTGCCCACCATCGGGATCGGATTGCTCCTGGGACTTGTTATCTATTGGATGGCGGTGCACTGGGTGGTGGGCCGTTCGATGTTGATGAGCCTGCTGTCCACTTTCGCAGTAAACATGATGGTCATCGGCATTGGCACGGCGGTGTGGAGCACAAGCCCGTACAACGTCAACTTCCTGCTCCCCGGTGTCACCATGGGAGCTTACACGTTCACCGGAAACCACATCGCCGCCGCCATCTCTGCGGTGGTCATCGCCCTGGCGCTGCAACTGTTCCTCTATCACACCCGCACGGGCAAAGCTATCCGCGCCGTGGCCGACAACCGCGACGCCGCCGAGTTGATGGGCATCTCCTCCACGGCGGTGCTGAGCATCGCCTTCGCCATCGGCATCGCTCTCGCGTGTACCTCGGGGGCGCTGGTCTCCACTTTGTTTCCTTTCACCATTCTTTCTGGCGCGGTGTACCAGTTGAAAAGTTTCGTGGTGACCGTTCTGGCGGGGCTGGGCAAGCCGTTCGGAGCTCTGGTCGCCGGAGTGCTCCTGGGGTTGCTCGAGGGAGTAGTTACGCCGTTCATCGCGGTCAGTTGGATCCCGCTGATCGAGTTCGGGTTGTTTGTCGTGGTGCTGGTTGCGTTTCCGCAGGGCATCTTCGGAAAGCGGGCGACGACATGATTCTGCGTCGTCCCTCCTTCTGGATCATTTTGTTCATCGCCGCCTGCTTCATCTATGCGCCACTGCACGCCAACAACGTCTCCTTGCGGGAAGATCTCATCCTCATCGCCATTGCCGTCATCCTGGCTAGCAACTTGAATCTGATGATCGGCTACACCGGCTATGTGAACTTCGGCCACATTGTTTTTTACGGACTGGGCGGTTACGTGGGACTTTATTTGACGACGGTGCGCGGCTGGAACCTGGCTCTATCGGCGCTGGTGGCCGGGGTGCTGGTGAGTCTCTGCGCGTTCTTGTTCGGATTGGCCATTCTGCGTTTGCGTGGGGCCTATTTTGCCCTGGCCACCATTGGTATTCTCCAAGCCGTCCAGTCATTTGTGTCGAACTTCGACCCTTGGGGCAGATCGACGGGCATGTACCTGTCGTTCAGCTCCTACCAGTCTCTGGGCGGCGCCCGGCGCGCGCTCTGGATCGCTTATTTCCTGATCATTGCGGTCATGACCCTCTCGATGATCGTGAGCCTGGTAATTAAGAATTCCAAGTTTGGCCTCGGCCTCTTTGCCATCCGTGAGGACGAGGATGCCGCCGTGGTGTTGGGGGTAAATGCCACCAGGTACAAGGCGATCATCTATAGCGTGTCTGCATTTCTGCCTGCGGTCGCCGGTGCGCTGATGTTTTTCAAAAACGGAATGATCGATCCCTCGATCGCCTTCGAGTTCATGCTGTCACTGGAAGGCATCGTAATGCTGATGCTCGGCGGGCAGGGCTCGGTGATCGGCGCAGCTTTGGGTGGGGCACTCTATGAGAAACTCCGCTCCTACTTACTGACTTCTCCCGTCCTTTCAAACTTTCATCTGGTGATCGCCGGGGGTCTGCTGCTCATGGTTGTTCTCTTTGCACCTGGCGGCTTGATCGGCTGGGTCTACCGGCTGTTGCCGCGCACGCGCGAGGTGATTGAATGAGCGCCCTTTTGGAAGTCCGCGGGATCAGCAAGCGTTTCGGCGGATTGGTAGCGGTTTCGGACGTCAGTTTTAGTATCGCCGAGCGTGAAATCCTGGGACTGATCGGTCCCAACGGTGCCGGGAAGACTACATTGTTCAATGTTGTAAATGGCGTTTA
>CAWISU010000050.1:0-9485 GCA_963838765.1 uncultured Acidobacteriota bacterium | reverse complement strand
CGGCATGGTATGGTTTCTGGCGATTTTCGGTGGCGCCGCCGCCGACCGCCTGGGCTTCCGCCGCGCGCTTTCGGTCGGATACCTCGCTCTGGCCGCCGCATATTTCCTGATCGGCTCCATCGGAGCGTCATGGCTGGCGCCGGTGCGGAACGCTGTGCCCATCAGTTTGTTTGTGGGATTTATTCTCGTTCTCCCCGCGCTCGGGATTTCGCTGGTAAAACCTTGCGTGGTGGGCACCACGGCTCGCGCCTCGAAGGAAAATGTCCGCTCGATCGGCTACTCGATTTACTACACGCTGGTCAACATCGGCGGCGCGGCAGGTCCTTATTGCGCTTCCTGGGCACATCGCCATCTTGGCGTCGAGAACGTCTACCGTCTCGCGGCAATCAGTGTCTTCGCGATGTTTTTTGTGGTCCTGCTTTTTTTCCGGGAACCGCGTAAGCCGGGGGATGCGCCTCCACCGTCGATCGCGACCGTAGCTCGAAATTTCTGCGTAGTAGTGGGAAATTACCGACTGGTGTTGCCCGTGTTGCTAGTCGCTCTGCTGCTGCGTATCGGCCTATGGATTTATCCCAGTTTCAGCGTTCCGTGGTGGATCTGGGTTGGCCTGCTAGTTTTGGTGCTCGCCGGGATCAGCCGGTTTATGTGGTTTCTTGTGATCTTTACCGGTTACTGGATTGTGTTCTGGCAGCAGTACATCAGTCTACCGGGATACATCCACGGCTACATCAACCCGCACGCGGACGTCGAGATCATTCTGGTGACCGACGGGCTCACCGTGATCACGCTCACTCTGGTTGTGAATTACCTGATCCGCAAGATACCGGCATTTCAAGCGGTGATTTTGGGCACCGTGGTCACATCCGTTTCGTGGTTGATCCTCGCCTTCCGGCCGACGATAGGGGGGGCCATCCTTTCGCTGTTTGTGCTGGCGCTGGGCGAGATCATTCAGCAGCCGCGGTACTACGAATATATTTCCCGGCTTGCGCCTCCGGGACAGCAGGGCACGTACATGGGATTCGCGTTTCTGCCCATCGGAATCGGTTCGCTGATTGGCGGCTGGTTCGGCGGGACGCTGGTCCATCATTTCGGAGAAGTCCTGCATCAGCCGGAGCGGATATGGTGGTGGGTGACTGCCGTGGGGTTGGCCACTTCGGCGCTGCTCTGGATCTACGATAAGAGCGTGGGAACAGAAAGCACCGCTGCGACGAAATAGTCGCGTTATGAGCACCCGCAAACCATCTCCTGCAAGCATTGCCGCTGAGATTCGTCAACTACTCCGCGACGGAGGATCCGTCGAGCACGCGACTGGTGTGCAATGGTACTTCAAAGACGAGATCAAATCGCATGGATGGTATACGGCGAAACTGCGCAGCGCAGCCGTCGGCTTCCGGCGGAGGATTCGGAAAGAGTTCGATCTCGATTTTCTTCTGCAAGTCGCGGACAAGCTTTTTGCCGGGCGGGTTCTGGAAGAAAAAGTGTTCGCTGTGTTTCTGCTGGAAAAACTGACCGCCGAGTTCGGCGACGCTGAGTTTCGACTGTTTGAGTCCTGGCTGGATCGAATCTCGAGTTGGGCTGATCATGATGGGCTGGTGCACTATCTGATCGCGCCCATGATTGCCGCCAAATCAGATCGAGCGGCAGAGAGTTTTTCGCTGGGCGAAGTCGCCGGACCGCTGGCATCGGCGTGCGGCTTGTGTTGCCTTGATCCAGGGAACGCGCAAGAAAATGTTTTTTCCTGAGATCAAGCGCCTGTGCAACCTGCTTCTTTCCGACGAAGATGACATGGTGCAAAAGGGATTGGGCTGGCTGCTGCGAGAAACGGCCAAAGCCGATGCAAAGCGGACGGTGCCTTATCTAATGAGCATCCGCAAGCGCGCGCCGAGGCTGGTGCTGAGGACGGCATGCGAGACGCTGCCAGTGCGTACGAGGAAGAGAATCTTAGCGAAACACTAAGGCGAATTCCCGATTCGGCATGGCAATCGAACAGATGTGACAGGTTACCTTGCAGCGAGAGCGAACGTTCCGCATACTCTTCTTGGGCTCGTGGTGTAACGGCAACACGGCACTCTATCCAAGTGGCAGATGCGGGTTCGAATCCCGTCGAGTCCATTCTCCCTTTCTGGTAGGTGCCGAATGGAGAATGCTTTGGGGAGAAAACATAGAGATAATCTCCCCCGTAACTTGACAAGTGCATGCGACGTTGCCGATACTGGCCTTGGATAGAGTGCCCGTTGCACTGCGTAGGCTTTGGATGGCTCCGAGACCCGGAGCCATTTCTATTTGTAAGTATGCGCACCAGCACGATTCGCCCAAACTCTCTGACATTGTTAGAATAGTTATTTGCTCATGAACCTTGCCGCCATTCAGTCTGCCCTGCGCGAGCGGAATATCGACGCGTGGCTTTTCTACGATCATCACCACCGCGACCCCATTGCCTACCGGGTGTTGGGACTCTCTCCTGATCTGATGGTGACGAGGCGGTGGTTCTACCTGATCCCGGCGGAAGGTGAGCCGACGAAACTGGTGCACAAGATTGAGTCGCGCCACCTCGACTCTTTGCCCGGCAAAAAACTTCAGTATGCCGGATGGCAGGAACTGTTCGATCAGGTGAAGGTGCTGTTGTCGTCGCATCGCGACGTCGCTATGCAGTACTCGCCGAATAATCTGGTGTTCACGATTTCTTTAGTCGATGGCGGCACGCTGGAATTGATCCGCGGATTGGGAAAAAACGTGGTCAGCTCGGGTGATCTGGTGGCGCTTTTCGAAGCGACCTTCACTGACGAGCAAATCAAGACTCACTTCGCGGCGCGGGATGCGGTGGATGCGATTACCGCGGCAGCTTTCCAGGAGATTGGGCGGCGGGTGCGCAACGGCGGAACCAGCGAGCATCAGATCCAGCAGTGGTTCATGGAAGCCTTCCGGCGCGAAAATCTGGTTACCGACGATCCGCCTATCGTCGGAGTCAACGCCCACAGCGGCGATCCGCATTACGAGCCTCGGGCTGAGAACTCGTCGCCCATTCGCGAAGGCGATTTCGTTCTGCTCGATGTTTGGGCGAAGAAAAATGTGCCCGGTGCCGTCTACTACGACATCACCTGGACCGGTTTTGTTGGCAAAGCGCCATCCGATCGAATGCGAGAAATCTTCACCGTGGTTCGCGATGCGCGCGACGCAGGCGTAAAGGTGGTGCAGGACGGCATCGCCAGCGGGCGCACGATGTGTGGATGGGAAGTGGACCGCGCCACGCGAGATCACATAAAAAAGGCCGGCTTTGGCGATTTCTTTATTCATCGCACCGGGCATTCCATTGGAACCGAAGTCCACTCCAACGGCGCCAACATGGACGATTTGGAAATTCACGACGAGCGCCGAATATTGCCCAACTCCTGCTTTTCGATCGAACCTGGGATTTATTTGCCGGAGTTCGGCGTGCGCAGCGAGGTCAACGTGCTGGTGCGGCCCAAGGCCGCCGAAGTCACCGGTAAAATTCAACGCGAGCTTGTAATCATTTGAATGGCAAATCCCTCGACAATTAAAGAAACACCTGCGCAACCCATGACTGCCATGTCCGTGATGGCGCCGGCAATTGGATGGCTGATTCCAGGCGCCGGACACCTGATCCAGAAACGTTGGATACGCGGCCTGCTGCTGATGGGCTCCATCGTAATCATGTTCCTGCTGGGGCTGGCACTGCAGGGACGCATCTATCGGCCCAATGGCGGCGATATTCTGGACATCCTCGGATTCGTGGGCGACGTGGGCGCAGGCGGACTCTACATTGTGACCCGTGCCATGGATATCGGACAGGGTGCGGTTGCGCACGCCACTGCCGATTACGGAACCAAGTACATCATTGTTGCAGGCTTGCTCAACTTCATCAGCGCCGCTGACGCGTACCACATCGCGATTGGGAAGAAGCCATGAACCTGCAACTCTCCCATTTCAGCGCCGCCGTTTTATTCGGCCTGTTCGCTTCGGTAGTTTTCGGAATCACGCAGCGCTCAACCTCACGCGAGCAGATTCGCTATGGCCTGTATTGTTTTGCCATGTTCGTTGGCGGAGTCTTCGTGGCAGGTTGGGTGATGTGGCTGTTGCGACGTTGAGTCAGCTGTCAGTTCTCAGCTATCAGCTTTTCAGCGATGGACCAGAGAATCCAAGTCATCCAGGGTGACATAACCAAACAATCTGTGGACGCAATCGTCAACGCTGCCAACAGTTCGTTGCTCGGCGGAGGCGGGGTGGACGGCGCGATTCATCGCGTGGCCGGGCCGGGATTGCTTGCTGAGTGCCGTCTTTTGGGTGGTTGCAAAACCGGCAATGCGAAAGTGACCAAGGGATACAATCTGCCGGCACAATATGTGATCCATACGGTCGGCCCGGTGTGGCAAGGCGGAAATGCCGATGAAGATCAGCTGCTGGCTTCGTGCTATCGCAGTTGCCTTGAGGTAGCCGCGTCTCTAGATGTGCGAAGCATCGCCTTTCCCGCGATCAGCACTGGTATTTACGGTTTCCCGAAGGAACGTGCAGCGAAGATTGCCGTGAACGAAGTCTCGGCTCACACCGGAGATTTTGACAGATTGCTATTCGTTTGTTTCGATGCGGAGACCGCGGAGATCTATCGCAAGCACCTACGCTCCGTTCGCGGCTGACAGCTGTAAAGTAGGAGCTTTTGCTGCTATCCCTCCCACACGAACGCATCGAAAACGCGCTTGGTGTCGAATCCTAGCCGCAGATAAAGTTGCACCGCACGATCGTTGGCTTCCGTGACCGTCAGAGAAAGCAGGGAAAATTTCCGCTGGCGCAAGTTTGTCGTCGTGGCTGCCAGCAACGATTCGCCGATCCCGTGCGAACGGTACTCCGGCAACACGCATACCTGGGTTACGTGGCCCACGTCGTTACGCACGCGGGAACACAGAATCAGGCCGACCAGTGTGCGGGTTCGTTTGTGTACGGCGGCGAAGGAGGACTCGGGATCAAACGTTCCGCACCCAGGGAAGCGCACGATATTGTTCAGAAAACGCAAGGAACCGCTCAAGGTGCGGTACTGATCGTTGATCTCGGAATCGACGTGCCCGCGGTATGCGGTCGTGATCACGGCGGCGGCGGGTTGGTAATCGGGCTCAGACCAGGGACGGATTTCAATATCCGCATGCAAAGGCGGCGCTGGTTTAGGTGCATTTTCCAGCGGCAAGAGCATGAAGAGTCGCGCATGCCGGCTGAATCCCTGCGCGACGAAGGGCTGTGAAACGACTCCGGTTTCGTGCATCAGCAACTGCGCTTCGACGCGATGAATGCCGGGCGATTGCTGCAGAGTTTCGATCACATGCGTAAGCAGCCGGGATTCCACTTCGTGAGCGTCAGGCAGGCGGCCACTATTGGCCACGAAAAGGTCTCCAATCACGCCCTTGCTGCCTTCGTAAACAAAAAACGCATAGCCGAAGATTCGTCCGCGCTCGATGGCCGCGTACCCGGGCAGGATCTTGGCATCCACGTAACGGAGAATCATGTCGGCGGAGCCGCCGTAATCCCAGGAAAGCAGGCGGGACCACACGCCGATCTCGTCCTGCAGCAAGGGACGCAGGTCGACGGAAGAGAAGTGCCTGAGATCGAGAATCTCCACCGGGGCTCCTGAAGGGTTGCGCGTCGGCGGTACGCTTAAATTTGCGGCCACAAACGCTGAGTGTATTAGCTTCGCACGCCGGGAGGCAAACGGGAGTATCTCGGAGGATTCGCACCGCAACGTCATTACGACGATAAAGCGAGAACATAACAACGGAATGGGAAGCCAGCGTCCATTCCCGCTTGGTAATGGGATTTGACTGAGTGCTGAATGCTAAGTGCTGAATGCTCGCGCGCTAGTGACTTTATCTGCCCATCCCCGCAGCCGCCACCCAGTAGTAATCCAACCCCTGCGGCGCGAAACTGCCGAGGTAAGAAACGCGTCGGCCGGCAACTTGTTTTGCAATCGCGGTCTGCGACCCCTCGGGAGCGACGACGAGATGCTCCTCAGCGGGAATCTGTCCCGATTCGTATCGATGAATGATTTGATTTTGATAGAACGCCAAACCATATTCGGTTTGACGGGAAACGCCGGAAACCGCCAACGGCAAGGGTTTGCTCTGCAGATGGCTGATCTCACTTGCCAGTGGACGAACCGAAAGCGTGCTATCGAGGGCAGGCGCTCCCAGGCGCAGGACCCCAGCAATCGCCAGCACCGCGGGGACCAGGGTGATAAAACGCAACCCACCGAAGCCGAGTTTGGTGCGCAGCGTAACAGCAATGCCAATCGCCAGCACCGCGGCAAACGTAAATGAGATTGCAGCTGCGTTGCCCCAGGGAAGCCGGTGCTGGAGAATGATGTATTGGATCATCAGCGCCGGAATAATAGGCGCGGCAGCGACGGCGGCGTGCAAAACAATCAAGAAGATGCTGGGTGCCTCGGCGTCCGTTACACGCCGCCGCACGTACTCTGCCAGCAGTAGCGTGCCCGCGGGCAACGCCGGCACAATGTAGCCGGGCAGTTTCGATTGGGAGAGAGAAAAGAAAATGACTGGGACAATTAACCAGATCGCCAGGAATACATTCAGGGCGTCTTCCGACTCAAGCATCTGCTGACGTTCCGTGCACCACACGCGAACGGTTTCGGCAAACGATGCTGCTATGAACACCGTCCATGGGATCAAACCAATGAGCGTAACCGGCAGGTAATACCACAATGGCTCCGGGTGATGATAGAGGTTGGTTCCGAAACGCGCCAGATTGTGTTCAAAGATAAAGACGCGGAGGAACTCTGGATTTTTGATTTGCACCGCGACGTACCAGGGCAAGGCTAAGGCGCAGAAAAGCAGAGTCCCGGGCATCCAAAGGGTACGCACAATAAGCCGGAGGTCTCGTTTCGCCGTGGCAAAAATCGAGATGATGATGAATGCCAACAATGGCGCCACGGGTCCCTTGGCCAGCATGCCCAAGGCCAGGAAACCATAGAAAATTGCGAGATAGCGATGGGACCCGCTCTCGTACCATGCATACCACGCGAGCAGTGCGATGGTGAACATCGCCGCCAGCGGCATGTCGGTCGAAGCTGCCCGGGCGAAGCCGATCACCCCCGCCGCCGAGGCGGTCATTAACGCGCCATCGAGCTGAAAGCCGGGGCGAAACCGTTTCAGGAAAAGATAAATCGCAATCACCATCAGCGTTGCATCCGCTGCTGATGGCAAGCGCGCAGCCCAATCACTCACGCCGAAGATGCTGTAGGCCAACATCGCCTGCCAGTAAAAGAGAGGCGGTTTCTCCAGCCACGGTTTGCCGCCGAGCGTAGGCGTAATCCAGTCGTGGCGCGCCAGCATCTCGCGGGCGACTTGCGCATAGCGAGGCTCGTCCGCGCCGATCAGGCCAAAGGACGCCAGGCCGAAGAAAAACAGGAACCCGCAAAACCCCGCAAGCAGCAGCCAATCGGTGCGTTCGCGGGAGATCTTCAATGATTTCCTCAAAGATTATTGTACGGAGGGATTGGTCCGAAGCTGCGCCATGATTCGCGCTACGGCGACTGACAGCGGACCGTCGAGCGAGCATCCGCTGGCGCAGGCATGGCCGCCACCGCCGAACTGCTCGGCCACAGTTGCTACATCCAGTTGTCCTTTGCTGCGCAGGCTTACGCGGAATCGTCCGTCGGGAAGCTCGCGAAAAAATATCGCCACCTCAACATCCTGAATGGACAACGCGTAGTTCACCAGCCCTTCGCAGTCTTCTTCCTTGGCTGCGAGGCGCTCCATCTGTTCGCTGGTGACCCAAATCCATGCCAGCGGACCTTCCCGTTGCAGGTTCGAAAGAGCCGCGCCCAGCAGGCGCATCTTGGCGGTGGAATGCCCGAAATACACGCTGCGCGCGCAATGCGCGGGATCAGCGCCAGCCAGCACGAGTTCGCGAGCCAGAGCGAAAGTATGTTCGTTGGTGCCTTCAAACATGAAAGAACCCGTATCGGTGAGTACAGCGGTGTACAGGCAGGTTGCGATCTCAGGAGAAATCTTCACACCAGCTTCTCGTGCCAGGCGATAGACCATCTCCGCTGTCGCCACCGCCTGGGGATCGATCCAATTCACATTGGCAAAAGGCCGGCCGCTGATGTGATGATCAATGTTGATCAGGAAACGGTTTTCCAGTCCCTCCAGCCGGGTGCGCTGAATGCTGTCGCATTCGAGAATGATGGCGGCTTCGTAGTTTCCATTCGCGCTCTCGGCGCGCACCACGGTGTCCGCAAAAGGCAGCGGCTGGTAGATGCGAGGGACCCCGTCGTGCAGAACCACGTCTGCTTGCTTGCCCATGGCGCGCAGGATTTGGCAGCACGCGAGCGCGGAGCCGACCGCGTCGCCATCGGGGCGCGCGTGCGAAGTCAGCAGGAAACGGCTGCGCCGCTCAATGTGGTCGAGAACTTCTTTCAACATATCAAAATGCACGCGATCGTGGAGGGCCGGGCGTCCTTGCCCGGGCTGTCGGGCCGGACGCTGTATTCCATAATCGAACTATCGGCTCCTTTTCTGGTTGCGCTTCAACAGCTCATCAATTCTCGCGGCGTAGGTCTGCGAACGGTCCAGCTGAAAATACAACTCGGGTGGACGTCTCAAGTGTAAACGCTCAGCGATTTCACGGCGGATGAAACCAACGGCCGCCGTAAGTCCCTCCAACGTGCGTTCCGCTTCTTCGTCGTCACCCTGGACGACGACGAAAATCCGGGCGGAGCGCGAATCGCTCCCCAGCATCACGCTGCTGACGCTGGCGAGGCCGATGCGAGGGTCGCCGAGTTCGCCCTCGACGATGGTCTCAATCTCCTCGCGCAGAGCCTCTCCCAGCCTTTCCCGATGATATTTGGCCCCGCGCTTTTCCACTGCTTTTCCCTCGAAGTAAAACGAATGAGAATATCAGAAAATTGGGACCGGCGGCGTCTCTATTGGCACGCTCTTCGGGTACTTTCGTGTCAATCCGAAAGTGCCGTGAATGGAACGGATTGCCCGCGACGCTCGGATCATTCCCCACTAATGTATCCAATTATGAGCTGTCATCCCGAGCCAAGCGAGGGATCTGGGTGTTTGTCCGCGCAGGCAAGAACCTGGATCCCTCGCTTCGCTCGGGATGACAACTGGGTTTCACAGGTATTCCAGAAAAGAGTCGGCAATGTCGGCTCCGCCATTATTGGCGATGCGCGTCGCCTGACGCTCCACGTTTTTCATGAGGCCATCAAGGTAGTCGCGCGAGTCGGAAATGCTTACCACTCCAACCGTTGCGCGGTTCCACAGGCCGCTGGCATCGAGCTCTGCAACAGAAACGTTGAAGTGAGCCCGGAGCCGGTCTTTCAGGCTGCGCACCACCTGTCGCTTGTCTTTGAGCGACTGCGCTGCTTCGATGTGCAGTTCGAGCGTGAGGAAAGCAATCATTGGAGTCATTAGGTTAACTGTCAACACTGACTGAGAAGGAGAACTGCCCCAAGC
>CAWISU010000049.1:0-18654 GCA_963838765.1 uncultured Acidobacteriota bacterium | reverse complement strand
TACTGCTGGTAATCGACTTTCTTGAGGAGATAGTCGCTCGCCCACACGTCCCCCCGCAGTGTAGATTTCAGACGGTTCTTCTGCCTCAGTTATTTCGACTCCGAACCCTTGGACTTCGAGATTTTGATTTAGCAGCACGAGGCCGTCGACTCGTGTCAATAAAGAGATGAACCAAATGACACCGCCCAGTTCATTCCAGATTCTTCAAGGTGGTAACCGGCAACAACTTCGTCCAAATAAAGACCCACCGGCATGTCTTCGGCGTCCTTGTCCATGTACTCATCTCCGATGATCCCGCTTGCTATGAGCTGCTCTGCGGTAGAGAAGACAGAGTGCCGCTGAAGAGCGGTTCGGAGTCTGTTTGCTAAGTGATCTTATGCTACACTAGAAGGCCTTGATCAGTTTGGCTTGGGGACACTGAGCGCTTAACGACACATCATAGGTGTTTTCAACTAGAGCAACTGGTCTCTTTTATACAGTCTCGCCGAAATTTGCTTGGTAGCCTGAACATCCCTGGTCCCAAATAGAAACGATGAGTGAGAGCAGTCGAATCCCGTCGCCCGAGGGATCAGGTCGTCCGATGAACACAGTGGAAGCGAACAGCATTTTCTGAGAGGGACTCACTATGAAAACAGCAGCGGCAGTCTTGGACCCCAAAGAGGGTCTGCTGGTCGAGCAAAACGGACGCGCAAAAGAAGCAGCGAAGAGCGAACTGTTGGATTTGGCGGTCAAAGCACACGGCGGTCTCGACCGTTGGAACAAAGTGAAGGCGATCAAGGTTGCGGCGTCGATTACAGGCGCGATCTGGTTTGTCAAGGGCAAGGGAGACGTTCTAAAGAACGTTGTATTGACTGCAGAGACGCGAAACGAACGCCTCACCGTCGACTTTCCCGGTCAGGACAAGCGAGCAGTTTTCGAACCGAACCGAATTGTGATCGAAAACGTTGACGGAACCCTGATCGAGGCCCGCGATAACCCAGAGAAGTCGTTCGAAGGACAACAGAGAGAAACGCCGTGGGACGACATCCACGTGGCGTACTTTGTCGGTGAGGCATTGTGGACGTACCTAAACACTCCGTTCCTCTACACCCATGACGGATTCACTACTGAGGAGATTTCGTCGATTCAGGTCGAGGGCGAAACCTGGCGACGGCTGAAGGTGACCTTCCCAGATAACGTGAAGAGTCATTCAAAGGAACAGATCTCCTGCTTTGGACCCGATGGCTTATTGCGCCGGCACGACTACACAGTGGACATTCTTGGCGGCGCCACCGGTCTGAACTACGCGTCGGACTACCGTGACGTAGACGGCATCATTGTGCCGACCAAGCGTCGAGTGTACGCGTATGAAGGCGATTACCAGCTTGTGAAAGAGCCTTTGCTCGTTGCAATCGACATGGGCGAGATCACGCTTCTCTAGCCATCCCGCGAAGACAGCTAAAGTGAGAGGCTCACAATGTCCATAGAATCGCTCTTCAGTCCTCTACAGCTCGGGGCCCTCCAGCTTCCGAATCGAATCATTATGGCGCCTCTCACGAGGATGCGTGCGGGAGCCAACAGCGTGCCGACCCCGCTGAACGCCAAGTATTACGCTCAGCGCGCTTCCGCAGGTCTCATCATTTCTGAAGGAACGGCAGTCAGTCCTGATGCCCATGGCTACCCCAGCGACCCGGGAATCTACACGGCAGAACAGATTGCCGGCTGGCGCGTCGTCACGGATGCCGTTCATGCACGCGGGGGACGGATCATCATGCAAATCGCTCACAACGGACGAAACTCGCATTCTTCGTTGCGGCCGGATGGCTCTGTGCCCGTTGCCCCCTCGGCGATTGTTGGGAATATTCCTGCCCTCACCAGAGACTTCCAACAGGTGAAGGCTGAAATTCCCCGCGCCTTGGAAGCCGCTGAGATTCCAGTCATCGTCGGTACCTTTCGTCAGGCCGCTCTGAATGCGATCGAGGCGGGCTTTGACGGAGTGGAACTGCAGGGAGCCAACAGCCACCTGATTGAACAGTTCCTGGAAGACGGAACCAACACACGCACCGACAATTACGGTGGTTCGCAGGACAACAGGTGCCGTTTCCTCCTGGAGATTGTTGCGGAAGTCAGCGCTGCCATCGGCTCGGATCGCCTCGGTGTACGTCTTTCACCCTTCGGGCAGTATGGTGGCATCCACGATAGCAAGCCCAAGGAACTATTCACGCTTCGTGATCAAAGAGCTGAACGAGCGCCACCTTGCCTACCTGCACCTGATCGAAGCCCGTGGATCTGAGATCGGTCTGACGGACGAACTGCACGAAAACGCTGTAAACAATGCGGCACTTTTCCGGTCTGTATTCAACGGACCGCTACTCTCTGCGGCAGCTTACACCCCGGCCAGCGCGGCTGTGGCTATCGAGCAAAAGCACGCAGACGCAATCGTCTTCGGTCGACTCTTCATTGCAAACCCAGATCTGGTCGAGCGGATCAAGGGAAATCAGCCCATTGAACGCCTTTTGATCGCTCTACGTTCTACGGTGGCGCGGAACATGGCTACACGGACTACAAGACCTTTGGAGAAGCCGCATGACTGCGGTCACATATACCCTCAATCTGAAACACCTAGCGCGGTACTCCAGGTTCGTGCCCGCTCCTTGTATATCCAGGCTCGAGGCTGGCCCACCTTTGCGTTTTTTTGCAAAGGTGGGAACTCATGCAGCCTGCGTCCCGGATTTTCCGTTCGCGACCGCCGACGTCATCGTCCCTACCTTTACACAGAACGTAAAGGTGGGCCAGCCCTCTTCAACAAATCGGTAAACAATTCTTCGTATGCCTAGTTTCCTCGGCTGTGATCATCTAAGCCACTGAACTTTGATTTCCTTTTCGAGCGGCTTGAATTCCACGATCGCCGGTGACGAGTTCCGCCCTTCTTTCCTTTGCCAGCGCGGCGGCAAAGGCGTCGGCCAAACTCAATTTGAAACGCGCCTTGAAATCGGCCGCGGTGTCGGCCAGCGCGCGGCTCGTGGAATGAAAATCAATCGGCAGGCCCTGAAGGACCTTCGCGGCCTCCGCCCACGCCTCCGCCCCGTCTTTCTTCACAATGGAGTACTTCACCTCGGCGTAGTTCACATCGGTCATGAGGAGCGGGTTGTCCTTCTTACCGGCGGAGACGAGCATATTTTCCATCGTCTCCGCGCCCGGCTCGTCGCGGAAGTAGGCGATAAGTGCGAAGCTGTCGAGCACCTTAGCCGGCATGGCGCTCCTCGAGTGCCCGTTCCCGCTTCTTGTGCTCGGCCCAGTCCTCCGTCAGCGGCTTGCCTCCCGACGTGCGCTTGAGGATACCGCGCCCGCGCTTGATGAGCGCCGCGGTCATGGGTTTGAGAAGGATTCCATCCGGTGTGGCTTGGACCACGGCCTTTGTCCCGTCCTCGATGTCGAATTGCTTGCGCAGGCGAAGCGGGATGACAACTTGCCCCTTCGTCGTGAACCATACGGTTTCGAGTTTCTCAGTCATACTAATGGCTACAAGTATGATGCATTATAAATAGTCTGTCAAGATCTATGCAAAGTAGGAAATATTTGTACAGACGGAACGTTCCGGCTCTCTCCGTCTTCTGAGCCACAGCCCGATGCCCCAGATTCGCGCACTTTACGCTTCCCAGTTCGGGAACTGTCTTCAGGGTCCATCCACTTTCCCCTTGATCTCATCCTCTCGCCCGCGATATTTTAGAACAACACAGGTTATCTACAAGATAACCTCGTTCTTTGACAACCTGACAAGGGCGCAGCTCTTGGCCATTGTGTTCCTAATGCGTCAACTGCTGAGTCCGACCAACAAGACGAAGGCGAAAACCTTCGTCCAGCGCTTTGCTGTTGTCCAGAGCGTAGGCGCAACTGGCCCGACAGACACGCTAACCCGAATGTTTTGAATATTTTGCCTCTAACTACCTTAAGAACCATAGATCTAGGAGGCAAGAAAAATTCCGATCCTTTGTTTTCTAGATTTTGCGCCGAAATGAAGCGTTTTTTCTAAGGGATTTTCTGCACCAGAATATGTGCATACGAACTCGGATTTAGCCGGAAACCCGCTAGGGGCATGGGACAGCGTAACGAACGTTGGGCGGTTTAATCCTGGTTTAGAACACGCTTAGAGCAAATTTCGAACGAATATCCCCATCCCAACCCGATTTTGGAATAGTTTCCGAGGATTTTACCGATCGCTCTCCAGCACTTTGGCGGCGCGATTCAATGCCGCTGCGAGCGATGCAATTTGCTGCCGCGTACGAGCGAGATCGTGCTTGTCGATGGCTTCGTTAATCCCGGGAATGACCACGGCCGCGTATCCGGTGTACTGGCCGGGAGCGTAGATGGCGTGGCGGAACCAGGGACGATTCGGCAGTCCCTCGGGCATGAGAAGCGCCCGCTCAGCGTCACGCAAAGCTCGATTCAGCTTGGCGGGATCGCGCGGAGAATTCTGCTGCCGCCCAAGAATCTTCGCTGCGCTTTGCTCGAAGTGATGCGCCGCCTGCGAAGCCTCGGCAAAGTTTACCGTTTGACCGGCGAACTCAGCCAGCGCCTTTCTCTTGGCAGCCTCGATGTAGAAGACGATTTCCTTGGCATATTCCTCGTAGTCGAAGGGAAGCACGTCGGCGTCGGCCATGCGGATGATCGAGAGCCCGAAAATGCGCGCCATCTGCTGCTCGTAGACAAAATCGGGATCGCCGAATTTCGTGAACCAGTTAAAGTTGTCGAACGCCGAATGATAAACGCCATACGAACCGGTAGAGCCAATATCGGTCGACGGTACTCCCAGATGTTGCAGGAAGACGGTGTAGTCGGATCCGCTTCCCAGGTCGCCAACCGGCACATCGGCTTTCGCCTGGGCTGCAGGTGGACGATAAGTGCTGGTGCTGGTCTCCTGAGGGTTCGCCGCCTCAATGGAAGTTTGGCTGGTTTTTTGCCAATCCTCATAGACGGTGCCGCCCTTGGGACTGGGAACGGCCTTGCTAACATCACGCAGAAACTGTTTCAGGCTGGGCACGGAAGCAGCGCCGAATTTCGGGCCTGACACGGCAACGTCCATGTTGAAATAGACTGCGGCGTTGGCCAGTTCGCTCTCGTGTTGCTCGCCCCATTCGGTGGAACCGATCAGGCCTTCTTCTTCGGCGTCCCAGCTGCCGAGAACGATGGTGCGCTTCGGCTTCCAGCCCGACTTCAACAGTTCGCCGATTCCGTGGACCGCCTCCAGCATGGCCGCAGTGCCACTGTTCGGGTCGACCGCCCCATACACCCAGGCATCGCGATGATTGCCCGCGACAACCCATTCATCGGGAAGCTCGCTGCCGCGCACTCGCCCGATCACATCCCAGATGGTGCGGAACTGGTAATCCTGTTTGAGGTGCATCTTGACCTTCGCCGGCCCAGGCCCCACATGATAGGTAAATGGCAGCGAGCCCTGCCATTCGCGCGGGGAGTCCGGCCCTCCGAGATGCTCAAGGATGGGCGACGCATCGGCATAGGAGAGCGGCGTTGTGGGAATCTTCGGCAGCTGCGCAGATTGCGCTGGCGGCGTGCGCTGGTCGTCAGGAAGCGAAGGGACGGACGCAATTCCGGGGGTCGTAGGATCCCCAGGAAATTGGAACATGTAGCCAATCGATCCGCGCTGGACGCCGGTATCAGGACGCCATGGACCCAGGGGATATTTGTCGCCGCGCCGCCAACCGTCGTCGAAGGGATCGGAGTAAATGATCAGGCCGGCGGCGCCGTGCTCCTGCGCGATGAATGCTTTCACTCCGCGAAAATTCTGCCCATACCGCACCAGCACGATCTTGCCGCGCACGTCGACCTTCATCTGCTCAAGCTTTTTGAAATCCTCGGGCGAGCCGTAGTTGGCGTAGACCACCTCCGCCTCGGCGTCGCCTGACGGTGACATTGCGTTGTAGGGCGTGATGACTCGCGGGTCATCAGCCAATGGATCGCCATCCACGTGCTCGCGCGTAGGTCCATGCATGTGAACATCGGCTGGGGCGGTCATGTCCACGCTGATTTCCGTGGGGTAGTTCATCCAGACGCGGTATTCCACGATCTCTGTATCCAAGCCCGCGTCGCGGAATTTCTGGGCGACGTAATCCGCGGTGGCTTTGTCCTCGGGCGAGCCGGCCACGTGTGGTGCCTGGGTAAGGGTACGCAAGTGCTCTTTCGCTAGTTTGGGATCGGGGACGGCGAGAAACCTGCCTTCCTGAGCGGTTTCCGCAGACGAATCGCGAAAGCCAAAGATGGTTGTGGAAGACTTAGGTGTTTCCTGCGCCGTTTGAGTCTGCGGAAGGCAAACCAGTAGCAGACAAAACATTGTCGAGAAGTATCGAAGGGCCATGAGATTTCGCAGTGAGTAAGTGTACATGATTCGTGCACGCAAGCAATTGCGAGCATGGCCCAAGGGCGGGGGAATTTCTTGCACTTCCCGTCCTTGCCAGCTGCCTTTCACTCCTGTGTGCTCCGACGACGGTGGATGCCGCTGTTGGCGCAGTGTCGCTGCGCTCAGGAACGTCTAGGTATTAGAGGCCAAGGTGTCTGGGTATCACCAACTTCACCAATAGAACCATTTGGTGATACAATTCCGTTATGAAGCGCGCGACCATGACACTCCCGGACGACCTGGCTCAGGCAGTGGAGCGTTACATGGCATCGCAAGAGGCGCCTCCGACGCTTACCACCGTGGTACAAGTCGCCTTGCGCCGATATCTGAGCGAGCGGGGCTTTCTCAGGACTCGGCAGACGCTCGGCATCACGCCTGCACAGAAAGGAAGCGGTCGTTCTGACGTGAGCCAGAATCATGACCGGTATCTGGCGGAGACGAAGAAGTGAGATCGGCGGTGCTGGCCGACACCGGGCCGCTCTATGCGGCCGCTGATCCGGACGACGCTCATCACAAGCGGGCGCGCGGGGAACTCAATAGGCTCGCTGCCGGGCACCGAGAGGTTGTCGTCGCGTATCCCACTCTGCTTGAGGCTTACACGTTGGTTTTGTTTCGTCTGGGTGAGGGTGCGGCCCTGCACTGGCTGGAAGAGATGGCGGGCGCAGCTTTGGTCAACCCCGTCGCCGAGGACTATCGTCAGGCGGTCGCAAAAGTGCAGTCGTTGAAGGACCAGCCTGTCACGCTGTTTGACGCGCTAGTGGCCGCTCTGGCACGCCGCCTGAGCCTGCAAGTGTGGACCTACGACCATCACTTCGACTTGATGCGGGTTAATGTTTGGCGCTAGCGTTTCCGCGTAATCTTCTCCCCGCGTGTGCAGGCTCGCGAAGCGATAAACTGCTACCATGCCGGTCAAAGATGCTACTCAACGTTTTTCCTCACGGGTTGACAACTATGTGCTGTACCGCCCTGGGTATCCTCCTGAAATCCTCGAGCTTCTGCAGAATGAATGCGGCCTCGCGCCAGAATCCGTGATCGCTGACATTGCCTCCGGCACTGGCATTTTCACGCGCATGCTGCTCGAGGATGGCAATCGCGTCTTCGGCGTCGAGCCGAATGATGAAATGCGTCAAGCCGGGGAGCTGTTTCTGAAAAGTTACTCGCGCTTCAACAGCGTCGCCGGCACGGCGGAAGCGACGACGCTTTCAGACCGCAGCGTTGACATCGTCACGGCGGCGCAGGCGGCGCACTGGTTTGATCGCGCAAAAGCTCGCCGCGAGTTTATCCGCATTCTCAAACCCGGTGGCTGGGCTGTGCTTTTGTGGAACGAACGCCGCACCGACTCAACCGCTTTTCTTCGGGGATACGAGCATCTGCTGCTTACCTATGGGACTGACTACCGCGAAGTGAGACATGAGCGCACCACTGCCGAGATTGCTGACTTCTTCACGCCGTCACCGTTTCGGTCAAGTACGTTCGAGATGCGTCAGGAAGTTGACTATTCCGCTCTCGAAGGCCGGCTGCTTTCTTCCTCATACACACCGATGCCGGACCATGCAAACTATGTACCCATGTTGCGCGAGCTGCGGCGGGTATTCGAGGCGCATCAGGTCAACGACCGTGTGGCGCTTGAATACCGCACACTTGTTTATTACGGGCAGCTTGCGTAGTCATGGCGGTTGTCTGAGACTCTGGAGACCGAATGCCTGAAGAAAAGACCTTTCACATGACGCCCGATGAGTTCCGCCGGCACGGACATGCGGTTGTGGATTGGATTGCGGATTACTATGCGCGCATCGAATCGTATCCCGTGTTGTCGCGCGCGGAACCTGGTCAGGTTCGGGTTTTGTTGCCTGCGAATCCTCCTGTGAAGGGTGAGCCTTTCGCGGCCATCCTGGGAGACATCGAGAAAGTGATTCTGCCGGGCATTACGCACTGGCAGTCGCCAAATTTTTTCGCGTTCTTTCCGGCCAATGCATCAGGCCCGGCGATTCTTGGGGACTTGCTTTCCTCGGGACTGGGGGTGCAGGGGATGCTTTGGGCCACCAGCCCGGCGTGCACGGAACTGGAGACTCATGTTCTCGACTGGCTGGTTGACATGCTAGACCTGCCGCGGAGGTTTCTCTCGACCGACAGCGGGGGCGGCGTCATTCAGGATACGGCTTCGAGCGCGTCGTTGTGCGCGTTGCTGGCGGCCCGGGAACGGGCTACGAATTTCGCCAGCAACAAGCGCGGTTGTGACGGAAAGCTGGTGGCGTATACATCTTCGCAGGCGCACTCTTCGATTGAGAAGGACGTGCAGATTGCGGGGCTTGGCCTGGACAATTTGCGACTGATCGAGGTCGACGAGAAATTCGCCATGCGGGCGGACGCGCTCGCGCGGCAGGTTGAACAGGATCGACGGGCTGGTCTCGTCCCTTGCTTCGTTTGCGCTACGATTGGCACCACTTCCTCGAATGCGATTGATCCGCTGCCCGAGATTGGGCGCGTCTGCCGGGAGAACAATGTATGGTTTCACGTCGATGCGGCGATGTCAGGGACGGCTGCGCTCTGCCCTGAATTCCGCCACACTCACACTGGCGTCGATCTGGCCGACAGTTACACTTTCAATCCGCACAAGTGGATGTTCACCAACTTCGACTGCAACTGCTTTTACGTCGCCGATCGCAAAGGGCTGATTCAGACTCTGAGTATTTTGCCGGAGTATCTGCGTAACAAGGCCACGGAATCCGGTGCGGTGATCGACTACCGCGATTGGCAGGTTCCGCTGGGACGCCGCTTCCGGGCGTTGAAACTCTGGTTTGTGATTCGTCACTACGGGGTCGAGGGCTTGCAGTATCACATTCGGCGTCATGTTGAACTGGCGCAGCGGTTCGCAGGTTGGGTGAAGAACGATAGTCGTTTCCAACTGGCAGCGCCTGTGCCGCTGAACCTGGTTTGCTTTCGTCACAAAGGCGGGGACGAAGCGAATCAGGCCTTGATGGATCGGTTGAATCGAAGCGGCGATCTTTATCTTACGCACACACGTTTGAACGATCGGCTGACACTGCGTTTCTGCGTTGGGCAGACGAACACGATGGAACGGCACGTCGAGCGGGCGTGGCGAAGAATTCAGGAAGAGGCAGCGATGTAGGCGCAGGCGTCCTATATTTTTGTTGTTGCTGTGCCTGGAGCTTCATTTATTTTTGCTGGTCAGGCTGCCGCTGTACTGCCGGGGGGTCGGGTTTGAAAACCATGGCATTTGCCGGGGCGGCCGGGTTCACTCCGAAATCCCAGACGTAGGTGTTCATTCCGTCCTTGCCCAGCAGTTCGACGACGGCGTACTCTCCCGGTTCAAGGGCATTGGCCGGGGTGAGCTTGACCCAACCTCCAGTCAGTTTCAGCGTTGTAGTTGGAACCAGGTTCTGCTGCTGACTGGCTTTGCCGAGCACACTGATCTTTACATCTCCGACGATGCGCTTGCCCTTTTTGGCTTCGACGCGAACGATGTGGTAGCGATCCCACGGTTGCTCCGGTTGCTGTGGATTTGTGTTCGACTCCTGATCTTGATCAAGGTTGAGGTAGATTGTGGGCAGAGTAGCGTGCGCCTGGACGTTGGCGTGGAGGCCGTCGAGTTCGATCGTCTGCTTGCTGCTGGCGATGGGGATGATGGCAGAACGCACCCGGTTGGCCTTCGCGTTGCGATTGACTTGGCCGCCGGTCTGCTGCAGCAGTACGAGTTGCGGCTGACTCTGGAAAGTATCGAGCAACAAGATTCCGCCGTCTTCGGGAAGGTGCAAGCCGGGCGCGACCTGGGGGGTTTTCGCCTCCTCGACGCGGCGTTCGGCTTCGACTTCTTTATCGATTTCAACCGCTTCGGGGGCGGACATGCCGGCGGCACGATCTTTTTCGAATTTGTCAGTGGCCGGCCAATCTACCAGCGAGTTGGGCAACTCCTCCCAGTCGTCGCGCTCGGCGCTCATGTAGCGGACGCGGTCGCCTTTGACTTCCCACTTTGTGGCAAGCTGGTAGGAGCCGTCTTTCAAGATGAGGCGCTTGGCTAGTTGCTGAGCGGAGGCTGGGAACTTGACCAGCATAAAGACGGCCGCTACCAGCAAAAGGCCGATGCGAGTTTTATTTCTTGTTCCCATGCTCCTCAATATTATGATGCGGGGTTTCCGCACGTCTTTCCGCGATGAGTTCGTCGCTCAACGACACACCGGGTTTTACGTATTTTCGGACCAAACGCTGGGTCCGGGCGATGCGCTGCGCTAAGCTCGAAATCCGCAACTCGTTATCCTCGATACGCAACACGACTTCATCGCCAACGCTGATTCCCACGGCCTTGCGAAGAGCAGAGGGAATTCGGAGCTGGCCGTTGTTGCTCAGGAGGACTCGCGTTTCGTTCTTCATTCCAGCTCTCCATCATCTCGTCCACAGATTTATTTTGCACCACTTGCCCCGGGGACGGCTGTTTACTTTTTCGTTAGGTGGGGGCCCCCTCCTCCCTGATCTTTTGGAATCATGGGATTAGGGCCACACTACCACCAAGATCTTTGAGTTAGAAGGACTTATTTGCAAAATCTTCCGGACAAAGGAGTTAGCGGTTCTTTGTTTTATCTCTTGGCTGAGTGTACAAGTTACATGATTAACTCAGAGTCTGCATGCAAGTCAAGGGTGAGAATGAGAGAAAGCGACAGGCATTTCCCAATTTGGGACCCTGCTTTTCTGCCAATTACGGGTCACAAGTACATTCTGCAGAAACTGTGCGTAACACAACAAAATGATTCGAGTGGTTCTGGTCAGGCCGATAGAACTCGGGTCGAAACTCCGGGCCGGACGCCTCCACCGGATCAGCCTTACACTGGCCGCTTCCCCATAGCTTTCCTCCACATCTCATTTGGGGTTCCCTTGTCACCTAGGATTTCGATGTTGCGTGCCCAGGCAGGAGGCATTTTACACCCGGCGTTCTTCGGATCAACTGGAGGTCGAGAAATGCAGCTGCGCGGATTGCTGAAAGTATTTTAGTCGCCACAGCACAGGACGAGATCAGTTGCCAATGACGAAGAGTTCTGTGACGATTGAACATCCCCGCCCAAGCAAAAAGCTTGAACGGGGCACCCTGAAGTTTAATTAGAGGGTTGGCCTGGGCCAGCCCGGCTGGGGCTTGTCTGATTCTCACGCTTCCCACCGGCTTACGCCGCTTCGCGGCTCATGACTTGGAGTTTTGTTCCAGCTCGTGACCGAAATACTAGGTTCACGCACACACCGGAGGCGCTGCGCTCCGAAGTCCGAGACCAGCCGAAATCCAAGTTTCTTGCCAGTCTCTGATAACGGTTACTGGATAGCGGCAGGATGTTGATTCGATTGTGTGGACGCTGCGGGAGCAGCGGGTCGAGTGTCGCGCGTTCCCAGGCCAATCACCATTGACATATCTTTAGGGTAAACCACGTCGCGGCCTCGGGCGAGGAAATGCGCATACACCGATATCGCTGCCCCGTAGAAACCGAATCCTGAGGCTACGACTCTCGAATGGGCGAGCGCACCGACGATCGTGCCTACGAAGCCAAAGCCGGAGGCTCCATTTGCTGCTCCTCCGCCCACGTCTCCTCCGCCTCCGTGGAGGTCGCGGTCGTGGTCGGGCGATGCTGAAGAAGTGGCCAGCGCCACGGCGATTGCCGTGGTCAGGTATCGCGTTCGGGGGGTGGTGACCTGCGCTCCCCCCTCGGCGTCGAGGCTGAGATGTTCGCCCTTGGCTACCTCTACGCCTTCCAGGCTGGCTTCGACTTGCTGTTCGATTCCATCGGGAGGCACCACTTGATGGAATACGATTCGGAGCTGCCCGTTGCGATTCATTCTGCGGGCTGGGCGCACTTGCAGCACCGAGCCTTTGATATGGCTTCCCTGGGGAAGAAACAGCTGATTGGAAACGACGAGAGGCTGACTGATGACGGCCTCGACCGGCTCACCTTTTTTTGCGGTTGCTGAGTCCAGCGGCGTCACCAGCAGGGCATGGACTACGCTGCCGGATGGGGGTGGATTTCCGATGGCGGTGAGCGTCTGGGGCCTTATCGGTTCGGTTCCGAAGTCGAGGGGTGCCTGTAAGTCCGCGTTGAAGCTGGTTCCGGCGTCCATGTATTGGGGATGGTAAGGAAGTTGGGCCATGCCCAGCCTTTTCAGGCGATGCATCTTTCCGGGCTCATGCAGTTGCTGCATGGCGGCATCCCATTGTCGCCGGGCTTCCTGGCGCACTTCGCTGATCTTTCGCGAGGCGGCACGCTTGGCTTCGGCGGTGGCTCCCGTGTTCTCCTTGGCATTGGCAGGGATGAACTGCAAGACTCCCTGAGATGCGGGAGAAACGATGGTATGCAGCGGGAGATGGCGACCGTCGGCCAGCACCAATTCGTCAAACTCGACGTGAACTTGCCGGTAAGGCGAGAAATTCGCATTCATGGCAGCAACGGTGCGCTTCATCTTGGGGACACCATCGATGCTGGCGATTTTGCCCATGACCTCACTACCCGCAGGGACAACGATCTTGTCGAAGGAGTAAACCGGCTCGACCACCTTTCCATGAACTGGCTGACCAACTTTCTGGATACGCACTTCCTGATCCAGGGCCACTTTGAGTGGAGTACCCGCAGATACCGTCAGGGGAATGGAACTGGGCAGTTCTGGCAACATCGGCGCGGGAGGGGGAAGTGCATCCGATGCCGGCGGATTAGGTTGTGCGGGCCGGTTAGTGAGGGTTTGCGCCAACGTCCAGCCGCTGCAGATGCAAGTCACCAGGACAATGCACAAGGTAAGACGCATGGGTTTTCCGTTTATCAGGTGTCCCACCTCAGATGTCTGGCTGCCGTATGCGTAATGATACAGCAAAGCAGGCTGTGGCCGCGGCAATTGCTGATTCCGTTCAGTGATCCTGGGCTGGCTGCGACTGCACGGCTAGAATGCGGCCTGAGGCGGCGATGTCGACTTCCACCTTATCGCTCACGTGGAGAAGAAACGTGCTGGGATTCTTCAGCCCCCATGCGACGTATGGAATCACGATGTGGGTCCGGGCGCTAAGAGTGGTTTCCTTTGCTTGCACTGGCAGGTTTAGTGTCACGGGATGGTCGGCGCCGTGGAGCCTGAAAATGCCGTCCATTTGGACGGTCGACTGTCCCTGGAGTTCGACTTTGCCTGACAACTTCGTAGGCGTAAAAGTGATCTCAGGGTAGCGCGGGCTCTCGATGATTTCCTGATGCATTTTGCGGTCGCGACCCTGGTTTCCAGTGACGCCGCTGGTCGCGTCTACGACAACCAGGCCGCTAGCCGAGCCGGCCGATGGGTTGAAGTGAATCGTGCCACTCTTGAGCGCGAACGTTCCGTGCACGGCGTGGAGGGTAGCCGGTAGGGTGAACTCGATTCGGGTGTTTGCGGGATCGAGTTCGAGCGTCATCTCCTGGGCGCGGAGTATTTTGGGGCCCAGGCTGAGAGCAAGTAGCAGAAGTCCGGGGCCTAGCCAGCGGGGAAAACGCAGGCGATTATCGCCGTTCATCGTGCCTCCCTCATCTTAGTATCGCCGGCATATTGCCAGATGTCGCGAGGGTTCTTGCCATTGCCGGTAGGGACGGGAAGCCCGACAGCCGCCGGACAGCGGCGCTACACAGATATTCATCGCGGGAAATGGTAGTAGACGTCCTGCTTGGAGGGAATCGGAACCCCATTCTTGGAGGCCGGAGTAAACTGCCATCTTTCCAACGCGGCGAGCACTCTGTTGTCAACGGCAGGGCCGAGGCTGTGAAGCACTATTTTTTGCACAATGGCGCCTTGCTCATCGATGGTGACTTCGACGATGACGTCGCCTTCGATGCCTGCTGCGTCGGATCCAAACACGGGGTCGGGATGCACAATCGGCAGGGCGGGTCGAATTTCGGGGCCAGTCAGCGTGCCGTACGAGAGCGATCCGTAGAGAGAGCCGGCGGCGGGACCGCTGGGCCGATTGGATGCGGACTCGTTGCCCACCTCAAACTTTGCGGAAGGTGGCTCCAAGCGATGTGCGCTTGCATTTTTTTGCGGGCGACGCCAAGTGAGGCGCGGCTTGGGTTGCTGCTGCGAAACCCCGGAGTCGCCGCCGAAATAAATGCGCGTCACGAAACTGCCGGCTTCGCCTTTTACCACCGACGAGGGAGCTACGAAGATTGGGGTGGGGCTGTGCAGCAGCCATCCCAGAAATATGAAATGCACCGCCAAGGAAACCGTCAACGACGTCGCTCGACGCCTGGGAATTGCGGGATAGAGTGGGCTGAACATGGTCCCTGAACATGGTCCACGTGGGACTTGATTATCCTGTATTCTACTCACTTTTCGGCTAACTCTGTAGACTCCCTCGGGATGCTCAGCGGTTATCTTAACTTATCTCACGATTTGCGGGGCGCGCAAGCATCTATAGAGCAGCAGCCTGAAGCAACATGACGTTATTATAATTGCACCACATTATAGTTGGACCACAGAGACACGGAGGCGCCGTATTTTCTGCGTCAACGGGGAGATGCCTTCCATGTCTCTTCTTTATGCTTTATGAGCCGCACGCGGAGAAGCTCAGGCGATTGCTGCAAGTAGGCAAGAGCGCGGGAATGAGAACGTTATCTCCACCATACTGAATGCCATGCACTCGTTGGAAGGCGCGCCGGTAACTAAGAAGCTAGCTGCCCCGGATACTCGAGGGGTTCATTAAATTAAGATTGCGCTGGTTACCGGGGCTGATCGTCGATCCGTCTGGTGCTGGGTATCCGGGGCGCGGCCCAACCCGGCTGTCGGAGCAGCAGCGGTATTAAGGCAGCGAACGCCGTGATCGGGATCAGAGGGTTCGTGGCAAGAGGTAGATCCCACCAGCGAGAGCTTCCGCGATCAAAGAAGAGGGTTGTGGCAAGGATCGCCCCGACCATCCAAGGCCAGATGAGGGTAAGCCAAGTGGCAGACCAGAGCGCGCGGGCGATGCGTCCACCTGCCCAGATGCGCTTTCGCTCCTTCGCCAGCAGCAAATAGGCCGGCACCAGTAGGACCTGATTGTGCGGTGCCAGGCTGGGAATGGCAATGCAGGTGAAAACCAGGGCCAATGAAATGGCTAGTCTGAAATCATCGGAATCGACCGGTCCGGATTTCGCACGCCAGGCGGCAAGGGCGATTACGGCGGCGAGAAGGAGAAGGACAATTGTTCCCCCCACCCGACCGAAGAGTTCATGGATGCCCGTTGTTGCCTGGGTATAGCGAAGATATTGCGGAATAGCAGCAAGAAATTCAACAGGCCATCGGGGTAGCAGCACCTCCGAGGCTAGTATGAGCACGATCAGGACGGTCAGGAAGCTGATGGCGAGCCACTTTCGGAACCTCCACCGCCATCCCGTCCATAGCAGCAAGCAGCCGATAAAGTAGATGGCCAGTTGCGGCTTAACGGTTGCAATCGCCAATAACGATCCCGCGAACAGGAATTTCCGTGCTGCCAGAGCGTGCGCTGCGGCGGCCAGAAAGAATGCCACGAGCACACTAAGCTGCTGGAACTGAATCCCCGTCGCATACGGAATGGCAGCCAGTGTGAGCAGAACGCAAGCGACGATGTTGTCTCGTCCGGCCTTCAGGCCTATGAACTGAATCCAGAGGAGAACTGTGCCAACGGCGCATGCGAACAGGATGAGTGTGAACAGCGCTTTGACTACAGTGAATGGCAGATGGATACTAGGAGCCAACAGAAAAACCACGAACAGCGGATAGGCAAACCGCTGCTGGTCAATCGGATCCGTAACCCGGTTGCTGTCGATCGGACGTCCGTAATACCCCCGCTGGATTTCTCTGGTGATCTCCGCACTGTAAGGATCGCGGCCATTGAGCAGCAACTCCCGCGCGCCCAGCCAGCGCGGGAATAAGTCAGAAAAATTCCGTTCGGGAAACCCGCCTGCACTCAGCCGTTGCTCCACGAGTTGACGGGTGTGCGCGCAATACCCCCACATCAACACGGCCAAAACGAAAGCCAACGCGGGAGCGAGATGTCTGCCGGAGCTCTTCATGGGGAGCGCACGGGACTGCTTATGCTGTGGTCCCTGCATGGTAAATGCAATGGCCATCCGGTTACCGTTCCAAAATCTTCTGTCCCCCGCCACATGCTCGACGTCGTGCCTCTGCAGATTCAAGCGGGCTTATCGCGGCACTCCAGCGTTATAGGGGATGCCATCTGAATGGGGCCGCACTGCTCCCATTTCTGCCTTTGGTAACCTCGCCATTGCACCTTTTTTGCTGCAATTTAACATTCCTGCAATATTCTGCAACTATCATGGGAAGGTCAGGATTTTTGGTTGAGGAGTGGCAGGTGGCATCGCCCCGGCTATCACGATTTGCGCTTCCGCTGCAGGTAGCCGCCGTGTGCTACCGGCGGCAAGGGGACTCGATCGAATTCCTGCTGGTGAATACCAACGGTGGCGGGAAGTGGACATTTCCGAAAGGTGCTCCGGAGCCGTCGATGTCGCACAGCCAGGCTGCGGAACGCGAAGCCTGGGAAGAAGCTGGGGTGCGCGGCCACATCGAACCGCGGCACTTTCATCTTTACTTACATTCCAAGGGCGTCTTCTGGAAGCCTCCGGGAGTGCGCGAATTTGTGATCAAGGCTTTTTTGATGGAAGTCGAATTGATCAACGGGTCCCACGAACTCGAGCGTAATCCGACCTGGTTTAGTGCCGACGAGGCCAAGAAGATTTTAGCCAAGGGCCGCGAGGTTAAGTATGCGCGTGAAATGCAGGCGGTCGTCGATCGCGCTGTCGAACACCTAGGTGCAGCTAGGGCAATGGCAGCGCGCTAGGGTCTTGTACCGCAGTTATTCTTCACAGGGTTAATCCAGATCAGGCATAGAGCAGGCGCCTGGACCGCGCGGGTCGCCGCAACTTCCGCAGGCTCCCATTGATGGAGATGAACTGGCAGAGCCCTTGGCTGACATCGCAAAAACTGAAAGCTGTTGCGCCAGTTTCTTGCTCTGGCATTTCGGGCATTCGGCTTTTTGGCTGCCGTAGACTAAGGCTTCAAATTGATGATCGCATTCATTGCAGACGTACTCAAAAATTGGCATGCACAGCTCCTGAGCGTTTAAGGCTCATCTCCATTTAAAATCAAAGGGTGGGACCTACGCAAACTGCAGTTCGGGAATTTGTGCCGAGGCGCGGTTTGCGCGGCGGACACCTTCAAACCGTGGCCAATTTTTTTCTGCGGCGACGAATTACGCCGCCTCCAGGCGAAAAGCGTTTGATCGAAGTCGAACCGGGCGTTCAGGTGCTTTGTCACTGCCACTGGCAGCCGGACCGGGAAAACGCGCTGACTGTGATTATTGTGCATGGGCTCGAGGGTTCGAGCGAGTCTCCGTACATGCTGGGCATCGCCGCGAAGGGCATGGCCGCGGGCATGAACGTGGTGCGCATGAACCAGCGCAATTGCGGTGGGACTGACGCGTTGTCATCTACCCTCTATCATTCGGGACGGTCCCAGGATATCGCCGCTGTAGCCCAGAATCTGCTGCAACAAGACCGGATTTCGCGGTTCGCCCTCGCGGGATTTTCGATGGGCGGCAATCTCGTTCTTAAGCTGGCAGGCGAATGGGGAAAGGATGGGCCACCACAGTTTCGCGCGGTCGCGGCGGTGTGTCCATCCATGAACCTCGCAGCCTCGGCCGATGCGCTGCATCTGGCGGGCAATCGCGTCTATGAGTATTACTTTATGTGGCAACTTCGCCGTCGGTTGATCACAAAAGCGCGCCTGTTCCCGGGGAAATTTGACACCGCGCGTTTGCGGGGTGTGACCACGCTTCGCGATTTCGACGACAAGATCACGGCTTACTACTGCGGCTTTCAGGGCGCTTCGGATTACTACGAGCGTTCGGCCGCGGCCAATGTTGTTGACCGCGTTGCCGTGCCTACGTTGATCCTGCATGCGGCGAACGATCCTTTCATCCGCATTCTTCCGGAAACGCGGGAGAAGATTCTTTCCAATCCGAACATCGCCTTCGTTGAGACCGAGGATGGTGGCCACTGTTCATTCCTGGCAAAGCCTGACGGGGACGATGGGCGCTGGGCGGAAGGGCGTGTCGTAGAATTTCTGCGCGGATTTTGACCGCGTGGGCTTTCGGCTGTCCGGTCGAGCGCAAGCTCAGCTTCGCTCCTATACAATCACTTTCTCGAATGAAACTTAGCGCGAAAATTGCGTTAGCGGCAGTTTTGGTTTTTTCGCAGGCATTCTTTCTCCAGGCCGAGCCGGTCTCGCAACTG
>CAWISU010000048.1:0-15053 GCA_963838765.1 uncultured Acidobacteriota bacterium | reverse complement strand
CAACCAAGCTCTTTCGGCGTCGATTCTTTCATCTCTGGAGTTGACAACCGACGCGATGCAGCCCGATTCTGCAAGAACCTCAGCTGTGCTCGCTGGCTTTAAGGGCAGTCTGCAAGTTTCGCTCGTCCCCAATACCAGGATCATCGAAATCCGTTACCGTAGCCCGGACAAGAATCTCGCCGCGCGCGTTGTCAACACTCTGGCCAACACCTACGTGGAGCAAAACTTCAAGACGCGATTCGAGTCCACCATGCAGGCATCGGACTGGCTTTCCAAGCAACTGGTCGATCTCCAAATAAAAGTCGAGACCTCACAGGAAAAATTGGTGAAGTACCAGAAGGAACACGAAATTCTAGGGATCGATGAAAAGCAGAACATCACCACCGCGAAACTGGATGAATTGAACCGCGAGTTGACCGCAGCCGAATCCATGCGCATGGAGAAGGAATCGATTTACCACCTGGTGCAGGCCGGTGATTCGGACTCAATCGCAGCAGCCGCTAATGTCGACGGTGCGGCAAGAGGTTCCAGTGCTAATTCAGCACTATTGGAAAAGCTGCGAGAACAACAAGCCGACCTTAAGATTCAGGTGGCACAACTGAGCACGCAATTCGGGCCTTCCTATCCGAAATTGGCTCAGCTGAACAGTCAACTCAAGGAAGTTGACGCTCAGATTCAGACTGAAATGCGCAAGGTCGCGGCACGCTTGCGCGGTGACTATCTTGCCGCTCTGCAGCGCGAGACCATGCTGCGCAGCGCGCTGGAGCGGCAAAAACAGGAGGCCAACAAGCTGAACGAGAGTGCTATCGAGTATAGCTTGCTCAAGCGCGACGTCGACGCGAACCGGACACTTTCCGAAGGATTACTGGAGAAATTGAAAGAGGCCGGGGTTACGGCGGGCTTGAAGTCGAACAACTTCCGAATCGTGGATGTCGCGCGGGTTCCAACCGCCCCCTCTGGACCAAACGTTCTGCGAAACCTGGCCTTTGCGCTGGCTCTGGGTCTTTCCACCGGCATTGGCCTGGCATTCCTGTTGGAGACGATGGACAACACTGTACGAACTCCTGAGCAGGCCCAAACCATCTCGGCGCTTCCGTCCTTAGGCATGATCCCTCTCGGGTCCAGAAGCACCAAGGAAGTGGTCGGTCGTGAGAAGCCGGCGCTTGCCTCTTCGAAAGAGGCCGTCGAATTGGTGACGAAATCGCGTCCCAGATCACAGATGGCGGAATCTTATCGCGCGCTGCGTACTTCCTTGCTCCTCACATTTGCGGGAGGACCTCCAAAGGTCATTCTCATTACCAGCGCTCTTCCTGAGGAGGGCAAGACCACTACCAGCGTCAACTCCGCGATTGTGCTGGCTCAGAAAGGCACGCGGGTTTTGCTGATTGATGCGGACCTCCGCCGGCCCAGCATCCACAAGACACTCGGCATGGGTCCAAAGATTGGGCTTAGCAACGTACTAACCGGCACCGCGACTGTTCAACAGGCGATTATTCCATCGACGATTCTACCGGAGCTCTTCATACTTCCGGCGGGCACTCCGCCGCCGAACCCAGCCGAACTTCTAGCCTCTGCCAAAATGAAAAATGTTCTTGATGAGCTGCGAAAACAATATGACCACATCGTGATAGATTCTCCGCCGACGTTATCAGTCACGGACGCCGTGGTCATGTCGACCGGAGCCGACGCAGTCGTTCTCGTTATCCGCTCTGGACACACCACAAAACCGGCCTTGCGACGCGCCCGCGACATTCTCCTGCAAGTGAACGCGCGAGTGTGCGGCGTCCTGGTGAACGCCGTCGATCTAAACTCCCCGGACTACTATTACCACTACGAATATCAGGGAAAATACGGTCGCGGCTATTACAAAGAAGATGCGTTGAGCAATGCCGAGGAAGTCGTTTCTGAAGGCGCTTCCAGCGCAGGGTAACGTGGGACAGCATCGGGCAGATTGCTTTGGCACGGAACCACTGGCATGAAGATTGCGCTGCAAAGCCCTGCTCGGAAGATGATGTTCCTCGGGGCATGTCTCGCCCTCGCGGTGGTTTACATCGGGTTGGCGGGTCGCGATTTTCTTGCCGATCACTTTTCCCAGAACCTTGATCTCGCGAATCTGCAAATGGCCGCCAGCCTGGAGCCGGGGAATGCAGAATATCAATACCGGCTTGGGCGCTACTTTCTGCAGACGCACGCCGCAGAAACTGCGGCACAATTCTTCCAATCAGCTACTACGCTAAACCCGCACAACGCCGCTTACTGGCTTGAACTCTCCAGAACCTACCGGCAACTGGCGAACAGGGAGCAACTGAACGATGCTCTGCAACATGCCATAGCGGCTGACCCATCCACGCCAGATGTTGCATGGGACGCGGCCAACTTCTACTGGGCTCTCGGAGAAACGGATAAAGCCCTTAGTGAATTCCGCTTCGTTCTGCAGCATGATCCCTATTTGCCACCTGAGGCCTTGGAGCGTTGCTGGCAGATCAGGCCGGATGTCGACGTCCTTTTGCGAGACGTAATTCCGGCCAACGCGGAAGTCTACTCGGCATTTCTGGATTTCCTGATTTCCAAGAATCAACCGGATGCTGCGGCAAGAGTTTGGGCGCAGATGGTGCAACTCCACCAACCGGTGGAGACGCGCTATGTCTTCGATTATGTGCGATATCTCGTTGAGCGGCGAGAGGTCGACCAGGCTTACGAGGCCTGGCGGCAAGCCGCAAGTCTGAGCGACCTTTCTGCGTACCAGTCTTCGGCGGAGAATCTGGTGATCAACGGCGATTTTAGTCTGCCTGTGCTGAACGGAGGATTCGATTGGCTCTATGAGAAATCGTCCGATGTCGCACTGGCGCTGGATCCAAGCGAGTTGCATTCCGGCCACCGCTCTCTCTCCATCATCTTTGACAGCAGGGGAATTGAAGATGCAGGTATCCGCCAACTCATTCCAGTCGAGCCAAATAGAAACTACGAGTTCTCCGCGTATTTCAAATCGGAAGGCTTGGAGGGCGCGGGTGGGCCACGATTTTTGCTCGAGGACCAGTTTAACGGAGTTCATTACTTTGCCAGCGAAGAGCTTAAGGATGCGGGTCTCTGGAGGCAGGTAGAGGGAACGTTTAGCACCGGCCCGGATGCGAGGCTGCTGGTGTTGCGGATCGGGAGGGTGCCGGCCGGGAATGCCATTCGGGGCAAGCTGTGGATTGGCGGCGTTCGCCTGGTCGAGAGGCACCTGGCTCAGGAACAAACCATGGCGGGTGGCCAGTGACCTCCTCCGCTTCGTTGGTGCTGACCGCCGAGTCGGGCATCCGCCGACCTTCCAGTTCGCTCTTGGATAGAGTGCTTCGGTTCGGCGTGTTTGGCCTTCTTCTGTTTGGACCATTGGCATTTGGCGCGGTGGAATCGTGGTCAATCTCGATCATTGAGGTGGGCGCCGGTCTGCTTTTCGTGCTTTGGGCAGTACAGCAAGTCGCAGCGGCCGAATTGAAGATCGTCGGTAACCCATTATTCTTGCCCATGCTGCTTTTCGCCGGGCTGATTTTATGGCAACTTGCGACCGGACGAACCGCCTATTCTCCGGACACGTCGTCCACAGCCATGCTGTATTGCGCCTATGGACTGTTGTGTTTCCTGGTGGCGCAGTGCCTGCGCAGAACATCACAGGTTAAGGCTCTCGCGTGGGTGTTCTCGGGATATGGTTTCACGATCGCAATGTTTGCCTTGATGCAGGGCATCGCCTCCAATGGCAAGCTCTACTGGCTTCGGTCGCTCCAATCTGACGGCTGGATCTATGGCCCCTATGTAAACCACAACCACTACGCGGGGCTCATGGAAATGCTGACCCCGATCCCTCTCGTCGTGTCTTTAATCGGTGGCGTTCGAGGCCCGCGCAAGGCGCTAGCTCTTCTGGCGGCGGCAGTGATGGCGAGCACGATTTTTCTCTCTGGATCACGAGGGGGCATGATCGCCTTCGCTGCGCAGTTGATTTTGCTCTCGACCTTTCTGAGCACACGACGAAAGAACTGGAAGATAGCCGTCGCGTTGGGCAGCTTCCTGGTAATTGCGCTGGGAGTGCTGGTCTGGCTCGGGGGCGACGAACTCGTCGGTCGGGTGGCAAGCCTGCATAGCGGTACGCGGACGGAGTTGTCGGGAGGCACGCGACTGACAATCGATCGCGACGCGCTGACAATGTTCGCTCAAAAACCGGCTTTGGGATGGGGCTTAGGTACATTTTCCGAGATCTATCCGCAGTTCAGCACTCTCTCAACCAATCTCCAAGTAGGCATGGCCCATAACGACTATTTGCAATTGCTGGTTGAAATGGGAGGGTTGGGCTTTGCCACCGTCCTGTGGTTTCTGCTGACGCTGTTTCGTTCAGCCCTAAAGAAGTTGAAACATTGGTCACCCGGTACGAACAGCGCCGTGACCTTAGCCGCCCTCCTGGGCGTAATCGGAATCCTGGTTCACGGTCTGGTGGATTTCAACCTGCAGATTCCGGCGAACGCAGCGCTGTTTTACGTGCTATGCGTGGTGGCCGCCACGGAGCGGCGTTTTGGACAGCGCGGTCGGGATAAAAATGCGCAACGGGGAACGCGGTTGTACCCGCCGTATTCCCATATCAGGACGGAGTTTACTGTTTAGTATTTGGGTACACCCCTCCCCCCCTCTAACTTGCAAAATCCAGAAAACAAGCCATTTATTTTGCGACTATGTGCTAGATCTTTGAGTTTAAAGGAGTTACACGCAAAATCTAGATAACATGGGAGTTAGAGGGGTCACGAACGAACCTTTCGTCCCATTCTGAAACGAAGAGGTGTCCGGCATCTGGAACGGTTTAGAAGCCACCTTCGCCAGGGTCAAATTGTTAAAGATCGAATATTATCTTGTAGATAATGTATCCTGTAGTAGGTTATCTGGTTTTGGGTGATGCAGTCAACGATAAAGTACGGTTCGGCGGCTACGGCTTAAACGGGCTGAGGAGGTCCTTGGAGGAATTGCACAGCAACAGGCAAACTACTATTCCTCCTATTATTACTTCGCCGCCCAGGACGTAAGGATTCGTCAGGATGCTGCCGTTTCCTGGTAAAGGCGTTCCCTCTTTCCTCTTCTTCTTGTCGCAGTTCCCGGACGCGGTGGGGGTAACCTGGTCGCCCGGAGAAAGATTGGCCGTGCCCTTTCCGCAATTAACGTTCACGACGCCCTTACTGGCGAAGACCTGAACCTTTCCGTTGGTGTCGGCGATTTCAAATTCTGTCCATGCATTCGATGCCGGAGTCACGGTGACTTGTCCGGCAGAGGCAACCATACCGTTTGATGTGGCTACGCTGAGGCTTCCGCTCTCAAGGGAGACGGCATTGGCTCCAAACTTTACCAGGGAGTCGGGGAAGACGATGACGCCGGCACCCGGGGCATCGAGGGTAGCGATGGACTCGGGTTGGGTCTGGATCACGTCACCGGGGAAAACCGCGGAGGAACGGGGCGAGGGTTTGCCATTGAGCCAGACCGGGCCTTTGCCATAGAGGATGGCTGCACCTGTATCTGCGTCTGCGGCAAGCAGGGACGCTGGAGTCAGGGCGATCAACATCCAACAAATAATGGGTCGGAGCATAGACACAGTCATACGCGAGGCTCTTCGCCGTGATGCTAGCCTGCAGGGCATCGAGCGTCAATTGCTTTGGCTGGTTACCACGGCAATCATGTGGACGCACTCGGGCGGACATTGGCTAGGATCGTCGCGAAACTGTGGCGTTCGTGCTGCTGGTAGCCGCCTCTGCGTGGTTCAACAGTTTACTGAAAATTGCGGCGCCTGAAGAGGCTGCGGAAAAACTTCCGAATTGGCGTTTGGGGTTTGAAGGGGCCGGCTTTCAAGCCGCGCCGTGACTACGTTTTTAACGACTTACGGCCCGACTGAAGTCGGGCCCTCCCGAAACCTGCGTCAATCATAGTTTTTCAGCAGCGGGTGAAGCCGTGCCCTTTCAAAACCACGGCGGGTCGGATTCCTAGCGCCAGCGGTCGACGAGTTCCCACCAGATCAGCTTCGACCACTCTTCGAAATTTGTCTTGGCCCACTCGCGATGTTGCCACCATTGGACTCCAAAGTGGTTGGCGTCGAAGGCAGCTGCAACGCTGTAGTCTGCCGGCAAAACCCGGTTAAAGATGCTGAGTGCCCTGCGGGTGTGGAAATCCGAAGTGACCAGCAGAATTCTATTGGCGCTCATGCCTTGAAGGCAGCGGGCGGCATCGCGAGCTTCATCTTTCGTGGAGAATCCGTAGATCGGGCAGACGGTGATTGAGCTCGCCTGTGGCAGTTCGTCGATATACCTCCTCGCAATTTCCAACTGGCTCCATTTGTAAATCTTAGCCTCAGCTGGCACATCGATAATCAATCGTGGTGCGTAACCCTGAGCGAGCAACTCCAAACCCCGCGCGGGACGCAGATCAGTTTCTCCAGCTATCACAACGATAACGTCTGATTTGCGGGGCTGGTTCACGATCAGGAATCGACCGGAAGTTGCACCCAGGGCAAGCATGAGCAGCGCCCCGATAATCAAAGCGAGTTTTGACTTTCCCATAGGTTCGTTTCCTGCGGTTTGGAGTCATTTGCCATGCCGCAGTTGATCAATCTGACCGAATATTCAGACTACGCGAAATCTCGCGTCCAGTGACAATTCGGCCCGCAGGTCTTAGAACCATCGTGCTTTGGCTGCTCAAGATTTCGAGCAGCAACATGTTAATATCCAAAGTGATTCCCACTTCAACCATGACTACTAAACCGATGCCGGTCACGTTGTTTTCCGAACTGAAGAACAAGATTGAACAGAAACAGGCGCGTGTCGCCGTAATCGGGCTTGGCTATGTTGGTTTGCCTCTGGCTTTGCTCTACACCGAGCAGAAATTTTCCGTGACCGGGTTCGATATCGATGCCCGCAAGGTCTCCATTCTGGACCAGGGAGGCTCGTACATTTACCGTATTCCGGCACCCGAAATTCAGGCGGCGAAAAAACAGGGGTTCAGCGCCACGGCCGAATACTCACGGTTGACGGATATGGATGCCATCATTATTTGCGTCCCCACGCCGTTGAATGAATATCACGAGCCCGACTTGAGTTTCATCACCGACACGGCGAAGTCCATCGCTCCACATTTGCGCGCTGGACATCTGGTGATTCTCGAGAGCACCACCTATCCCGGCACGACCGAAGAGGTACTGATCCCCATTTTGGAGAAAGGCAACCGGCAGGGGCTTAAGGCTTCGCGTGGCGAGGCTTCGGATGGGCACGAATTTTACGTTGCGTTCTCGCCGGAGCGGGAAGATCCGGGAAATCAGACGGTGGCGCGACGCGATATTCCGAAAGTGGTGGGCGGACTTAATGCGAAGGCATCAGATCTGTCCGCAGCGTTGTACGGTGCGATCTTCGCTCGAGTGGTGCGGGTTTCATCGCCTGCCGCCGCCGAGATGACCAAGCTATTGGAAAATATTTACCGCTGCGTAAACATCGCGCTGGTGAATGAGTTGAAGCTGTTGTCGCTGCGCATGGGGCTCGACATCTGGGAAGTGATCGATGCGGCTGCAACCAAGCCCTTTGGGTTTCAACCCTTCTATCCCGGACCTGGCCTGGGCGGCCACTGCATTCCGGTCGATCCGTTTTATCTTTCCTGGAAGGCGAAGGAATGGGATTTCCGTACGCGATTCATCGAACTAGCCGGCGAGATCAACACCAACATGCCGTACCACGTGCTGGAATCGGTGAGCAAAGCTCTCAACCAGCACAAGAAGGCGTTAAACGGCGCGAAGGTGCTGGTGCTTGGGCTGGCTTACAAGAAAGATATTGACGATTTGCGCGAGTCTCCATCTCTTACGATTATCGAACTGCTGCAAAAAGATGGCGCTAAGGTCAGCTATAACGACCCGTACTTTCCGACCGTCGGCAAAGGGCGCAAATACGATCTGCAAATGAAATGCGCGCCGCTGGAGAATCTCGGCCAGTACGACTGCGTGCTCATAGTCACTGACCACTCAGACTACGACTATGCCGGCATCGTGCGCGAGTCGCAGTTGGTAGTGGACACGCGTAACGCCACGCGTGGCATCAATAGCCCCAAGATCGTCCACTGCTGACGAGTGCTCTGAATCCTAAAGTTGAATCGGGAACCCTGCGAGGAAGGCGGTACCACTAAGCTAGGAACGGATATCACTGGTCTCGAACTTACTGTGCGACAGTGCTGGCAACTGAAGAAAAGACGTTGTTAGCATTTCCACCGATCAGACGAATCGTACCAACCACGATCACCAAAACGACGGCCAGCATGACCGCGTATTCGGCGACGTCCTGCCCTCGATCATCGGACCACAGATGATGCAAAAACCTTGCCACGGGGTTCCTCCTTGCTCCCCAGTTAAGTACTCCTCACGCGATCCAGAGGAATTGCTCACCAGGTTGACATCAGCAGAGATATCCCTGACACCGCTGATCCTTTAAATGCTAATTTTGTGGCGTGGGCCGGACAATGGCTCCTAGGTGTGAGCCTATGGCACGAAAGTGCTATACGGCTCAGGCTATTGGCTTTAAGGGCAGGGACTGATTGACGGCAAAGAGCGCGAGTTCGAGGCGAGTGGAAACTCCAAGTTTGTCGAAGATATTGCTGAGGTGGTGCTTCACCGTGTCTTCGCTGATCTTGAAGTACTCTGCCGTCTCCTTGTTGGAGTAGCCGGCAACCACGGCTGAAACAATCTCCAATTCGCGAGGCGTGAGGCCGAATTTCTTCTGTCGGGCCTCTTCGCCTGAGGATTGCACCAGGGTTCTGAGGTACTGCACCAGATTGGAGACGCTCTCGCGTCCGACCCAGTATTCTCCCGCCATTACGGTGTGAATGGCTTTTAGAAGAAGTTGAGTAGCAGAGTCCTTCAGGACAATTCCGCGAGCGCCCAACTGCAGAGCCTCGACAATCTGATTTTTCTCAGCGGCCGCAGTCAGCAGGATCACTCGAACCGCGCTCTGGTTCGAAGCGGAACTCATCTCACGCAACGCCTCCAAGCCAGGATGGCGAGGCATGGCGAGGTCCAGGAGGAGGATGTCGGGCTTGAGCTGCTTGGCCAGCTTGACCGCCTCGGCACCGTCGCACGCCTCCCCGATGACTTTCAGGTCAGGCTCAGTTTCCAAGAGGCGCCGCAAACCATCCCGAAAAATAGGATGGTCATCGGCGATCACGATGCGAGTCGGCTGCAATCGTCTGTTATCCATAAGTTGCTTCCCGGCGTTGCGGGACGGTGATTTCTAAACGTGAACCCGAACCAGGATTTGATTCTATCGTGAGTTCGCCTTCAATCAAACGCACACGTTCTTTAATGACCAGAGGCCCTTTCCCCAGGATGTCGAGTTCGGCCTGCGCGAGGCGCCCTGCGAAGGGAAAGCCACAACCGTCGTCTTCGATCAGGATGTGCCATGCGCCATTGCGCGAACCCAGTCGAACCAGCACCTGCCGGGCCTGGCTGTGCTTCCGGATATTGACCAGCGCCTCCTGCACAATGCGGGCCAATTCCCGGCAGACTGGCTGTGGCATGTTCAGTTCGTCGAGGTCGGAAAGAAATCGGGCAGAAATTCCGGTCTCGCGCTGGAATCTTTCTACCGTGTCAGATAGTAACCCCAAAAGCCTCTTGGAATCTACGTCGAGGGTTTTCATTTGCTGCATCAGTTCCCGCAACTTGAGAACTTCTTCGCGCAGAAGCCCCTGGATCCTGCCTAGCTCCTCGGTGACCAAACCAGGTTTCCCGGGGGATTGACGCCGCAGCACATCGACCTGCATCTCGACCGCGATGAGCGACTGCACGGCGCCATCGTGCAACTCGCGGGCGAAACGCGCGCGCTCCAAGGCTCCTGCCCGGAGTCGCAAACGCCGTAACAGAAGGACGTTGTAAACGGCCGGGCCGACCTGGCGGACTAATTCCTCCAGGAAACGCAGCTCTTCTTCGGTATCGCCCGTTAGGGAAGGATCCAGCAGAATAATTCGTCCCGACCATTCATGTCCGAATACGAATGACACGGTCATCAAGCTTCGGAAATCGTACTTTTTTTCGAGCGGACCAAGAAATTCCAGATTCAGATCCCGAACCCTGACGCCTTCGCGGTCTAATCCTAGTGTGGAAAAATCCCCGGCGTCCCGGTTGCCGCTTCGCCGTGCATAACACGTCACTGCCGAGGATTCGAACATATAGGTTTCGCGGTCTTTGGCGGACGGATCCAGCCAGTGAAAGGAAACCTGACCATTTGCACGCCGCAGCTCGCCGACAAAAACGCGGTAATTACTTGTTTCCTGCGACGCGATGACCAGTTGCTTTGCCCCATACATTGAAAGCAGTTCACCGGAAATCTCCTGGATAGTCGCAGTAACTCCGGCCTCGACCCGAGCCCTCCCGATGGTTCTGGCAATTACAGCTTTCTCCGCGCGCAACTGTTTCTGCTGTTCGGCCAGATATCCGAGCAGAAAGCCGAGCACGAGCAGATAAACCGAGCGCATGAGAAGGTGCTTGGGCTCGAATTCGGTAGTACTGACCTGCAGGGGCGGCAAGTGCAGTTTAGGCAGCAAAAGCGATCCATTTACCCAGTGGACAAAGTGCAGATTAATCAAAGTGAAGCTTTCGATCCACAGCAACAGCACCGAGGCAACGGCGGTGCCCACCGTCTCCCATAAACCCCAGCGATAGGCAGCCGCCGCCAGCACGAAAACAAAGAACAAAAAGAAGAGATTGCTCTGCCCGGTGGCGAAAACCGAAATGAGACCTGGCCAAATCACGTCCGCGCTGTGAACCAGCAGGCGGAAATTTGGCGTGGATTCTTGTCTTCTTTTCAAGAAAATTATAATGATGACACCCTGAGCGATATAGAACGCTAATAGTCCATAAGCCCACAGAGAGTGGCGAATCTCTGCCGGATCCATCCAGATGGCTACCAGCGCAGCCAGTGCAAGGGAAACGCGCGCCGTAGCGAGCCAGCGCTCGGTCCGGCGTATTTCGCTTGAGCCCATGGGAGCACGAAGTCTCCACAGGAATCGATCTCGCAGTGCTTGGAATGGCAATCGAATACGACCACGTGCTCGGAATGGTGTCACGCGGATATTATTTGTAATGTCGCTGGAGAGCAAGCGAAACTTCCCTCAGTCGTAGCTAACATCAACATTCTCAATAGGGTAGACTCGAAGAAGATGCTTGGGAAGTGTGGCTAGGCCGGTTGTGGTTACTTCAGTAACTTTCCCTCTCGGGTTTTGTGCCTAAGAATCAGTACCGGATGATTATGTCCGGACGCTCAAAGCTGTGGATCTCGGCTGCCGCGGGATTGGTGTGTGCGCAAGCCATGGCATCACTGTTCCTGCGGCAAGGCTTTGCTCTCGTTGCCCTGAGCGATAGTACGCAGTTGCTTCTGCTTCTTGCCGGGACCATTTCACTGCTGCCCAATGTTCTTGCGACCCGCAGCCGAATCCGGTTGTTCTGGGTACTGATGATGTTGGGTATGGCTTTTTGGACGTCCTACCAGGGCTTGTGGATGTACTTCGAGGTGTTGCTGCGAAAAGATTTCCCAAATCCTTTCGGCGGAGACGTAGTACTGTTCCTGCATCTCGTTCCGATGACAGCGGCGTTGGCCATGCAGCCGCATGTGCAACCGAACGATCGCACCACCCGGCTCGGAACGCTTGATTTTGCCCTGTTGCTTGTCTGGTGGCTATATCTTTATTTGTTTGCCGTGATTCCCTGGCAGTACGTGCATGCGTACGAGCCCAGTTACGATCACAACCTCAACATCCTCTACCTTACCGAGAAAATAGTCTTCTTGGCCGGTGTGGGAATGCTCTGGATTCGCAGCCAAGGTTCATGGAGGGTCATCTACGCCAACTGGTTTGGTGCGGGACTCACATACTCGCTGAGTTCCTACCTGGCAAACTGGGCGATCGAGCGAAAAATATACCATACGGGCAGCCTCTATGATGTGCCCCTGGCCATCTCCATGGCCTGGATCCCTGTGATCGGTATTCTGGCGTTGCAATCTCCAGGTAAACAGCAGCCTGCGCGTGCATCCGGCGGCTACGGTGTGTGGGTGGCGAGGCTGGGGATGGCGGCTATTTTTTCGCTTCCGCTGTTTGCCCTGTGGTCTTTGTTCGATGCTGGAATCCCAACGAGCGTACGCACATTTCGGCTGGTACTTACGTTGTCAAGCATGCTGCTCATGGGCGCGTTGGTTTTCTTCAAACAGCATCTGCTGGACTGCGAACTCCTGCGCTTGCTGAATGCTTCTCAGGAATCTCTTGGCAACCTCAAACGAGTGCAGGCCCAGCTCGTACAGTCGGAAAAATTGGCCTCTCTTGGCCAATTGGTAGGCGGCGCCGCGCATGAATTAAACAACCCGCTTACCGCCATGATGGGCTATTCGGATCTGCTGGCGGCGACCGAACTCAGCGGCGAGCAGAGATTACTGATGCAGAAAATTGAGCATCAGGTGCGCCGGACTCGGACTCTGGTTTCCAGTCTGCTGAGCTTCGCCAAACAGGTTCCGGCGGAGAAGACTCTGGTAGACATCAATGCCCTGGTGCAGACCGCAGTCAAGCTCTGCTTGCCTCAGTCGCGCGGGCCCAATGTTCAAGTCCACACTAACTTCACGAAGGACCTTCCGCGCGTTCTCGGCGACTCCAATCAGCTTCTGCAGGTTTGCCTGCACGTCACCAATAATGCGCTTCACGCCCTGACCGATACCGGGGGCACGCTTACCGTGACCGCCCGATTGCAAGATGCTTCGGTTTTGCTCGAGTTTTGCGATGATGGACCGGGCATGCAGGAGCCGGAGAAGGTTTTCGATCCTTTCTACACCACGCGACCAGTCGGTCAGGGACCAGGTTTAGGGCTTAGCGTGTGCTACGGAATTATTCAGGAACATAACGGAAAAATCACCTGTCAGAATCGGCCCGAGGGCGGAGCGATATTCCGCATCGAACTCCCCGCGGTGGTGGGGTCGGCACACGCTTCCGAGTCGGTTCCGCGGAGTCTCGAGTCGCAGAAGTTCCTTCCCGAAGCGAAGGCGGCTGCGAGCCGTTGAGAACCGGTGAGTAAATGTAGGCGCGGGCATCCACGCCCATGGCGCTAACTTAAAGAGAATTCCTTCTGCATTGCCGACCACCCGGGCAGCGAGTGAGTCAATCCGGGGGTGGTGGGCGATATGGCGATGGTTTGCCCACGATCTCTCCAGCGGGGATCCGCTATGGCAGTCGCTTGGCTTCGAGTTCGCCGTCGGTCTGGGTGTAGAGAATTCCGGTCACTTTGCCGGATTTATCCCGAAGGAACCTTTCCACCCAACCGTCTTCCCGGTTGAAGAACGTGTCGTACTTGCCGGGGAAGAGTTCGATGGCTTCCTCGCCCCAGGACTCAGAGAATTCGGAGAGTCCATCGCCTTTGCGAACAACGGAAATCTCGCCTTTGTCGCCGCTGTCGACCAGTCGGTAGTGGCCGACGTAATCGTCCAGGAGGTCGCTCGCGATCGCGGAGGGCTTCCGGTGTTTGTTGGGAATGTCAGTTTCCTGGAATGCCACCAACCGCCACTCGCCATTTTTGCACGTGAGTACACGCGTGGTTCTGGAGGTTGCACCCCAACTGATCCCCGTCTTCTTGTCATAGTCGGTCCAATGCTTCGTTTGATTCACAATTGCGACGCCGCCGGTAAATACCACTCGAACATCTTCGGGCTGCTCATCGCTATCGGTATGGATGTTGCCTTCGGGTTTCCTGAGTTCGGCAAGACACTCCTGCTTCCCCTTGCGCACACCGCCATCGTCGGTAGAGATAAAGCTATCGTCTGCCAGTTTGTCCCACGTAGCTACATCGCGATCGCGAACCGCAGCCCAAATCTGGTGGCTGACTTCGCGCACCGCCTGCTCCGTAGCAGGGCATGTAATCGAAGGCTGATTCTGCTGGGCGAAAGCGTGAAGAGACGACAACAAGACGAATGCGATGGAGAATGGTCTGACGGTCATGTGGCCTCCATCGCAACAGCTTACTATGGCTAGGAGGCAGCCAGTTCCACGGTTCGCTTCAACTGGCCGCAGGCGGCGTAAATGTCGCGCCCTCGCGGACGGCGGATGAATGTTGGCACGCCCGCGGCAATCAGGATTTTCTGAAACTGCGCTACCTGGGTCTCGGCGGGAGTTTGAAAAGCTATCCCGGGGCCAGGGTTCAGCGCAATCAGGTTCACCTTGGCTCGTATGCCGCGGATCAATTCGCCGAACTCACGGGCGTTTTGCGGTGAATCATTTACTCCGTCAAGGAGAACATATTCGAAGGTCAGACGCTCCCGGTTCCGGAGAGGAAAATCACGCGCAGCTGTCACCAACTTATCGAGATTCCATTTGCGATTGATCGGCATCAGGCGGCTTCGCAGTTCGTCGTTGGACGCATTCAGCGATATCGCCAGTTTCGGCCGCACCGGCTCGGCACCAAGATCGTAGATCCGGGGCACGATCCCGGCTGTTGAGACCGTCAGGCGGGATTCCGGGATTCCCACTCCCTCTACCAGCAGAGACACTGCTGTGATGAAATTCTCGTAATTGAGGAAAGGCTCGCCCATGCCCATGAAGACAATGTTCACACGATCTTGTGGTGGAAAGACACTCTGGTCATTGAGCACGGCGCAGACTTGCCCCACAATTTCGCCGGCGGTCAAATTACGCTTTACTCCCAGCAGTGCGGTCAGGCAAAACTGGCAATCCACGGCGCAACCGACCTGGCTTGAAACACAGATCGTCGCGCGATCCCAGGTTCGTCCTGCGGCTTTGTCGATTTCGTTTCCCGCCTCGCTTCCGTCTCCTGCTTCTCCGTCGTCGCCTTCCGGCATCCAGACCGTCTCCACACTTTGCCCATCGGGGAAGCCGATGAGGTAGCGGACCGTGCCATCGTTGGAGGTGAATTTCTTTTCAATCGACGGAACTCCCAGAGACAATCCTCTTTGGCCCAGGCTCTGGCGAAACTCCTGGGGAAGCGTGGAAATTTGATCCGCGGACTCGACCCTCTGGCCGTACAGAGCCTCAAA
>CAWISU010000047.1:0-48660 GCA_963838765.1 uncultured Acidobacteriota bacterium | reverse complement strand
TTGTGGTGTGCCTCGTTCGTTTCGTCTGCTCGTATGTAGGTACTCAGAAAAGGATCTCGGGCCAGAAGATGATTCACTCTCCAAGGAAGTTGGGTGCCGCCATAGCTTCCCGATTGCCGAGCAATCCGGAACAACTGTGGGAACAACTCCCGGCCACCGAAGGATCTATGCGGGTCTGCTCATGCGTCCAGGCCAATCTGTCCCCCCGGTACTCGCCAGATCGACTTACTCCGGACGCCGTGCTAGCACGCCGCCCGCGATCACGCCGAGATACGTGTCCGTGTCGAGACGCGACACGCCAAACAGGATCGCTGCGATGGCCTGACTCGCCGCCGCGGTCAGCCCTAATCGTGAATGCCGTGCATTACAATACATCCATTGAGCCCTGAGCCGCAGTCTTACATACGGGAGGACGTTACGGGATGGAGCTTGGCGAAGTGCTCGTTAGGTTCGAGCCTCCGCTCGAGACCGGTTGCGCTGCAGGCAGTGCGCTTTGATCTCAACCCTTATGCGCTCTAGCTACTTTCGGATGTTCGCCCCGGTTGCGATGTTTTTCCTGTTGCTAACGGCGGCAAGCAGTGGGCAAAATACGACGCTGATCACTCTTGATCAGGCCATCGATCTGGCGCTGGCGCACAACCATTCGATCAAAGCTACGCGAACTCTGATTCTTCAGAATCAGGCCCAGGAGATTACCGCGAACCTGCGCCCTAATCCGACCTTTGATGCTGATACTCAGTTCGTACCGTTTTTCAGTCCGCAAGATTTTTCTGGGGATAATCTGAACGAAACTCAGCAGTTTGACATTGGGATCGGGTACCTGTTCGAACGTGGCCATAAGCGGCAACGACGCCTGCAGGCGGCTCGCGATCAGACGGCCGTCACTCGTGCCCAAGTCACCGACGCCGAGCGAACCCTGGCGTTCAACGTAGGCCAGCAGTTCGTCAGCGTTTTACTGGCTGAATCCACTCTTCAGTTCGCGCTTCAAGATCTAAAGGGCTTCCAACAGACAGTCGACATTAGCGAGGCACAACTCAAAGCGGGATACATCGGTGAAGGCGATTATCTGAGATCAAGCTGCAGCTTTTGCAGTTTCAAACCGACGTGTCCTCTGCCCGTCTGGCGAAGGTGCAAGCGCTGGTCGGCCTGCACGAGTTCTTGGGCTACAACGCGGTGCCGACCGATTTTGACGTGATTGGTGATCTGGCATACCAGCCACTCAAGGCGAACTTGGAAGATTTGCAGACAAGGGCAATGCGCGAGCGTCCCGACTTCCAGGCCGCGGAGTTGGGGATAACGGCGGCACAGAGCCAAATCCTGCTGGCCAAAGCGAACGCCAAGGTGGACGTAAACGGCACCTACGACTTTACCCATGTTTCCGGTGAGAACACGGCTTCGATCTTTGTGAATTTTGAGTTACCGATCTTCAACCGCAATCAAGGAGAGATCGCGCGTACCGGTTATGCACTCACCCAGGCACAGGAGCAGCAGCAGGCGGCCAGCGATACAGTTCTCTCCGATGTTTCCAATGCCTATGAGGCGCTCAGGAGCAACGACGAAGTGGTGCAACTCTATACTTCCGGCTACCTCAAGCAGGCGCAGGATTCGCGTGACATCAGCGAGTATGCGTATAAACGCGGCGCCGCCAGCCTGCTGGATTTTCTCGATGCCGAGCGCAGCTACCGATCCGTTCAACTGGCCTATCGTCAGGCGTTGGCCTCCTATATGACCGCATTGGAGCAGTTGAAGGAAGCGGTGGGGACGAGGAACCTGCCATGAGCGTCCGTGAGAGTTGTTGGCAGCGATGGGCTGCATTCGCCGCCGTAAGCGCGTTCATGCTCGTGCTCGCCGGTTGCGAGGGCTCTGGATCGAATGCCGCCGCTAACGCGAACAGCGCGAACAATTCAAACCATCCCGAGTTGTTTACTATTCCCCAGGACCAGATGTCGCATGTGCAGGTCCTGACCGTTCAGCCCACGAAGCTGACTCGGTCTCTGCGGCTGACGGGCGCCGTGGCTTACAACAGTTTTCGGACGACACCGGTGATCACCCAGGTGAGTGGACCGGTCAGCAGGGTAGTGGTCGTTCCCGGGCAGAAAGTACGCCAGGGCGAGCCTATGCTATACGTCGCAAGCCCGGATTACTCACAGCTTCGCACCAACTATTTAAAGGCTAAGGATGCGTATGCTCTGGCACAAAAGGCCTATGCTCGAGCCCAGGGTTTGTACCAGCACCACGCCATTGCCGAACAGAATGTGGAGCAGGCGCAGTCGGCTGAAGTGCAGGCGGGGGCGATCTGGTAGCGGCTCAAGCTGCATTAAAAGTTATGGGAATCGTTGATCCTGACGAGCTTGTGAAAGCGCCGCCTTCTTTTGAGGTCCCGGTAAAGGCGCCGATTGGCGGCCTGGTGGTTGAGCAGGATGTTTCTGCGGGACAACTCATTCAACCCGGTACCACGCAATGTTTCATGATTTCTGACGTCAGTACCGTCTGGGTGCTGGTCAATGTCTATCAAAAAGATTTGCCATACGTGCGCGTGGGAGATCAGGTCACAATTCAGACGGATACATATCCTGAAGTGTTTCATGGGCGCATTGCGTACGTGGCAGCTTCGCTCGATCCCAGCACGCGTACGCTGCAGGCCCGTATCGAAACCAACAATTCTGGCGAAAAACTGAAGAAAGACATGTACGTGGTTGCGACCGTAAACGTGGGCACGATTCAAAATGCCATCGCGCTCCCCGATGCCGCTGTGCTGCGCGATAGTGAGAACCAGCCTTTCGTTTATGTCGAGGCAGCTTCGAACCAGTTTGGCAGACGCTCAGTGACTCTCGGCGAAAGTTTGAATGGGCAAACGAAGATTACCAGCGGCCTGAAAGCAGGTGATCAAGTCGTCGGAAATGGCAGCTTGTTCCTGCAGTTCGCAAACTCGTTGCAGCGCTAGCCGAGTCGTGCAGGCTTTGGGAGATATTCCAACAACCCTAGTGATAGTGTCCACCGCAACGGAATGATTCACCGAATAGTCCAAGCGGCGCTGCGTCAAAGGTTTCTTGTGCTGATGCTGACCGCGTTCATCACGGTCGGGGGCATCATATCTTTTTAGCGGATGCCCGTGGACGCCTATCCCGACCTCTCCCCTCCGCAGGTCGAACTCATCACTCAGTGGCCAGACCATGCCGCTGAAGAAGTCGAACGCCTGGTCACGCTTCCTCTTGAACTCGAGATGAACGGCGTTCCGCACATGGTGGTGATGCGTTCCATCTCACTCTATGGTTTGTCCGACGTAATCCTCACTTTTGAAGAAAGCACCGACAGCTATTTTGCGCGGCAAATCGTATTCGAGCGGCTGGCCCAAGCCACCTTACCGACAGGAGTGACACCGAGCCTCGAGCCTCGCGCCTCTCTTCAGCCCCAGCGGCTTGGTGTATCGCTATGTGCTGGAAAGTCCCGACCGCAGCCCTCAGGAACTGAAAACGTTTGAAGATTGGGTGATTGAGCGCGCTTATCGATCGGTCCACGGCGTAGCTGACGATTCAGGCTTCGGCGGAACCGTGATGCAATACCAGGTGCTGCTCGATCCGGCGCGCATCTACGGATATCATTTGACTATTCCGCAAGTCACCGCTGCTCTTGCGGCCAACAACTCGAACGCCGGCGGCGGCTTCTATTCTCAGGGCGGACAGTTCTACTACGTTCGCGGCATCGGGCTGGTACGCAACACGGATGACATTGGAAACATCGTGGTGGGCGCCAACAAGGGCGTGCCCGTCCGGGTGCGTGATATAGGGGATGTCACCATCGGCCACGCACCGCGCCTGGGCGAATTCGGCTTCCAGAAAAATGACGATGCAGTCGAGGGTGTCATCCTCATGCTGCGCGGGGAGCAAACGCAGAATGTACGAAAGGAGTTGAAGCGAAGACCGAAGAACTGAACCGCCAAATCCTACCACCCGACGTCAAGATTCATCCTTATTATGACCGCAGCGATTTGGTCGACCTGACCACGGACACGGTGGAAGCGAATCTGCTTCGCGGCATGGTGCTGGTTTTGATCGTGCTGATTTTCTTTCTGGTCAGCTTTCGGGCTGCGGTCATCGTTGCCCTTACCATTCCGCTATCACTTTTGTTTGCCTTCATCGTGCTCCACGCCCATGACGTTGCTGCAAACTTGCTTTCCATCGGAGCAATTGACTTTGGAATTGTCATCGATGGCACCGTGGTCATGATTGAAAATATATACCGCAAGCTGGCGTTGCGGGAGGGCCAGCCGTACAACCTGAAGGAAGTCATTCTTGCCGCGGCGAAAGATGTGGATCGCCCGATCTTCTATTCGGTGGCCGTCATCCTCGCCGGTTATTTGCCGATTTATGCGTTGAGCGGGGCTTCGGGAAAACTGTTCCACCCCATGGCTGAGACCATGTCCTTTGCACTGGTGGGCGCGCTCATTCTGACGCTCACGCTCATCCCCGTGCTCGCTTCCTACTGGTTCAAGAAGGGCGTACGGGAGAAACCGAATCGCGCATACGAATGGATGAAGCGGAAGTATGCCGTGCAACTGGATTGGTCGCTCGACCGGCCCAAAACAACCATGTTGATCGCAACCTTGATTTTCGCGGCGGCCCTGCTGCTGGTGCCCTTCATCGGCGGCGAGTTTATGCCTCACCTCGACGAAGGCGCGCTCTGGGTGCGAGCTACGATGCCATACACCATTTCTTTCGAAGAGGCTAGCAGCATTGCTCCCCAGATACGCGACATTCTGATGTCTTACCCGCAGGTGACCGTGGTGGGTTCAGAATTAGGACGGCCCGACGATGGCACCGATCCGACGGGCTTTTTTAACTGCGAGTTCTACGTCGGCCTGAAACCTTACAAAGACAAAGCCTGGACCGGAAAGGTCAGCGAGAAAAAAGAGCTGATCGAATCGATCAATCAGAAACTCACTGCCTTCCCTGGGATTATCTTCAACTATACCCAGCCCGCCGAGGATGCCGTGGACGAGGCGCTGACGGGTCTTAAAAGTTCTTTGGCGGTCAAAATATATGGAGACGACCTCAGCGTACTGCAGGACAAAGCGATCCAGATCAAAAACACACTCTCGAATGTGCCCGGCTTCACCGACCTGACGGTGGTGCGAGAACTAGGCCAGCCTAGCCTCCTGGTCGACGTCGATCGTAACAAGATTGCACGGTACGGGATCGACGTTGCGGATGTGGAAGCTGTGATTTCGGCGGCGGTCGGTGGGCAGGCCGTCACGCAAGTCATTCAAGGGGAGAAGCTGTTCGATCTGGTGGTCCGTATGCAACCCCAATTCCGCAGCAGCGCGCATGAGATCGGAAATCTGTTGGTTGGCACACCCGACGGGCAGCAGATCCCGCTCAGCCAACTCGCCAATATCAGCCAGGGAAACGGTGCGTCCTTTATTTTACGTGAAAACAACTCCCGCTACATCGGGGTACAGTACAGTATCGAGGGGCGTGACTTCGAGCGGGCGGTGCGAGACGCCCAAGCGGTAGTCAAGAAGGCTGTGACCCTGCCCCAGGGCTACCGCATGGAATGGGGCGGCGAATACAGCCAGTTTCTCGAGGCCAAGTCGCAAATGTACTTTATTGGTCCCCTCGCCGTCGTGCTGATTTTCATGATCTTGTTTGCGCATTACGGAAACTTCAAATTCCCCGTCACCATTGCCCTGGGAGTAATCATGACCGAACCGGTGGGTGCGCTAGTTGCCCTCAAACTCACTCACACTCCCTTCAGCGTTTCCTCAGTCTTGGGTCTCCTGGCGTTGCTCGGGGTTTCCGTTGAGACCGCCGTCATTCTCGTCTCCTACATCAACAAGCTGCGACGAGAAGGAATGAATATCCGCATGGCAACGCGGGAAGCCTCGCTCTTGCGACTCCGTCCAATCATGATGACGGCTCTAGTGGCCTGCCTTGGTTTGCTACCCGCGGCCCTTTCCACCGGCATCGGATCGGATACTCAAAGGCCGTTCGCCATCGTCATTGTGGCCGGCCTCATCTCCCGTCTCTTCATCGGATTCTTTGTCAATCCCGTGTTGTATGAGATGGTCGCCCGAGAAGGCGATGTTCTCCAGGTTTAGAGCGAAGAAGACACTCCTCGACACTTTTCCGTCTGGATTGGTGCAGACGTACGCCTGTCTCGCAGAAGTTGGTACCAGTCAGTTGCCAACTAGCCGGACCGAGTGGTGGTCTAGTTAACATGAAGAGAGAGAATCATCGCCAAAAGGATAAGGTACATTGCCCTTCGCATGAACCATTCCCTTGCCCCATGAAACAAGTGTTGCAAAATCGATAGCACTCATTGAGCAGCGATCAAAACGTGTAAAGGCATGGTTCCGTCAACGATTCCTTACGTCAGTTGGCTCCAGTTCTGGCCACTGAGAGCGGAATATCCAGCTCTTAAATCACTTCGACCACGGCGGCACAACCCCCGTCATCCTCGCGTACGCAACCAGCTGGCCCATGTGCTCGTTGTTATGGACAATGATTCGCAGGAAGATGCTGTCCACTGTCGTGTCTGTATTGAAGAATTTCGTTTTTCGCTCCAGATCCGCCGGTGTTTGAGCAGCGCGAGCCTCCTTCACCGCGTCCAACGAGCGCTTTAGCCAGCGAATCACGTCGGCCTTGGAAGTCACGGTTGTTCCCATCCCGTCCTTAAGATCAGTGGGCATCTTGGGGCTGATCGCGTTCAGCATCAGGAAATTTGCTCGCACGATGTGCATATACACTTCGCTAGTGGAGCGGACTCCGGCCGCCGGCCGCCACGAGAATTTTTCTACCGGCATCGCTTCGGCCAGAGAGATTAATTGCTGGGACACGTGATTCCATTCGCCCTCGTATCCCTGAAACAGATCGGGCTCTTCCTGAGCGAATGACACCGAAGCGTTCATTAATAACCACAGCAACACGGCGCCCACAAACTTTGTTTTCACAGGGCAATTCCTCCCAGGCGATCATTGCTCTCCGCTGCTGATTGCGAGCGAGCGTCAGGCCGGCAATTCAGCCTGAACTCAGCCCATTTAGACGGTTGTCCACTGCAAACGTTAGGCGGATTGGGGACATTTCTCTACCCGGCCCGGGCACTAGGGCAGCACGCTCCTCGCAGTAGCAATCTTCTCCTTTACTGCGCCGACATTCACGAAGAGATTGACGAAGTATTTTTCCTTCTGCTTGGTCGTAAGGTTTTGGGCCCTTACACGGCGGGATCTGGGCATAGTTTAGTAACCGCCTTTCTTGTTGCGCGAGGGCTGCGGATTTTGCAGGACTTTGCCGGATCCTGCAGAGGGAAGTGTTGGATTTTCTTTGTTTTCAGAGTGGCGGCCTGACTCATGATCTGTTGGTTTCTGGTTCGAATCCAGGCGGGCCCACCAAAGTTCTCCGAGTAATCAATCGGTTGCAAAGGCCACGCGTCGACGCACTCCCGGTCTGGTCCCCCTTTGCGCGGGAATAAGTTGCTCATCCCACCCGCACCTCTGCCGATCACGCTGCTGTGGTCGCTTGTGAATAAGTCGTTTCACGTATAAATTCAATCGAACGCTGAGCGCGGGCCGAAAGCTTGCCGACAGCGCACAATCCCAACCAGGAGTCCTTCATGCAGAGTCACATCCTCGGCACCACCATGCCGGTACTTGAATTCGTGCTTGACCCCAACGAGTCCGTTATTTCTGAAGCCGGGGAACTTTCCTGGATGACGAGTTCCATCCAACTGACCACCCACACCCAGTTTGCCGGTGGTGGAGGAATCTTCGGCGTGCTCAAACGTGTGGCCGGGGGCGGGTCGCTATTCATGACGGAGTACCGGGCGATTGGCAGCGCTGGAGGAATCTCCTTCGCCACCAAACTGCCGGGGCATATCGTGCCCATCGAAGTTGGCCCGGGACGCGAATACATGATTCACCGGCACGGTTTCTTGTGCGCGACGCCGCAGATTCAGATCAGCGTTGGCTTCCAGCAATCGCTGGGGGCAGGAGTTTTCGGCGGCGACGGCTTCCTGCTGCAACATGTCAGCGGAACCGGAACCGCATGGATCGAGCTTTCGGGTGAGCTGATCATGAAGGATCTGCAGGCGGGTGAAACTTTGCGAGTGCATCCGGGACACGTTGGCGCATTCCAATCGTCCGTTTCCTTTCAGATCACGACCGTGCCGGGAATCAAAAACATGATCTTCGGTGGCGATGGAATCTTTCTCGCATCGCTCACCGGTCCGGGGAGAATCTGGTTGCAAACGCTACCCATCGCCAAACTCGCGCATAGACTCATGGAGTACATGCCCACGCAGCATAAGGAAGCCGTGCAGGGAGGCGTGGTTGGAGGCATCGTGGGTTCAATCCTAGAGGGGATGAAATAGAAAGAGCACACTGCTGAGTCTCGCGCGCCGCGAAAGGGGCGGTCTTTGCCGCCCTCGCAACTCTCGCCTCTATCCCGCCTCGCTGGTCATGATGAACAGCGGCTTCATTTCGAAGCTGCTGAAATGCGGGCGGAGGCGCTCGGTGTTGTAGTGTTCCTTTACGTTCACGACTTTCTTCGTCGCGATTACGGCGTCGACGGGCATGTTGTCGTATCGGCCGTTCTTCAGCACCACGAGCCGGCCGTGAATCCGGTTCAGCAGCAGGTCGAGGGCAAGATTGCCGTAGGCCATGGGGACAATCGAATCAATGGCATCCGGATCTCCGCAGCGAACCAGGTATCCCAGCTTTTGATTGATCACCTCGATGGTCTTGCCACCGTTGTACTTGGGTGAGAGCTCTTTCAATTTTTCTGAGACCAGATCGCCGATGCCACCCAGCTTCTTGTGCCCAAAGGCGTCGGTGGACTGGTCCTCGAAAATCATATCGCCGCCTTCGAACATGGCTCCCTCGGATACGAGAACCACCGAATAGTGGCTTGGGTTCTTGCGCCGGTCGGAGACCAGCAATTCTGTCAATCGCTCAATATTGAATCGGTGTTCTGGAATCACACAGCGGTTGGCGGCTCCTGCCATCGTGGGAAGCATGGCGGTAAAGCCGGCGTAGCGGCCGAATACTTCGAGAACCAGGAAGCGTTCGTGCGAGCCGGCGGAGGTTCGCAGGTCGTTGGTCATCTGGATAGTGCGCGTAACCGCGGTGCTGAAGCCGACGCAGTAATCGGTTCCAGGGACGTCGTTGTCCATGGTCTTGGGAATCGCGACTACCTTGACGCCTTCCTGATAGAGGCGTACGCCGTAGCTCAATGTGTCATCGCCCCCGATGGGTATGAGGAAATCGATTCCGAGCCAGTCGAGATTCTTCAGAACCTCCGGCGTGAGATCGTTAATTTCGGCGTTATAGGTTTCTTGCAGATGCACAGGAACGCTGGATCTTTTTACCTTGCCGGGGTTGGTACGGGAACTGTGCAGGAAGGTTCCACCGGTTCGGCCGGCGCGGTTGACAATTTCTTCGGTCAAGGTTTGAAAGTTGTCGCTGTTGTCATAGTCTTTTTCGCGGACAATGTCGACCAGGCCTCCCCATCCGCGGCGCAGGCCAATTACTTTGCAACCCTCGCGAATTGCCCGGAATGTAACCGCGCGGATTGCGGGGTTCAGACCGGGCACATCGCCGCCTCCGGTGAGGATTCCGATTACTCCTTTTTTTGTGTTCACATTCGCCATTTTGTGTCGTCCTTAAACTGAAAAAGCCAAGCACGTGGAATGAGACCCTGCTTTCCAAGGAATGCTGCGAGCCCTGGATCCGCGGTTTTTTAGCGTCCGCTAACGAACTTTTTCTTGATTGGGAGACCCGTTATTATTCCATCTTACTAAATGCGACGACGAAAACTTCAAAAGTTATTGCGGCTGAAGAAAGCGGGGGGAATCTATTCTGTTCGAAGTGTTCGTTGAACGGTATAATCTTCGCCAACGGATGTGGAGCCCCTGAGCACAACGGCAAGACGGTGTGTGAAACCGAGTGGCCCAGCGCCAGAATTGCGGGAACGAAAGCACATGCCTCCAGAACAGCAGTTAGTTACGCAGCTTCTGCGACAATGGGGCAGCGGGAACAAAGCGGCGCTTGACCAATTGATGCCGGTTGTCTACGAGCAGCTTCGCAAGCTGGCATCTCGCTGCTTGCGCGCCGAGCGGCCGGACCACACCCTGCGCGCCACGGCCTTGGTCAATGAGGCCTATTTGCGCCTGGTCGACGCCGACGTGGCCTGGCAGGACCGGGTTCATTTCTTCGCAGTTTCCGCCCGCCTCCTGCGCCGCATTCTGGTCGACCATGCCAAAGCTCATAACCGCGATAAGCGTGGGGGCGGCGCCGAGAAGATCTCGTTGGATGAGGCCATACTGGTTGGCCCGCAGGCCACGGCGGGGATTGTTGAGTTGGATGAGGCGCTTCAGCGTCTGGCGGCGCACGACCAACGCAAGAGCGAACTCGTCGAGCTGCTTTTCTTTGGCGGACTTACCTACGATGAAACTGCCGCCGCTCTTAAGATTTCTCCAGCCACGGTGCATCGCGAGTTGAAAATGGCAAAAGCCTGGCTGCATCGCGAACTTACCCACAACCTCTCCTAGGAATACCCAGGATGGCTTCCTCTCCCAGTTCGGACCGGTGGCGGCGTCTCGAAGCCCTGTTTTATCAGGCTCTTGAGTTGAAGCCCGAGGCCCGCGCGGAATTTCTCGAACAGAACTGCGGCGGAGACGCCGAGCTCCGAAAAGAGGTGGAAGCGCTGCTCGACTCGGCCGAAAAACCCATGGACTTCCTGGAAAGGCCGGTGCTCGAGGCGGCGCAACAGATGATGGAGGCAGGCCGTCCCGAAACTATTGCCGCCGGTACTCACCTTGCACATTACAAAATCATCTCCATGATAGGAGCTGGCGGGATGGGTGAGGTCTACCTCGCCGAAGACACCCATCTCCGGCGCAAGGTTGCGATCAAGATGCTTGCGCCCGAACTCACCCGCGACGAACGCGGCCTGCGTCGTTTTGAGCATGAAGCCCACGCGTCTTCGGCGCTGAATCATCCCAACATCCTGACAATTTATGAATTCGGTCAGGCCAACGGGCTGCACTTTATCGCTTCCGAGTTCATTGAGGGCGTGACGCTCCGTCAGCGGCTTGCGAACGGCAAACTTGAGTTGAATACCGCCATTGATATTGCCATCCAGATTGCCAGCGCTCTGGCTGCGGCGCATGCCTGCGGAATTGTCCATCGCGACATCAAGCCGGACAACGTGATTGTGCGAACCGACGGAATTGTCAAAGTGCTCGATTTCGGTATCGCCAAACTAGGCGAGAGGCGTGTCGGCGAAACAATTCATTTAGGGGCATCGACCGTCGGCCCCTCGACCAGCGAACCTGGAATGGTGCTGGGCACGGCGAAATATATGTCCCCGGAGCAAGCACGAGGAATTGCGGTTGATGCGCGCAGCGACATTTTCAGCTTAGGCGCGGTGATCTATGAGTTGGTTACGGGAAGAGCAGCGTTCGAAGGTGAGACGGCGAGCGATCTGATTGCCGAAATCCTGAAAGTTGAGCCCGTGCCTCCGGTCGACTTTGCTCCGGAAGTGCCGCCTGAACTCGAGCGCATCATCGGCAAAGCGCTGCGCAAGGACCGCGAGAACCGGTATCAGTCGGTGCGGGACCTGCTTATCGATCTGCAGGATTTTAGAAAAGAGGCGGAGTTCCAAGCTAAGCTGCAATCGGCGCGTCCCGGTTCCAGCGGCGCCAGGAGGAGAGCGCTGGACGCGCCTGCGGCGGTCAGGCTGGAACCGGCACAAATACCGGCACAAATAAAGATAGGATCGGACCGTCGCAGGGCAGTGGGTGCGGAGCATCCTCTCCTCGACGTTGGTCTGAGCTCTTCGCGTCGAAAGTTGCTGGCGCGACTCATGGTGATGCTGGTCGCGCTGCTCGCCATCGGCTATTTCGCTGTACGAAAATTGCATACCACCCCTACAGCGGTACATCCACGCAGCCTGGCAATTCTTCCATTTCGAAATCTCAAGCAGGATCCCGAAACCGATTTTCTGGGATTCTCGCTGGCCGATGCAGTCATCACCAAACTGGGATATATCAGCGCGCTTACTGTCCGTCCATCGTCTTCAGTCGACAAGTACCGCAATCAGATCATCGATCCCAAGAAAGTTGCGGCGGATTTGAACGTGGACACGCTGCTCACAGGTACCTTCATTAAAGATGGCGATGACCTTAGGATCACCACGCAACTGGTCGATGTGAAGCCAGACAAGATTCTCTGGCAGGACACGATCGATCTAACCTACGACAAGTTGTTAACCGTGCAAGACCGCGTGGCGCAACAGCTCATCAAGGGATTGGAGTTGAACCTTTCGCCTGCAGAAGTCGCAAATCTCAAGCCTGACAATCCTATTAATTCGCAGGCTTACGAATACTATTTGCGCGGGGTCGATCTTTATTCGCTGAATGAATTTGCGGCGGCAATTCAACTGCTGGAGAAGTCCGCAACCATGGAGCCCAACTATGCCCCCACCTGGGCGCATCTGGGCAGGGCCTATACCACGAATGCGTCGTTGCGTTTCGGCGGGCGCGAGGACTACGGCAAAGCGCAGGCTGCTTATGAGAAGGCGATCGCGCTGAATCCTGCATTGGTTGAGCCGCGAATCTACATGGCCAATCTACTTACCGACACCGGAAGGGTAGAGCAGGCTGTCCCTTTGCTGCGATCAGCTCTGCAGACTAGTCCCAATAACGCCGAGGCGCACTGGGAGTTGGGATACGCCTACCGGTTTGCGGGGATGCTCGATCAATCGGTGGCGGAGTGTGAAAAAGCGCGCCAGAACAACCCGCAGGTCAAGATCAACAGTTCCGCCCTCAACAGCTATCTGTATTTGGGCGAGTACGCGAAGTTTATGCAGAGCTTGCCGATCAATGATTCAACTTACATTCTCTTCTACCACGGCTTTGGATCGTACTATCTGAACAATTACGAACAGGCAGCGAGAGATTTTGACCGGGCCTTCGACTTGGAACCCTCCTTACTTCCCGCAGACGTGGGAAAAGCGCTCAGCGATTCAATTAAGCATGACAACGCTGCCGGGCTGAAGCTTCTCCGCCAAACGGAAGATAGAATCGAGGCGCTGGGGGTAAGCGATGCCGAGGGCATTTACAAGGTCGCACAAGCCTACGCCGTGTTGGGCGACAAGGTTTCCGCCTTGCACATGCTGCGGCATAGCATCGGGGGCGGATTTTTTTGTTATCCCTACTTCGTACGTGATCCTCTACTGCAAAATCTTCGCAACGAGCCTGAATTCCAAACCCTTCTTAGCCAGGCACGTGAGCGCCACGAGCAATTCAAGACCAGGGTTTTCTAAAGATAACTAACCGAGCCCGATCAAGGCCGTCGGGCTGGTTCCCACGCGCGCATCCGCGGTATCCAGCGACGGACGTTCCGGCAATATTCCTCATATTCCCCACCGAACATCTTTCGTAGCGTCGGTTCCTCGTAGAGCAACACAAATATCGCGACGCCTAGTATTACGGCGCAGGCCACCGCGATGGCTGCCAGGCTTGCCCGTCCGAAAACAACCCACAGGCCGATCCATCCCACGAAAAACCCGGAGTACATTGGGTTTCGAAGATAACGATAGAAGCCCACCACCACTAGCCTTTTGGGAGGAGCTACCGGCGCTGGGGTTCCGTGGCCTGTCCATCCGAAGTCCCATATGCAACGTAATGCCACCGCGAAACCCAGCACCGAGGGCACGGCCGCAAGCCAGCGCCATCGGGCCGCGCCAGTCGGTGTCGACGTGAAAACCCAACCAAGGCGGCAGCAACCAGAACCACAGGGCAAAGAAGGCAGAGCCTACGATCAGAGAAGCGATCGCTGCCGGCCAATGCTCGCGATCAGGAGCTCCCACAGTTCCACTCTGTACGCTGGCCATGGACGCCTCCACCAAAACCGAAGTATGCGCCCTCAACTCAAGACCCACAACAAAAAATGCTTTTCGAGAAGCAAACGAACCGCGCTTCCTGAAGTCCAGCCCGACCGGATCCCTGGTCGCATCCAAGGCGACTAAAAAGCTGGCTTCGCGATGCCCTGATGAAAAAACTGCCGGTCGAGATTATCCATCAAACGGTCGATGGCGGCACAGTTCAAGACTTGCCGCTCTGTTGCCCCCGCAGTTAGCCGTTCGCTAACTATAGAGTCAATACAGGATGCGCTGTATCGAAAAGGGACATAGGTGCTCATAGAATCTGCTCAGTGCTGAACGGATTCGCCTAAGGCGACGGATTTCCGTGATAGGGTTCGATGAGATCGCATGGTGGCAACGGTTAGCCGCCAGCGAGGACGAAAGGAGAAAATCTTGAATCTACGATTGGGAAAGACAGTAGTAGCGGCTTTAATTGCGGGCGCACTCTTGCTATTTGTGGCAGCACCGCGGGCGCACGCCGACGACGATCGCGGCAGGTGCCAACATGCGGTCGAGAAGGCGGAAGCGAGACTGGACAGAGCGATCCAGCGGAATGGTGAGCATAGCCATGAGGCCGAGGAGCGGCGCCGGGCCCTGAATGACGAGAGGGAGCGTTGCTGGAGCCAGTATCACCAGTGGTGGAACGGGAGAGAACACCGCTGGGAAACCGAGCACAATTGGGATCAGGATCACCACGATCAGGATCACCACGATCACGATAATGATCAACACTAATCTGCTTTTTACAGGGGCCGACAGACCCAACTCATCTTTGCAGTCCGCAGTCGATACGGTCTGCCCGGCCTCTACCCTCTTCGCGAAAGAGTTGTTTGGGATCGAAGTCTCGGCTGCGCAGCCGCGACGCTTACTGTTGCTGGTGAATCGGTTCGGCCGGGGGCTGTTCACTCGGCCCGTGATGCATGGCAACGAATGCAAGCGCTGCGACGATGATCGCCACAACCACGTAAATCAGAATTGGGCTGCAACGTCGTCCTGCAAACATGATCCTTCGATGCCGGTTTCATCCTTTGGTTTGTCGGGGCTATCCTTCTTGCAGGGATAAGCAGGTTGCCTACTGCATCGCCCCCCACAACCTAGGGACTCCACTGGATTCTCAGTTCAAGACGATCCCCCTACACTCCATGCAGAACGCGAATTGTAGCGTCACTCTCCTTTGGAGGCTTCGAAGCCCATGAAGATCAAGACTTCGATTATGTCTGTTTTGTTGCTCCTGACATGCTGGTTCGTTGCGCAAACGAGTCACAGTTCGGTATTGTCGGCCGCCGTTTTCACTCCTGAAATGCAGGCGGGATCCGCGGGCTCCCCAGGCTCCGCGGCCGGCTCCAACGCTGGTCAGACCGGATCAAGCTCTACTTCGCCGAGTGGTCAGAACTCGGGTACGACTTCCAACCCTGGACAGAGTGGCACAACGTCTAGCCATCCGGGAACCGCTTCCCCTACGCCCGGAACCGCTTCACCCACTCCGGAAACCGGTTCGGCTACGCCAGGTACGGCTTCTCCGACGCCGGGAACCTCGAGCAACCCTGGAAGCACGACGACCCCCGGAACCACCCCAGAGACGCAGGGCACGCCACAGGGACAGAGCCCCAACTCGGCAACGCCGGGAAGCACGACTGCTCCTGACACAACATCGCCGAGCACGGCGCCCCCAGCGGATAACAGCAAGCCGCCGCAGGGTCAGTAAACTGTGCACGAAGCACATAGGCCACCGACCGTGCTCGGTGGCTCTTCTTCTTTCTACAGCTCTTTCATTAAGTCGCAAGGAACGATGCCTTAGCCGCGATGCTCGAGAGCCAAACCGGCATCTCAATTTCGCGCGAGCCGCCGATGGCGAACCTGCCTCGGCCTCGCGCCCCAAAATTCTTTAGATCCCATCAGCTAAGCTGCTTCCTTCTCGACCGGAAGCCCCGCTTCCATCCACCCCTGCTTGCCTTCAGGATAATGCGCTACGCGGGTATAACCCATGGCCGCCAATTCACGGGCGGCGTATTCGCTGGCGTGTCAATGCGTATTCGTGCAATAGGTCACGATCTCAACATCCTTGTTGGGCAGCAACCGCGGGGCGAATTCTTTGATCCGTTCCGGGGGAATGTTCACAGGTCCTGGCAGGTGGGCTTCGCGGTAGCGCTCAGGCGCAAGCGTCTCGACGATTTTGACTGGATCTTTCCGGTCCAGCTTGGCTTTCAGGTCTTTGGTAGAAATAGTGCCTTCCATGCTGACCTCCGTCAGAATAGTTTATGGTTCGATTGGCCCTGCGGAAAAATGGTTTTCTGGGCGAGGGCAGAAACTGGCCGAAGCGACAATAGACAATGGGAACTCCGGCACAGGTCCATCACTACAGCCTACCCCCACTCAATCGGAGCCGCCAGAAATCTGCGGTCGATCTTCTCAATTCAATCAGATTACCTCACACCCCTTTGTGATCTGCGTCACTGCGGGCTGTTCGTAGGGGGAAATAGAATCGCACATCTCTTCTCGCAGGAGAACGTCATGAGCAACTCCGCTACCGTAACCGAAGGAATTTCCAACCTGTTGGCAATGGATAAGGAATATGCCGCGCCGCAGATCGTGGCGCAAAAATGCCGCCAGCAAAATTTTGCGGCCGATTACCAGCGGTCGGTCGATGACCCCGAAGGTTTCTGGGGTGACTACGCCAAGCGCTTCGTTTGGACGAAGCCTTGGAGCAAAGTCCTCGACTGGGATGGCGTACACCATCAATGGTTCGTGGGCGGGAAAACCAATATCACTGTCAACGCCCTCGATCGCCACGCCAATTCGGAGCGGCGCAATCGCGCGGCTTTCATATGGCTGGGAGAAGATGGGACGGAGCGCATCGTCACCTACGGCCAACTTTATCGCCTGGTGTGCCGTTTCGCGAACGGATTGATTTCGCTCGGCGTGAAAAAAGGTGATCGCGTTGTCATTTATATGCCGCTCACCATCGAGGGCGCTGTGGCCATGCTGGCCTGCGCTCGCATCGGGGCCATCCACTCTGTGGTGTATGCCGGGTTGGGGCACACTGCGCTGCGCGACCGCATTGTGGATGCGCAAGCGAAGGTTGTCATCGTCGGCGACGTCGGTTTTCGTCGAGGCAAAACGGTGGAGTTGAAGACAATTGTCGATGAGGCGATTGACACCCTCGAGTTCGTAGAAAAAGTTGTGGTCTTTGCGCGGCGTCCCACGGAACTGGTCGGTAAGCGAGAGATCGATTTCAACGATCTATTGAAATTCCCCGCCGAGTGCCCAGCGGAAGAAATGGATTCGGAAGATCCCTTGTTCCTCCTGTATACCTCGGGCTCGACCGGGAAGCCGAAAGGCGTGCTGCACGTACACGGCGGCTACATGGTCGCCACCACGTACTACCTGGAAAACTTTTATGATGTCGGCGAACAGGACATCTTCTGGTGTACCTCCGATATCGGCTGGGTGGTGGGCCACTCTTATATCGTTTATGCTCCGTTGTGCGCCGGCGCGACCACGCTGTTTCGTGAGGGCGCAATTGACTACCCAAATCCAGGGATCGCATGGGAGATCGTGGAACGTTACGGCGTGAGCAAAATGTTTACCGCCCCCACTGCGCTGCGCATGTTTATGCGCTACGGGGAGGCGTATCCCGCGAAATATGACATCACCAGTTTGCGAGTGATTGCCTGCGCCGGTGAGCCGTTAAATCCGGAAGCGTGGCGCTGGGCGCAGACCTACCTGGCGGGCGACGGCAAATGGGGCTATGTAGTCGACAATTGGTGGCAAACCGAATTGGGTGGGCCAGCCTTAGGAACACCGCCTACCATGGCGGTTCGGCCGGGCAAAGTGGGCGTGGCCTTAGAAGGCTCGGCTGCTGACGTAGTGGATGAGCAAGGCAAGCCCGTCCCCCCCGGCGTAGGCGGACGCCTGGTGCTCAAGCGGCCCTATCCCTGCATGCTGCGCACGGTTTGGGGAGACGCGGCTCGGTACGAACGTGATTGGCAACAGATTCCCGGTTGTTACGTTACCGGCGACGTTGCCTTAAAAGATAAGGATGGATACATCACGGTTCTCGGTCGCTGCGACGATGTGCTGAACGTCGCGGGTCACCGTATTGGAACGGCAGAAGTGGAGAGCGCGCTGGTATCGCACCCGGCAGTCGCCGAGGCTGCCGCGATTGGCGTTCCCGATCCACTGAAGGGCGAGGTGATTAAGTGCTTTGTGCAGACTCGCGCCGGCCACACGCCCTCGGACGCGCTCGCCAGCGCATTGATCGAACATGTGCGACGCGAATTGGGCCCGATCGCCACTCCCTCCGCGTTGGAGTTTGTGGCCGCGCTCCCCAAAACGAGGTCAGGAAAGATTCTGCGCCGCTTCCTAAAGGCCAAGGAAGCCGGGGTAGACGCGGGCGATGTATCCACCATGGAAGGCTAGGACCTTTCCTGAGTGCTGTGGTGGCTCGTCATTTGAGATCAGCGGATGCAAGCGCCAGCCGGGTCGGTGCTAGAATTCTCCCGGAACTGAGAGCATCGCATTGTCCTCGGCGCAGTTTTCCTCGAACTCGATCGTCACAGAAACGGTCGTTGCATTTCTGAAGAGCATTCCCCCGTTCCAATTTCTACCCTCCTTCGAGCTTAGCGCCCTGGCAAAGTGTATGGCGCTGGAATATTTTCCCAAGGACACGCTGATCCTCGGCTCCGGCCAAGCCGCATCGGACGCGCTCTATATCGTGCAGAAAGGTGGTGTGAAGCTCGCGCTCCGAACGCAAGTTGGCAAACAGTTGACCCTCGATATGCGCAGCGAAGGCGAGTTCTTCGGGTTGCTGTCAGTGCTTGGACGCAACACGGCGCGGCTGGATGTCACGGCACTCGAGGACACCATCTGCTACAGCATCCCTACAGCGGAAATGCAAGGACTGATCGCGCGCCATGCGGAAGTCGCGGATTATCTGTTTCGCATTTCGATCGAGCGCTATATCGACCGCAGCCTTAACGAACTGCGCACCCAGACCAGCCTTATGGGCGATACGGAACGCGTGCTCTATTCATTGTCTGCGCGTGATGTAGTCAGAACCCAGCCGCTGCTGGCCACCGAGAGCACCACCATTCGAGAGGCGGCGCAAATCATGTCGAGGTCGGACGCCACCTGTCTTTTTGTGCTCGGAGAAAACGGCCGCGCCCGTGGCATTGTCACCGATCAGGACTTCGCCGGCAAAGTGGTGGCGCCCGCAATTGCCCTCGATCTTCCGGTCACGCAGATCATGAGTACGCCCGTGATTGCAGTGGAGGGCAGCGAACGTCTTTTTCATGTGCTGCTGGCCATGCTCTGCCATGACATCCACCATGTGCTGGTCACCGAGGAGGCAATTCCGAAAGGAGTTCTCACCAGCCACGACCTGATGCTCCTGCAAGGCAAATCACCGCTGAATCTGGCGCGCCACGTAGAGCAACAACAAACGCTGGAGAGTCTGGCCGAAGCTCAAAAACGCATCCGAGATTTGCTCCCCCTGCTGCTGCGGGAAGGCGCCAAGGCCAGCCACATTACGCGGGTTGTGGCCGAGATTAATGACCGGGTGCTGTGCAAGATTCTCCAATTCGCGCACGCGAAACTGGGACCTTCTCCCGTGCCCTATTGCTGGGTCGTCTTAGGCAGTGAAGGGCGGCGCGAGCAAACTTTCAAAACCGATCAGGACAATGCTCTGATCTACGCCGATGCCGAAGACTTCTCGGCGGCAAAAGAATATTTCGCCCGGTTTGCTGCTTTTGTCAATGATGCCTTGGAGCGGTGTGGCTACCCGCCCTGCCCGGGCAATTTCATGGCGCGGAACCCGCGTTGGCAGCAGCCTTTGCAAATTTGGCGAAACTATTTTCACGCGTGGATCACCGAAGCCGACCGCCGCGCCACCGAGGATGCACTGATACTTTTCGATATGCGTCCCGTAGCCGGCGATTTTAGTTTGTTCGAGAATCTTTCTGCGCATAATCGCGAACTGCTAAAGGATGGAGGTTTTTTCAAGTCGGTCCTGGCCTACATTTCGACGCAGCAAACGCCACCATTGGGTTTCTTCCGGACTTTTGTGGTCGAACGCAGCGGAGAGCATAAAGAAGAACTCGATCTTAAGTTTCTCGGCGCGGGACCCATTGTCAACGCCGCGCGCCTATTCGCGCTAGACGCCGCGGTGGAACACACCAACACGGTGGATCGTCTCTGGGCTCTGCAATCCCTCGGCTACAAAGATCCGACCATGCTCAAAGATTTACAGGAAGGATTCGAGTTTCTTACACTTTTGCGGATTCAATGCCAACTCCAGCAGACCGCTGCCGGGCAACCGCTCAGCAACTATGTCGCACCTGACAAACTAACCTCTCTGCAAAGGAGCCTGTTGAAAGAAGTATTCCACACGGTGGCACGAGCCCAGTCTTTGATTGCAAAAGAATTTCGCACTGCAGTATGGTCCGAATTGAGTCGGTGATGCTTCGCTGGCTTAAAAGTCGGCACAACCAAGAGTTGACGAATTCTCCATTCACCAGGGACACACCGCTTGATGCCGTGCGCTACGTTATCCTCGATACAGAACTGACCTCGGTCAACAGCCGATCCAATCGCCTGCTTTCCGTCGGCGCCATCGCGATGGATGGGGCAAAAATCCGGATTGGAGAGCAGTTCTATCGCGAGGTCAATCCAGGCGTGCCGCTGGCGGAAGCAAGTGTGTTGGTCCACAAGCTTCGGCCCCACGACGTCGCAGATGCTGACCCGCCCCGCCAGGTACTCGCCGACTTGCAGAAATTCATCGCGGGGGCAGTGCTGGTGGGTCATTTTGTCAAGATGGACCTGAAAATTCTGAGAAAGGAATTAGCCGGCACGGAACATGAGTTGAGCAATCCGGGCATTGATACCGCGCGAGTCCAAGAATGGATTTTGCGGCGCGAGCCTTATTCAGAAGATCTGCCCCATCGCCTCGAAAACCTCGATCTTTTGTCGCTGGCGAAGGCATACGGTCTCGACTTCCAAGAAGCTCATCACGCGCTTTCAGATGCATTCGTCACTGCTGAAATCTGGCAAAAAATGATTTACGTCGTGCAAGCAAAGGGGATTCGCAAACTCGGAGACTTGTTGCGAATCGGAGGAGTTTAGCCGCGGGTGGGCCCCTCCGCTGGCCTTTGAGTTTCGTAACGATGCAGCGTTTCAATCCACTTGGAGAAAATAATGCCAGTTTCCTTCGACGCGGAAAAGGAGTATAAGCAGGGGGTCTCTTCCGCGCCTCGTGGAGACGGTACCTTGCGAAACTGACGCTTAGGTGTGCAAGGAGCAGTCGTGGTCACGGCCTTTCATATTACTTTCGCACACGGGTCTGCGCCGCCTCATCAGTCGCGGGTTCGCGTTCTCGCGGCAGACGTCTCGCCTTTCGGGATTTCCCGCCATTCGCTGTCCTCAAAAACACCGAAACTGCGGGTCATCTACGAAGCATCGCACTGTCTTCTATGAAGCGAATGGAGGATTGCCATGAAACTCGCGATCAGCCTCCTCCTGCTACTAGCCTTGCTCGGGACGCCGTTCGCAGCCGCGCAGAATCGAATCAAATATGTGATCGTAATCTTTCAGGAGAATCGCACGCCCGACAATCTGTTTCACGGTTTGCCGGGAGCGGACATTGCCAACACAGGACTCAATTCGAAAGGCGAAACCATTACCCTGACGCCGCAGCCGCTGGCCAACAACTACGGTGCGGATCACACCCATGCTTCATTCACAGCGATGTACGACAATGGCAAAATGGACGGGGCCGACAAGATCCCGATCACCTGCGCCAAACACGCAGAGAATTGCCCGCCCGCCAATCCGCAGTTTAAATATGTAAAACCTTCCGACGTTGCCCCGTACTTTCAATTGGCCAAGCAGTACACATTCGCCGACCGAATGTTCCAGACCAACCAGGGCCCGAGTTTTCCGGCACATCAATTCATTATCTCCGGGACTTCGGCGCCCACGGCGACCAGCGATTTATTCGCCGCGGAGGAGCCAGGTGGAGTCGTGGGGGCGGATGGCAACACCGGCTGCACGGCTCCCACCCAGGAACTCGTAAAGTTGATTGATCCTACGGGTGGGGAGAACACCAGGCAATACCCGTGCTTCGAACATCCCACGTTGACCGATCTGTTGGATTATGCCGGAGTGAGTTGGCATTACTACACTCCGTTGCTGAACTCAGCCTGGACGGCGCCGAACGCGATTTCGCATATCCGTTTTGGCTCGGATTGGAACAACGTAATTTTGAACCCCGCGCAGATATTAACCGACATCAGCAAGAATCAACTTCCGGCCGTAAGCTGGGTGATTCCCACCTGGATTGAGTCGGATCATCCGAGAGGAAACAAGGGTCTGGGTCCTTCCTGGATCGCATCCATTGTCAATGCTGTGGGCAACAGTCAATATTGGCTTAACGCCGCCATCTTTATTACCTGGGACGACTGGGGAGGCTGGTACGATCACGTCGCTCCCCCTATCTACGACTCGTATGAGTACGGTTTTCGCGTGCCCCTGATCATAGTTTCGCCTTATACTAAGCGGGGATACGTTTCCAAGGTCACGCATGACTTCGGAAGCATTCTGAAATTCACGGAGGAAGTTTACAACCTTCCCTCGCTCGGCTACGCCGACGCCCGCGCCGACGATTTCGCGGATTGTTTCCAATTGAACGCAAAACCACACCCATTTCGCACCATCCGTGCGCCGCACAATGCAAACTATTTCTTGCACGCCATCCAGAGGTCCGAAGACCCCGACGATGATTGAAGTTCAGAATTGAAAGGAGAAACCTATGAGAAAGTCGTGGCTGATTTTGCTGCTTTCGAGCAGCGTTCTCTTGGCGCAAGACAATCCCAGCACTGCAAGTCCTAAAACGAAGGGAGAAGTCACTGTCCAAGGCTGCGTCGGCCGATCTAGCGGCGATTACATACTGACCAAGCAGAATCCCGCCATCACCTACGAACTTCAGGCGACTCGCAAAATAAAGCTCCGCCAGTACCTTGGTCAACGAGTGGAAGTTACCGGGAAGGAGTCACCTTCGCTGAGCACAAGCTCCGACGCCTTAACGAAAACCGGTTCCGCAGCCCCGGTAACGATAACGATCACTTCGATCAAGACGATTGCGAAGGAATGTACGGTACGCTAAGTCCACGACCCAATTAAGGAGGATGCGGCCCTCAGAGGTCTTCCGCACGGATGCCTTCAACGGCCATAATTGGGTAGAGCATCCGATGAAAGCAGCCGTCCTGACATCCCCGCAAGATGTTTCAAAGCGGCCTCTTCAGATCGCCGAAGTTCCGCGGCCTCAACTGGCGCCAGGATATGTTCTGTTACGTGTGCGTGCTTGTGGCGTCTGCCGGACCGATTTACACATCACAGAAGGCGAGTTACCCCAGCGTCGCGAAAAGCTCATTCCAGGTCATCAAATCGTGGGAGATATTGTCGATGGCGCGACGACCGAGTTTCCGATCGGGTCTCGAGTGGGTGTCTGCTGGCTTGGCGGAATCGATGGGACATGCTGGTATTGTCAAAAGAACCTGGAAAATCTTTGCGACTCCCCAACCTTCACCGGGTATACGGTCGATGGCGGCTACGCCGAGTATGCGCTCGCGCGATCTGACTTCGTGTTCTCGCTTCCGTCCGCCCTCGATGATTTGCAAGCCGCACCGCTTCTCTGCGCAGGTATCATCGGCTTTCGAAGCATCCGTGTGGCCGGCGTGGAACAGGGCGATCGTGTGGGACTATTCGGATTTGGAGCCTCAGCCCACCTGGCAATCGCAGTTTTGCGAGCTTGGAAGTGTGACGTCTACGTCTCGACGCGAGGGGCTTCGCACCGGCAACTGGCAAGCTCGCTGGGAGCCACTTGGGTTGGCACCGAACTGGACAAACCGCCTGTCAAACTCGACCGCGCCATCACTTTTGCCCCCAGCGGAGACGTAGTCGTTGCCGCCCTGGCCAGCCTCCGCAAAGGCGGCGTGGTTGCCATCAATGCGATTCACCTAGACCGCATCCCGGAATTCAACTATGACCAACTGCTCTGGGGCGAGCGTCAGCTTCGCAGTGTCGCGAATATGACTCGTTCCGATGCTCGAGACTTCCTTAAAATTGCCGCCGCGATCAACCTTCGGCCCAAAATCACAGTCTTTCCCCTGGACCAGGCGAACGAAGCGCTAATCGCAGTAAAGAGTGATTCCGTGGACGGCGCAGCCGTCATAACACCCTAACAGTCTCAAGCGGCCGCGTATCCCGCCAGAAGAGCGATCGCCAGCGGAGAGATAGAGGGATTGCCAAAACGCAATCCACCGGTAGTACGGTCATGACAAGTGATGGAAAGGGATGGTGGAGCTAGTCGGGCTCGAACCGACGACCTCATCGTTGCGAACGATGCGCTCTCCCAACTGAGCTATAGCCCCACGTGTGTGGAAACTGCGAAGCGACGTAGCAATTTTATCAGTGTTCGCATGCCCGAGGCCACATATCATCCCTTGCTGCGTATCCGCGTGCACTTTCCCTTACGCCCCATTCCGCGCTATAGTCTCAGTCCGGCTCTTTCGGAGGGACTTTTATGGCTACTGATACACGACCTGAAGGCAAAGTCAGGAGTTTCGGCCAAAACATCGAGAGCGACCTCGCGTCGAGATTCTTACGCGTAGTGGAAACCGCGGCCATCGCCTCCGCCCGCACCATGGGCCAAGGCGAGCGCAAACTCTCCGACCAGGTTGCCACCGAGGCCATGCGCCAAACCATGGACAGCATTCCCATGCGCGGCACCATCGTGATCGGCGAAGGCGAGCGCGATGAGGCGCCCATGCTGTATATCGGCGAGAAGGTAGGCGCGGAATTTCCTGACGGCCGCGAAGTGCCCGAGGTCGACATTGCCGTCGACCCACTCGAAGGAACTAACCTTTGCGCCACCGGAGCGCCCGGCTCCATTACCGTGCTGGCGGCTTCCGAACGCGGCGGGCTGCTGCACGCTCCCGACTGTTACATGGAGAAAATTGTGGTCGGCCCTTCCTGCAAAGACGCGGTAGACCTGGATGCGCCGGTAGCTGAGAATCTTAAGAATATTGCCAAACGAATGGCCCGCGACGTGGAAGACCTGGTCGTGATCGTGCTCGATCGCCCGCGCCACGAGAAGTTGATCGCCGACATCCGCGCCGCCGGCGCCCGCATTCGCCTGATCGGAGACGGCGATCTCTCTGCCGGCATCGCGGCCGCCGTCATCGGCACCGGCGTCCACGCCGTCATGGGCTCAGGCGGCGCACCCGAAGGTGTGATCACCGCCGCCGCAATTCGCTGCCTGAATGGATACATGCTCGGCCGTCTGGTCATCGACAAGCCCGAACTGGAAGAGCGCATCGCCCGCATGGGCATCAAGGACAAGAACCGGATTTACGAAGCCGAGGACCTCGCTCCCGGCAAGCAACTAATCTTTGCCGCCACCGGCGTAACCGAGGGCGCATTGCTCAAAGGCGTCCGCTTCTTCGGCGAAGGCACCCGAACCTCCTCGGTCATCCTGACCTACCGCACCGGTAAGGTCCGCTTCATCGACAGCATCCACCTGGAGAAGGGTCCAGACGTGAAGGTACGCTTCGCGTAAGGACCGTCGGCACTGTCGCTCGGACCGCACTCAGACGAAGGGGTTCTCGATCCGCAACCCTTCGATCACCTGTTCGTGCTGAAAGTCTTCGCTGTAGAGCGTGTCGCAATGGCCTTCAATGGCAGAAGCGACGATGATTGAGTCATACCAAGCCAATCGGTGCTTCCCTGCTACGCGCAGCGCCTCGACATAAAGCGCGGGCGAGGAGTGCATCGCCACAAGGGGACGGAATACCGTGACCAGGTATTGTTCCGCTTCGGCAATGCTCATGGGCTGCGCAAAGCGCCGGAAGGCAACGTGGAAGAATTCCTGCACGACCTGGTAGCTTACGATTCCTTTGCCTGTATCCACCGCGTCTCGCACCAGCCGCGTTGCCTTTCTAGCTTTGGCTGGCGCAGTGGCGTCGAAGGCGTAGACGAAGATGTTGGTGTCGAGAAAGAATTTACCGCTCATTCATCTCGTCCCGCGTATAGGGACCAGTCGAACGAACATGGCGAAGTCGGCGCATCAGTGCATCGACAGCCGCACCGCCCCCGGCTTGCGCGGCATACTGCTCCAGCCATTCCCGAAACGCGGCGTTCAGTGTCTTGCGCTGCGACCGCGCGACCAGCCGCGCCTGCTCAATGAGGTTTTCGTCGGCGCTAAGAGTAACATTTTTCATACGGTAACAGTGTACACTATTTCCGTGTAACACCGAAAATTCACAGCATAACTTAAGCCCCTGTCATCCTGAGCAGCGCGAAGGACCTGTGCATTCTGCTCGCCCCGCCAAGCCTTCACCGACGCGTAGAAAGGCAGGCACCACTTTACGCCGCGTCTACTCAAACTGTTTCTTCACCTCCGCCGGAACTCTCGGAGGAGGTGGAAAATCCTGCGAGAAACCTTTGAACAGCGCAACCGTCTTCTCCGCTCGTCTGGTCCCGTCGTGCACCGCGATTTTGTGCATCTTGCGGGTTCGTAGCCTTCCCACAGCGAAACCCCAGCGTACGCGCCGTCTTTGCGGAGAATGTAATAAGTCATGTCCACGAATCGGAGCTTGGCCATGTCATTGTTGTAATTGCGCACAATGCGTTTCAGCGCGTCAATGCCCGCGTCAAGCGGCGACATCCCGTGGCGCATGTTTTCGACAATAGTATGCGCACCCGCCACTTTAATGTTCTCTTCTCCACTGCCGGTCGCGCCCGCCGAGCCCACATCCTGATCGGTATAGCAACCGGCTCCAATAATAGGAGAATCGCCGACACGTCCCGGCAGCTTGTATGCCAAGCCGCTCGTGGTAGTGCATCCCGAAATCTCGCCTCTCTCATTCAGCGCCGAGCAGTGAATCGTCCCCGTAGGAGGAAACAAAACCTTGTGTACCGCCTCCTCGCGCAACTCCGGCGCGATGCCGAGATCCGCAGCCCGCTCTTCCAGCCGGCGGAAACGTTCCCGCATCATCTCAGATTGTGGTTTGGTTTCCGTATTAACTCGGTGGCTGCCAGTGCGGATCGGCCAACCCCGGTCCCCACCAGTCTTCGGACGAGTGATACTCCTTCCACAAAAGCCAGATCTTCCGCGAATGGTCGGTCAGCAAGTTCTCCCGCGGAAAGCCCATGGCCACCGCAAACCGCTCCGCGCCTTCGCCGACAAGCATTACATGTCCGGTATGTTCCATGACGGCTTTCGAAACCAGCGAAACATTCTTGATATTCCGCACCCCGCCGACCGACCCAGCCCGCCGCGTGGGCCCATGCATGCAGCAAGCATCAAGTTCGACCACGCCTTCTTCATTCGGTATACCCCCAAGCCCGACGCTGGTGTCATTAGGATCGTCCTCCGGCCCCTTCACCACTCGCAGCGCCGCATCCAGCGTGTCTCCACCCCCGGCTAGGAATGCGTAGGCATCATCAAGATAGTTGAACCCATTGTGCGCACAAACAATTATCGGACGCTTACCGGACGCTGAGCTTGCTCTCGGATTCGCAGAGTCCTGTGCATTGCTCGTAATGTCCGGCAAGCCCGCAGCTAGAGAACCCACAACAGCGGTCGCAAGAAAGTCGCGGCGTGAAACGGTCATTGATCCCTCCCCAAAAAATGAGTGCTGGCAAGCGTCCGCCAGCATAGCACGCGGGAGAGATTCATCCGCCGTCCGACGGTGTAGTGCGGACACTCCTGTTCGCAGCCTTTGCCCGAAAGATGCCGGTTATCGTGGGCGCAAGCGTTCGAGAAGATTCGTGGAAGGGCGCGGCTTCGGCCGTGCCACCATAGCGCAAAGTCGACCCATGGCCCCGCAGGGACCAACGCACTTACCTAGCCGCTCTGGGCTCGTGGTCATCCCTCAATCATGACGTTAGGATCCCGGTTCTGCACATATTCTGGTGCAGAAAATACCTCAAAAAAAACTCTCGTCTCTGCCCAAAATCCAGAAAACAAAGGACCGAAATTTTTTCTGCCTCCTAGATCTATGGTTCTAAAGGTAGTTACAGGCAAAATATTGGAAACATTGGAGTTATCTTGCTGTTCGACCGGCTTAGCTGCGCGGGGATTGGCCGGCACCAACGCATGGTACGGTGGCAGGCTGAGATAACGGATGAGTTGTCAAAGATCGTAGATTATCTTGTAGATAATATGTGTACTTGTATGTTATCGGGAGTGAAGAGGCAAGATCAAGGGAAAAGTGGTCGGGGCAGTTGATCCGGTTCCGATTTGGAAATGTATTCGCTTCGGTCAGTGACCGATGTCGGACGTGCAAACTCGCTCAGTACATCACGGGTTGCAAAATCAGCGCGCCCCGGGGAATGAGAAATGTAATTTGGGGGTGGGGAGTCAGGGGTTAACTTCGTTGGTCCCTGCGGGGCCTGGGTCGGTTTTGAGGCCTATTGGCACGGATGAAGCCGTGCCCTTCCACGATTCTGAGCCTTGCGGTGCGACCTTTTTCCGAGCTGCGCGCCGTCCGTTTCTTAGGACGCCGCGAGCATTCCGCTCTTATTCTGGTCGGCGCGGAAACGCAGCAGGGCGGCGATGTTTCCGGCGCGATCAAACTCGGGATCGTCTTTCACGTAGAACAGTTCAATGTCGCGGCGGATGGCGGCGCTAATGATGGCTTCGGTGACGTCTTCCACTTCGCGGGTGTCGTGGCTGCATGCCGGACACTTTGGCACCATATGCGCATCGAGGTGGCCACAGCTTGTGCACTCTACCGCGGGGTGGGAAAACTTGTCACCGATTAACAACGTCTGTATTTCGCCCAGTTCCAGCGAACGCAATACTCGACGCAGGCCGGTGACTCCGCGCGCGTTGCTCTTGGCTTGACTGACAGCTTCCTTGGCGAGTTCCTTGCAGCGCTGATCGAGTGACTCGTGCAGAATGCGGCTGGCCTGTTCGCGAATCTGTTCACTCGTGATCCGGCTGAGCTCCGCCGGGAAATGGCCTAGCAAACGCTTTTTCACATAGGGATGGAGTTGGCTTTCTAGCTCGTGCCAACTGGTCTCGTGGCAACCGATAATCAACTTCTCGTAGAGGTTCTTTTCAAGAGCCGTGATCAGACGTTCGGCGACGCCCTTAAAGTGGTGCAGGGCTTCGTCGTTGACGCGGCGCTGGGCATGGCCTCCATCGTATCCCGCGTAACCATCGCTGCGGCCCTGACGAGCCGGGGGCGTGCGAAACATGCCTTCACGTTCTTTCAGTTCATCCAGGCGGAGGTCAAAGAAGCGAGCCTTTTGGCGATCTACGAGCGCGATCGAAAGGCGAGGTTGGGCGCCCAGAAGCAGGGCCAGCGGCTTCAAATGGAATTGGCGGTTCACGAAGAGCTGCGTTCCCGGCAGTTGCGAAGGCAGGTCGAACTCACGCCAGAAATTGCGACTCCCACAGGCAAATACTGCGCGAGCGCGGGCTTGGTTGCCATGGAGGTTCTCGGCCATTTCGAGGATGCGATTCAAATCGGCGCGGGTGCTCCCGTTCTTGCTGTTCTTCTCTGCTTCGCGCAGAGCTTTGCGAACCAGGTCCTTGGCGAGAATGGTTTCTTCGCGATGGGATTTGTTTTGCGGAGTGCGCGGTTCGAAATAGAAACTGAGCGCCCAACCTTCGTTACCAGTGGTGTGGAATTGAGCCAGCTCACGGATCTCTTCGCGGGTAATCATCACCGATTCTCCTGGGTGTGGTTGGTAGTTTCAAACTTTTGCGGATGCCCGAACGAGCCCCTCCGCTCTCGACTTGAAGTGATTGGCCAGCGGGGCCAAGTGTCGCAAGTGTTCACGCGCCAACTCAATGGAGGATCGCACCTCGTCCGGCTTACGGTCGGTGATGACGCCGATTTCGTCCAGCGAGAATCCCTCGATGGCGTGCAGAATAAACGCTTCGCGATCGGGGCGGCTGGCCCCCTCGAGAGCAAACTGCACCAGCGTGACCATCTCGTCGGAGGACGCAATGTCTTCGGGCGTGGCCGCGCGGCGGTCTGCGATCACGTTTTCCCCGGTTAAGGTTTCGTCTGGTTGATGGAATTGGAGTTCAGGCTCGTCGCTGGCGCGGACGTTGGGTCGGCGAGCGGAATCCTCAAGATGAACCGAGAGCAGACTCTCCGGGCTGCGGGCCGAGAGGTCCTCGATGGAGCGAAGCGCCAACCGGTAGAGCCAGGGCTCAAGCGCCAGGCTTTCCGGCTTCTCGCCGCCGTTGCCCAAGGCGCGGGCGATGGCCTCGTCGATGACCTCTTCTTTGGTGACAGAGTCGGGGATAATCTCCTCGGCAGTTTCGCGGAAATAGAGTTCGCGCTCAATGAAGCGTTCGAGGCGGCTGAGACTGGCATTTACATAAGTGCGGATGTCATCGGAGGAGGCCGTGGGTACGCGCACGGCGGCAACCGTATCTTCGAACGCAACCTGCGACTGGGGACGGAAATCTGCTACCCGGCGACGCTGCCACTTATGCGAGTTCCGCAACAGGTCTTTGTGTTTGCTGATCTGCTGCAGCAAGTCGTCAAAAGCGGCCTTCACAGCTGAGGAAGCGGTTGGGGCAGATTTCTGCACCGCCATCTGGCCGGAGGGCAGGCGCAGGTTCAGGGAAACGGTGGTTCCCTCGCGCGGCGAATTCTGCTCCACCACTCCCTTCAGATGCACCAGTTCCGGGCGGAAAACCTGCAGCCGCTTGCGGAGTTTTTCCACCTGGTGGTTGATATCCTTTTCGATGTCTGGAGTTTTGCGATCTTTATAGCTGATGTGGACATTCATACTCAGGCCTCGGATCACGGAAGAGATTCCGTGAAGAATTCCGGTTCCTTACAACTCGATTCTACACCCGCCGCAAGAGGAGGCGGAGTGCAAATTAAGGGAAGCTAAGTTGATCATTGTAGATTGGCGGGTGCCTTGTGGGACACGGTCGATGCCACTAGACGCCAACGGACCCGGAGGAGCGCACAATCATCAGCGTACATACACTAGTATTGACATATGCCTAACTTCCTGCTATTGTCATGTCGCGTTGGGATGCGACCGTGCGTTTCGAATGGGACGAGAACAAGAATCGGCAGAACTTGCTCAAGCACGATGTTCGCTTTGAGACCGCAGTTCTCGTCTTCGATGATCCCTATTCTCTGACGCGGCCGGACGAATCGTCCGACGAAGAAGAGCGCTGGATCACACTCGGGACTGTCGGCCGAGGAGCGGTCTTGTTAGTGGTTTACACGTGGCACGAGAAAGACGGCGAGGAGGTCGTCCGCATCATTTCGGCGCGCGGCGCGGAATCGCGCGAGAGGAGAAACTATGAGGAAGCTTACCAAGGAACAAAAGCGCGACATAGCCGCCATCGCGGCAAAAAAGGACGCAGACATTGATTTTTCCGATATCCCGGAAGTCGTCGATTGGAGCGGCGCCGAGGTCGGCAAGTTCTACCGACCCCCGAAGAAACCCGTAACTATGCGCCTCGACCAAGACGTGCTCGATTGGCTAAAGGCGTACGGCAAGGGCTATCAGACGAAGGTAAACATGCTGCTTCGACACGCTATGGCAAATGCAGGAGACCGAACACGGAAAAGTGCCGGGCGATCGCGCACAAACTCGTAAAGGGACGGCGGAAGGACAGCAATGGCCCATCTGGGAAAATTTCGGAAGGGTTGGGAGAACGAGCACGTCGCGTCATTTCTGCTCTCGCGCATTTCATTTGTTGCTAACCCCATGACCGTCGCCGACGACGTTGGATCAGATTTCTTCTGCACGTTGTTTGAAGTAGCCGAGGGAGACAAGCTGTTTCCACGCAACTCCTTCGCTATTCAGGTCAAGAGCTCAAAGGCCGAGATCGGCGCGACCGGAAAAATCGAATACCTTGCAAAGCTTGAGTTGCCGTTCTTCGTTGGCGTGGTCGATCAGAGCAACCTTGAGACTGTCCATTTATTCGGGCGAATACTTACCTATATTTTTCTCACACTACGGAATACCTCAAGACCTCAAACTGTCGCTACTAGACAGTGCGATTACGTTCGACAACTATTGTGAGGTCGGGACAGCGGGCAAATACGTTTTGCGCATGCCGCACGTGCTAGACCTAGAAGGCCAGGAGGACACCGACGCAATCGTCGGCAAAGGGCATCATCTGATTCAACTCTGTTCCAGAATGTTGCAAAACGTCTCGTCTAGACAAAACTGCGAATACGTTTTCCACCTCGGGGACGACAGGGTCGCAATCTTTGCGGGACCGGGATCTGCGCAAACCTTCAGAAACAATTTCTACTATTGGCTTGCGGAGGTGTTCTACAATTTCGAATGGCTACACCGGGCCCATCCCGACGGGTTCAATCTTGCCGAGTACCAGGTGTTTGAGCAGTTTTACCACGCCATAAAGAATGCCGGGCCGCAACCAATTGTCGTCTCAGCAGCCTACAAATCTATACAGCAGCGCCTCACGCCGGGCGCAAAGTAGCTGACGGTGGGACTCTTCGCGGCTGCGTTACTACACAGCAACCGTGACCGAGGTTTCAGTGCGGGTTACCGGGTGGTATAAAGTGTCACGCTCGATGGGCTCACGCCCGGCTTCGCGGATGAGGCGCATCAATTCTTCGCGGCGCATGCCTTGTGGGGTGGTCGCGCCGGCGTCGTGATAAATCTTTTCTTCGACTACCGTGCCGTCGATGTCATCGGCGCCGAAGCGCAGCGCGATCTGTGCGATCTTCGCGGTCATCATCTGCCAGTAGGCTTTGACGTGGGGGAAATTGTCGAGCACGACGCGGCTCACGGCAATTTGCTTGATATCGAGCATGCCGGTGGTTTTCGGCAGATGTTGCAGCGGAGTGTTGTCGGGGTGAAAAGCCAGCGGGATGAAGGTTTGAAAGCCGCCGGTTTCATCTTGCAGATTGCGCAGCTTCAGCAAGTGGTCTACGCGGTCTTCGTCATTTTCTACGTGGCCGTAGAGCATAGTGGCGTTCGACTTCAGCCCGATCTGATGCGCCAGCTTCGCAGTCTCCAGCCACTGGTCGCCATCTATCTTGTGATCGCAGATGATGTGGCGAACGCGGTCGGCGAAAATTTCGGCGCCGCCGCCGGGCAGCGAATCCACGCCCGCGGCTTGCATCTGCTCGAGCGTCTCCCGGATTGAAAGCTTGGCGCGTTTTGCCAGATAGGCGACCTCGACCATGGTGAACGCTTTCAGATGGACTTGCGGGAAGCGCTGCTTGAGGCCAGAGATCAGGTCGAGGAAGTATTGAAACGGCAGATCAGGATGCAGGCCACCGACGATGTGGAACTCCGTCACCGCTTCGCTATAGCCTGACGCAGCTGTCTGGAAGGCTTCCTCCAACGCCATTGTGTAAGCGCCGGGCGTGTCTTTCTTTCGTCCGAAGGCGCAGAGGCGGCAGGCCGCGACGCAGACATTCGTCGGATTGATATGGCGATTGACGTTGAAGTAGGTTTTGTCGCCGTGCATGCGCTCGCGGACGAAATTGGCCAGCCAGCCAACAGCGAGAATGTCCGGGGAGCGGTAGAGGGCGAGGGCGTCGTTCGCATTTAAGCGCTCGTGCGAAAGAACCTTGTCCTTGATGGCATAAAGCCAACGATCGTCACTCTGAAAGGGGTGACATTGAGGTGGCTGCATGCTGGGCATTGCTTTGATCATATCGCACCGAAGAGGCGGAAGTCACAGCGGCGAATTTTTCCAAAGTGGAACAGGAGCTTACTGCCCAAGATCGGGTATCCCCCTCCCCCTTTCGTTTTGCAAAATCTTGAAAATAAAAGATTTATTTTACCACTATGTGCTAGATCTTTGAGTTTAAAGGACTTACACGCAAAATCTAGAGAACATTGGGGTTGCGGGCGATGCGGCCCTGACCAACGCTCCATTTTGGAACTTCTAAGTAGTCCAGGGGAATTTTCGATATGATCCGCTCGGAAGCGTCGAGAACACCGGCATTGAGAAACTGGAGTGAACGGTTGTGCCACTACACGGGTCGAATTGTCAAAGATCCTTTATTGCCCTGAGATAATACAATCTTGTTTATATTATCCCACTTATGGGGGCGGGTCAAGCGGAGGAACCGGCGTGGGCCGGTCACGGCGGGGAGCAACTAAGGAGGGCGCCGCGAGGCGCGGATCAGTTTGAAATACTCCGCGCGAGATCCCTCGGCCCGCTGGAGAAAGCGCGGGCCTTCGGGATGACGTCCTTAAGCGGGGGGTCTGATTTGGCTCTGGATTGGCTGTGGGGATGGGAGTCTCGCCCCGCCCGCGATATAATGACTTGGGCTTTTCTGATGACCGTGGAACAACAGGTGGTTGAAAAGCTGCGTGGATTGTCTCTTCAAAAGCAAGAGGAAGTACTTGCCTATATAAGCGGTCTGCAAGAAGAGACACGAGGGCGACCCCGACGCAGCCTTGCAGGTCTTTGGGCAGACCTCGGCGTAAATGTCAGCGAAGAAGATATCTCTCAAGCGCGTCAAGAAATGTGGGGGAACTTCCCGCGGGACGTCTCCTGATGGCGCTGGTTTTGGATACCCACGCTCTGATCTGGTATCTCTCCGACTCCAAACAGCTTTCCGGAATTGCCCGCACAATCATCGCGACTGAGGAGCAGAACGGCGCGAGCATCTTTGTTTCGGCAATCTCACTTGTCGAGGTGATTTATCTGGCGGAACGAGGCCGGTTGCCTTCCGCGGCGCTGCAAAGTTTAGAAGACGCGCTGTCAGATCCAGCGGGAAGCGTGGTCGTTACGCCATTGGATGCTTCGGTGGCTCGCGCCGTCCAGAAAATTTCCCGTGTTGCCGTCCCCGACATGCCGGACCGAATTATCGCGGCGACTGCCTTGCACTTGAACGCGGAACTCGTGACGCGTGATCGTCGACTCCAGGCCGCGCTGAAGAATCGTACAATCTGGTAACTCCTATCACGACCGCCATTGCCAGGGTCTCGACTACTCAGGTCGGGCTGACCGCGCCTATTTCGTTGTCGCCCTTTCTCCGCCTGATCGTGGGTGAACAACGCCCCGATAAATGAGCCGCAACTTTCCCATCCATCGCCTGTTCAAACTGGCGAATCGTGAAGTCGATGTGGTGATCGTGAGCTGGCCTTATCGGAGGACGCAAGTACAGAACAACGGAGGCTGACTCGCCTTCGTTCTGGAAAGGTAGTGGGGACATTTGTGGCCAGGCGCCAGAACTCGGGAAGCTGGGGAGCTCGGCACGGGTCGGGGAAATCACGCTGCGGAGCCTTGCTGACGATCTCAGCGCCGCAGCAACACATCTCCGGCGACGAAGAAGAGGAACACGACTGAGATTATGCCGTTCATGGTGAAGAAGGCGGCGTTTAGTTTGGAGAGATCAGTGGGGGAGACCAGGGAATGTTCGTAGGTGAGAAGTACGGCGACTACTGCGACTCCGGCGATGGCCAGCTTTCCTAATCCGAAGACGACGACGAGGGTGATCAGCAAGAGAATCATTACGAAATGAAAGAGGCGCGAGATCCACAGGGACTTTTCGATTCCGCAATAGCGCGGGATGGAATGCAGGCCGGCTTGCTGATCGAATTCGTAATCCTGGCAGGCGTAGAGCACGTCGAAGCCGGCGCCCCAAAAGGTTACGGCGGCGGTTAGCAGAAGGATTCGCGGGTCGAGTGAGCCACGGACGGCGATCCAGGCGGCGGAGGGTGCGATGCCCATGGCGAATCCTAAGACCAGATGAGACCAACGGGTGAAACGTTTGGTGTAGGAATAGAGCAGAACCACGGCCAGCGCGACGGGAGAAAGAATAAATGACAGCCGATTGAGTTGGGAGGCGGCGAAAACAAATAGGGCGCAGGAGACTAGTACGAATGTGATCACGAAGCCGGGGGTGAGCGTGCCGGCGGGGAGGGCGCGCGTTTGAGTGCGGGGGTTGGCGGCGTCGAGCGAGGCGTCGGCCAGGCGATTGAAGGCCATGGCGGCGGAGCGGGCGGTTACCATGGCGACGATGATCCAGGTTAGCGCGTGGGCGCTGGGCAGGCCGTTGGCAGCGAGCATGGCTCCGCACAGAGCGAAGGGGAGCATGAAGATGGAGTGCTCCCATTTGATCATTTCGAGGGTGACGCGGAGGTTGCGGAGAACGGGCACGAGTAAATTGTAACGGCAGATTGTGGTTGCTGGTGGTCAGTTCCTGGAAAAATCTGTAGGCAAGCATTCGGTAGTGTGAAATGTTTCGCGCCAGGCTCCTTTGAAATTCCCGCCCTGTGTCTCCAAAAACAACAGAGAGATAAGGGTGGGGCACCCTTTTTGGTAAGATCAAAAAGAAAGCGTGGGCCAGTTCGCCATGCCTCCGGCTTGGGCTTCCAGTTCGGCGGCTACCGATAGGACCAGTTCTTCCTGCCATGGGCGGGCGACGATCTGTACTCCGATCGGCAAACCTTCGTTCGATTGGCCAAACGGAACCGCCGCTGCCGGAGTTCCCAGGAGATTGAACCACTCGGTGTAGCTCCAGGCATCGAGATATTGCACGGTCTGGCCATCAATGTTCCAGCTTCGCTCGCCGTGCCGAAACGCGGGGATGGCCGCAACCGGACAGAGCAGGATGGGATATTCACGCATCTGCGAAAAGACCTGCATGCGCACTACGTCGCGCATGATCCAGGCATCGAGCAATGTCTGGCCGGTGTGGGACGGTTCGCTCGAAACCCAACTCGAAAACTGTTTGAGCAATGGACTGAGATCCTGGTCTCTGCCTTTGGTCAACGGTCCTAGTAACATTCCGCCGGCGATCCCGAAAAATTGCCACCATAGTTTGCGGGCGGATTCGAGGCCTTCAGGGCGGAAAGGCTCAACCACAAATCCTGCACGCCTTAACGCCTCGGCCGCGGTACGCACAGCCGCGCGGGTTTCGGGGGTCACCGGAGTTCGTCCATCGTCCTCAAAATAGCCGATACGAAGTTTTTTCAGATCGTCACGGCTTGGCCAGCGGACGGGGACCGGGGCTGCCGATGGATCGCCGTCATCCGGCCCTTGCATTACTTCGAAGAGCAGTTGCAAATCCGCGACCGTGCGGGCCATCGGCCCGACCACACCGATCAGGGCGAAGGGTCCAACGGAGGTTGGGAAGTGGCCGGTGGCGGGGATTCGGCCGGGCGTCGGCTTGAGGCCGCAGATTCCGGTGAAGTGTGCGGGCACGCGAATGGAGCCGCCGCCGTCGCTGCCAACTCCTCCGGCGGAACATCCGGCGGCAATGGCTGCGGCTTCTCCGCCGCTGGAACCGCCGGGGGTTCGGGACAGGTCCCAGGGATTGTTGGTGCGGCCGTAGAGGAGATTGTCGGTTTCCCATGCCATGAGCAGTTCGGGAGTGTTGGTCGTGCCCAGGATGATGGCGCCGGCGTTGCGCAGGCGGGAGACGAGTGGGGCGTCCTCGGCGGCGACGAGGCCTGCGCGAAGTTTGGTGCCGGCTTCGCAGCGCATACCTCTTACTTCGATTGAACTCTTGATGCTGATGGGAACGCCGTGCAGCGGGCCCAGGCTTTCATTGCGGGCTATTGCGGTCTCGGCCGCGCGGGCCTGGCGACGCGCGCGCTTCGGCATCGACCTGGACGAACGCGTTGAGTTTTGGATTCAGTTGGTCGATGCGGGTGAGATGCGCTTCTACCAATTCAGTGGGGGACAGCTTTTTCTGGCGGATTTGCTCGGCCATGGAAACGGCTGGAAGGAAGCAGAGTTCAGGCATGTGGAGTTTTTGCGCGAGAGAAAACTGAGTCTAGCACGAAGAAATCCGGCCTGATGTGCGGAGGCGAGGGTTGCTCGGCTCCCGGACGAGGGTGTCCGGGGCTACGTGGGTTTCGTCGGTTCACCACATTGCTAGAGCTTCAGGGTCTTCAAGTATTCGCGCAGCGGTGTGCCTAGATCTTTGCGTTTGAGGGCGAACTCGATTGTGGCTTTGAGGAAACCTAGTTTGTCGCCGGCGTCGTGGCGCTTGCCGTCGAAAACGTAGCCGTACATTTTTTCTTTTTTGAGCAGGGCGCGCATACCGTCGGTGAGTTGCAGTTCGCCGCCGACGCCGGCCTTGGTTTCGGCGAGAGTTTCGAAGACCGTCGGGGTCAGGATGTAGCGGCCGATCACGGCGAGGTCCGAGGGGGCTTCTTCCAGTTTTGGTTTTTCTACCATGTTGCGGATTTCGTAGAGGCGGCCGTCGAATCGTCCGTCGGCGGGTTTGACGTCGAGCACGCCGTAGGCGGAAATGGCTTTGCCTTCGATAATCTGGATGGCGATTACCGAGGACTGGGTCTGGTTGAAGACGTCGATCATTTGCTTGAGGCAGGGAGGGGTGGCGTCGATGATGTCGTCGGCGAGGAGCACGGCGAAGGGTTCGTTGCCGACGAGTTCGCGCGCCATGAGCACGGCATGTCCCAGGCCGAGCGCTTCCTTCTGGCGGACGTAGGCTACGTGGATCATGTCGGAAATATCGCGGACGATCTTGAGCAGATCGGTCTTGTTGCGCTCTTCGAGCATTTTTTCCAGTTCGTAGCTGACGTCGAAGTGGTCTTCAATGGCTTGCTTGCCGCGGCCGGTGATGATGATGATCTGGTCGCAGCCCGAGGCGAGCGCTTCTTCGACGCCGTACTGGATGATCGGTTTATCGACTATGGGCAGCATTTCCTTGGGTTGGGCTTTGGTGGCGGGCAGGAAGCGGGTGCCCAGTCCGGCGGCAGGGAAAGACGGCTTTGCGAACTCTCATGGTCATAGGGGGTCGGTCGTTAGCGGTCGGTAGTCTCCGCCGCATTGAACCAAGGTAAAGATTGTACCGGATTGCGGTGGCTGCTGACGCGCTTGCGAGAAATCCGTGGATGCCTGACTCTGACCCATCAAGATCTTAGAACGCAGAGGGCGCTGAGAACCGCCGCAGAGGGCGCGGAGGTAGAGATTTCTGAGAATCTTGATGTTTGCCGACAGCGGTCGGTCAGACGGAAAGCGATAGGTTATATTGTCGTACTTAAACTCTCCTGATTGGAGGCCGCGATGAGACCTGCTTTTCTTTCTTTGTCCCTGTTAGTTGGTTCCGTCTTACGCACAACAAGCTCCGTGCCCGAGATACGGTATCGCTCTATTCCCGACTTTCTTAAACTTCCGCCCAACCTGTACTTCGGCGAGGTGCCGGGGGTGGCGGTCAATTCCAAGGGGCACATTTTTGTTTTCTCGCGGGGGAATTCGACTGGGCCCGCTTATGGAGCGGCTGCGGCGCAACTTTTCGAGTTCGGGCCGGATGGCAAATTCGTGCGCGAGATCGGGCACAACTTGTACGCCTGGTCTTTTGCGCACACGGTGAAGGTCGATCCGGAAGACAACATTTGGGTGACGGACAAGGGTTCGGACATGGTGATCAAGTTCAACCCTGAGGGACGCGTCGTCATGGTGTTCGGGCGCAAGCAGGAAGCTTCTGACGACGGAACTGGTCCGTTGAAAAAGCCGAAGCCTCCGCTTCCGCCGGAGGATGGGATGTTTCGACAAGTGACCGACGTGGCTTGGGACAAGGCGGGGAACACTTACATCAGCGACGGGTATATCAATTCGCGGGTCGCGAAAGTCGATAAAGACGGCAACTGGCTCAAGTCGTGGGGTGAGCCCGGCAGCGGGCCGGGGCAGTTCGACACTCCGCACAGCCTTGCGGTGGATGCGGAGGGAAGCGTGTATGTGGCGGATCGCGGCAACCGGCGGATTCAGGTGTTCGACGGAGAGGGGAAATTTCTGCGGCAGATTACCATCGATGTGCCGGTCGATCCCGACGCGCGTCCGGCGATTGGGAACAAGCACGCGCAACCGAGCGGGTCGCGGGCGCCGGGTGCGCCTTGGGCCATTTGCATTACGCCGGGGCCGCATCAAGTGCTTTACAGTTCGGATGGCTATCCTGGGCGGATTTACAAACTTTCGCTGGATGGAAAAGTTTTGGGCGTTTTGGGGAAGTCGGGCAAGCAACTGGGGCAATTTGGATGGATTCACGAAATGGCTTGCCCGTCGGAGAATGAGCTTTATGTGGCGGAGATATTGAACTGGCGGGTACAAAAGTTGGTTCTGGAGCCGAGCCATTGAATCCGCTTCAAAAAATGGAGGACGGGCGTCCTCGCCCGTCCATCCCATGATGAGGAACCCGGCTGCCGATTCTACACCGAATGAAGTAGCTGCTCCCCAACCCGCAAGTCCTGCCGCTCTCTCCAGCGCCGCGCCTGGGCAATGCAGATCACGTGAAGCATGATAAATAACGGCACGCCGAATGTCGGAAGCAGGCTCATGGGCAGCTCCGTCGTTAGCGAAGGTGCCACTTCGTGAGGACTAATCAGCCTGGCAGCCGGCCCCAGCGTCATTGCTGTCACCAGATCGAGAATACCCAGGATCTGCCACACGACAAATGCTCTCCGGCGGCTGAAGTTCGCAAACTTCAGAGCCGCCAGGGGTGCGGTTGCGCCGATGAAGATGTCGCCCCAGCCCGCAGGCAATGCTAAGACGCCGGGCAGAAGTCCGGCAGCATAAAGGGGCAGTAATGCGAATCCGATAATCCTCCAAGACTGGACGAAGGTTAAGCTGCGCGGGTCTAAAGACAACGCGAACTCACGAAACCCCGGCGATGTCGCAAACCAGATCAGGAAGGCTGCGACTGGAATCAGCGCCGCGAGGCCAAGAGCGAGCGGCGGAAGCGTAGGGTCGGTTTGAATAAGTGTAAAGCCGAAGCCGCAAGCGCAAAGGTGAACCATGCGGCGATCGAGCCCGGCGGTAAGTTTTCCATAAGTTGCGTTGTTCATGACAAGCCTCCTCCTTTGGTGGCCAGAGTTGTAACGTCATTGGTTAAGTTCAGAAGCTCGCGCCAGCGCTCGTCTCCCACTTGGCGCCCCAGTTGGGCCTGAACCTTTTGCCAAGCGGGAAGCGCGCGGCGGAATTGATCACGGCCAGCTTTGTCCAGACGGAGCAGGCGTTCTCGCCGATCCTCACCACGGCGCTCTGCGATCCATCTTTGCCGGGCCATGATTCGCAGCGTGCGTGTCAGGGTAGTGCTATCCATGGCAAGGATCTGGCCGAGTTGACCCTGGGATACTTCTCCTACTCGCGACAGCACTTGAAGAATCGTGAATTGCGTAGCTCGCAGGCCCACGGGGCGCAACGCCGCCTCATACAAATGAGTGAGCGCCCTTGATGCCCGGCGGAAACTCGCGCACATGCAGGGCAGATCCGGAATTACATGAATGGCTCTCATTCATAGAGCAATAGATGTATATACATATAATCCAGATTCAAAGTTAGTTTCGCGCAGTTTCGAACTCCGGCGACGGACCCAGCAGAGAAAACCAATAGAGAGCGTTTCGGCACCCTGCCAGCGTGTTAGAATTTTCGCAGGGCTCCCTATCCATCGTACATCCCCATTTCGCGGAGGCGGGAGCGAATTGGATTTCCGTACACCAGGAAGTCTGCAAGCATTTGAACCGGACGCTGCACCTGGTGCGCAGCCATGGCGTGCTTGCGGGAGTGGTGATTAATCCCGCAACCCCGGTCGAAACTTTGAGCGAGGTGCTGGATATTATCGATTATGTGCTGGTGATGTCGGTGAATCCGGGGTTCGGCGGGCAGAAGTTTATCCCCAATGCGGTGCATAAGATTCGCAGGCTGGCGGAGTTACGCGAACAGCGCAGGCTCAATTATCGGATTGAAGTCGATGGCGGGATCGCTTTGGATACCGTGGGCGAGGTGGTGCGGGCCGGAGCAGAAATTCTGGTTGCGGGCAACGCTGTGTTCGGTAAAGGTGATCCAAAGAGTAATGCGCAGAAATTGTTGAAGGCGGCTACTGAGGCTACTTTGCAGAAGGTTTAGGAGGCGGCTTCGGGTGTAGATTGCTTTTGGGCTGCTGCTGCCGCTGCGCGGCAGGACCGGGTCGGAAACCCGGTCCCACATGGTCTCGGCTCACACAGTCTTTCTGAGGTTCCTATGTTACGTCGTATTCCGGTGATCTTCTCTTGGGTGTGCTTGCCGTTACGGTGGCGTGCACGAACAAGAAGGTCAGCAACCCGATCGCGAATGTCGATTCGAAGCAGCCTGACAAGGTGTTGTTTGATCGGGCCATGGATGCGATGAAGCACAACCGCTTCGATGTGGCGCGGCTGTCGCTGCAGACCTTGATCAACACTTATCCGGATTCGGAATACGTTGCGCGCGCCAAGCTGGCCGTGGCTGACTCCTGGTACGCGGAGGGTGGCTCGGCATCGCTGGCGCAGGCGGAAATCGAGTACAAGGATTTTGAGACCTTTTTTCCCAACATGCCGGAGGCGGCTGAGGCGCAGCTGAAACTCGCCAACATTCACTACCAGCAGATGGAAAAGGCGGATCGCGATCCTACGCACGCCTTGCGCGCTGAGGAAGAGTACCGGCAACTGATCATGCAGTATCCGGACAGCAAACTGGTGCCGGAGGCCAAGCAGCGGCTGCGGGAAGTGCAGGAAGTGATCGCCTCACGTGAGTTCAACGTAGGGCGGTTCTACTATTTGCGGCAGTCGTATCCCGCCGCTATTGCCCGCCTGAAATCTCTGGTCGACAAGTACCCGCTTTACAGCAAGGCCGACGAAGCTCTGTATCTGCTGGGGCAGTCGTATGAGGGCGAGATCAACATGTTGCGGGCCCGGACGGGGATGAACGAAGTTGCCAAATCCCGCATGATTGAGGATTTTACGAAGGGCGCGGCCGAAGCCTACGGCCGCGATTCTGACCCGGTATCCAGTAATGGACCGGGCGGACGATGCCAGGGCGCGGTTGCTGGCTTTGCACCAGCCGGTGCCGAAGCCTACCAAGGCCGCGGTGGCGCAAAACAAGGCGGAAGAGGATAGCCGGCGCGAGGCGAGCACGCTGTCGAAGGTGATGAAGACTTTCGCGAAACATCCGAATGTGTCCGAAGCCACGAAAGTGGGCGAGCCTACGCTGGTCGATCCGACGCCGATGAGTGCGAGCCAGGTGGTGCAGCAGGCGACGCGGGCCGCGATGGGGAACGCAGGTGGGTCCGACTCCGTTTCCGTTGAAACCGTGAAAGGCGGGGCGCTGGGACCGGATCAACCTGCGCCGCGTTCGGACAGTCCAGTTGCGGCGGATGCGGCCGCGGCTAATAATTCTGCGCCCGCCGATAGTTCTTCGCCGGCAGCAGGAGCTCAGCCTGATTCAAATGAGTTGAGACCGAACACCGGTGCGGCGGATCCGAACGAACTGAAGCCCAATGTCAGCGAAGACAATAGTCAGGCGTTGCCTCCACCGCAGCAGGTGAATGAGATCCAGAGTGGAGCAGCCACCCAGCCCGTGACCGGAGGGACCGTCCCGGCCGCTCCGGCTGCTGCAAATGCTGGGAAGAGCGGCGATTCGTCGGCGTCATCCGCTGCCGACCAGAGTGACGACACCGATGCGACCGCAGCCTCCAGCAAGCATAAGAAAAAGAAGGGCATCCACAAAGTATTTCCATTCTGAGCGATTCCGCAGAGGTCACGAATCCGGTGGCGTGGGTTCGTCTGCGCAGAGGTTACTGGCCCGTCGTAACGTGTTTACTCTCGTATCCTCATTGACTTAGCGTTCGAGACAAGTTAACTTCGCGCTATCTCCCCTTTCAACAAAAGGACATCGCTTGGCGCGGAAAATACTGCTCGCCGATGACAGTGTGACAGCCCAGAACATGGGCCGGAGAATCCTGAGCGATGCCGGGTACGACGTCATTACGGTGAATAACGGTTCGGCGGCGCTAAAGAAAATTGCCGAGTCGAAGCCCGACCTCATCGTGCTGGATGTTTATATGCCCGGCTATGGCGGGCTCGAGGTGTGCCAGCGCCTGCGCGAGGCGCCGGAGACTGCGCGCATTCCCGTGCTGCTCACCGTCGGCAAGTTGGAGCCGTTTAAGGCGGACGAAGCGCGTCGCGTACGGGCTGACGGTTTCATCGTCAAACCGTTTGAAGCCAGTGAACTTCTCACTGCGCTTACCAAGCTGGAAGACAAGATCGTGCCGCAGAGCCAGCCTGGCAAGCCGAGCCGCTTTGCTAAGGCGTTGGCGGGGGCTGACGAGGCTGCTTCGGGGAAGGAATTTGGTGACAGCGAGACGGGCTGGAAGAACCGGTTATCGATTCCTCCGCCTTACTCGAAACCTCGGGCTGCAGCGTCCGAGGAATCGGTGGATAGAGTACGCGAGGCATCCAGAACCGAAGAGCATAAGCCTGCGGAAATGAAATCTGGTTTGGAAGAGGCTTTGCTGTCTTCCATGCCGCAGGATGTCACAGCCGAGGAAATTGCGGCCATTAAGGCTGCGGCGGCCGCGTTCAGCGCCCAGAGTGATGAATCAAGCTTCGCGGCGCAACCGGCTCGCGATCATGTTGAATCTGCTCTCCAAGAGTCGCCTGCCACGCCGCAGGAGTCGGTGCGGGAATCCGATGCCGAAGGCGTTAGCGCCGTGGCGTCCTCTGCAGTCACTGGGCAAGAGGCGGTCGCCGAACCCGTGCCTGCGGTTGAAGTTCCCTCCGAAACGGCGCCGCTTCCTGCAACGATCGTGTCGGAGTCTGCGGTCAGCATCGATTCCCAGATTGTGAATGCAGGGACCGGCCGGCTGGGCGACGACGAGGTCACGGCGGCACTTGCTTCGCTGGCTCCCGCGAACGGTCACGGGGCCGCAGCCGCGATCGAGAAGACGGCGACAAGTTCGAGGTGGGCTCGAGAGAGCAAATTCCTGTGACCATGGCAGTTGCGGGTGCAGCGCAGGAGTTCAGCGGTCCCCGATGGATTGCGGAGCCGGTTTCGGTCGGAGAGGATGAAGCAACGCTCATTCTCGAACAGGAAATGGAAAAGGCTTATGCGGCCTTCGCGGCTGCTGACGGAGCTCGGATGAGTTTCGTAAGTTCGCCGGCTGCGCCGCGTGCCTTTTTGGAAGTGGTTGAGGCGCGAGCGAACGACTCGGTAAGCTCTTCTCCGCTTGTCGAGTCGTCTGCGAACTTGGACAGCGGTGAAACGACTCCAGCGGAGCGCGCAGCTACGAGCAGCGAAGAGCCGGTCGCGGCGGAACTGAGCCCTGTCAACTCGAGCGTAGACGCAGTTGGCCAAAGCTCCTCCGAAGTGGACGAAAGTGCGGCCTTCGCGGCTGCGGCTTCGGCGGGTCCAAGCACGGTGGAGGCTACGACGGCTGCGGAAGCGACGTTGCAGCCAAGCCCGGTTGTGGAATCTTCTGAAAATGTTGCTCCTACCTCCGATGCCGGCGCACGACAGGGCGAGTCGGAACTGGCGGCGGCGTGGGCGAATTGGAAGCAGATACGGGAGTCGGTCATTGGTTCGCAAGTGAGTGCGCCGGAAGTCAGTTCGCAAATTGCCGATACGGTCGCGGAAATTAAAGAGGATAGCAGCGAGGCATCTGAGTCTCGGCCTGAGGCTTCGTCCGCCACGGAAGAGGAAACCAGCGAAATCTCGAGCATTGTTGATAGCGTGCTTGCCGACTTGAAGCCCAAATTGATGGCGGAGATCGCACGGAAGATGGGCAAAGAGAAGAAAAAGTAAGTCGTGCTGGCATGGCCTAAGAGTTTCTATTCCACTGTGTTGCCGGGATCCTGAAGTTTAATTGCACATATTCTGGTGCAGGATTTCACTCAAAAAAATCTCTCGTTTCCGCCCAAAATATTGAAAACAAAGGGCTGGATTTTTTCTTCCCTTCTAGATCTATGGTTCTTAAGGTAGTTACAGGCAAAATATTCTAAACATTGGGGTTATCGGGTTCGCTCTGCCCTTCCGCTTGGGACAACGGCTACGGCGCCACGAAGATTCTCGCCTTTGCCGCGATGGGTCGGACTCAGCGGTTGGCTTGGCCAGGGGCTGTGTCCTTGTTCGGTTGTCAAAGAACTTGATTATCCTGCAGATAACCGTTGTACTTTTACAATATCCTAAGCGAAGGAATGAGATCAAGAGGAAAGTGGACGGGCTGCGGAGCTACGTTCCCGAAGCGGGAAACGAAAAGCGCGACGAAGCGGGTGGCCGTGCTGGCGCAAAACGAGATACGCCAGTCTCTCTTCAGCGTATGGTGAGGGCCCAGGTTAGCGCCCGAAAAACAGTTGTTATGAGACTGGACAGTCCAGGGAGCGGGCGCGAACCCTTCGGCTTCGCTCAGGGCAGGATCTGGGGCCAGGCATGACTAGTGTCTTGTCCCAGAAATAACGGGCATAAGTCCACACGTTTTTCTACGCAACGCATACGGCATAGCTGTCGCAGGCAATATGCATAGATCCTTCGCGTTGCTCAGGATGACAGCGCGGACTTATGACGCGAACTTTCGGGACACGACATTAGCTAGCAGAAAGAACGGGAAAGTCACTGTTCCACAATCAATATTCCTCCTCCGGGGGCGCGGGACGGTGAATCGCCTTGGTGTAGTCGGCGGCACTTGTCGAAAAGCATGGCAAGGTGCTGTGATGCCGGATGGTATTCAGCACGGGCGAATCGGCTGAGTATTTCAACGCTACCTGGACGCGCGTTCTTTCGTCGGTGGTGATTTGCGTCAGAGTTTGATCGCAACTCGGATCTCGCGCCGCCCGAAGATCGTGCACTACGGAATAGTCGAATTCATATTCGGAAAGCCGCGGCTGATACGGGAGGAATTCATACACCAGCTTCACCAGGCGCGATTCATCCTGGCTAAGCTGTTGCGCGGCGACGAACACCTCGTGAGTAGAAAAAAATGAGGACCTTGGGTCCGCTTCCGCCAACGCGATCAGGCGCACTTGTAAGTTTTCTCTCTTTTGCATCTGCCAATGGAGCTCTGCCCGGGCATGGTCAGGCCCGCCGATCCCGCAAAGCAGCAGAAAAACCAGGTTGACGAATATAGGGGAAAAGCGAGTTCGGCGCATCGGGTTACTCCTGGGTTCCATACACAAGGAACGGCCTACACCATCAAACTTGAAGGTTCGCGGGAAATCCGCGCAGGACGAAGTGAACGACGCGGGCGCTCGAACGAGGTCGGGCGGCCCTATTGGGGGATTTTAGCATTCCCGAGTTTGAGTAAGGAAGGGCGCGGCAACTCGGCAATGGGCACGCCTCGCTAGAAAAAATGATATTTGTATTCAACAAGTTCGACCTGCTGGATGCGCTTTACGACAAAAAGGTAACGTCTGATGAACTTCTCGCTGGCTGTCGCCACGAATTCAAGAGCCTTATCGATCTTGCACAGCAGGCTTGTAATCCTCAACGGGTTACATATGTCCCGGCCTGCCTAGGCGGGGAAAACTTAGACGTGGAAGAAAAGGGTGCCTGTGTGATTCGAGGGCTTGCGTCACGAACATTCGTCGAAATTGTGGCAGGAGTGGATGCTCTACACGCGGTGTCTTCGAAAACGAGTTGATGTGTACTAGGTGTTCGCCCGTGGATGAGACGCACATCTTCCGTGCTTATGTTGACGGGCGAGGCTATACCCTTTTTCTGGGAAAGCGACGCAAAGGTTTTTTGACACATCCTCTGGATATTCTGACTGATGCGCTGCCGCGAAACTACGAAGCGTCACGCACCGCCATCGATGAAAAAATCGGACCGGACGTCCCATGGGCAATTTGTGTGTACCACGGATGCAATGAGATTGCTCCCATGCTGGCGTATGGCTGTCGCTGGAACACCGGAGAAGCGAAACTGGGGACACTGAGGTTTCCACGCTATCAGCTTGAGGAAATCGGAAACACGGTGTCTTCCTTGAGAAACATTCTCATGTTGCTTCGTTTTTACGGTCGCCCAGGCTCACCAAAATGTTCTCTTTGTTAGCCAGAGGGAAGACAACCAATGCGAAAGACGTGTCAATTACCTCTCCAACTGTGTAGAGAGCGGTCAGAATTCGCCTGGTAGGGCCGTTAAGTCACTTGTCGGACGCGGTCTTCCAATAGAGGGCATGATCGGTTCTGGTTTGCAAAGCGCCCAGACAGCAGCGACTGCCGGATGGTACTGGGTTGTGTGCGTTGATTCATCGGACAGATGGACATCAAAAGTATATTCGAGGACCGTCGTCCAGCGGATCTACCATGTATTTTTGGCTGGCCAACCTTTACGTTTTTTGTAAAGGTGGGGACGGCAAGGTCGGATGTCACAGCTTTCCTTTGCAGCCGGGGATAAGCTGGCTTGGTGTCGAACCATCCACGGCGCTATTACGGCACAAACGACCTGCATTTCATCACTTGCAGTTGTTATCATCGGCAATGCTGGCTGGCTAGCCGCAACGTCGCGATCTGTTTCTGATGGTGCTCGAGGAAGTCCGCCAGCGTTATCGCTTCGTGGTGGTGGGTTACTTCGCCATGCCCGATCACATTCATCTCCTGATCAGCGAGCCAGAAAAAGGCGATCCGTCACGGGTGATGCAGGCGATCAAACAGGGCTTCTCGCGTCGCGTCTTAAAGGCGGTGCGCAAACGCCGCGATGCTGCACAGCAAGAACTGTTTGCGGTCGGCGCCGAGCACGTGTGGCAGCGGCGCTTCTATGACTTCAACGTGTGGACGTCGCGCAAGCGGATCGAGAAGCTGCGCTACATGCACCGGAATCCAGTGGCGCGAGGGTTGGTGCAGGAACCGGAGCAGGGGCCTGGACCAGCTATCGGAGTTATGCTTTCGGGGAAGCGGGCGGGGTACGGATCAATCAGTGGGGCGAGGCCAAAATCGAAATGTCGGGGTCGGCAGCATGAGTGCCCACCTTCACAAAAAAACGTAAAGGTGGGCCAGCCCACGT
>CAWISU010000046.1:0-15548 GCA_963838765.1 uncultured Acidobacteriota bacterium | reverse complement strand
TGGTGTGAATCGCGATTTTAGGGGGCTGGCCCAGCCGTACTCTAACACGGCACGGGATGCCCCACCCGTGGCAGTTTCACGGGTGGGCTGCCGCGAACTCTCCCTGGCATGTTCATCGGTCACAGCGAAATCGTCGCGTTCCTGTTATATCGTTTCGATGCCGACAAACCTGCACCGCTACTACGGCGCTGGATACTTCCACTTTATTACCACAAGTTGCTATCAACGCCGTCCCCTTCTCGGGACACCTCGCTCTCGCGATCTCTTCCTCGAAGTTATGGAGCAGATCCGCCAGCGTCATCAATTTGTAGTCGTCGGTTACGTAATCATGCCTGAGCATGTCCATCTTCTCTTCACCGAGCCGGAGCGCGGAAATCCTTCGCTGGTGCTGGCCGCTTTGAAACAAACCTTTGCCCATCGGCTGCTACGGGAACTCCGCGCCAAAACCGGCGTCCAGACAGACACGCTTTGGAGTACACCCGTCGCCGTGGGACACATTTGGCAACATCGCTTCTACGATTTCGTTGTTTTTACCGAGAAGAAGCGCGTGGAAAAGCTGCGCTACATGCACCGCAATCCCGTTCAGCGGGGTTTAGTTCTGAAGCCCGAGGAGTGGTTATGGAGCAGCTTCCGACATTACGCCTATGGCGAACGCGGCCCGGTGATGGTTGATGAGGCCCGGAAAGCCGAGCTTCACATCCGGAAAATCTCCTGATCCGATCGGCATCGAAGCCCACCCGTGAAACTGCCACGGGTGGGGCATCCAGTTCGTCGTAGACTGGACGAAATAATCGGCTGGGCCAGCCGCCAACTGGTCTGACCATCCCGGTGACCGGTATGGAACCGGCGGCCCTGACTGGGTGGCGAACATCGTCGATGCCGTCGGCAACAGCCCGTGCAAGAATGCCGACCAGAGTTCCTATTGGGAGAGCACGGCGATCTTCATCACCTGGGACGATTGGGGTGGTTTCTACGACCACATCCCCCCGTACGAACACATCGTCGGCCAACAGGGTGTCTGGGGCTCCGGTTACGTCTCCGGATTCCGAGTGCCGCTGCTGGTGGTCTCAGCGTACTTGCCCCAGAAGGGCTACATTTCCGGTCCCTGCGTGCCTAACACTGACGGGATAAACAACAGCGAGGTGTGCTTGAACGACAAGCCGCCATATCAACACGATTTCGGCAGTATTCTGAACTTTACCGAATATGTGATGGGACTGCCGCAGGGAGGTATCAGCCAGACCGGACCGAACTGGTTTTACGACGACTATTGGGCGCCCGACTACTACGCCAACGGGAGTTGTAATAAGAGCCAGCAGCTTTGTCCCTACGGCCTGTCGGATTTCTTCAACTTCACCCAGAGCCCAAGTCCGTTCACGAGCATTACCCCGATAACCTATCAACCGAGCGACTTCATCAACCTGAGCGGCTTCGGCGGCCCGGGCAACGCTCAAGACCCCGACTTGGAAACTGAATAGTCAACGATGGATGCGGTGCTGGAGCAAGTTCGCTCCAGTACCGTTCTCCACTAAGGTGTCACTTCGTACACCACCCCGTATGCGTTGGCACCGCCGGACAGCGTGGTCCCATACAGGCTGCCCTGGCTGTCCAGCGTAACCCCGGCGTAGGGGGTGGCCCCGTCACTCCGACTAAAACGGTGCAAGACACCGTAGACCCACTTGCCCCCGGCAGCAGGGGCGAGTCTGAACACCACACCGCAGCTGCACGCTTGCGTTCCGCCGTAGACCGTTGTTCCATAAAGGGCGCCCGCCGTGTCGAGTGTCATAGCAGCAATGGGGCCACCGCCATCTTCGCTTTTGGGAAAGTCAAAGAGAATCGTCTCACGCCAATTTCCGTCCTTGCTTCGCATCAGCTTGAACAAAGTGCCGGTCTGATGGGCTCCGCCTTGGTAGGTTGTTCCGTACAGATTCCCTTTGTTGTCCATCACCAGTCCTGCAAAGGGAAGCTCGCCGTCATTCTTGAACTGTGCGAACCGGTGCAGTATCTTTTCCTTCCATCTGCCGCCCGGTTCCCGTTCAAGCTCAAAGACCGTGCCGCAGCCGTCGCCACCCGAACCGCAGTGGGGAGGATAAATTCCGCCAAACTTCGTCGCGCCGTAGAAGTTCCCGGCTTGATCGGAAACCAACGTGCCGACTGGGTCGTTTCCATCCGGAGTGCCCAGCGTAAAACGGTACAGCACACGCTCATGCCAGTGACCGTCGGTGCCATGCGAGAGTTCGTACGGGTATCCCGCCAGGCCGTAAAGATTCCCGTCCGGCTCGCGAAGCAGGCCCGCGCTCGGAGAACCGGCGTCATTTGTGTTGCCGCCAAAATTGTACAGGATTGTTTCCGCCCAGCCGCCAGCTCCCGCTTCAGTTGGTAAACGGTGCCGTCGTTGTGCGTGCCCCCAGAACCGGTCGTGCCGTACAAGACTCCCGCTCCGTCGAGTATCACACCACCGAACGGCCAGTAGCCGTCAGTCTTCGAATACCGGAAGTCATGCAATACGGTCTCGGTCCACCGACCCTCCCCGTTAGGCGCTAACTCGTATACTTTGCCACAGCTCCCGTCACACCAGTAGCTGTGGGGACCACCGCCAGCGGTTCCATACAGGTTCCCCTTCCCGTCGATCACGAGAGCGCCGCTTAGCGGCCCTCCGTCCGTGCCGCCCTTGAAGTTGTACAGCACCTTAAAATTGGCTTGCGCCGCCGCGCTCGTACAAATGAGTATCACAACAAATGCAGACAAGGCATGTGACGCAGAAGAAACTCGGTGAGAAGTCATGATGCACCGCCGAGGTTGCAGGCGGAGAGGGCCGTACCAACGCCGATGAGTATAGCACCGCCGGGTTGTGGCGGATGGCTTGGCCATTCGCGTTTTCTTTTTGCGAGGCCCAGGGCTCCCTATTCTGGCAACCGAACAATGATCCGCAGTCCGTTTCTCCTTGCTCTCGTTCTTCCATCCAGATAAGATACTGAAAAACGGTTAGCTATTTGAGAATAGCTAGCAACTCCTCCGCTCCTTGACAACCCGGACGCCGACGGAAGGCAGGAGCCCTCCCCGGCCCAAAACAGGAACGCGTCTCTCTCGCCGAGCCCGCAAGTCCTTATTCCATAATATTTTGCATATAAGTCCTTATTCCTCAAAGATTTTGATGGTAGTCTGTCCCTAACCCCATGATTCCAAAAGATCAAGGGGGGAGGGGGGATACCCTTTCGTCCGAGGCGGAAGAAAACAAACTAACTCCAGCGGATGCTATCTGCGCCGACTGGAAGAGATGGCGAGCCGGGCATGAAAATCGTCTCCACCGCCGAGATGCGTGAGATTGACCGCATCACTACCCAGCGCTTCGGCGTGCCTTCGCTCACGCTCATGGAGAACGCGGGAACGGCGGTTGCCGAGTTTGTTCTCTCCCAATATCCCTCCGCAGAACGCATTGGCGTGATCTGCGGCAAGGGCAACAATGGCGGCGACGGCTTTGTGGCCGCGCGACGATTGCACGGAGCTGGCAAGGGAGTGCGTATCGTCTTGCTGGCAGAGTCGTCCGAGCTACGCGGCGATGCAGCAGAGATGTTCGCGAGGCTTCCCGTCGCGCCCGTGATTGTGCGATCGAGCGATGAACTCAAAGGGGAGCAGGCGCGGACGGTATTCGAATCCGAAGTTCTGCTCGATGCGATTCTGGGCACAGGTTTCAAGCCGCCGGTGTCTGGGCTCTACGCTGAGGCCATCAGGCTGCTGAATGCGAGCTCAGCGCCGGTCGTTGCCGTCGATATTCCTTCCGGCGCCGACGCCGATGTTATGGGCGAGCAGACCGGCGCAGTGGCCCGTGCGGACGCTGTGGTTACCTTCACGGCTCCGCGTCCAGCCCACATTTTTGGAAGGTTGACCGATGGGCCAACTCTCATTGCTCCGATCGGTTCGCCCGACGAAGCCATCGTTTCTTCGTTGCAACTCAATCTGATCACTGCCCGCGAGATTGCTCCGCTCATCGGTCCGCGGCCGCTGGCAGCGAACAAGGGAAACTTCGGCCACGTGCTGGTGATTGGAGGCTCGCTCGGAAAAGCGGGCGCTGCGGCGATGGCGGGAATGGCAGCTCTGCGAAGCGGAGCGGGATTATCGACGGTGGCTACGGCGAAGTCCGTGCTCGCTACCGTCGCGGGGTTTCATCCCGAGGTCATGACTGAGCCGCTCGACGAAACCGACGCCGGCAGTATCTCGACCCGCGCCAGTGCACGAGTGGATGCACTGATCAGTGGCAAAACTGTTCTGGCTGTAGGCCCTGGAATCTCGCGCAACCTTGAGACGTCTGAGTTCGTTCGGAGCTTGGTGGTGAAGTGTAAGACTACCATCGTTCTGGACGCGGATGGCCTCAACGCATTCGAGGGGCGAGCCACCGAACTCAACGGCAAGGGACGCAGCCTGGTCATCACGCCTCACCCCGGCGAGATGGCGCGTCTCGCCGCGTCTACGATAGCCGCGGTGCAGCGGGACCGCATCAACGTGGCTCGCACATTCGCCCGCGAGCACGAACTGATCGTGGTGCTGAAGGGGCATCGCACCCTGATCGCGCAGCCCGACGGAACGGTTTGGGTGAACACTACGGGAAATCCGGGCATGGCAACTGGCGGCACAGGAGACATCCTCACCGGGATGGTAGCCGGTTTGATCGCGCAAAATCCTCAGCACATCGCGGAAGCGGTTATTGCTGCAGTTCATCTCCACGGTCTCGCCGGTGACGTGGCCCGCGAAAGCGTGGGCGAACATTCGCTGGTGGCAACCGACCTGATAAGAGCTTTGCCAGAGGCCTTCCGCCGGGTGCGCGAAGCTGCAGAAAGCTCCAAGGTGGAAATTCGCGGCTGAGTGTGGCACTACACTTGTATCAACCTGCATCGTCCTTTCGGACATTAACCTGCTAGATAACAGTCATGTCAAAATCGCTCCACTTGGGCCCGTTGAAATGTGCCGCAATCGAATCAACCAAAGTGCTTCCGTAATCTGCCCGGCAGGCACCCGTCGTGGCATAGTGGTTCTGGATATGACACACTTCCCCCAGACTCATCCTCAACACCGCGCTCAGCGAGTTCAATTCGGCAGCACAATCCCTGTGGTCATCAAATTGACGGACGGGCGCAGCGCGCGGGCGAAACTGCAAACCATTTCCGAAACCGGTGGCATGTTGCGATTGGCCGGGGCCCTGGAGCAGGGCAATCTGGTCGAGGTCACCATTGAGACGGAATCGGGCGCGGTGAAAGCCATGGCAGAGATCCTGCAGCCGACGCGCAAGTCCAAGGACGGAATTCTGCAGCCCTTTCGCTTCATCGCGCTCGAGGACAACGATCACCAGACGCTGCGCAACGCCCTCGATTCCCGTGTGGACAAGGACTTTCTAGGACTTCGCTCCAGCCAGTGGGTCGCGCCAAAAAGACAGTGACCCATTAGGTGACTTCCCTTGCATTGCTCAATAGCGTCACGAGCAATCCCTTAGCGGCTGAAAAGCTTCACCCCTCAATGTTCCATTTGCCGGCAACTTGAGACGTAGCAAGCTACGTCTCCGTTGCGGACTCTCGCTATACTGGTTTGCAGAGCCGGCATGGAGACGCGAGAATTCATCACTCAATCGCCCGAGGAGACGATTGCTCTTGGGCGGACGCTGGCGGGGATGCTTGTGCCGCCAAAAATCGTGGTGCTTCGCGGGGATCTGGGAGCGGGCAAAACCACGTTAGTCAAAGGCATCGCTGAAGCTTTTCACGCAGCGTCGGAAGACGATGTGACCAGTCCGACTTTTACCCTGATCCACGAATATCGCGGACCTAAAACGATTCTCTATCACATCGATTTATACCGGGTGGACACGCCTCGGCAGCTCGAAACCTTGGGGCTCGACGACCTTGTAGCCGAAAACAGCGTCCTCTTGATCGAATGGGGAGAAAAATTCGCGCGCTTTGCACGCGAACGCGATGTGGAGATCGCTTTGGAACTCGTGGGCGAGAACAAGCGACGGGTGCGAATCAACGCGCGCTAGAACCTTTTACCACAGAGACACCGAGGAACATTTTTGATGACTCTGTCATGCAATAGGCCTGATTTTAGAAGCCCATGATGTTGTAGCCGCAGTCCACATAAATTACTTCACCGGTAATGCCGGAGCTGGCGTCCGAGGCCAGGAACACTCCCGTCGCGCCAACTTCGTTTACGTCTACGTTGCGGCCGAGCGGGGCGCGCTCGGCGTGAGTTTTGTGCATATCGCTGAAGCCAGCGATGCCACGCGCCGCTAAAGTCTTGATCGGACCTGCGGAGATGGCATTCACGCGAATATTTTTCTTGCCCAGTTCATAAGCTAAATAGCGCACCGTGCATTCGAGGCCAGCCTTGGCCACGGCCATTACGTTATAGCGAGGAACGACTTTTTCCGAGGCGTAGTAGGTCATAGTCATGATCGATCCGCCGTCATCCATGAGCGGTGCGGCGGCGCGGGAGACTGCGATTAGCGAATAGACGCTCACGTCCAGCGCTATGCGGAAACCTTCGCGGGTGGTGTTGATGAAGTCTCCCTTTAGCTCGTCAGCCGGTGCGAAAGCCACGCTGTGGACCAGGACGTGCAGCTTGCCGTAGCGCTCTTTGAGTTGGCCGAAAAGCTGATCGATCTCGGCGTCGCTCGAAACGTCGCATTGGAATGCCTCCGCGCCGGGCAGGGAAAGAATCAGGTCTTTGGCCTCCAGAGCCATGCGCTCGTTTTGATAAGTAATGGCGAGCTTGGCGCCAGCGCTGTGCAGCCCTTGCGCGATCGACCAGGCAATGCTGCGCTTGTTTGCGACTCCAAAGACGACGGCTACGCGACCTTCGAGGCTGGAGGACATGAACGACTCCTGGTGAAAATTGGAACAGAAAGGATAACAGCTTATTTACCACAGAGACACAGAGTCACAGAGAAAGCATTGGCGATTGGCTATTGCCAAGTGCCAATTGAAGGCGCTCCAATTTCGGCGATTTGAAAATGATGTCGTCGCGGTTTTATTCCCCGGTGCTTAGCTCGACGGGCACGGGTGCCGCTACGGGCCAGCTTGCGCTTACAAATGCGATCGCGTACACCATTCCGATGATGGAGAATCCAGCGACCAGGCTAACCTGCGCGACTGCCCCCACCAGGAGCGCCAGGCAGATCTGCATTGCTGTACCGGCGAAATAGAAGGTGTTCTGCACCCGTCCCATGAAGTGCTGCGGGACCTGTTCCATGATGCTCGTGTTCATGGCGACGCCACTGACGCCGCGCGCCGATCCCATCATGGCATAGAGAAACACGGCGATGGCGAGCATAGGAGACAGCGGCGCCAGAATCATGCTGATCGTTAGCAGGCCCATGGAGATGGCAATCGAACGCCGGGCGCCCAAGCTTGCGATGAGCGCGGGTGCATAGAGGGCGCTCACGAACGCACCGGTGCCCCATCCAGCGTTTAGCCAGCCGTAACCGACGGCGCCGGCGTGAAATATTTTGTCACTCAACGGGGGCGTCACTACGACTCCGGTCATCATTGCGGCAAGAAACAGCGCCCAACTGATTCCCAGGAAAACCAAATTGCGCCGGCCACGCAGAAACTGGATACCTTCGCGCATCTCGCGGACGAAGCGTTCGACTGCAGTTTCAGCGGCCACGATGTCGGCGCGCAACTCGGCAGGGCGGGGTACGACGTGCCGTCCTTTGCGGACAGCGAAGTAGCAGAGAAATGAAATCAGGTAGGTGGAGAAGTCGATGAGCAAAACTCCGCCCAAGCCGATGCGGTTGTACACGAAGCCGACGATCGAGCCCGCGATTAGCCAGCCTCCCTGGACTCCCGCTAAGAGAAACGTGTTGGCGTGCACGAACTCCTCGCCCGGGGTTAGCTCCTGAATCAAGGCGGTGATGGTTGGCCAGAACATCCAGAAGCCAGCCGCCACCAACGTGTTCATCAGGTAGAGTTCCCAGATTTTCGCTTTCCCCATGAAAGCGAGAATGGAAACCGTGAGGATGATGACGGCGCGGGCGGCGTCGAGCAACATGACCAACCGGCGGCGGTCCTCGCGGTCGATGATGACGCCCGTGAACGGCAGCATCAGCATGGCTGGGATGGTTTGCAGGACGGCGAATGTCCCCAGGGCGATTTCAGAATGCGTGGCCTGCAGAATGTACCAGGCGACGGCGGCGGAGTTCATGCCGCTGCCCAGCATCGAAATCACGTTGGCGGCGAAGACGAAGCGCAACGCCGGTTTCTGCAGAATGGACCGCATGATCTAATTTAAATTGTAGAGGACGCAGTCGCCAACCCCCGGGGATAGCAGCGAAATCTACAATTAGCTTATGTTCTTCCGATTCGCGGCCATGTGACCTCGATTTTACTGGCCTCCCAGAACAGATAGACGATCAGCATGAGCATCTCCGGCTCAATCGGATGTTTGTAACGGACGAAGGGCATTACCAGATAGTAGGGAAGCGGATAGATTAACAAGAAACACGCGAGCAGGAATGCGCCGCGCTTTCGCTTGCGAATCGTGAGCCACAATCCGGCGAAGGCAAGCCCTGCTGCGAGCAAAAAATTGGTGTGGCGCGAGATCATCAGGTCGTAGCCCGCGACGATGGTCGCTTGCGGAGGCGCAATCCAGAAGTAGACGGCGCGCTCCACTGTGAACCATACGAATCGTGCGGGATGTTCGCGGATGAACTGCCGGACCTGTTGCTGCTTTTCTGCCATGAAACCCAGTTCGCCTAATTCCTGAAACCTTCGCATGGCCTCGGGATTGTTGCCGGGATGCTCGTTGCGGGTCCAGAGGCCGGAGGATTGGTCGTTGTTGGCTTCGTACATTTCCAGCGGAAGGTTGTCACGGACCAAGATGAACTTGCCAAAGACCTCGTAGTTGCGCACCAGCCATGGGCTCACGACCAAAGCAGCAGTGAGGACACACAGAGCGGCGCCGACAAATTGTTGCGGTTTACGCGGGAGTTGATACAGCAGCCACAGCAAGCAGAATGGAAACATGCTCACGACCGCGGTGTTGGTCAGCGCGATTACGCCCCAGAGCAATCCGAATAAAATCCACGCGCGGGGGCGCGGTGGTTCGTCAGCCATGCGCAAGGTGAGCAAAAGCGCGAGGCTCAGCAGAAATGCGGTTAGACTGGTTTCCCAGACTACTCGCACCGGCCAGTAGATTGCGTAGGGGAAAACAGCCCAGCTCCAGGCGGTTGCACGAGCTGCAGCAACTCCATAGATTCGCTCCGCGATGTGGTACAGAGTAAGACAGGTCAGAGCGGCAAAGATGCTATTGAACGCCAGAATTATCCAGGCCGAGAGTGGGCTGTACACGCCGAACACTCGGAAGACACCAGCAAGAACGTAAGGATAGAGCGGCGGCGCCCATGCGCTCGGTCCGGTGGGCAGGTCCGTGGGCGAACTGAATCCGTGGCCTTGGGCGATGGAGCGGGCGATGCGGCCCATCTCCCAGCCGTATTGAAAATGATCGCGACGAGGGGTGATGCGGTACGTGTGGCCCACTGTGATGACAGCCAGGCGGAGCAAAAACGCAACCAGAACGACAAAGAGGATGGAGTGATGAAGGGGCTGGCGAGCGGACTGCTCCGGCCGGTTCGCTCTGGCGGCCGTGAGCAAGTTCGTGGCAGCGCGATCTTCATCTTGCATCGGCTCAGACTACCGCATTGAACCTTCCCACGCCACGGTGTATAGAGATCGGGCGTTCCGCCCGTTTGAACGGGCGAGACGCCCGTCCTCCATCGACGCACACATCAGACTTGCAAGCTTAGCGATTCAGAGATACGATTCCCGCGAACTTGGAGGGAACTATGAAGCGCACTCATTGGCTGATCGTGCTGGTGGCGGTTCTGTCTATTCCCGGATACGCGCAACTCGACAGGATCGTGATTCCCGCGGGGACGCCGGAAGATCAGGCGCTGGCTGCGATTTCGAACGAACAAGATACGCAAAAGAAGTTGGCGATGTATCAGGATTTCCTGCAAAAGTTTTCGTCGAACCCGGCGGCCGTAGCTTATGGCAATTGGCAACTTGCGCAGTCGTTTCAGACGGCGGGAGATCTGCAAAAAGCCCTTGAGTACGGCGACAAGGCTTTGGCCGGTTCGCCGCACAACCTGGATATTCTGGTGTCGCAAGCCGGCATCGCGCAGCAGTTGAAGGACAACGCCAAGGTTTTTGATTATTCGACACGGGGCGGCGAGCTATACAACTCGATAACCAAGCAAGCTAAGCCCGAAGGAATGAGTGATCAGGAGTTCGCTCAACGCGTTGATGATGAAAAGAACGGGGCCAAAAGTTCGTACGAGTTTTTGGAAGCGGCGGCGTTCAATGCGATCGCGGGCGAGCCGGACGCGGCGAAACGTATGGTATACATCGAACGTTTCACGCCGGCGTTTCCCAACTCGCGTTTTCAGGAACAGATTGCATCCTACGCGATGATGTCGTTATCGGAACTGAAGGATACGCCGCGGCTGATCGCTTACGCCGAAAAAACCTTGGCTGCGGATCCGAACAACTTGCCCGCGCTGCTTCTGCTGGCCGGCACCTACGCGGATGATCCCAAACCCGGGAGCTTGCCCAAGGCAGTCACCTATGCGCAGAAGGCGATTGAGGCCGCCAAGGCCGACGCTCCCGATGCCGACCGTTCGCGCAAGGTTTCTGCCGGAATGGCACACGGAACCCTGGGCTACGCCTACATGAAGCAAGATAAAACAGCGGCGGCGATTCCGGAGTTGAAATCGGCTTCGACACTGTTGAAAGGGCAAGACGATCAGCAGTATGCGATTGCCATGTACCGTCTTGGTTTTGCCTACGCTAAGTTGAACAAAGTTTCCGAGGCACGCGATGTCTTGCAAGAAGCAGTGAAGATTTCGGGACCGGTACAACAACCGGCGCAGGATCTTCTGGCGAAGGTGAACGCTGCCCGCGCCAAAGGGAAATAGCTGCGCGAAGTGCACGAATTCACGAAGGCTGTCGAAGACGCTGAAGCCTGAGGTCTGAAGTCTACTTCTTCTCAGGGCCCACTAAGTCAGATGAAAGCAAGCTAGCTTTGACCGCAAGATTGTGGGCGCGCTGCACGTCTCCTTCGTCCTCTGCGTCCTTTGCTTGTTTCATGTAGCTGTTGATCTGCTTTACTGTGTCCTGCTGGCTCGGGCTGAGTTGACGGCCCGCGATTTTTTTTAGATTCGCATTGCTCGCTGCCAGCAGTTGATTGGTGCTCTCCATCTGGCTGGAAGCTTGTTGGCGGCTAAGGCCCGGAGACAAATCAACGATCGGATCGTCCGCGCCTCCATTGCGCACAACGTTCTTAGGCGGATCTGATCTTGCCGCGGGAGGGGCTGCTGCCGCAACTGCTTTGTGATGATGCTTCTTGGTTTTGCTTCCAGTGGACGCCGGCGGTTTGCAGTCTGATTTCGCATTCGACCCGGCTTGCGAATTGTCTGGACAAGACGGGCTACCGGCTGTGGGTGATTGTGGCGCGGATGCTTGCTCTGGAGGTTTTTGTTGATCGCTTGCTGGCTGCGAGGCCTGCGACGAATTGACCGGTTGGCTCTGCTGTGGGTCCGTCGATTGCCCAATGGCCATTTCTGGCACGGACGCAATGCTGGCGCACGGCCAAGACAACAGCAGAAAGATTCCGAGGATGGCGGCCAGAGCCATATTCAGTTATCCGGCACTTACGGTAGCGTAGCGGACAGTAGTCGGATACTATCAAATTGTATCGCCGAACCGACCTCACCGCAGCATCCACTCAGGAATTTGGAATCGTAACGCTCGGCGCGATCGCGTGGCCATTTTCGCCGTTAGCCTCGGCTCGGAGCTCGGCCACCGGCAGGCGGAGGCGGAAAGTTGTGCCCTGCCCTTCCACGGTTTCGAAATCAATCGAGCCGTAGTGCCACTGCAGAGCTTGATAAGTTTGCGCCAGGCCGATTCCGCTGCCGCCTTTTCTCGTGGTGAAATACAGTTCGAAAATCTTTTCCTGCAGCTCGTGGGGTATACCCACACCCTGGTCGCGAATCTCGGTGATGACACTGTCCTCGTCCCGGTGGGCAGAGATTGTCAGCGTTCCCCCTTGTGGCATCGCTTGCATGCCATTGATGATCACATTCAAGATGGCTTGCTTCATCACGTCGACGTCTACCCGCACGCCCAGCGGTTCGGCGCCAAGCCTGCGCTTAACGGTTACGCCATGCTGCTCGGTATCGGGCGTGGCCAGCATGATTACATCCTCTAACAATTGGCGCAGATCGATGTCCTCGACGTGCAGATCGCGCGGCCGAGTGAAATCCACCAGGATTTGCACTACGCGATCCAAACGATGAATCTCATTGCCGATAATGTCCATGTGGCGGCGGGTATCGGGATCGATTTGCTGCAGCTTGCTTTGCAGCAACTGTAAATGCAACACGATGGCATTGATGGGGTTCTTGACCTCATGTGCGACCCCGCGCGTAGTGCGGCCGCTGGCGGACATCTGACGTGACAATTCGATTTCATCCTGGATTCGCCGAACCGATTCGGCATCGCGCAGGGTCAGCAGGGCGCCGATGGGAGAGCCCCGCTCCTGAATGAAATCCAGAGAAACCTGCACCCGTTTTGTGTTCGAGGTTTCCACATCACGCTGGGCGATGGGTTGACGCAGTTGAAAACCGTCGAGCACCAGAGCACCGAGCGACGCGTCCCGGGTGAAAATTTCCTTAACCGTGCGGCCCAGCAATTCCCTTCTGGGGCGGCCCAAAAAACGCTCGACCGAAGCGCTCACTAGAACGACTCGCGAATCGCGCGTGAATAACATCAAGCCGTCCTGCAGGTTCGCCATGATCTGGTCTACGTTGTCTTTCAACGCGGAGAAGATCTCTCTGGCATCGCGCATCTGTCGGCCCAGGTGGGCAATCTTCAACGTAACGAGACCATATTCGTCGCGGCCGGCCTCCTGTTCGGTGACTGGTTCGGCTTCGCCGGCGGTAGCGCTATCTAGGCTTCGGCTGAGCCGCTCCAAGGGCCCCAGAGCAATATGCGAGAGACCCGCCGCCAACAAAAGGGAGAGCAAGATGGAGATGCCCGAGAGAATGACCGCCTGCTGCAGTCGCGGCGTAATTTCGCTCTTGAGAAATATGGTGGACACGCCCAGCCGGATGCTGCCGAAGTCCTCGCCGTTTAACTTCAGGGGCATGCTGACGTCGTAAAGAGTGGGCGGATTATAGATCAGGCGAAGTTGCCGTCGAAACTTGGCGTTCTGCACAATCTGGAAATCAGGCCGGGGAGGAACTGTCTTGTCATTCAACTCAGCATTCGTATCTATGATTGCCTTGCCATCCACGTCCACGATCACGGCGTCTTGGATCATCGGCCAATCCACGGCCGACTCCAGGATTGCATTCAGATCGTTATCGGTTGACAGATACTCGTAAATCGCGCGGCGAACCTTGACGGGATTTTTCGTATCAACCTTAGTGTCTGCAAAGTCCGGGATCAGGGCCTTAGCTGCGATATAGGCGATTTGCGATTCTAGAGAGGCCGCGGTGTCATGCGCGTACGCGATCCGCTGGCGAAGTATTTGCGAAATATAAATATAGGAAAACGAACACACCAGCGCCGCCACCATCAGGGTAATGGCTAGTACGATCTGAGTCTTTCGACGCATGCTTGGTCCGAATCCTTACGCGAAAACGATGGCCGGTCGCCGTAGTCAATCGCCGTCCCTAATGGGAGTGCCTTCGGCTAGTCTTCCCTGGCCAGGGCAGCATCGGCTGCCGCGTTGCCGTACTCCTTCAGCTTATTATGCAGGGTTTTCAGGCTGATGCCGAGAATTTCTGCCGCCCGGGTCTTGTTGTTACTTGTGGACTCGATGGTCTTCAGAATCAGCCGCCTCTCCGCTTCTTCCACAGTCGTACCCACACCGAGGTGTATTGCATCGGGATCCTCGGACGAGGTTCGAATGGTGGTCTGGCCGAATCCGGGTGGCAGGTGCTTGGTTTCAATCACGGCGCCGTCGCAGACGATCACAGCGCGCTCCAGAGTGTTGCGCAACTCGCGGACATTTCCGGGCCATGAGTAATTCTGGAACAGGTTCAAGACAGCCTCGCTCACGGCGGCCACCTTGCGTCCGTGTTTGGCGCTCATGTCTTTCAAAAGGGATTCGACCAGAGCAGGAATGTCGTCTTTGTGCTCACGCAATGGCGGCATATGAATGTTGAAGACATTCAAGCGGTAGTAGAGATCGTTGCGCAACTCGCCCCGGACCACGGCTTCCTCGGGCACTTTGTTGGTGGCTGCGAGAACGCGGACGTCCACGGTGGTTTCGACCTTGCTGCCCAAGCGGCGGAGCTTGCGATCCTCCAGTACGCGGAGGAGCTTGGCCTGGGTACCGACCGGCATTTCGCCGATCTCGTCCAACAGCAGGGTTCCACCTTCTGCCAGTTCAAAGCAGCCGGTACGGCGTTCCAGAGCTCCGGTAAACGCCCCTCGTTCGTGGCCAAAAATCTCGCTTTCAATCAGGGTTTCCGGAATCGCCGCACAATTGATCGGGACAAATGGCCGATTGCGGCGAGGACTGAGTTCATGGATGGTGCGAGCGACCAACTCCTTGCCCGTGCCGCTAGCGCCAGTGATCAATACGGACGCCGTACTTGGCGCCACCATTTCAATCAGGCGGAAAAGTTCCTGCATTTTCTTCGATGCACCTACCAGGCTCCCAAGAGAGCCGGCGTCCCGCAGTTTCCGCCGGGTAACCTCGAGTTCCACCCGGGTTCCCAGCAAAGCGGAGGCGTTCTGCAGAATGGTGCGCAGCCGGTCCGTATCGATGGGTTTGGTGATGTAGTCGTAAGCCCCCATACGCATGGCTTGCACGGCGCTGTCAATCGTTCCCTGAGCTGTTACTACGATCACCGCGATGGTTTTGCTGTCGTCGGCAATTCGCTCCAGCAGTTCCAGGCCTCCCATGCGGGGCATCTTGAGGTCGGTCACCACGAGCGAGGGCGTCCAGGTGGAGACTTTTTCGAAGCCTTCGGCGCCGTCTCTGGCGGTCTCCGCCAAATAGCCCCAGGACGAGACCAGTTCGGCAAGCCCTGTACGCTCGTTCTCTTCGTCTTCGACGATCAGTACTTTTTCCTGGCTCATAAATCCTTGCTCATGGAATAAAGGCCTCCGCGACCATTATTAAGGCTCGCCGCCATTGCTGCAAGCTCTGTCCGTCCTGATGCAGCGAAATAACCCGAGCGGTGGCAAATTGCTGGACAACCAGCGGCTTGTTCTCCCCATCCGATGGGGTTGCGCGGAAGCTAGATTTCTTGCCAAGAACTATGCGGCCGAAATCTCAAATCAAGACACATGCTGCGTGCTCATTGCTGGACGCAGCGATTATCCTTCAAGTAGAATGTTGGCTCTGAATTATGAGTAGGAAAACCTGCACTTCTTTGAATTTGTCTACGCGACATAAGAAGACATAAGAAGTAGAGACGTTCTAATGGTTGCCATGCTGTGGATTCCCAATCTTGTAAGTGTGCATGGATACATAAGCTGACTAAAAAGTTT
>CAWISU010000045.1:0-15086 GCA_963838765.1 uncultured Acidobacteriota bacterium | reverse complement strand
GGCCTTGAAACGCTCCAGGCATTTGGCAATCTCCGGACCGGCAAACGGCCGGAACCAGCGCAGGCGGACGAAGCCAACTTTTTTGCCTTCTTCGCGCAGCTTCCGGATTGCGACCCTGACTGGCGTCGAAATCGTTCCCATGGCTAGCAGCACGACGTCCGCATCTTCGGTCATATATTCTTCGAAGAACGGATTCCCGTACTTGCGTCCGAAGGTTTTCTCGAAGTCGGCATAGACTTCGCGAATCACGTCGCAGGCAATTTCGGTGACTGCGTAGTTCTGCCGGCGAATCTCCGTGACCCAGTCTTCGTTGGCCTGTGGGGCCACCGAAATAACGTTGTCGGGATGGAGCAGCAGATCGCCGCGGTTATAGCGAGGCAGGAATTTATTTACCTGCTCCTGTGACGGGATCTGGACCAATGCTTGCGAGTGGGTCAGGAACGCGCCATCGCAACTGATCGCCAGGGGAACGAACATGCGGCGATCTTCCGCCACACGATAGGCGATCAACGCGGTGTCCAACGCTTCCTGCGCGCTGTCGACCCAGGTCAACATCCAACCCAGATCGCGGACCGCGAGCGCATCGTTGTGTTCCACACCGAAGGCGCCGGGATCATCGAGCGCTCGGTTACCGACCATTGCGATCATCGGAATGCGCAGAGCCGGGGTTACGGTCAGCGCTTCCATGGCATACATCCAGCCCACGCCGCTAGAACCGCAGAACACGCGGGCTCCGCAAGCCGACGCATGCTTCACGATTTCAAATTGTGAATGTTCGCCTTCCGCCACGATATATTCGCAGTCCATTTCGCCGTCTGCTACCAACTGGCTGATGTACTGCATCACCGTGTCATAAGGTCGGATCGGGTAAGCCGTAACTACGTCGACGTTGGCCAGCTTGCAGGCAATCGCAATGGCCTCGGCGCCAGTAATCAGGGCTTCCTGCTCCAAGGGTTTCTTTATTTCTTTTTCCTCAACAGGTAATGTCAGTGTCGCCATTTCAATCTCCTTAGTATTCAGGTTGCTCCCTCTGGGGCATTAGCCTTTCTCTGCGATTTCCAGGGCCTCTGGGATCTGTTCTTTGTATTGGCCGCGATAACGGAAACCGTGCGATCGCTTTTCGATCGGCTCGGCTTTCTTAATCGTGGTTTCCAGCCATTTGAGGTACCCGTCTTGATCTTTCTCGAACGCGGCCCATTGGCTGTCGTTGCCGTGGAACTCGGACTCATTCACCATGGTGATGCAATCTTTCACCGGGCAAATTTCCTCGCAGATGCCGCAACCGCAGCAGGCTTCGAGGTTGGTGTCGTAGGTGCCCTCGCTCGTGACATCGAACGCGGCATCCGGGCAGTTCAGCCAGCACAGCGTGCACTTGGTGCAGGTGGAGAAGTTCACCACCGGCCGTTGCGTGCGCGTCGAGTACTTTTTGAACAGTTCGTTGCGAGCCGGCCGGAAGCCTCCGACTTTCCCAGTAACCGGATCGGCGAATGCGCCGCCTTGCGGCTGACCTTTGATGGATACACCGCAGCGCATGTCTTCCCAGCGCGGCAGATCGAACTTGAACAGGTCTTCGGGATTGCCCTCGCCTGCTTTCACCTCAATGCTGGAAAAACGGTCGAAGGCGTTGCGCGCGGACGTAACCTTCAGTTCGCTCTTGAGCTTCTGGTTGATGAATTTCTCCACCGACTCGAAGGTCATCACTTTCGGCAGCACCTTGGCGATGGCGCCTAGGACACGCACGTCTGTGTGGTCATCTTTGAAAACCCACATGCCGGAGAAACTGGTGATGCCCTTGATAATTCCCAGCTTGTAAGGCTCTTCCCGGCGGTGAATGTTCTGCAGCAGCGCGGGTGCGTCGTCCCGGGAAATCACGATGAGCGTGTGTCCCGGTTTCAGCGCGTGATGCACCGGCTGCAACCCGTACCAGGCCCACGACTCCGCGCCCTTGCAGAGTGTGTCATCGAGAACTACGGTCAGGTCGACTTGTTTGGGTTCGTATTGCGCCATTCCGGCTTCGAGCGTCTGTTCATCGTCGGCGACGATGGCAAAACTCTTGGCGGGAATGCCGTTTCGTTCCGGAGCATCTCCATAACGGCCGAAGGAAATACCCAGCTTGCCTTGGTTGTGCGCGGCGAGAACGATGTCGCGCGTGATGTTCTTCGCGAGGGTCTTTTGAAAGACCCCACGGTAAATAACTTCAACCGCGAATAATTGGCCCATGTGGCAACCTCCATTCTTTAGTAAAGCTTTTTCAATACGACTTCTTCGATCTCCTGCAAGTGCCGGCGCATGGCCGCTTCCGCGGCTGCGGCGTCCCCCTGCTTCAGAGCAGAAAGAATCCGGTAGTGGCCGGCGAGTGATTTTTCCTGCCGTCCTCCCACTTGCAACGAGCGCTCTCGCGTCTCACGCAACAAATCCATCAACACATCCACGACTTTCAAGATCACGCTGTTATCCGACGCCACGGCGATGCTGTAATGAAACTCAGAGTCCTCTTCGATTCCGAGTTCGCCCAAGCGCACCTTAGCCTCCTGGCGTGCAAGAATGGCTTCCATGTCGGCGATTTCATCGCGAGTGGCGTGCAGAGCGGCGCGGCGGGCCAAGGGAGGCTCGATCATGTTGCGCACGTCGAGCAGTTCCGCGATCATCTTCCGCTTTTCGAGCAGAGCGGTAGCCAGCGGATTCGCTGGGGCAGAGGCTGGACTGCAAACCACCGTGCCCACGCCCTGTCGCGGTTCGAGCAGGCCCATCAGTTCCAAACTGCGGATGGCATCGCGCACCGAGCCTCGGCTGACTCCGAGCATTTGTACGAGTTCGCGTTCGGGGGGAAGCAGATCGCCCGGCTTCAGATCTTCTGTAATGTGCCGTTCGAGCTGTCTGGCGACTTCCTGATAGACCTTATTTCTGGGGATTACCTCAAACTCAACTCTCGTCGGTGGATGCGTGCTCATGGATGCAGTGGTCTGATGACTGTTGACTTACCTATCTCAATCCTCCGCGAGAAGAGGCGCAATGACTCAGATCACTGTTCCGTGTGACAACCGATCAAGAGTGCCTCTCAGAATTGTGTCTGGATCACGTCCCAAGGCTGCGTATGTTGCGGAGTAAAAGATTAAGAGATGATGCATTGCTCACACTCATGAGTGACTCCAATCACTGACTCAAAGCACGCATTCAAGCGATTCTGACCCCGGCCCCGGTGCTTCCCTGACCAATCCCATTCCCACTCCGCAACCCGCGTCACTGGGAACGTTGGCCCTCGGGGCTGAGGGCGTCCCGTTGTGGCGGCGTAAGGAGTCGGTGGCTTTGAGTTTCTAGTTCAAGGAGGCCTTATGAAACACTCCCTCGAGCCCCGCAGCACACCTGCCAAGCTTTCCGAGTCAGTTCAGCAGCGGCTCAACATGTATGCACTCGCGGCCAGTGCAGCGGGCGTGGGAGTATTTGCCTTGCCATTGCCTGCCCAAGCCGAAATCGTATATACGTCTGCGCACGTGACTCTAGGGAGCCATCAGAGCTATGAGCTCGACCTGAGCCACGACGGAATCACCGATTTCGTTTTCTATGGCGGCGGTGTGTCTTCTCATTATTGTATTGGGCGCCGCCTACTCGTTTGTGCGAGCCAATATGCGAGTATTTATCCCGCTCTTGCGCCAAACGCAATCGTGGGAAAAAGCGGCGGGGCTGCGGCCCTTTGGCCAGGAGCTCAGATCGGGCCGAAACGGTTTTGGGCGGGGGGGTTGATCGAACATGCGAAACGGTTTTGCACTTCGGAGGCCACCAACTGCACCACGAAGTTTTACGGGCCATGGGCAAACGGCGGCGAAGGGTTCAAAGACCACTATCTTGGTTTTAAATTCCTCATCAACGGCAAGCTTCACTATGGATGGGCACGACTGAACACCAGCGCTGGATGGACCTTCGGTGTCATGTTGACCGGCTATGCCTACGAGACCATCCCTGGCAAGGCGATCAAAGCTGGTCAGAAGGTCGAGTCGGGTGAAGAAGATTTCCGCCCCGGTGCTTCCCTGATCAGACCCATTTTAGACGCTCCGCAACCCCCGTCGCTGGGAACGTTGGCTCTCGGAGCTCAGGGCGTCCCGCTGTGGCGGCGGAAGGAGTCGGTGGCTTTGAGTTTCTAGTCCAAGGAGACCTTATGAAACGTTCCCCCAGGCCCCGCAACACACCTGCCAAACTTTCCGAAACAGTTCATCGACAGCTCAGCCTGTATGCACTCGCGGCGAGCGCAGCTGGAGTGGGGGCGCTTGTGTTGTCATCACCTGCCCAAGCTGAAATCGTATACACGCCTGCGCACGCGACGTTGTTCTTCTTCTACAAGCTCGATCTAAATCACGACGGAATTCCCGATTTCACTATCGGTGGGGTAGGACGCAACTGCATGAGCAGACGTTCTGGAACTACCACCTGCACATGGAACCTGCCTGTTTATTCCGCCCCTAAGTCAAACGCAATCGCTGGAAAAAGCTATTTGGCCGCGGCCTTGCGGCCAGGAGCTGAGATCGGGCCGAAACGGAAGCGTTGGGATGTAGGTTACGCAATTCTCGAGAGAGAGGTATCGCATTACAACGCCGTCACTCGCACGTCGAAGTATTATGGGCCGTGGGCAAACGGCATTAGCGGGAAAGGATTCAAGAACCGATATCTTGGCCTGAAATTCCTCATTAACGGCAAGTTTCACTACGGATGGGCGCGAGTGGATACCACCGGTGGAATACTGGGAGTCTTGACTGGCTACGCCTACGAAACGGTCCCCGACAGGCCCATCATCGCCGGCCAGACGAAAGGGACATTTGTCGGATCGGAAGAAGAACGGTTCGGCCCCGATGGTTCCCAGACCAATCCCGTTCCCAACCCTCCGCAAGTCACGTCGCTCGGAATGCTGGCTCTCGGGGCGCAGAGTGTCCCGCTGCGGCGGCGGAAGGGGTCGGTGCTCGAAGGCGACTGATTTCTGATGTGGCAGGAGGGCAAAGATGAAAACTACAAAGATTGAGCTTTCGAAAATTCTGCATTCCCAGCGATCGAAACCGTTTCGCATCGGCACCGCACTCATACTCGCGGTGCTCATGCTGGCCGCCCCGGCAACCGCGCAGACCTATACTGACTTGTATACCTTCGACGGCACTCATGGCGCCGACCCCCAAGCCATTCTGACCCAGGGTCGAGACGGCAACTTGTACGGGACAACGTACAACGGCGGTACTCACGGCGCTGGCGTCGTGTTCATGATCGCACCCAGCGGTAGCCTGACAGTGCTCTACAACTTTGATGGTGGTATCAACGGTGGCTATCCGGAGGGTGGACTGACGCTTGGGACGGATGGGAACTTCTACGGTACGACGTATTATGGCGGCGCCAACAATTACTATGGGACCATCTTCAAGATTACGCCAACAGGAGACCTGACCACTCTCTACAGCTTTTGCTCGCAATCCAACTGCGCGGACGGTGAACAACCCTCCGCACCGCCAATCGAGGCGGCGGACGGCAATTTCTACGGCGCGACGGCGGGTCAGCAATATTACACTTACTTCACCGGGGTCGTCTCCTACAAGATCACCTCCTCTGGAGCCTTCACGCTTCTCAGTCCACCTCCCGGACAGTCCCAAGCTCCATTACTCTACGCAACCGATGGGACCTTCTACGGGACGACTTACGGATATGGGGGCGGCGCGGTCTTCAAGCTCTCGGAGGTTCCTTGAGCGTTTGCAGAAATCGAGCGCAACATGGAAGATCTGGGGCGACACCGTGGCCACGCTCGACATGCGCGCCGACCCGCAAAACCTGCCCGCGGGTTTAACCTCTGCATGGCCCGGCGCAGGATACGCAGGGTTTGACGCGAGCACTGGCGCCGGGGATCACAGCACTGCTTACGTCGAACGCGGCGAAATCTACGACTTCGTTCGTGAGCACGGAATCACAGGTTTTGCGACCGTCGCGGGGGACCGCCATAGTTTCTGGGCTGGCCTTGCCGCCAAAGGTCTTCCACCCAAAACCTTTGAACCGGTCGGTATTGCTTTTGTAACCGGTTCGATCTCTGCGCCGGGAATCGTAGAGGCGTTCGAACACGGCTTTCCCAAAGAGCATCCGCTGCGACCCCTGTTCGTAGGCCAGGGACCGGGAGACACGCGGCCTCAGCCAACTATGAATCTATGGCTGCGGTACGGTGTCCGGTCATCGCTGGAATATGTAAAGAGCGGAGACCTACAGAAGGCGCGCGCTTTGTCGAACCCTGATCTGTCGCCGCACCTTTCTTTTGTCGACATGGGAGGCCACGGATACGCAGTGGTCCGCGTCACCAGCGATGCCCTGGAAACTGAGTTCGTATGCATTCCCCGTCCGATTGAGCGAAGCGACCGCGCTGATGGTGGTCCGCTGCTCTATCGCAGCCGACATCGAGCTCGTCTTTGGCGCAAAGGGGAAGAGCCCAAACTGGAGACGCAGATTGTCGAGGGCGATCCTAAGTTCTCAATCTGACTGGTGTGCATAGCTAAGGTTTCGTCGATGAACCAGGAAACTGAACGCGTTTCAATCCAATCTGCATGCGCCGTTCGCATGGCGCAACCGCGCGACTCCGACAAAATCGCAGACTTGGCGGGGCAACTTGGCTATCCGTGCACAGGGGAGGAAGTTCGCGAGCGGCTTAGTCAAATGTAAGACGCCAACCAATACGCAGTGTTTGTGGCAGAGCTTCCCACCGGCAAATTGGCGGCTGGATTCGGCTGTACGTCTTCCGGGCCGTCAAAATGGAAACCGTTGCGGAGATTAGCGGATTGATTGTCGACGAGGGTGTCCGGTGTTGCGGAATCGGAAAGATGTTGATCGCCGCTGCGGAAGAGTGGGCGCGTCGCGTCGGGTGTCGTGTTATCTCGGTGCGGTCGAACGTTAAGCGAAATCGCGCTCATCAGTTTTACACAAACAATGGATACGAGCACGTTAAGACGCAGAAAGAGTTGCGAAAGAAACTTACGTCGAAAATCACGGGAGAGATGTACCAACGATCGGGTATCAAAGCAATTGTCATTACGCAGATCAAGAAAGATGACCGACCGGAGGTCGTAAAGAAAAAGAAATGACCAGACAATTCGCTTTCATTTTCGTCGCTCTTCCCGTATCTTGCCTTTTATTCATGGTCGCGCGTGCCAACGAGCGCTCGCATATTGCCGTCGAATGTTGGCGACCCTCGCGGCGGGCCGAGTCCATGGCCATGGGCGATTCCTCAATTGAAAGACGTTCATCCGACAAAAGAAGCACAACGTGATCACCTCGATCCTCTCTATCCAGATTTCGCGATTGACTATCCTGACCAGCTTCGTGCCGACGAATTTCTTCGGGAATTTGACGAGTTTGTGAAGGCACGTGGCACCGCGAAAGAATTGCCGCAGTTTATCCTGCTGTATCTTCCCAATGATCACACTGGCGGAACACGCGTCGGCAGGCCGGCGCCGGCGGCGTCGGTCGCCGATAACGATCTTGCAGTTGGACGCTTGGTCGATGCGGTGTCGCACAGTCCATACTGGGATGACACTGCGATCTTCGTTGTGGAAGACGACGCGCAAAATGGAGCCGACCACGTCGACGCGCATCGCTCGATTGCCTTGGTGATCAGCAAGTATTCACCACGTGCGGAGACGCCTTTTATCGACCATCATTTCTACACCACGACAGGTATGATCCACACGATGGAGAATCTGCTTGACCTTCCTCCGATGAACCTGTTTGATGCCCACGCGCCGTTGCTCGTACCGCTATTCGCCGGTCCGGGGACCCAGCCGCCGTATCAGGCCGACGATAAGAACCTGCGCAGTGGCATGCTCTACGAGATAAACGGCCGGAGAGCGCCTGGCGCCGAGAAATCGGCTGTGATGGACTTTTCTCGTCCTGACGCAGTCAACGCGCAAGAACTGAACGCAATTCCATGGCAGAATGCGCTTCGTGACACGCAAATCAGAGCCATTAGTACTGACAAACGCGGTGCTCGCTATTGACAGGCCGACTCCCGGATTGTCCGTTTCAAAGCAGTTTTCGGGCCCGAGAAACTCCGAAACGCTTCCGCCACCCAGTCGTATTATGCCGGGAGCGGCGTAGAATACTCGCCGTTCAGCCTTCCGGACGAGTTCAGTCATGACCTCTTGGCTTAAGGTGATGAAAACTCGACTCGACATCGTGCCTCCGGGCCAGCTTTTTTTTCCGGGCGCGAGGGTTGAACCCATAGCGCGTCACCGAGGAGTTTCTTTCTTCTTGTTCTTTGTCCGCGTCGAATTGCCAAGAGCTCCTGATCGAAGAAACGCCCCGGCGGCTTGCGAAAGATCAGCCGATCCAGCGGCTTCCGGAACTCACTCCTAATGTCCAGGCTAGGTCTCTTCTTGCTGATGTAAGCCGGTTCTGAGTGTGCTTGCTTCTGAAGACCGCAAAAGGACTGACCATCCAGAATAAGCTCAAGAATGAAATCTCTTAGAATCTTCCTCCAGTGCAAGCTGGCAGCGGCTCTTACGACGTGAAAGCTGATTGCAGCCACGGAAATATCTTTATCCTTTGATCCTAGGTCTCGTACAGTACCGGAGTAAGCTGTTGGAATCGTTGGTAGCCAATTTGATCGAATCCCACTTTTGGCCGCCGCCTTATTCCAACCGCGCGGAATCTCGCTACGCAAATACGGCTCCCGCCTAAATCTGTATAATTCAACTTCACCGTGCAGGGTTGCGCCTACGGGAACCTCTCGACGAGGAGTGACATCGCATGCAAAATCGCAGGCTCGGCGTTGCGCAAGCTCCATTGCAATTGTGTTGCTTGTCAGCTTTACACTTCTGCCCACGCGCAGGACTCCGAGAACGGCACTGTTTGATTTTTCCGGCTCAGGCGGCATCCAGCCCTATGGCGGTCTGATCAGCGACATTAAGGGGAATCTCTACGGGGACAACATATATGGGCAGAACTCATGGAGGAGGAACCAATGAAGAATAGCGGGTACTTTCTGGGCCTGTTCGTGTTAGTTCTGGCATACGCCTCGGTGGGCACTGCGGCGGCGCCATCCTTAACCTTCAATTTTTCCAATGTCGTAGCTACCAAGACGGCGATCGAGACCGACTCTTACGCGGTCAACAACGCTGGAACCATAGCCGGAGACTATCTAGACGCCAAAGGCGTTCAGCACGGCATGATCCTCGCCGGAACCAAGTTGGCCACCGTCGACAGCAAGGATTGCGAGGCGATTGTCGGCACCGGCGGGATCGCGTTCTACGGCATCAACAACAAAGATGAGGCAGTTGGCTGGTGTACTGACCAGGCTACCCACATCCCTATTGGCATTGAGGATAAAATTCCGTGGGTCCCCTGTTGCCACCACACGATTGTGTACCCGGGGGCAACTGGAACCGAAGCCACCGGGATCAATGACAAGGGACACGTCGTGGGCGTGTACTTTGACTCCGCCGGGCTATCGCATGGCTTTTCAAAGATAGGCTCGAGGTACACGAGCATTGACGTCCCGAGCCACACCAATACGGTAGCCTGGGGAATCAACAATGCCGGCCAGATCACTGTATACGCCACCAACTCGTCCGGCGATTTCGATGCTTACCTGCTTACCGGGAAGACGTTTAGGAACATTGATAACCCGAACGCAAAAGGTGGACTCGGTACTATCGTCCACACTCCCAGCAATGTCGGCGATATCGACGGCACCTACTACAATTCCGCCGGCGCCGAGATGGGCTGGCTGCTTCACAAAGGCAAATACTACGATGTCGCGGATCCCGGCTCCACGACCGACACTCGCGCCGATGGCCTTAATGACAAGGCTACCCTCGTAGGACGTTACGGGGCCGGTACGGGCGGCGGCGGTACTGGTTTCAAAGCAACCTACAAATAATGCCTCTGCACCTCGCCGTCTCAAGCTCGTCAATCGGGCTTGGGACGGCGGCACTCTAGCAGGTAGTTCAAAGCAGTTTTTTCGTGCTTCGTGGCGGCGGAAGCAGAATATAACACCCGTGTGGTGAGACACGTTGCTCCCCGTAGCGATCACCGCATGACCTTTTGGGTGAGCCCTACTGCAGCCTCGTGTACTCCGCCTTGGCTTCCCTCAGGATGGGGATTTCAGGATCGGCATCTTTCCAGAGGTTGAGGAAATCTTTGTAGGCGACGAGCGCACGGACGTGGGCGGCATCGGCATCCGCGCCCTGCGAGGTTTTCGCCTGCAAAGCGTCAGCACGAGCCACTCCCAGACGCGCTAGCGCTCCCGTCCAGCAGTTCCAGACGATGCCGCTGTGATCGAGGATTTCCTGAAACTCAGCGGCCGCGGCACTGCCTTGTCCGGCCGCGAGGTACGCTTGTCCGCGCACATATACGTGATATAGGCAGGAGGTATTGATGACGAACTGAATTTGCCCAAGCTCGATGGATGAAGCAGCTTGCAGAAGATTCAGGGCCGAAACCGGATTTTTCTGGTGTAGCACCGATTGCGCCTGAATGGCAGGCAGCCAAAGCGACTGCATCTGGGTATCCAAGGGGAAGCGCTTCCTCAAGTCTTGGAGGAAAGATTGGGCTCGCGTTGTGCCCCCCGCCATTGCAAGCGCGAGCGCAGCTTCACTCTCCGCCCCCTGACTCGCCGGAGCCAGTTTCAAAGCCTCCGCCGCTGACTGCCGCGCTTCTGTGGTGTTGCCATACGCAGCCTGTTGCAGGGCAGCATTCGCCAGGTAAATCGCCCCACTCTCCTTGTTGTCCGCTCGAATAGCCGAGTCCACAGCCCGCTTGGTCAGTTCCCGAGCCTTCCCCAGATGACCGCTATACGCCTCGGTGTCGGAGGCGAGCGAAAGTCCAAAGTTCTCAATTTCCTGTCGATCGGCAAACCACTGCTGCTGTTCTGCCATCGCGGCGGAGTCCGCCCCGAGGAAGGCAAGAGCGTAGAGAATATTGTGGAGTCCGAAACCATCGAGTTTTCGCGACTGCGCCGCCTCGATGATCTTGCGCGCGTCTTCAAAGCGCTGCAGGGCAAGCATGTCGTTGGCAAGATTTCCGTACCAAGCTGCCGTTGCTTCTGGTTCAAGGCACGAGGGTTGTCTCGAGACCTCCGCGGCTTTCTCATATTTCCCCTGTGCGGCGAACACTACGCCCAAAGTGATACACGCCGAGTCCATCCGTGGAAAGAGCTCCATCGTCTCCTGAAAAGCCTGCGCGGCTTTATCCAGTTCTCCGGTTACGCTCCAATAATAGGCAGAAGTGATATTCAGCTTTTCCCGTTCGCTGGCACGTTCCCGCAATTGAAATGCCTTGGTGACGTAGTCTTTGGCTCGCCCTACTTCGCCGAGATTGCCATAGGAAATGCCCACTGCCCTGTAGCCCATGGCAAAGTTCGGGTCAAGCTCGATGGCACGTTGGAGGTAAGGCAGGGCCGCGGCTGGCCCTTTCTCGCTTTCCTCTTTGTCGCCAAGGCTGAAGGCCTTCAGGGATTCCAGCGAAGACGTGGTGATTTGCGATAGCGGAGCATCAGATTTATGCACCGTGGCCAGCGATTCGCCCAACTCACTGCGTAGCTTCGACGTCGCCTTCCCCAGCGCGTCCAGCACCTTCTCCTTGGATGCGGCCGTCCCTTGCTCCTGGGCCATCGTGTCTCCACTCTGACAATTCACCGCCTTCAATCCCAGCACATACTCGCTGCCCAGACTGGCAATCGAACCCGCAATATAAGCCTTAGTGCCCGCCCGCTGGCAAAGCTCGCGGGCAACATCGGGCGTGATTTTCGTGCCGGCTGGACGGGCCATGAGTTGCAGAGCCGTCGCGACCTTGTTCTCTGGAAGCACATACAGAAACGGCGACTGGTCTAGAGCAACGCTGAGTGCGAACTTGAGCGTATCGTCAAACGCCGCATCGCCAGTGCCGTTGGCAAAGTCGGCTAGAACAACGGTGTCTTTATCTGTGAGTTTTTTCCCCTTCGACCCGCGGGACTGGCGCCACCGCAATAACAGCCCGGATGAAAGCAGACCACCGAGTAGCACAAGAAAGATAAGCGTGCCCACTGCCAACTCCCTGTGTCGGCGGACGAACTTCGCCGCACGATAAACGATGGTGCTGGGCCGCGCCGCAATTGGCAGCCCTTCCAAATGCTTGCGTATGTCTTCCGAGAAGTCATGCACCGAAGCGTATCGCCGATGAGGCTCTTTCCTCAGCGCCATCATCACGATCGCATCCAGATCGCCCAATAAACAACTATGCATCTGCTTTGGGTCGCTACCGCGCGCTCGGCTGATCTCTTCCGGCGTAATAGAAATGGTCGTACCGTCGGCCAGGATTTGTTCTTCCACCCGCGTGACCACGATGCTCGGCCGAAGGGGGTACTGTTCGCAAATCGCTTGCTCCATTTCCGATGGCATGTGTGTCTTGAGCCGGTAGGGACGATGTCCCGTTAGCAATTCGTAAAGCAGCACGCCCAGCGAGTAAACGTCGCTGGCTGCGCTGATCGGTTCAGCTTTGATTTGCTCCGGACTGGCGTATCTCGGCGTGAACACACGAAACATGGTCTGAGTCAGTCCATCCACTCCAGTCACCACACCACTGTCCAGAATCTTTGCGATGCCGAAATCCAACAACTTCGGCACACCCTCTGCGGTTACCAGGATGTTGGAGGGCTTGATGTCGCGATGGATGATCTGGTGCTGATGCGCGTCGTGCAAGGCTGAACAGACCTGCAAAAAGATTTTCAGGCGCGCGGGAATTCCCAGTCTGTGGGAATCGCAGTACTCGTCGATGGGTTGGCCTTCTACCAACTCCATCACAAAATACGGCACACCCTCTTCCGTAGCTCCGCCATCGAGCAGGCGGGCGATATTGGGATGATCGAGGCCAGCCAGAATCTGCCGCTCATTCTTGAAGCGGCCGATGACGGAACCTGATTCCCGGCCGGCCCGCACCAGCTTGATGGCGACTTGCTTTTGAAACTGCCCGTCGGCTCGGACGGCCCGGTAGACTTCGCCCATGCCGCCGCGGCCCAGTTGCTCAACGATCCGGTATTGCGAGATCTTCTTGCCGATCATCCGGCATTCGTCGGAGGAGGAATCATGCTCGTCGCCTTCGTCTGCAGCTATCGCCGGTGCGACCACCTCCAGCGCTGATCCCTCGATGAATCTCCCGGCTTCGGTTCCCGTAGCGAGACCAGCGATTCGACCTCCCGAAGCAGAGATTCATCGCCGCCAGCAGGCGCGGGCGAGGAAAGCGGCTCGCTGGCTCTCCTCGCACGCCAGGGCTGCGTGATACAAGCGCTCGACATTCTGCCACCGCTCAGAATCCATCGCGCTCTTCTCCATCGTTATTGCCTATAGTGACCCTTCGACAGGAAAACGTTTCATCTCTCGCATCAGCCAGGCTTTCGCCAGATTCCAGTCCCGCGTCACCGTATCGGTGGAGACCTTTAGCACCGCCGCGGTTTCCTTGACCGAGAGGCCACCAAAGAACCGCAACTCCACCACGCTGCTCTTTCTTGAGTCCACTGCAGCCAGTTTGCTCAAGGCTGCTTCTAAGGCCACCAGATCCAGAGGAGGATCTGCCGCTACCATCAGATGCTTCATCCAGAGTGACACGGCGTGCGTTTCCGCCGCGCTTGAGATAGCTCCGCGAGCGGGCATGATCGATGAGAATGCGCCGCATCAGCCGCGCACAAATGGCAAAGAAGTGGGCCCGGTCGTGCCAGCCTACGCCGTCGAGATCTACCAATCGCAAATAAACTTCATTGATCAGAGCCGTGGTTTGAAGGGTGTGACCGTCTCGCTCCCTGGCCATGTGGCGCTTGGCTGCCTTGCGCAATTCGCTATAGACGAGTGGGGTTAGCTGTTCGAGCGCGTTCTCGTCCCCTGCTCCCCAGGCCTGGAGCAGTTGGGTCATGTCGCGAGATGGAGACGTGCCCATAGAGCTTCTTGTCATTCGAGGCGGGTCCCATTGCGCAATAGGGTATCACAGGTTTCTTGCGGCAGTTTCCTCGCGCTTCGCGCTATTCCAGATAGAGCCGCAATATGCGGCTACTTAAGCTCAAGTCAAAAGGAGACCTACAATGAAAGTCAAAGCTACATCGCTCTTCCTGGGACTCTGCCTCGTCATTTTAGCCGTCGCAGCCGGTCCTGCCTTTGCGCTCACAGTTCAGGAGCAGCAGCATACCTTCTCGCTCCAACCGGGCGGATCCTATACATTTACGTTGCCGAGTGTGAAAAGTCCGATTCGCATCGAAGTCAGCTCTCCCAGCACGAATGGCGGCGTGCAGGAGCCCAGCGAAGTGATGTGGGCTCTGGTCAACAAGGACAGCGGCAACGGCAACATCACCTGGATCGGTACCAACAGCGACAGCACCACTTTCGGGTCAAATTCGCTACAGAGCACCAATATCGCCAACATCACCTGTGGCACCGGCTGCACGGTCTCGTCGCTGACGGTGGTCAACGCTTCGGCCGGCGAACTGGCCATAACCCGAAGCTCAACCACCACCACCATCTCCGGCAGCTACATCGTTCGACTCTACTACTGAAACTGGCTTTGCCAAGACTGCCTTTGCCGTTGGTGGGGGCGAATGCAGTTCGGCGGGGGAGTCGGCTTCGCGGCTGTCGAAGCCACTCCCATATTGGAAAACTCGGCGACATCGAGTTCATTACCGCAGGGATCAGGATGAAAACCAGCATCGTGACCCTGCGGAATTTTAAGAGCCGAGGAATTAATATGGTGGCTCCGGTTCACTATTGGTAGAGCCGCCACATACGCAGACACCAAAATTAAAATCAAGGTGGAAAAATCACTATCTTCACAAACCAGGGATCTCGTTAAGACATACCAAACCAAAACTGACGAAGAACTCCTGCAGTTGGCGACGAATTCAGGACATTTGACAGCGGAAGCGCGCGCTGCCCTGACCAGCGAATTGGCGACACGCCGAATCGACGCTGCCGAGAACTTGAAGGTACAAGAGAGCGTGACCCGTTTGATCAGCCAAGGACTCGCGGCACTCGGTTTCTTTCTGACTCGCGCGGAGTCGGCTAATTTGTGGCAGAGGTTCTCCGCGTTTATCACGGCCAGTTCTGGTTTTTCGTCAACCTAAA
>CAWISU010000044.1:0-23029 GCA_963838765.1 uncultured Acidobacteriota bacterium | reverse complement strand
CACAGCCGGCACGTTGAACCAGCTCGTCAACGGAACCGCCGCTGACAAGGGGGTTGGGCTAAGCCTTACCATTCCGCTTCGCAATCGGCAGGCGCAAGCCGATCAAGTGCGCGCCGAATTGGAATATCGTCAGGCGCAGGTGCGCCTGCAGCAGCTCCAGAACCAGGTGCGCATTGAGGTGCGCAACGCACAGTTCGCACTAGCGCAGAATCGCGCCAGCGTGCAAGCCGCGCAGGCCGCGGTCGATTTTGCCCGTCAGACTCTGGACGCCGAGCAGCAGAAACTGGCAGTCGGAGTTTCCAATCCAACCGCGGTGTTGCAAGATGAGTCTGGCTTGACGACGGCCGAATCCAACCTGGTTTCCGCCAAGGCCGCGTACGAAAAGGCGCGCGTGGAATTGGACCGCGCCACCGGCCTTCTGCTCGACCACTCCGGAATTGTCATGGCTGATGCCGAACGAGGCGAGGTCACGCACATGCCGAACGTTCCCTATGTTGCGCCGCGTCAGGACGTGCAACCGGGCGCGCCCACACAACCACAACCACCGGGTTACTGACCAATCTGATTCGGCCCCTCCTGACATTTAAGTCGTGGGGCCGAATGCTTTCCACTTTCGGTCTTCCTAACCTCCGATGTATCCTTCCACGCGTGACGCTGTCCGTGGTTTTGATCACGCAGAATGAAGGACGCAACCTCCCTCGCACGCTGGAAAGTGTGATGCCGCTGGTGCGCGACGGCAAAGGAGAAATCATTGTGGTCGACTCTGGCTCGACCGATCGCACGGTCGAGATCGCGCAGTCCTATGGGGCGAAGGTGTTTGTCGAGCCATGGAAAGGTTTCGCCGCCCAGAAAAATTCCGCAATGGACAAAGCGTCAATGGATTGGGTGCTCCAGTTGGATGCGGACGAATCGCTGGAACCGGAACTTGCCCCTGAAATCGAGGCCGCGCTGAAAACTGGCTCGGCAATAAGTGGTTTCTGGATTGCCCGCAAGAATTTTTTTCTCGGCCGCTGGATCAAGCACGGCGGCTTCTATCCCGATCCCAAGCTACGCCTGATTCGCCGCAGCGCAGGACAATTTGAAGAGTATGGCGCGCATCCGACGATCAAAGTGAATGGCCCGACTGGCAGACTCTCCCACGCACTCTTGCACAACGCCTATCCCACGTTGCGCGGCTACATCGATCACATGAACAGTTATTCCTCGATGGGCGCTGAGGTCGCAGCGGCCAAAGGCCAGCGCAGCTTCAGCTTCACGAATATCGTTATCCGCCCGCTGCTGACTTTCCTCTACAACTATTTTTTCCGCCTTGGATTCCTCGACGGACGCGAAGGCTTGCTGTTGCATCTCTATCACTCGGCGTACGTTTCGTGGAAATATGCCAAAGCCTGGGAGTTAACCCGCCGAGACATTGCCAGCGTTTCTACGGACTAATCTGTCTGTAGAGACGTTGCCTGCTACGTCTCAGCCTTGCCGCCCGCCTGAACTCGCCCTATCATCTAAAGAGACGGGGTGTTCATGGCTGACAAGAAACCTTCCAAACCGCCAGTTGCGGAGAATCCAATAGCAGATGTGTTCGAAGGACGTCATCCCTCCGAGACCGAGAAACGCTGGGCGGAAAAAACGCTGGCGCCGACTTTGGAAAAAGCTCCCGAGCGCTCGATCGGCGCCCCTACCGGCACCAACCTCGACGAGAACGGCCACGCCCGCTTCACCACAATTTCGGACGTTCCCATCCGTCGCCTCTACACCCAGGCTGATCTGCCCGAGGATTGGAACTACGATCAGTATCTTGGCTATCCCGGCCAACCGCCCTACACGCGCGGCATTCACGCCACCGGATATCGCGGCAAACTTTTCACCATGCGCCAGTTCTCCGGCTTTGCCTCGCCCGAGGAAACCAACCAGCGCTACAAATATCTGCTCGAACACGGCGGCGGAGGCCTCTCGGTTGCATTCGACCTGCCCACGCTCATGGGCTACGACTCCGACCATCCCGCCAGCGAAGGCGAAGTAGGCAAGTGCGGCGTGGCTATCGATTCGCTCGAGGACATGGAAATTCTCTTCAGCGGAATTGATCTGGAGAAGACCACGGTCTCGATGACCATCAACTCGCCCGCTTCGGTGCTCTGGGCCATGTACCTGGTGGTCGCCGAACAGCAGGGCGCAGATTGGAAAAAGATTTCCGGCACCATTCAGAACGACATCCTCAAGGAATACATTGCCCAGAAGGAATATATCTATCCGCCCGCCCCGTCAATGCGCCTGGTGATTGATACCTTCGAGTTCGGTTCAAAATTCACGCCGCGCTTCAACACGATTTCCATCAGCGGATACCACATTCGCGAGGCCGGCTCGACCGCGCTTCAGGAACTGGCATTCACGCTCTACGACGGCGTGGAATACGTGGAATGGGCGCGCCGTCGAGGTCTTGAGGTAGACGAATTCGGTCCCCGCCTCAGTTTTTTCTTCAACGCCCATAACGATTTCTTCGAGGAAATCGCCAAATACCGTGCTGCGCGAAAGATCTGGCACCAGGTGATGAAAGACCGTTTCCAAGCCAAGAACCAGCGCACTTGGTTGCTCCGGTTTCATACCCAGACCGCCGGCGTTTCATTAACCGCACAGCAACCGATGAACAATATCGCCCGCGCCGCCATTCAGGCAATGGCTGCGGTGCTCGGCGGAACCCAATCGCTGCACGTCGACGGATACGACGAAGCTCTCGCTCTGCCCACCGAAGAAGCCGCCCGCATCGCGTTGCGCACTCAGCAAATCATCGGCTATGAATCTGGAGTTGTGCAAACCGTTGATCCTCTAGGAGGATCTTACTTCCTCGAAAACCAGACCCTGCAAATGGAAAAAGGCGCATTCGACTACTTTGGCAAACTCGACGCCATGGGCGGTATGGTCAAAGCCATCGAGCGCGGCTACCCGCAAAAGGAAATCGCCGAAGCTTCCTACCAATCTCAGCGCGCAACCGAGGCAAAAGAAAAAATCATCGTCGGAGCCAACGAGTTCGTCATCGAGGAAGAGTCGCCACACATTCTGTACATCGACGAAAGCGTAGCCGTTCACCAGAGCGCAAAGTTGAAAGCTCTGCGCGCACGGCGCTCCAACGACGATGTCCGTCGTCGCCTGGAAACGCTGAAGCGAGCCGCTGCCGAGGAACCAACGGTTGGATTAGGAGGAAATATTTCTTCGGCTAATACGATGCCCTACATCGTGGACGCAGTACGCGCCTACGCAACCATCGGCGAGATTTGCGACGCCCTGCGAGAAGTGTACGGAACGTACACCGAGGCGAGCATCACATAGCCTAATGGCTGTCATCCTGAGCAAAGCGAAGGATCTATGCATTTTGTTCGCAGCGCCTGACCCCACGCGCTGCGAAGAACCACAGACAGGTCACGTATTTTCGGGACACTACGCTGGTTGCGCCGAATGTACCGTCTTATAGTGGTATATGTCTCCGCCTATGCCTAGGCCACTCAACGGTCAAATTCGCATCTGGGTCTCCTCCAGCGTCCACGAAGAGGTTGCCAAGGAAGCCTTCGAGAGGGGGACTTCCATCAGCGGAATACTTGCTCAGGCATCGATTATCAGAAGGGCCCTCAGAAACATTGATTCCTGGAAATCGATCTCCGAAGTGCAAAGCGCCAACGGCGGCATCGCCGAGACAGAAGTCGAGCGCGCGGTTGCGACAGCTGTGAAGGGCGTTAGAAAGAAAATGCGTGGTTGACGACGCGTGTGTTCTCTCACGCATCACGCGGGCGTGGGCGCCCGCGCCACACAAAGGTCTGCTATCCTTTTAAGTCTGACTTTCGTCAAATGTTCGTATGCGCAAAGCCATCAACCACCTGAAGAAATCCGATCCCATACTGCGGGCCATCATCGAACGCGTCGGACCCTGCCGCATGGAATTCGGCGAACCAGTGTTTCATAGCCTGGCCGAGGCCATCGTCTACCAGCAATTGAATGGGAAGGCCGCAGAAACGATCTTTAAGCGATTCGCGGCGCTCTCGGGTGATCCCGTCACTCCGGAAGGCATAGCGAAGCTCACCGATGAGCAATTGCGATCGGTCGGCCTCTCCAAACAGAAATCTTCCTATCTGCGCGACATGGCGGAACGCGCGATTCGTGGCGAACTGAATTTCACTCGCCTGGCCGAGATGACCGACGAGGAGGTCATAAAACACCTGACCCAAGTCAAGGGCGTCGGCGTCTGGACCGCGCACATGTTCCTGATGTTCACGCTGAAGCGGCCAAACGTGCTGCCCACCGGAGATTTCGGCGTCCAGATGGCCATCAAGAAACACTACAACAAACGCAAGATGCCGAAACCGCTGCAGATGGAAAAGATCGCCAAAAGCTGGGAGCCCTATCGCAGCATCGCCTGCTGGTATCTGTGGCGAAGCCTGGATATAAAAACCGTGTAGCACGGAACCGATAACCACAAAGCACACGATGGGCAAACAGTGAATCTCGAACTGGTCGATTTTCCGACTGCTGTTGTATGCTAGTGACTCTCGATCCGTGCATATCGCGCAGATCCGTGGCAAGGTCTCCCAATGGCCGCTGAACAGAAAATCCGTGTACTGGTTGCGAAGCCCGGCCTCGACGGCCACGACCGCGGCGCGAAAGTAATCGCCCGCGCCCTACGCGATGCCGGGATGGAAGTCATCTACACCGGCCTGCGGCAGACGCCAGAGATGATCGTGAGCGCCGCCGTGCAGGAAGACGTGAACGTCATCGGACTATCGATCCTCTCCGGCGCGCACAACGCAATCGTACCCCGCGTGATGGATCTGCTGAAGCAAAACAAAATGGACGACGTCATCGTGATCGTGGGCGGCATCATCCCCGATCAGGACGTAGCCCATCTAAAACAGATAGGCGTTGCCGCAATCTTTCAGCCCGGCACCGCCATGGACGCCATCGTTCAATTCATCCGCGGCAATATAAAACCCCGTTCAGTGCCGACGGCCAGCTAACCTACCCAGCCAAGGAAACGATCACGTCTTCACTCGCACCTGCACTCGCGTGCCGTCGGAGAGTTTGCCGTCCAATAGTTCGATCTTTCCATCGCGAACGATTCCGGTGAACTCTTGGCACGCTTGGGGAATGCCGCCGGACAAAGCCGCGGGCGAGGGCGCCCGCGTCACGCGTCCCATACCCTTATCCATTGCGGCGTTGGCCAGCCGGTCGGCCTCTTCATTGTGTCCACGCAGAACATGGCCAATCGAAAACCAATCAAGTTGTGCAATCAATTCTTTGGCGCGTCCGTGCAGATCCTGCAGAGCGGCATTCTTCACTTTGTAGATGCCCTTGATTTGCCGCACCAACAACTCAGAGTCGCTGATCACCTTGAGCGCCTTGTGGCCATTGGCAACGGCATACTCAAGGGCGCCAATCAAGCCCTGATACTCGGCGAAATTGTTGGTCTGATGCCCCAGGTACTCACTAAGGGCGGCAACTTTTCCTCCGGCTTCATCTTGAATAACGACGCCGTAACCCGAAGGGCCTGGGTTGCCACGCGCCCCGCCGTCGCTGAAAGCAACGAGATAGTGCTCGGGCGGATTTTCGCGCGGACCAAAAAGATCCTTGGTAGCGCGGGATGAGGGATATGAGGGCATGGCGAAAGTTTACACCGCACAGCGCTCGGATGACGGGCGAGTCGCCCGTCACCACACCATCTTTATTTTAGATATCGGTCGAACCACGTGGTCAGGCGCTCCATGACATCGCGCCGATGTTCGGATTGGAGAAATTCATGTCCTTCGCCGGGATAGATTACGAGTTGCGTCTCCACGCCCAGCGTCTTGAGCGCCCACCAGAATTCGCGGGATTGCGGCATCGGGCATTCGCCATCGTACTGGCCGACCAGCACCAGAGTTGGCGTCTTCACATTCTTGATAAATGTAATTGGCGAACTCCTGGCGTACACCGCGGGGTCATCGTACACAGTAGCGCCGAAATACGGAGGCATCCATTCATCAATATCGTTTTGTCCGTAATAGCTCTGATAGTTCGCGAGGCCGGCGCCGGCGACCGCAGCGCGAAAACGGTTGGTCTGAGTGAGCGCCCACATCGTCATGTAGCCGCCATAGCTCCAACCGGTAATTCCGATGCGATGGTTATCCACCGGCAGCGTTTTCACCACTTCGTCCACGCCCTTCAAAATGTCTTGAAAGTCCCCGTAGCCAAAGTCCTTCACGTTGGCCGCCGTAAATGTTTCCCCTTGTCCGAAGCTGCCGCGAGGGTTTGGATAGAACACGAAATATCCATGCTTGGAAAGATCATAGGTATTGAAAAAGACTTCAGGCCATCCGATATGCGCCTCGCCGGCCGGCCCGCCGTGCACCACCACGACCATAGGGTAGCGTTTATTCGCATCGTAGTCCGTGGGATACATAAGCCAACCTTGAATCTTCATGTTTCCGTTCGACCAATGCAGGCTTTTCAGTTGACCCCAACTCGGGTGTATACCGTCATTGACGCGAGTGACTTGCTTCCACTCGCCAATTGCGCCAGCCCATATTTCCGGAGGGTGCGTGGATGAATGGCGGATCACTGCGGCAGTCTGTCGATCCGCAGCAAGCGAGACGGTGGGTTCGCCCTCAGCCTGCGTAGAGATCACCTCGGCACCGGTCCAGAGCGAAGAAATTTTTCCACTCGAAAGATCAACTCTGGAAATGCCTGCCTGACCATCAACGTTTTCCGTAAAAAGAATCTGGTTCGGCGCTTCCCAGTACAGCCACGATGGAGACGCTGGAATTCCGGGGGTCACATCACGCGCACCACCCCCCGAGGCGGACACCGTAAAAATGTCGCCGCCGATAGAGCCCTCATCGCTCATCAGCCCACCGATAAATGCGATCGTCTTGCCATCAGGCGACCAGCGTGGCACCGCAATCTGCAACGAAGGTTTGTAAACCGTCTTGAGTTCTCCGTTTGCCGCGCTCAGCGTGTAGATCTGAGCGAGATACCAATTGGAATCGCCGGCGCCATGCGCGGCAATTGCGGCGAATGTCTTGCCATCCGGCGACCAGTCGTACTGATATACATACATGTCCGCCGGCGAAAGTTGGCGGACTCTCCCCGACGCGAGATCCACAAGAGTGAGCCGTTGCTCGTAAACTTTCTGATCGATGACGCCGGTCTCAGGCACCATAGGCATCAAAGGACCGGCGGCCCGGGGCGCATCTTCCGTGAACAGAAACGCCAGCGTCTTTTCATCAGGAGACCACGCCGGATCGGCCAGGTAGCCCTTGAGGCTGGTCAGTTTGCGCGCGCTTCCGCCATCCACATTCGCCACATAGAAGTTCGATTGGCCGTCGCCTTCCACATCGGACAGAAAGGCCAGATGTTTGCTGTCAGGCGACCATGCAATGCTGTCCTCGCCCGCTGCCTGCATCTCGGCGCTCGCGGAAATACGTTTCGGCTTCGAGTTCGGAGATATTAACTCCTGAACATAAATCGACGAGCCTCCGGTTGGTTCGCCTGCTGCATTCGCTGACAATTGCACCCAGGCAACGCGGTTTCCATCCGGCGAAATCGCCACCTGATAAAAATTTTGTGCCGCAGGACCGCTGCTTTGCGCCTGAGCGACAACAACTACGGCGAATAACAGAGCAATCGGAAATCCAACTCTTGCTAGCTTCCAACGGTTCGTTCTCATTCCAGACTTTCCCTCGGATAATGATGTGCAGAATTAAACCTCAAAAAGCACGAGGAGATTGATGATAAGACCACTTCATGGGCAGGGGTCAAATGATTACGTCCTTCAGGGGGCGTCGAGGACTGGCCAGCGCCGGGCGAACCGGATAGCCAATGCGAAACATGAAAGTCGGCTGCCATGTGGCATCATGCGTGAGTTCTGCCAATTGAGCCGAGGCTCGCGGGTCCTGGTTCCGGCGCCTTTCATGATCGATGAGCTCCACGGCTTCATTGACCGGTCTAGCCGCCACTCCACGGCTCGTCAGTAAAAGATGCGCTCGCTGCCAGATTCGCCCCGCGCGCAGGCTCTGTTCCTGGTCGTAACGATCGCGCACAGCGATGAGGCCAAAAACCGGCGTGGCTCGCAGCTGATCTGCGTAGGGATCGCCATTTCCACGAGGAGCGAACTTTACCAATAACCGCTTCGGTGTGAACTTCGTAAATGCCGCAGTCAGTGGCGGCAAGCCGAATGCATCAACAGTAAGTCCGTCGCAGTGCTTCTGGATGTCGCTCCATTCCCATCGGATCCACCGCTGGCTCCCGTCCTCAACATCCGGGTCCGCGTATACCTCATGATTGGCCTTGGCAATTATTTCAACGATCCGGTTTCTCTCCGATTCCGAATTGAACAAAAACACTTTTACTTCCGGTTCCTCACCGTTCAAACCGCTTAGCGCATCCATCACGTCGGCCGGAACCGGCTTACTCACATCATACGGAGAGCGATTGGTATGGCGATGAGGAATCGCGTCATGGAGCTCGCTGCTTTGACGGGTGCCCGGCGAAAGGTCCAGATGGGCCACCAATTGCGGCTGGGGGTCGGAAGGGGCCGCCTGAAGTTTTCCCGGGAGCAGCGTGGCCGTGGCGTTGTAACCGTTGGCAGCTGCGGCCAGCATGAGATTCTCCAGCGCGCAGCCCAGACCGATGTGCTGTTCTCTCAAGTAAGGATCAAGAGCGCCAGGGTATCGTCCCGTATCCGCATACAACTCGATTCGCTTGTCGGTAACTTTGAATAGCCAGGGCTGGGTGTTGTGCGGACTCGCGGCGAGGATCGCCGAGCGAACTAGCGCCAGGGGTCCGTCGCTCTCGTTCTGCCAGTCCTTCCATGGCTGGTAGGCTGGACCTTCACCCACGCTGAAAACGCCCTCGTCATAGGCGCGCCACACTCCCGCACCCGCGACGACAACGAGCACCGCTCCGCTACCTTTGAGGAACGATCGTCTGGGGAATGATCGTCGTTGCATCGCTCAACTCCCGGCATTCATCTTCCCGCCGCCAGCCGGGTAGCTAAACGCGGCGGCAGGTCTGCGGCCAGGATACGATCCTGCGCAATTTTTAAATTGTAGGGAACGCGGTAGAAGGCAACGATGCGGGCATCAGAATCGAAAACCGCAAATCCCGCCCGCCAATCGCCATCCCGAGGCTGTCCCACGGAACCAGGGTTGACCAGGTAGCGTAAGTTTTCCTTGAGCGGAAACTCGGAGCTTTCGAGTTGCCCCACCGTCCTGTAAGCAGGATGAATAGCGTCGACGTAATCGCCGTTCAGAGTAAAGCTTCCCTGCAAATGGGTGTGCCCGAAAAAAGTAATCGTGATCGGAGACACCATCAACGGCGCCACCGCATCCCCCACGTTCACCACGTATTCATCTTCATGAATGGGCGATCCGTGCACAAATTGGGTATCTGGGAGTCCCTCGATGCGAACCGGGCCCTGCGGCAGGGAACGAAGCCACTCCAGATTTTCCGGGGTCAGCTGATCGCGTGTCCATGACGAAGCCAGGGCTGCCACAGGATTGAAATCCTTGATGTCAATCAGCCCGCACACCGCTTTGTCGTGATTGCCCCGGACGAAGAACTTCCCCAATGCGCGCGAGCGCTCAATCACCTCGTTCGGACTGGCCCCGTAGCCTACGATGTCGCCCAGATTGACGACTTCGTCGTACTCCGGAGCGGCCGCGAGGCAGGCCTCAAGAGCTTCGAGATTGCTGTGAATGTCGCTTAAAAGGAGTACGCGCACTGATCACCGGGCATGGCGATTATAGACTAGACGGGCCGAAGGCACTCATGTAGGGCGGACACTGCTGTCCGCCGCCTTTGATTTGCCCTTGATCACTGCATAAATCCAAACCAGCGGACATGAGTGTCCGCTCTACACGTTCATGGATTGAGCACCGGGCACCGCGCCCAGTGGCCCGGCGAAACTTCAAGCAAGGGCGGCAGACTGCGCCCGCATTCCGCTACGCGAAACTCACAACGAGGTTCGAACGGACATCCCGGCGGAACCGCATGCATAGGCGGCACCGTCCCTTCGATCGTTCGGAGCGGATGGCTGCGATCCGTCTTTAGCGTTGGCACCGCGTTCAGAAGCCCGCGGGTATAAGGATGCGCCGGAGCATGGAAAATGTCGCGCTTTGATCCCAACTCCACGAGATTGCCGGCATACATCACCGCAATGCGGTCGGCGACGTGCGATACCACCGCGAGGTCGTGCGAGATGAACAGCATCGCCAGGCCAAACTTGGCTCGCAGCTCAGCCAGCAGTTCGAGAATCTGTGCCTGCACCGTGACATCGAGCGCCGTGGTGGGTTCATCGGCAATCAGCAGGGCGGGACGATTCACCACCGCCATGGCAATCATGACCCGCTGGCGCATCCCCCCGGAAAGCTGGTAGGGATAATCGCGGGCACGAAGCGCCGGGTTCGGAATCGCCACGTCCTCCATCACCGATACTGCCCGATCCCAGGCTGCCTTTTTTGTCGACCGGGCGTGTACCGCAACCGCCTCCGCAATCTGCTCGCCCACCCGCATCACCGGATTCAACGCGGTCATGGGTTCCTGAAAAATCATGGCCATCTGCGCTCCGCGCAGGCTCCGCATTTCTTCGTCTGCCAGCCGCAACAGGTCATGCCCTGAGCCATCTCCGTTCGCAAACAAGAGTTCGCCGGCAACTTGCGCCTGCGGGGGAAGCAATCGCATCAAGGCAAGGGAAGTAACCGACTTCCCCGAGCCCGACTCGCCGACAAGCCCAAGAACCTCGCCGGCAGCGATGCTGAAGCTGAGATCACGAACCGCCATCAAGGCTTGCGCGGTCCGGCCCTGGGTCGGGAATTCGACAGTAAGATGCCGCACATCGAGCAGCGAAGGCACGAGGCATATCCTAGCAGGGCGGATATGCGCCATGCGATTCCCTGCCGAAGCCGCCGCGGCGTGGTCCGGCCTTATCGGCTCCCATCAATCGTCGTCTGGGTCTTCGGGTGGCGTCTTGTCGTTCAGAAAATAATTTGCGTCGTGCGGCGCCGGAATCTTCTGAAAAACATTGTGTCTGTGAAAGTCAAAACAATCCGATAGATCGTCAGCCAGAGCGTCCGCATATCCCAGCGAACGAAGGTGGTAAACCTCTTCGATGAACTTCAAAATGCTGCCAAAATCATGGGTAACATGAGAGACATAAGCCTGCTTCGCGAACGGGAGACACGACGATCAGCGGCACGCGAAAACCGTACTCATAAGAGTTGATGACGGTCGGGGCAACGTGGTCATACCATCCTCCCCAATCGTCCCACGTAATCAGGATTACAGTGTTGTCCCAATACTGACTCTGCCCGATGGCATTGACAACCGACGCGACCCAGGATGGCCCCGTACCTGAATTCCCGCCCGGATGGTCTGATTCTTGCCCGGTTGGAATCACCCAGCTAACGCTGGCGAGTTGGCCCTTACTGATGTCCGTCAATATCTGGGCTGGCTTCAGAATCACGTCATTGGTCCAGTCCGGGCCGTTGCGCAAATGTTGTATCGCATTCGGACCGGTCCAGATGGAACCGGCCGATGGAGCGTAATATCGCCAACTGACTCCCGCGTTGTCGAGCAGATCCGCCAGGGTTTCATGCTCGAAGCAGGGGTACATCGTCTGCGACTCGCTGCCGCTGGGATCAATCATCCTGACGAATTCAGCCGCAGGCGCTTTGCACCCAGTGTTGCCGCCGGCATTCGTAACTCCAACCGGATTCTCCGCCGCGAACAAATCGCTGTCTGCGCTTGGCGCCGAAGTTCCGGAAATAATGAACTGGTGCGCCGGAAAGCTGGGCCCTTGGTTGGTTTGGAACATCCGATCGCCGAAAGTATATTGTTCAGCCAGTTGGAAGTAGGGATCCAGGAGACCAGTCGAATTGTCGGCATACTTGAACTGGGGATTGGGAGGCGGACAACCGGTCGCGCCCTTGTTGCAAGTGATGGGAACTTTGTCGGCCCCGTCCATGGTTCCGTTGTCGTACATTGCCACGAAGGCCGCATGGGCGTGACTCAGATCATAGTTATTCGCCAGGGGTACGGCAGTCAGCGGAATTGTCTGACCCTGCGAATTCGTTCCGCTGGTCGCGATATCCACACCAGGCAAGAAGTTTGGGTTACTTCCAAACAGATTGTCGGGCGTGCGGTTTTCCTGAAAGATGACAACCACATTCTGAACCCCGTGGTGATCTCTCGGAGCCTGAGCGTGCGCCACCGTTACACCAACTGAAATCAGCAGTATGGAAATCGCAGCATTGAGTTTCATGTTACCCCCGGGAGTTGGCTCCATCTCTGAAAAGCCCCGCTTCCCATCCCAGCAAGCCGGGTCCACGGGGCCAAGTTACCCGTAACTCTGCCCTAAGGGGTCGTGCCTGTCAAGAATAATCAGGTCTGCCCGGCCGCGCCCGGCGCGGCTTTCAGCTCGTGGCGGATTCTAATGGCCTGGACCCAAGCAGTCTATTGCCCGGGTTAAGCGACCGCTCCTTAACTAAACAACGGCCAAACGTCCGGCGTAACCCAGAGATGAAAAATGATGCACATTGACAGCGCCCGAATCCTCGATGTATCTTCGCCCGACGCTTGATCGTTGCTGCCCAGAGATGACTCCCCATTTTGACGTCGCAACCCAGTCGCCAATATTACATTCCCAGCCCCAAGGATAATCCGATGAATCGAACTTCCCCTATGTCTCAAGCCGGTAAGAATGTGTCTGTCCTCTGTACATTCCTACTGGCATTTGCCGTTTGTTTCGTCATGACCGCGCCGGCTCAGGCGCAATTTACCCTGGTCAAAATCAGTACCGACAGCTTCACCAACAACTACAGCCAGCACAAAACTGAAGTTGAGCCTGACACCTACTCGTGGGGCTCAACCATGGTTGCCGCTTTTCAGGTGGCTCGCGTTGCCGATGGCGGCGGCGCCGACCTCGGATTTGCCACTTCCACCGATAGCGGCAAGACTTGGACCTACGGTTATCTCCCCGGTCTCACCGTCAACTACAAGAAAGGAAAAAACTCGGCAGCCAGCGACGCATCCGTGGTTTACGACGCAAAACACGGCGTGTGGCTGATCTCCAGCCTTCCGATCAGCAACTCCGGGGTTAATGTTGCCGTCAGCCGCTCCAAGGACGGCATCCACTGGGGCAACCCCATCATGGTGGACAGCAGCGGCGGCGACGACAAGAACTGGATCACCTGCGACAACAACGCCAACAGCAAGTTCTACGGTAATTGCTACCAGGAGTGGGACACCCCCGAAATCATGCTGAGCACCTCCACTGACGGCGGTCTCACCTGGGGAGCAGCCCAAACCTCGCGCGACGGTGCCTTCGGCTCCGGCGCCGAGCCTCTGGTGCAGCCCAACGGCCAGGTGGTTGTGATCTTCCTGGGAAATAACATGCAGGCATTCACTTCCACCAACGGCGGTAAAAGCTGGAATACGAGCTTCACCATCGCCAACGTCAACACCTTCCAGGGAAACAGCACCCTGCGCAGCGTCGGCCTGCCCTTTCCTTCCACCGGCATCGACAAGTCGGGAAAGCTCTATGTGGTCTGGTCGGATTGCAGCTTCCGTCAGAACTGCGCTACCAATGATCTCGTAATCAGCACCTCAACCAACGGCACCAAGTGGACCGCCCCAGCTCGCATTCCAATCGATGCGCTCAACAGCACCGTGGACCACTTCATCCCCGGCCTGGGAGTGGATCGTGCCACATCCGGAGCGACCGCGCATTTAGCTTCAACTTATTATTATTATCCCCAAGCCAACTGCGACGATCGGACCTGCGAAATCCACGTGGGCTTTACGGCGTCTACGGATGGAGGCAAGACCTGGACAGCGGGAAAAGATTTGGGAGTTGGGCCGATGAAGATACATTGGTTACCCGCATCGCAGAACGGTCCCATGCTTGCCGATTACCTGTCGACCTCATACGTGGACGGCAAGGCGTTTGGAGTTTTCATGGTGGCCAAATGGCTTTCGGGTGGCATCTTCCATGAAGCCGCCTACACCACCATGCAACCGCTCGAAGCTTCAGCGGACGAGCCCCGCTACAGCTCGAGAGGCGAGAAACCCATACCCGGCGTCCATTCCGACCGGCCGTTCCCCAGGAGCCAGGGTGAAGAGAGAGAATCTCCCAACGCTCCTCCGAGCAAGAACTTGCAGAAGTAACGGAGGCAGGTTGAACACCGCCGGCACAACACACCGGCGGTGTTTTGTTTCTACGTTTCACCCGGGTTGTGAAATAAGCTTCACATTGACAGCCTAAGAGCAGCGGTGTATCTTCGCCAAGCATTACTGCCGCGCCTCATTGCGTCCTCGAATGTTCTCCCCATTCAAACCGCGACAGTAAATTCCAGCGTACAAGGACAATCCGAATGAATCGACCTTCCCTCAACTATCAAAGCAGCAGGAACCAGTCCGCACTCTTTACGTTGCTGTTGGCGTTTGCGATTGCACTCGCAATGGCTATTCCCGCACAGGCGCAATTCACCCTCGTGAAACTCAGCACCGATAAATTCACCAACACCGACAGTGTGCACAGGACCGAAGTCGAACCCGACTTCTTCTCCTGGGGAAATACGATCGTCGGCACCTTTCACGTCGCTCGCGTACCCGGATCCATCGGATGGGGCAGCGCAGACGTGGGGTGGTCCACCTCTACCGACGGCGGTAAAACCTGGACCTACGGAATCCTCCCTGGGCTGACAGACAAGTACAAGAACGGACCCTACGGGTGGGCAGCCGATCCCTCCGTTGCCTACGACGCCAAGCACAAGCAGTGGCTGATTTCCACGCTTCCTCTCTTGCACCAGGAGAACTCAAACACCATAGGAGACGTGGCCGTGAGCCGTTCTCCAGACGGCATCCACTGGGGAAAGCCAATCATCATCGATAAAACCCTGGAGGACGACAAGAACTGGACCACGTGCGACAACACGCCGACGAGTCCGTTCTACGGCAACTGCTACACCGAATGGGATCAGGCCTATGGCAGCGGCCAAGTCCTGATGAGCACCTCCCACGACGGCGGGCTCACCTGGAGCGCAGGCAAATCCTCGGCCGATGGCGCCACCGGACTCGGTGCCGAACCCGTGGTTCAGCCCAATGGCACGGTCATTGTCCCGTTTAACGGCGGAGGCGTCGACGTCTTCCGCTCGACCGACGGCGGCAATACCTGGAGCACCACCGTAAACGTCGCCAGTTTCATAACCCATCAGGACGATGGCGACATCCGCACCGGTTTTGATCTGCCTGGGGCAACCATCGACGGCGCAGGCAAAGCCTACGTCGTCTGGTCGGATTGCCGTTTTCGCAGCGGCTGCAGCTCGAACGATGTAGTAATGAGCAGTTCTACCGACGGCAAAACCTGGAGCCCCGTCACCCGCATTCCGATCGATCACCTCAACAGCACCGTGGACCACTTCCTCCCCGGAATCGGCGCGGACCCAGCGACTTCCGGCAGTACCGCTCACCTTACGATCGTTTACTACTATTACCCCGTCTCGGCCTGCAACAATTCCTGCAAGCTCGACGTGGGCTTTACCACTTCCACAAATGGCGGCAAGACCTGGACCGCGGGAAAGCAACTCGCCGGCCCAATGGAGTTAACCTGGCTCCCAGTCTCCGACGCCGGATACATGGTCGCGGACTACATTGGAGTCACCTATACCAACGGGAATCCACGCGGCATATTCGCGGTAGCCAAAGCTCCTTCCGGCGCGCTCCTGAATGAAGCCATGTACACCACGAAGGAACCGCTATTTGCCGCAGCCGACGAGCCTCAGTTCACCTCGCAAGGCGAGAAGCCAGTCCGCGGCGCCAAGTCGGATCACGAAATGAAGTTCTACCTCGACGACGAAGGCCTCAGGCCTCTTCCTCCGTCGCGCCTGATTCCACCGCAGCAAAAATAGACGGTGAAACTTTCAAATTGAACGCCAGCGTGAACAACGCTGGCGTTTTTTCTTTCGCGCATTGCTTGAAACCAGGGCTACAGGAAAAGTGGAAAATGGGCGGCTAATCTTTGAAGGGGCACGGCCTCAGTGCGTGCGTGAGAACCAAAACTTCGACGAGATGGTGAAACCCTAGCCGCGAAGCGGCGCAAGAGTCCAGCCCACGGCGAAAGCCGTGGGTAAGAGTGGTATGCCGATCAGCCCCAGCGGGGCGAAAGATTAGTTCTCACGCACACACTTCAGCCGCGCCACACATCGTTTCGAGGATTTAAGGCACCGCTGGAAATTGTGCCCCTTCAAAACTCCGACGCTTCAAGGTTTTTTACGAAAGCCGTAAAATTTGAATCCCGCGCCCAGCAAGCATTTCGACTGATTTTCCACATTTGAGATTCCAATGAGCCTGCAGATTCGTAATCATGTATCCGCCCTGCCATGCCGAAATGAACGACGTGCACGCCAAAGACGAAACACTACACGTCACCACTTGCACCAATTCCGGTCATCCGCCTGTGGAGCGGCTGCACTCACCTGCATTCAAAGCAGATACACTTTCGTGTTTTTCATTGACTCCCACAATAGGAAGAGTAAAACCATAATCGTTCTTTGACACGTTCTAAGTTTACCCGGTTGGTGCGGCGTCCGGGACTCAAGCAAAGTCACTCTGCGGCATCGCAAGATGAAATGTGGAGAGGGTGAGCAAGGGTCTATAGCAAAGCGCTGGTCGAGGCGAACAAGAACATCATGTCAAAGGCAGGATAGAGTCCCGAGGCGTTGAGCAGGTTTATCCGGTTGGCGGTAAGCCCGGAGCCCAAGCAAGGATCGGTAGTCGCAGTCCGCAAGGATAGCAACTATGTCAGGTCAGCAAGGGTCTAACGCGAGCTACTGGCCGAGACGAATGAGCTCAACACCACCTCGGGACTCTTAGTGTTTGCAGTCAGTACGCACGATAACCACGTGGGGACGAGTCGCCGCGGCTGTCAGGCAGAGCAAAGCTCGGCAGTTGGGCACGCACGCAATTCAAATCACGGCAGCAACCTCTACCAGAAAGCTTTTCCCAACTCTTCCGCCACCGCAATGCACTCCGCTCCTTCAGGGATGGGCCTGCTAACGCGAGTGGGAAGGTCCCGTAACTCTACGTGATTGTGGCGGGGAGGGAATTTCTGGTTTCTCAACATCCCCTAAAAGGCCGTACGCCATTCAACAGGCCCGGCGAACTAAGTTGGGAAGCCGATTCGGCGCATTAGTTCCTGAAAGCGCGGTTCAGAGCGCAAGCCGTCCGGAATGGGGTCGCACTTAAACCAAACAACCCAGTCGTCCCGCTCCTGGTAAGCCTTTTCCAGCCAGTCCAGCGCCTTCCCTTTCTCTCCCAGCCCGATGTAGATTTCCGCAATCAAGTACGGCCGTACGAACTCTCGCTTTTGCTTGTTCTTGAGTTCATCCAGGATCTGCCATGGCTTCGCTTTTCTTCCCCGCAAAGGCATAGGCCACTGCCAAAAACGACCTAAGCATGTCCGTAGGTCCATAAGTATTTTCAAGTTGTTTGACCTCTCGGGCTGCGTCTTCATACTTCCGCTTCCGCAACGTAGAGACGTGCAAGCTGATAACGGGAAATGTACGATGTAGGGAAATAATTCAAGTAGTTGCTTGTACCGGGCCATCGCTTCATCGTACCGGCGGGAATAATGCAAGACGACGCCGAGTTCCTCGTTGACGTCACGCGACACCGGATCCAACTCCAGGGCTCGCCTAGCCTCCGAGATAGCTTGTTGGGATCGTCCCATCCGGCAGAGGAAGAATCCGTAGGATGCATGTAGGTTTGCGTCGCTGGGGCTAAGCTCAAGCGCGCGTTTATACTCCGTTTCTGCACCGGTAAAGTCCCAGTCGTAATAATGTCTAACCTCTGCAAGCGCCAGGTGTGCATCGGAAAGATTTTCGTCCAACTGCAATGCCCTCAGGGCAGCAGCCTTGGCTTTTGGGTACGCCTCGCTTGTCGGCATGTGAGACCCATTACCAGCATCGACGTACGCCTTGAGATAAACCGGCGTAGCCGAGGGCGTAATTGGGATCTATCGTCACCGATTGCTCCATGGCCTGGAGGCCTTTGCGATAGGCCTCCTCGGTTTGCTGATTAAAGTAGGATTGAGCTTTTAGATAGGCCTCGTGAGCTTCCGGGTTAACAAATTGAGCCGTGGTCAATCGTCCCTGTTCCTCCGGGCTCACGTGAATGTTGATCTGGCTGGCGATCGCTCGGGCAAGTTCGCTCTGCAAAGCGAGAACCCCGCGCAGTTCCCGTTGATACGTGTCGGCCCACAGGTGGCGATCATTCGGCCCATCCAGCAGTTGCACAGTAATGCGCACTTGCTCCCCTTCGCGGGCCACCGAACCCTCGATAATCCCGTCTACACCAAGCTCGCGGGAAATTTGCGGCAGCGTCTTCTTGGTACCTTTGTACTGCATCACGGAAGTACGAGAGATTACCTTTAAAGCCGAAAGTTTCGCTAACTCCGTAATCAGCTCGTCCGTCATCCCATCCGAAAAGTATTCCTGCGATGCGTCGCCTGTCATATTTTCCAGCGGCAGCACAGCAAGCGATTGAATGGTTGGCGAGCCGCTGTGGTGCAAAAGCCAGCTGCGCCAGCCGCCAACGTTCATAATCACAACGGTAAGCAGTGCAAGAAGCGAAGCGCCCGCAATCGCAAGCGTCCACCTCCCTCGAACTGGACCGCGCAAAGTGGATACAGGAACGGCCGCGCTACTGGGCACCGTAAGTCGCTGCAGATCTACCGCCAGCTCTTTGGCTGATTGGTAGCGCTTCTCAGGAACCTTATCCAGGCACTTGAGAATAATTTCTTCGGCGCGCGCTGGGATGCCCGGGCGGATGCACCCCGGTGGCGCCGGAGCATGGTGCAGAATGTCATCAATCAGTTGCGCTGTAGTGCCCTCGCGAAACGGGCGCCGGCCGGTGACCATTTCGTAGAGCACCGCGCCAACGGAGTAGATGTCCACGCGGGCATCCATGCCGCCGCCTTTCAGCTGCTCCGGAGGCATGTAAGGCAATGTTCCCAGAACCCCAGGTGCCTGGGTAATTGTTTGCGTTAGAGTTTCGTCGGTGCTGGCGCGGAGTAGCTTAGCTAAACCAAAGTCGAGCACTTTTATTTGGTCCCGCTTATCGACGAAAATGTTCGCCGGTTTGATATCTCGATGGATGATGCCCTTGGCGTGCGCTGCTTCCAGCGCGTCGGAGATCTGAGCTCCGTACTTTGCTGCCTGCTCGATCGTCAGCGGTCCTCCGCTTATCCGATGCTTGAGCGTCTGGCCCTCGAGGAGCTCCATCACGATGAAGTGCTGGCCCGCGTGTTCGTCAATATCGTGAATGGTACAGATGTTCGGATGGTTGAGGGCGGAGGCGGCGCGAGCCTCCCGTCGCAGTCGTTCCAGCGCATCCGAATCGGTTGCCAGGGCTTCAGTGAGAAACTTCAAGGCAACCTGACGCCCAAGTTTCAGGTCTTCTGCAGCGTACACCACGCCCATACCCCCGCCTCCGAGCTGGCGGACTACGCGATAATGCGAAACGATCTGCCCTTCGAGCTGGATGGACGTGGCCATTGGGGGAAATGGTAGGTGGCCCAGAGGCAGTGGTCAATAGCCAGAGAGATTTTAGCGACGGAGGGGCGCCTCGCCCGCCCCCACGTATTTCGGGCACTCCGCCCCCTATCGGTTTTCAGTGGGGTCTGGCAGCTTGCAGAACTAGGGAACAAGTGCTTTCAAGCTTGCAATCACAAACGCCCGCTTCTGGCCAATGCCGGCGGCTTGGTCGTCTAGTTTGTCCAAGACCAGTTGCGGATAGAGACGGTACTGATCAACCAAAAAATCGTCTGGCGTTTGACAGAAGACGCCGTATTTCTCGCAGCAATCTTTCGGGAAATGTCTGGTGTTTTGGGTGATGATCGCGTTGGCGCGCGCCATGATTGCGGCGGCCAGGACGTGCCGGTCGTCTTTGTCGGGAATGCATTCGACAGCTTTCAGTAGTGCGGACGGCACCGTGACCATGGCCTCTGGGAAGGCCTGCTTCATTTGCTGGCGTCTCCACGCTGCTGCTTCCGTGGATCGATGAAGTTTGGTTTTCAGGGCCTTGGCCATTTCCGCCAGTATCTGCTCGCTCCATAGCGGACGATACATTGCCGGCTCCTCGGCCAGGCGCAACAGCAGATCGCAGAGCGCCATGGGCACGAGAACGCAGGCATCGAGCACGGCGGAATAGTCATTGCCCGGTGTGAAAATCATCGGGGATCTTGCCGTAATTCCCTTCGGCGAATTCGCGCTTGGCTAAATCGTCGAGAGTTTTCCGCCGGGAAGTGTCGCGCCTGGCTTTGTAGGCGAGCACATCGCGCACGTACAAGCGGCGATGGGTGCCGACCATGTGGATGGGGATTTCTCCCTTGTCCAACAGTTGCACCAGGTACTGCCGGGACATGCCCAGAATTTTGCTGGCTTCCGCTGTGGTTAGCTCGTGCCTGCTTTGCAGGATCGTCACGGAATTGCCGGCTCGCAGATCGGCCAGCAATCGAAGCAGAAACGAATAGAGGTTGTTAGGCAGAATCTCGGTCTTCCCATCAGGGCCGACGAGTTTTGCTTCGGACTCGCGAAGCTTGGCGTAGATGTCGATGATTTCCTGTTGCTCTTTAGAAGTGGCATCGAAAGCCCGGCCTTCACTTGCCATAGACCTCCTTTGCGCGGTTCAGGTCTATAAAATAGCCTATTCAATAAACGCTATATATGCAAGTAAATAGTTGCTTTTATGTGCCTGCGACACTCGTCCGAACCCGCGTTTTATCGTTGACCGCCAGCTTTAAAATCGGATAACCTACTACAACATACATTATCTACAAGATAATGGACGGTCTTTGACAATCTGACCCAGGCAACGACGCTCCGTTCCGAAATGGGACAGTCGCGCCCGCCGTAACTCCAATGTTATCTAGATTTTGCGTGTAACTCCTTTAAACGCAAAGATCTAGCACATAGTCGCAAAATAAATCCTTTGTTGTCAAGATTTTGAACACAAGAGGGGGGAGGGGGTGTACCCCGAAAAGAGAAGCCATCCCAACACGGGAAAGCTTGGTTGCCTCAGGGAAATTCCGCTTCGCCGTGCCAAGGCAGCGGACAGGAGTGCCCGCCCTACACGAACTTCAATCGGAATTTTCGGGGCCGGATTTGCAGGCGGCTACGGAATCTGGATGCGCACCGGCACTTTCGCCGGCCCTCAAGGTGAATTCGAGTCTGGCATTGTCGGAGCGGATCCCAACTGGGCCTTCGAGATTGGCGGCGTCTCCAATTTCCCCTTCCCAGACCTGACGGTCATCCACGAACACGCGCAGTTCGCCCTTGTTCATTTCGGCGCGCAGGGTATGGCTCTCGCCCGGACGCAAATGCGGCACCTCGGCTGCGCGGCGTGGCTTGATATTCTGGTAGCCGTGATTGCCGCATTCCGCGCTGGTATGCTGCGTGGGATTTCGTTTCACCGAAACCACGAGCTTCGCTTCGGGATCGATGCGCCACATGGCGTACACCAGGTTGCAGGGATCGTGCGCCCGCAACTTCAGTCCAAACTGCCGGCGCTGCTCTCCCGAACCCAGCGCCGATTCTTTCTTGGTCGGTCCGCGGTAGGTGAAGTGCACCTCGATGAATTGCGAGCCGTGCGCATTTACGTAAGCGCGCATTTTGGGGACATCCACCGACAAGCGGTCGCCGGCCGCCTTCTCGATCGTGCCCTCAGTCACGCAAAGACTGCCGCGGCCGACGGTGAACCACTTTCCATCAGGCTGAGCGAACGTAATGCCCAGCATCACGAAGGTCAATAATGCCCGCTTGAGAAAATCGTTCGCGAGGTTTTTCATGAATCGTCGACCTCCTTTTCAGGCTCTCGGCACGTTACGGCAGCGGACAGGAGTGTCCGCTACACAAAATCTACAGCGGAATATTGCCGTGCTTCTTCGGCGGATTTTTGTCGCGCTTAGTTTCCAGCATTTCCAAAGCTTGAATCAGTTTCTTGCGGGTTTCGCGGGGCTGAATCACGGCGTCGACGAAGCCGCGGTCCGCGGCTACGTAAGGGTTGGCGAAGCGCTCCCGAAACTCTTCGATCTTTTCCTGCCGCGCTTCTGCGCGGTTTTTCGCGTGCTCCAGTTCACGTTTGTAGACAATATCCACTGCCCCTTCCGGCCCCATGACCGCGATCTCTGCGGTAGGCCACGCATAGTTCACATCGGTGCGTATGTGTTTCGAGGCCATAACGCAATAGGCTCCGCCGTAGGCTTTGCGAGTTATGACTGTCACTTTGGGAACCGTGGCTTCGGCGAACGCGAATAGCAGCTTGGCGCCGTGTTTGATGATGCCTCCATATTCCTGATTGGTTCCGGGGAGGAATCCAGGAACGTCTTCGAAGGTCACCAGCGGAATGTTGAAGCAGTCGCAGAAGCGCACGAAGCGCGCCCCTTTGATCGAGGCGTTAATGTCCAGCGTGCCCGCGAGAAACGCGGGTTGGTTGGCTACGATGCCTACGGGCTTTCCGTTCAGGCGGGCGAATCCTACGACGATGTTTTTAGCGTAGTGTTCCTGCACTTCGAAAAAGTAGCCGTCGTCCACCACGGTGTGGATTACATCTTTGATGTCGTAGGGCAGATTCGACTGGTCGGGGACGATTTTATCCAGCGCGGAATCGGCGCGATCGATGGGATCGGTGCAAGGCTTGCGCGGCGGATCGTCGAGATTGTTCGAGGGCATGAAGCTCAGCAACTCTCGCACCATGGAAAGGCACTCGGCGTCGTCGTGAGCTTTAAAGTGGGCCACCCCTGAGGTCTCGTTGTGAGTTTCTGCGCCGCCCAGTTGATCTTTTGTTACTTCCTCGTGCGTGACCGTCTTAATCACGTCGGGGCCGGTGATGAACATGTAGGAAGTTTTGTCGACCATGAGAATGAAGTCGGTAATCGCCGGCGAGTAAACCGCGCCCCCGGCGCACGGTCCCATGATGGCGGAAATCTGGGGAACGACTCCGCTATACAGCGTGTTGCGCA
>CAWISU010000043.1:0-44042 GCA_963838765.1 uncultured Acidobacteriota bacterium | reverse complement strand
TCGCCCGGCTTTTGCGCCTTGCCCGAAGGCATGTTTTCAGTAGCGCAGATAATCGCGGTGACCCGGGCCTTAGGCTTGAGTAACGCGATGGCTCGCATCGCACCGATCATGGCCGCGGCGCCGGCCATGTCATATTTCATTTTTTCCATGCCGTCAGCGGGTTTGATGGAAATGCCGCCGGTGTCAAACGTAACCCCTTTCCCAACCAAACCAAGCACGGGAGACGCTGGCGCATCCGCCGGTTCGTAGCGCATTACGATCAACGCAGGAGGTTCGTCCGATCCCTGGGCCACGCCCCAGAAGGCGCCCATCTTCAGTTCTTTGATCTTGTCGGCGCCGTAAGCTTCAAACTTCAGCCCAACTTCTTGCGCCATCCTGCGGGCACGTTCCGCGAGAATCGTTGGCGTCATGCGGTTACTGGGTTCGTTCACCAGTTCGCGCGTAAAATTCTGTGACTCACCGATGATGCGGGCCTCGTCCATGGCCTTCTGGAGCAAGCTCTGGTCTCCGCTCGCAACCACCGTCACAGAATCAATTTGCTGATCCTTACGATCGCTCTTATAGGTATCGGGATCGAAGTTGCCCACAAAAGCGCCTTCCACGATGGCCTTTACGGCCTCATCGCTTCTGATATTTTGCGGAGCCAGAAGGGTGAAGCTGCGGATCCCCTTGGGCTTGAGGAAGCGAACCGCGGCGCCGGCCAGCTTGCGCAATTCGGAAGCGGTAAAGCTCTTAGCCTTGCCGCCGCCGAGCAGCAGCAGGCGTTTTGCTTTCATCTTCGCAGGACGATGCAGCAGCGTAGTTTCAAATATTTTGCCGGTAACTTCGCCGCTGGCCATCACTTCTGCGGTGACGTCTTTAATGGCGCCGTCGCGGGCTTCGATGTTGACTTCGGGTTTATCTTTTGAGCTGTGGTCGAGTACCACCACGGCCAGGCATTCGGTTTCGACTTCTGCGGGATTGGCAAAAGAAAGGCTAGTCTTCATAATTTGTGTGATTCCAGTATCGTCGGCGAACAGGGAAAAACGCAAGGGCAGTTGATCGACGGCGAGTGCACCGCATGAACAGGATGCGCGCTACGACTTCCGATCTGGATGGCAATAGGAGCTTTGATTAGTCCACAAATACCAACAGTTTGCTCAGGCTGTGAATTCCAGTCGCAGCCATTTCTCTCTGTCCGGCATCTTAAATATATGGGCAGTCTTACTAAATAGTTGAATTTGAAAGGAGAACTCCATGAAAAAGAGTTTGGTGCTGAAGGCGCTAGTCGCGATTGCCAGCTTGCTGGCAGGCGTGCAATGGGTTGTTGCTCAGGAAAGCGCATCCGCCACAGGACCTGCCGTGAACCTCGTGGTGACTGTGGAAGCCCGTCACGGCTCGAACGTTCCCGATATCACTCGAGACGACGTAATGGTGTATGAAGGCCACGATCGCGACCGCGTGACCGGCTGGCTGCCTCTGCAGGGCGACCACGCGGGACTGGAATTTTTTATTCTGCTCGACGATTCATCGAGTGTGACGCTGGGCTCGCAATTGGAAGATCTCCGCCAGTTCATCGCTGCGCAGCCTCCGGCTACGAAGATCGGAGTTGCCTATATGCAGAACGGAATTGCACAGGTCGTGCAAAACCTCACCAATGACCACGCGCTGGCTGCAAAAGCGTTGCGCCTTCCCATGGGGAATCCTGGCGCGAACGCGAGTCCGTATTTTTCATTACAGGACTTGATCAAGCGCTGGCCTCCGAGCGAGGAACGCCACGAGGTTCTGATGATCACCGATGGCATCGACCAATACTGGGGCAGCGGTCCCGACAACGCTTATGTCGACACTCTGATCGAACAAGCCCAAAAAGCTGGGGTCACCGTTTATAGCATCTACACGCCAGGGGCGGGGCACTACGGCCACAGCTATTGGCGGACCTACTGGGGTCAGAATTATCTCTCCCAACTCTCCGACGAAGCTGGTGGCGAGAGTTATTACCTGATTGGTTCCGCTCCGCCGGTCACGTTCGCCCCTTATCTGGAGGACGTATCGCGCAAACTAAACCATCAGTACCTGCTGACCTTTATCGCCAAGCCGCAAAAAAAAGCTGGACTGCAGCGAATCAAGCTTCACACCGAGGTGCCGAACGCTGAACTGGTGAGCGCCGACAGGGTCTACGTTCCAGCTACGCCGCAGTAGAGCCGATATCGGCTGCTCTACTCACCGGCCGCCTGGGAGTACCTGCGGAAAAAGCTATCCTGCTTCCACTGCGGCCGGTGAGGGTCCTGCGCGACTGAAACCATCAGACCGCGAACCACCTCTTCGTAGAGTGCCGCCGCGGATAAATCCACCGGCTGATTCAAGTCGTCGGATGGCGCGTGGTAGCGCTGGGTAAGCCACTCCTTGAAAATCTTCTGCTCTGGAGAGCCGGGCGTGGCTCCAACTCCCATCGCCAACGCCGGAATTCCATGCCGGATGAAGTTGTATTGGTCGCTGCGAATAAAAATATTCCGCTGCGGCTCCGGATCCGCTTGTACGCTGACCCCATGCGCCTCAGCGACTTCACGCGCGATATCGCCGAGATCAGACTCCGCCAACCCGAACACAGTAAGAATCTTCAGCGGAACAATGGGCAGGAACATGTCCACATTGATATCCGCCACCATCGACTTCGGGTCGACCGTCGGATGCGCGGCGAAATACTTTGAGCCCAGTAATCCTTTTTCTTCTCCGGTAACGAATAGAAATAGAATCGAGCGTTTGAGTTTTTCCGGTGATTTCTTTAACGACGACGCCACATCCAGCAGCAGTGCACTTCCGGAAGCATTGTCCATCGCTCCGTTGTAAATGCGATCGCCATTGATAGGCTCGCCGATGCCAAGATGGTCGATGTGCGCTGACAGGACGACGTATTCATTCTTAAGTTCGGGATCGTTCCCCGGGAGTTTTGCAATCACATTGGCCGACTCCAAATCTTTCTTTTCAAGCTTTACTTTCGCTTGGATCGAAGCAGCCAGCGGAAACCGAGGAAGTTGTTTCCGGTCCTTGGCTATATTCAAGAGTTCTTCGAAGCTGTGGCCCGAGCCCTCGAAAAGCTTATTAGCACTCGCCGGGTTGAAATACACCGCAATCTTCTCGCCTTCGGTTTCGTTGAATTCAGAATCGGCTAAAGCCATGCTCGGACGCGTGCGGCTCAACGCCATGCGAGACCACGGAATGTCCATGGCTGCGGGATTGGCGATAGAAATGATTCCAACTGCGCCCGCCTTGCGAAAAGTCTTCCAGCGTTCAGCGGTAGATTGATAATGCGACGACAGAGAACCCGGAACGTCAGCGGGCGAACCATTCAAGATCACCGCCACTTTGCCATGCAGATCGAGGCCGGAGAGGTCATCATAGTTTTTCTCCGGAATGCTCAATCCGTATCCGACGAAGACCAGCGGAGCCTGCACTTCGGGCGCAAGATCAACCCGGGTGCTGAAGAATGCATCTTCCCCGAGGATGAGAGGTTGCACTTTACCGTCGCGCACCAGAGCGAGGCTGGAATCCTTTTCGACGATCTCGCGGGATTGAAATTTTGCCGTTTGGTAGTAGCCGTCGGTCCCGGCAGGCTGAACTCCCGCCTGCTTCAACTGGTCGACAATGTAAGCCTCCGCCCTGCGCAGACCTGCGCTGCCGGTCTCGCGGCCTTCCATATTGTCGTCAGCAAGAACCTTAACGTAGTCCCACCAGGTTTTCCCATCGAAGTGGGTGGAACCCGTTGGTTGAGAGAACGCGCAGATAGCACCGAACAAACTCGCGGCAAGCAAGAGCTTTTTCAGCATAGCCAAATTCCTCCCAACACCTTTGTTAACCTTTGTGGTTCTAGTTTTTGACCTTTACCGCCGCCGCCGGGCGTTGAATCACCCGATCAGAGTTCACCACAGACTCACCACACTCTGCATTGATTAGCCCGCACCATGCGCGCACCTTTCTTGCAAGAAAACGCTTCCTGAAACTCAGGCATATTGGACACCACATTGTTCACCCGGTATTTCGGGATCGAGTGCGGATTGGTCAACACGATGGTGCGCATGAGTTCGGGACGATACTGCTCGCACCACGAGTAGGCGTAGGACAAAAAGAACTTCTGCCGCTGCGTCCAGCCATCAGCTTCTTTGGTGTCTGGGGACTTGTTGTCCGCCCGAAGTTTATTCGTCAGCGCCATAAAGGATAGCCGCAGGCCACCGTTGTCGGCCGTGTCCTCGCCTTGGGTCAAGCGTCCGTTCTGCTTGACCCCAGCCTCGGGTATTTCCTGGGTATATTCGTCGGCGATGCAATCCCCACGCTCTTCGTAAGCTTTTGCGTCCGCCGGCGTCCACCAGTCGCGCAGATTTCCCTGGCCGTCGAACTTGCGGCCTTCATCGTCGAAGCCGTGCGTGATCTCGTGTCCCATAATCATGCCAATGGCGCCGTAGTTGACCGCATCTTCCATGGTGCTATCGAAAAATGGCGGTTGCAGAATCCCGGCAGGGAAGTTGATGGTATTCAGTTGTGCATCGTAGTAGGCGTTGATCGTGGGCGGCGTCATAGTCCACTCCGCGCGATCGACGGGTTTACCAATCTTAGCCACTTGGCGGTAAAATTCGAACGCGGTCGCCTGGTGAACATTGTCCAGATAACTGTTGCGCGTGATTTTCACTGACGAGTAATCGCGCCAGTGATCCGGATATCCAATCTTGTCTTCGATGGCGTGCAGCTTAATTTTCGCCTGTTCCTTTGTCGCGGGCTGCATCCAGTCAAGACTGGTTATGTCCTGATCCAGTGCGTGCTCGATGTCATGCACCATGGCCACCGTACGCTGTTTGTTCTCCGGCGGGAAAGCTACGGCCACATAAGCCTGTCCCATGGCCATTCCCAGATCCCGGTCGGCCGCACGTACGCAGCGCCTCCAGCGAGGCAATTGCTCTTTTGCGCCCAGCAACGTGTGGGAATAGAAATTCCAATTCTCATCCACAAAGGCTTTGCTCAAGTACGGTGCTGAACCGTGAACCAGGTGCCAGCGTAAATAAACCTTCCAATCATCCACCGAATGCTGCTGGATCAACGGTTCAAGGCCGCGGAAGAACTGGGGCGAAGTCACAATGTAATGTGGCGCCGAAGGCGGAGCTTCGACCATCTCGATGTAGTGCTTCCAATCAAAGGATGGAGTCAGCGCCTGCACCTGCTCCAAACTCATTTTGTTGTTTAAGTTCTTGGGATCGCGCCGCGCAACATTGTCCATCTGTACTTGCGCCATGGCCGTTTCGATGGCGATGATCGTCTTGGCATCGGCCGCGGCTTGTGGCGCGCCTTCTCCTGAAAGAGTCAGCATCTTGCTGATGTGGGTCTCGTACTGGCTTCGGATTTCCTTGGATTTGGCGTCGTCCTTCATATAAAAGTCACGATTGGGCAAACCCAGCCCGCCCTGATCAATAGAAGCTACGACTTTCGTAGCATCATCGAAATCCTGTTGCTGTCCGAAACCCAGCAGCGCAGCCCTAGTCTGGTTGTTGTCGCCGTCCCAGGCGCCGGGAACGGCCCGGTGAATGTGGGCCACTTGGTCGGCGAGCTCCGACTTGTTTTTCATCTGATCGACGCGTTCCAGCCCAGCTTTCAAATCCCGCGTCCCGGCTGCTTCGATTCCCGATTCATCCATGCAGGCAGCCCAATAATCGCCAATTTTCTGTTCGTACTCCGTCCGGTTACTGGTCTGCGCCGCCGCTTTCTGCATGGCTTCCCGCAAAATGTTTTCATTCCAGTACTGCAAGCCGCTGCCAGTGCTCCAAGCCACCTGGTCGGAAGGAATCGGGTTGGCCGCGTTCCACTTGCTGCACGCGTATTGATAAAAGTCCTGGCAGGGATCAAGCGACTTATCGACCAGGTTGATATCGAAGTGCTCGAGCTTGGGCGCACTCGGTGACGAGCCCGCAGTCTGGGCATGAACACGAACAACGCTGAGCACGGAACCAAGTGCAACGACCACAATTAAAAGTCTTGAGATACGCATGAATGGGCTCCTGAAAGATTTGCGAGCAGAAAACTTGCGGCGTGGACGGGAACACCAAATCGATTTGGATTCGGACGTTAACAAGTAGCTGAATGTCTGCGCACAGAAGTTTACCGCAGTTTCTGGTGGCGTGCTTGTGACCCGCGAAGTTTCCGCAATCGCTCTCGTTCTGAGGGTGGGCGGGAATATTCAGAAGGAAGGGGGAAAAAAGAAAAAGGGAGCTCCGCCGACGGGCATTAAGCTCCCTCACGCGGCTGACAGCGCTCGACTAACTCAATGGACTGATGTCCGAAATATGAATCATGCTGGTGCTGCTGTCCAGGGTCCCATTGACTTTCACCTGCTGGCCGACGAACTGCTTGGCTTTGACCTGATCATCCAACTGGTAGTTCATGTCTGTGGTCTTCAACACATACTTGCCGGCGGCCTTCACCACGGTTCCGGTAAAAGAAGATCCTTGCGTGTTCTGCATGGAAGAGGACGAATCCTGGGATGGCGCACTGGGCTGCGCACCTTGCTGATCCGGGCTGGTCTGCTGTCCGTTCTGCATATCCGAGGTCGGTTGCTGGCTGCTGGGTTGGGCGGACTGATCTTGCTGAGCGAAGCTCACCGCGGAGAGTGCCATAGCGAGCGCCATAGTGGCCATTACTGTAACTAGTTTTTTCACTGTTTGATTCCTCCCTAATTTTGACTGCTCTACTGCGAGCCTTTCTACAGCAACTGCCCTGCCAATTCCGCATGACATGCAATCCAGCCAGATAGCCGCAGATCGCGCGGCTCATCCAGATGAACCCAGAGCTTTTTTCCGGATGAAGATGAAAGTTATTCGTACAGGAAACACCGTAAGCAGGCCTTAGGTGGATTTGCTTTAGTGGAGCGGCACTACGCCCGCCAGCGCGCTCTTCAACTCATCAGGCTTGAACCCGAACGGTCCCGGTTTGCTCTTGTAAGCCACGCGGCCGGCAGCATCGATCAGGTAAAGGCGATCCGGCCAGCCCGTGTAAGCCTGGTCAGTTGAATTGCCGAATTCATCCAGCACGGCGGGAATCTTTATGCCTAGTTTTCGCACGCACGCCCCCGCTACCAGGGCCCGTTCCTCTTCGTTTCTCGGGCTGGCAAAAACAACTTTGTCTTCCACATTGCTCTGCATCTGCCAAACGTCAGTAGGGTGCGCTTCGGTAATGTAAACGATCAGGAACGCGACTTGGCCTCCGTACTGTTCGTAGAGCTGGTTGAGGGCAGGAACCTCCCGCCGGAATGGAGGTCAAGTGTAGCTGCCAAACACCAGCACCACCGGCTTTCGTTGAGCGGTAAGCGCTGACAACTGTACCTGTGCGCTCTTGTCCAGCTTCATCAGCGAAAAGTCAGGCGCCGCATCTCCCACTTGTAACGTGCCCGCGCGAGCGCGTGTCCACAAAGTTTCGAATGGCAGGACCAGAAATGCGACCGGACCCGGCACTCTGGCCATGACTCGGGCAAATTTGTCCGGCGGCCGCCGCATGACCGCGTACAACGAAGTGCAGGCAAAAATCCACAAGAGGGCAAACACGCCCAATATCGTCAGCCACACTTTCTTGGTCGATTTACGCTTTCGGTCCAAAGTCATGATTCGTGACAAACTGATCTGAGCTCGTGCCCCACAAAAGTGACGCGATTATAAGAACTTCCGGCGCGCGATCAATAGTATGAAAGTAGTACCCGGCAACAATCGCAGCCGTTCGATGCTGGAACTTGGCCCGCCCGCATTATATTCTCGGAGCGTGCCTCCCCCACTCGCGTCTGGCCGATCCCCAACCCCCGGCTTGTTCCTGGGACTCCTCATCACGCTCGCCGCGGTCGTGGCCTACTCCTGGTACATCACAGTGCAGATCTCGGGTCTTCGCGAGCTGCAAAACGACCTTGCCGGCCGCAACCGCAAAGACTCGCTCCAACTCCTGCGCATCCAGAACGATTTGAATTCGCTCGCGCTGTCCATGCGCGACATGCTCGACAACGATGAACCCTATCCCCTCACCGCCTGGTCGGCGCAGTTTCAACGCATCCGCGCAGACTTGGACAACGCCCTCAAACTTGAAGAGCAAGTCGCGGTAGCCAAGCGCACACCCGAGCAAAGAGAATTTCTCGGCAACTCGGTAGCCCAATTCTGGGATGCCGTCGACCGCACTTTCGCACTCGCGGCCAATGGCAAGGAAAACGAAGCGCGGGAGCAAATCCGGGTAACATTGCAGGCGCGCCAGGCGGCGTTAAGCACGGCAGTTGCCCGATTGCTGGTCCAGAATAATGAAAGCGAAGAGCAAGTCGCACTACGCATCGGGCGGATCTACGATCGTGTCCAGCGTCAGGTGTACATATTTTTCGCCGCGATCTTGAGCGCAATTCTGCTCACCAGCCTGTACCTGATCCAATCCAACCGCCGTCTCTTCGCCCAACTCGCAAGTCTGTCCGGGCAGCGCAGCGAGCTGGCGCAAAAACTGATCTCGAATCAGGAGTCCACCCTGCTCCACATATCGCGCGAGCTTCACGATGAGTTTGGACAAATCCTGACCGCCATCGGCTCGATGTTGAGCCGCGCGCGAAACTACGTGCCCGAAGACTCGCCCCTGCGTGCTGAGCTACGCGAAGTCTCCGAGATCGCCCAATCCACGCTCGACAAAGTCCGCAGCCTTTCGCAAGCGCTCCACCCGGTCATGCTCGACGAAGCCGGTCTCGAGAGTACGATTGACTGGTATATTCCGGTAGTGGAAAGGCAAACCGGAATTGAAATATCCTACAAGAAATCAGGAATGCCCTTTCCCGTGGACGGCAATGTCAGCATTCATATTTACCGCATCCTGCAGGAGGCCTTGAATAATGTCGCCCGCCATTCTCGAGCCCGCCATGCGTGGGTGCGGCTTCGCTTCCTGGCCCACGCGCTTGATCTTGAGGTTGAAGATCATGGCGTGGGATTTGTGGAAAAGTCCGCGAGATCGGGCATTGGACTGGTTGCAATGCGTGAACGCGCTGAATTGTTGAACGGGAGCATCGAGTTCCTCAAGCCCAACGAGGGAGGAACGTTGGTTCGCTTAAGAGTCCCAATCGAAACGGCGGAGCCGCATGTCCAATAAGATTTCAGTCTTGCTGGTCGACGACCACAGCCTGGTACGCCGTGGCTTTCGCCGCATCCTCGAAGACGCACCCGACATCACGGTAGTCGGCGAAGCCAGTGACGGCGCTGAAGCCGTCCGGCTGGCAGCGCAGTTGCATCCGCGACTAATCGTAATGGACTGCGCCCTTCCAGGCATGAGTGGATTGGATGCAACCCGCCGCATTCTCCAAAAGTTTCCCGAAACCGCCATCCTGATGTTGAGCATGCATTCCGAAGACACCTGGGTCCATCAAGCACTGGATGCCGGCGCCCGCGGCTACATTCTGAAAAGCGCCGTGGATATGGAGTTGGTCACCGCCATCCGCCGAGTCATAGAAGGCGAGATCGTGCTCGATCCGCAAATATCTCGCGCCACTACTTTGAAGGGCGAGGGAAAATCCGGACTCACAGTGCGTGAACTCGAGGTGCTAAAACTAATCGTCGCCGGCAAGTCAAACAAGGAAATCGCCACCGACCTCGACCTCAGCGCCAACACGGTAGCCGTTCACCGCGCCAACATCATGGACGCGCTCGGAATTCACAAAACCGCCGAACTCGTGGTCTACGCCATTCGCAGCGGCCTGGTGAACATCCGGTGAACCGCAGATCTTTTCTGCTTGGCGTCGCGGGCGCCGCCTCGGCGTCGGTTCTGCCCCTGGAATTGTTCGGCGGCCCCGCTCCTGAAACACCCGGCTTCCGCCTCGTCGACGTTACGAGTTCAGCGGGCATACATTTTCAGCACAACAGCGGCGCCTACGGAGGCAAACTTCTTCCCGAAACCCTCGGCTCCGGCTGCGCCTTCCTCGACTACGACGCCGATGGCTGGCAGGACATCCTCCTTATTAATGCCATGGACTGGCCCGGCCACAAGCGCCAAACCTCCACCCTCCGGCTCTATCACAACAATCGCGACGGCAGTTTCACAGACGTAACCAGCAAAGCCGGCCTCGATGTAGAGATGTACGGGATGGGCGTCGCCGTCGCCGATTACAACAACGACGGTTTTCCCGACATCCTGATCACCTGCGTCGGCCAAAACCGGCTCTTCAAAAACACCGGGAAGGGAACTTTCGTCGACGTCACTAGCCTCCAGCGGCCTCGGCAACCGTCAGGCCCTAAGCACGTCAGCGCTATGGTTCGATTTCGACCGCGACGGCCGCCTCGATTTATTCGTCTGCAACTACGTGAAGTGGTCGCCGGAGCACGACGTCTTCTGCAGCCTCGATGGCAAGCACAAATCCTACTGCACCCCGGAAGCCTACCGCGGCGAAACTTGCTGGCTCTTCCACAATCGCGGCGACGGAACCTTCGAGGATGTCACCGCGACCAGCGGCATTTTCGACAGCAGCTCAAAATCGCTGGGCGTGGCCATGCTCGACTACGACCAGGACGGCTGGCCAGATCTACTGGTAGCCAACGACACGCAGCCCAACAAACTCTACCGCAACGCGCACAACGGCACCTTCAAAGATGTCGCTGTGGAAGCAGGAATCGCCTTCAGCGCCGACGGCAAGGCCCGCGCCGGAATGGGAGTAGACGCCGCCGATTTCGACAACTCAGGCGTTACCGGTGTAGCCATCACGAATTTTGACAACGAAATGATCGGCCTGTATCGAGCATCAGGCAACGGCACCTATGAAGATGTAGCAACCCAATCGGGCGTCGGTCTTCCATCCAAAACAACATTGGGATTCGGCTGCCTGTTCGCCGATCGTCGACCTCGATGGCGCGCTCGACCTGATCGCAGCCAATGGTCATATCGATGACACCGTTCGCAACATCCGCGGCAACGTCGGGTACGCTCAACCACCGCAACTTTTCCTGAACAATCTTCTCGCCCAAGGCAAACGCACCTTTCGCGACGCAAGTTCCGAAGTCGGCGACGCATTCCTTCAACCCAAAGTCGGACGCGGCCTCGCCTACGGCGACTTCGATCGCGACGGCGATCTCGACCTTCTCATGACCACCAACAACGGTCCCGCCTATCTCTATCGCAACGATCAACTCGCGGGAAACAAGAGCATCCGCTTTCACCTCGTCGGCAAGCAATCGAACCGCGATGCAATCGGCGCGACGGTCCGCATCTATCACGAAGGCACGACCCAATCCCGTATGGTCAAGAGCGGCTCAAGCTATCTCTCACAATCCGAACTCCCCGCAACTTTCGGCCTGGGAAAGCGCGACAAAATCGAACGCGTAGTAATCCAGTGGCCCAACGGCAGGACTGAGGAATACAAAAACCTCGCCGCGGGCAAGGCCTACGAGTGCGTGGAAAGCGAGGGAATCACTCCCACGCGAGTTTCTCAACCGTGATCTACTTTGCTCGTGAGCAGTTTCTCGTGGCGTCCAGTTAGACTTGGCGCATGGCTGAATCGGTGGTTTACTTATTAAGTCTTCTCAAATGAAAACAAAAAATCAGAACGGAGAGATGCCGTGCATCTTCGCAACGCTGTCCTAAAGTTAGTCCTCCCACTCGCTCTCCTTGCCGTTGCCTTCGCGGCCACCGGCAACGGCCAGCCCGACACGATCAAAGGCTACGTCCTGGACTCAGCTTGTGCCTTCACCAAAAACCTCAAGAAGCCGATCAGCCCCGAATGCGCCGTCGCCTGCGCGAAAGCAGGCTCGCCGCTGGTGATCCTCTCCGACGACGGCACCATCTACTGGCCCATCGCCGATGCTACGCCCGCATCTGGTCAAAACGAGAAGCTGCTTCCGTTCGCCGGCCAGAAAGTGACAGCCACAGGAAAAGTTTTCGAGCGCGGCGGCTCGCGGGCCCTGGTCATCGACAAAGTCGAAGCCCAGTCAAGCCCCAAGTAGCGCATTACAGTTTCGAACGGAGCGACGAAGCTCACTCGGCAGTTTCTTCTACGGAGAAACAAATGATGAGACGAAACACGACGACCACCGTGATCATCGGTTTTTTTATAGCGACCATGGTTGTATTTCTACAGGCCGAGGCGAATCCGAAAATGCAAAAGCAATCCTTTGGCAAAACTGAAGACGGGCAGCAAACGGATCTGTACATCCTAACCAACAAGCACGGCATGGAAGCCGCGATCACCAACTACGGAGGCACCGTCGTCACCCTGAAAGTCCCCGACCGCAACGGCAAACTCGACGACGTCGTACTCGGCTACGACAAGCTCGACGACTACGCAGCCGGCAAAGCATATTTCGGTGCAATCGTCGGCCGCTACGCCAACCGCATCGCCCACGCCAAGTTCAAGCTCGACGGCATCACCTACACACTGCAGAAGAATGATGGCGACAATCACCTGCATGGCGGTTTCAACAAGCGAGTCTGGATCCCGAAGGATGTTTCCTCCAGCGCCGGGCAAGCGCTGGAACTCACCTATTTAAGTAAAGACGGAGAAGAAGGCTTTCCCGGAAACCTATCGGTCAAAGTTGTCTACACGCTTACCGACCAGAACGAACTCAAAATCGATTACAGCGCAACCACCGACAAAGACACCGTCCTCAATTTAACCAATCACTGCTATTTCAACCTCGCCGGCCAAGGCAACGGAGACATTCTGCAGCACGAACTCATGATCCGCGCCGATCGCTTCACTCCAGTCGATGCCAACCTGATCCCCACCGGAGAACTGCGAAGCGTCAAAGGAACCCCGTTTGACTTTACGACCGCAACCGCCAATCGGTGCCCGCATCGACCAGGATAACGAGGAACTAAAACTGGGACGAGGTTACGATCACAATTGGGTGCTGAACAGCGGAACGACGGGCTCCTTGACTCTAGCCGCACAAGCCTACGAACCGCATTCCGGCCGCCTGCTCGAGGTCCAGACCACGCAGCCCGGCCTCCAGTTTTACACCGGAAACTTCCTCGACGGAATTCACGGCAAGCAAGGCAAAGTCTACAACCGCCGAAACGCATTCTGCCTCGAAACCCAGCATTTCCCAGATTCCCCCAATCACCCAGACTTTCCATCAACAGTTCTAAAGCCGGGTCAGCATTTCGTGTCAACCACCGTATACCGTTTTTCCACCAGGTAAACGATGACCTTCCCAAGTCGCTTTCGAACTCCTTAACATGAAGCTGAGCTCGCGTCCTCCTACCGATTCGCCTTCCTGCAACAGCCTACCTGTGATCCCTACTGAGCCCCAAAATCATATGCAATTTCATATCGCAGGCGCCAATTTTCTACAAATTTTAGTAGAAAACCATAACTAGATAGCGCTAAATACTTTATTAACTATAGATTTGTATGGACGCTCAATTGCAAAGTTTTGTATAGCAATGTAAGGTTACGTTGCTCTCACCCTAGCACAGTAAGGTCAGTCCAATTCAGCTTCTCAGGAGCAAGGCGTATGGATCGACGGAGTCGCTTAAGCATTCTTCTAGTTGCATTCGCGATGTTGAGCCTGATGGTCTTCACGAGTGGCATCGCACAGGGTCAAGCTATCAGCGGTAACTTGACGGGAACGGTAACCGACTCGAGCGGAGCCGCCGTGAATGCGGCGAACGTCGAAGCTGTCAACTTGGGCACCGACCAGAGGATTGTCACCACCACCAGAGGTTCCGGTGAATACGTGTTTACCAATTTGCCGGTCGGAAACTATCGAATTACGGTTTCCTCCCCCAGCTTCAAGACCACGACGTTAGAGAACATCGCGGTGCAACTCAACCAGACCCTTACCGCCAACGTGCAGTTGCAAGTCGGCACCAGCGCGACTACGGTAGAAGTTTCCGGCGTCGCCCCGCCGGTCGACACTACGACGGCGCAGCTGCAAACCAGCTACAACGATCAACTCTCGCAGGATTTGGGCATGACCTCAACCGGTGGGGTCGGGGGCGGTGTTCTGAATCTTTCGATGTTGAATCCGGGCGTGACCAATGCGAGCGCTATGGGACTTGGAATGGGTCCGTCGGTCGGAGGGCAGCGCCCCCGCGACAACAACTTTGACGTCGAAGGCGTGGATAACAACAACAAGACCGTTACCGGAGCCCTGCTCACGGTTCCACCCGAAGCCGTCGAGAACTTTACGCTGATCTCCAATCAGTTTAATTCCGACTTCGGTCACTCATCGGGCGGTCAATTCAACACCACGGTGAAAAGCGGCACCAACAATTTCCACGGATCACTTTACGAGTACTTCAGAAATAAGAACCTGAATGCCGTTGATGAAACCTGGGTGCAGCAAGGACTCACCAGCAATCCCCGGCTCGATAACAACCGCTTTGGCGGCACCTTCGGCGGCCCGATTATCAAGAACAAATTGTTCTTCTTCACCGATTTCGAGCGCAACCCCATTGGGTACATTTCCGTCGGCGGCGGCGCGGTTGCGGCACCCACCGCGGCTGGCTTGGCCGCAATCGCGACCGATCCAGGCCTTAACCAGAACAACTTCTCAATCTTTAAGCAGTATGTACCTGTACCAACTTCAGCGAACGGGTGCATCGGGTACAACGGAACGGCAAACGGTAAGCCGCTGTCGGCAACTCCGTTTGTAGCCCCCGCCAACGGCTCATGCGGGATAGGGCAAGTTGAGGTAGGCAACGTCTCAATCGTGCCAGCCACGTGGCAGAGTTGGACGAACTTTGTCCAGAGCGTGGACTACAACATGTCCGAGAAAGATCAGATCCGTGTCCGCTTCCTCTATAACAAACAGTACGAACTGGACAATAATGCTCAGCTAGCGGCCTTTTTCACCAACCTTCCGCTGACCTTCGACCTGGCTACTATCAGCGAATACCACACCTTCACGCCCACAATCACCAACGAATTCCGGGTGGGGTTCAATCGCTTCTCCGAGGATTTCTCGGTTGGCCCGCAGAAGTTTCCGGGACTGGATGCGTTCCCCAACATTTCGCTGTTTGACCTCGGCTCCGGTCTCAATATCGGGCCCGATCCTAATGCTCCCCAGTCCACCATCCAGAATTACTATGGGTTTGTGGACAACGTCAGCTGGCTCAAAGGCAAACACAACCTGAAGTTCGGAGCTGAGTATCACTGGTACATCTCACCCCAGTCGTTCACGCAACGCTCTCGCGGCGATTACGAGTATAACGAAACGCAGGTTTTCCTCGAGGATTACTCGCCCGACAATTTCGGTCAGCGCAGTACCGGCTCAACCACGTACTACGGGAATGAGAACGCGATCTACTGGTACGTAAATGACACCTGGAAAGTGAACACGCACTTGAGTCTGAACCTCGGTGCACGCTACGAATACACCACTACTCCAGAAGGTGAGAACCGGCAATCTCTCAATGCGGTTTCCAACTCTCCCAACGTACTCATTCCGCAAGCCAACAACCAGCCGCTAGTGTTCAGTAACCCGCGCGCTCCCAAGAATAACTGGGCGCCTCGCTTCGGCTTCGCCTATTCGCCGGGAACCAGCGGCGACACTTCCATTCGCGGCGGCTTCGGTCTGGCTTGGGACACCCTGTACGACAACATCGGCATTCTCGCGGTGCCTCCGCAGGTGGGGTCGACCCTCAGCGTCAATCCTGCCACCGTTGCGCCAGGCTTTCTCGCTGGCGGAGGCCTTTCGGGTGGGGGAGGCAGCGGGATAACTGTACTGGACCGTGCCACCGCCATTGCCAATACCGCAAATTGGATCCCGCCTAACATCAAGGATCCATATTCCGTTAACTGGACCTTTGGGATACAACACTCCTTCGGCAGGAATTACACTGCCGAGGTCAATTACGTCGGTACTGGAGGCCATGCCCTGAGCTTCCAGGACATTATCAACCTGCAGTCGGTGGTTACCCCGCAGAATGCCCTTCCGACTTATCTGCAGGCGCCCAGCCAAGCGACGCTCAATGCCTTGCCCAACAGCCTAAACAACCTCTTCGCCCTTCAAGCTGCTAACTTGATCCCGGCCAATCTAAACGCGGCTGGCTTCAACAACAGCATCCTTACCAGCTTCATTCCCGCCGGCTGGTCCAAGTACAACGGGCTTGAGACTGCGCTTAACCGCCGTATGAGCAATGGGCTAACCGTCAGAGCCTCCTACACCTGGAGTCACACCATTGACAACAGCACGGCGGACTTCCACAGCACAAACCTGACTCCTCGTAGGCCGCAGGACTTCTTCAGTTTCAACCAGTCCGATATAGCCAACTCTGCCTTGGACCGTGCGCAACGCTTTACCTTGGCGATGGTTTATGACTTGCCGTACTTCAAGACCGGTAGCTGGCTGATGAGAAACGTGGTTGGCAACTGGAACTTTAGTCCGGTGTACACCTATGAGACCGGCGAGTGGGCGACCGTGCAATCCGCCATAGACGCCAACCTGAACATTGATTCTGCCGGTGATCGGGCAATCTACAATGCGGCTGGCGTGCCAGGAACCGGCACCGATGTAACCCCGCTGTGCAATGGCAACGGTAATTGCAGCCTGCCAAATGCAAACATCGTCGCATACGTAGCCAACAATCCGAATGCCCAGTACATCCGTGCTAGCACCGGTGCCTTGACTGACACTCGCCGCAATACGCTACAGACCCCGGGCACAAACAACATCGACTTGGCGGTGTACAAGAGCCTGAATATAACGGAAAGATATGAATTCCGGTTAGGAGCGCAATTCGCCAATATCATCAACCACCCTCAGTACATACCCGGCAGCAATCCTGGGTTTGGGCTGGGAGTGAACGATGTCAGCGGTTTCAGCACAACCAGCAGCTCCTATACGAACTACCTCACGCCTGGAAAAACGGAATTCAACCAGCCACAAACTGTATTTGCCAGCAATGCCCGCACGATCGCGATCGTGGCGAAGTTCATTTTCTAACCCTTGCCGATTCAGTAAGGCACAACCCAGGGGAGCCGCCAAGGCTCCCCATTCTTTTTGCGCCTGACTTTAGCAAATACCTGCACCACAAGTTGATGCCTCGATTGGGCAGGATCAGAGACTCCTCAAAAGCAATTGGCTTTCTCTGCGCCCTCTGCGGCTCTTCTCAGCGGCCTCTGCGTTTCAAGGTCTTCTGTACTTCGGCAAATCGAGGAGGTCGTCGAGACCAGTCGCAGACAGCGCATAAAAGCCCAGTACGAGCAAACGGAGAGATTACCCACATCAAGCACTTTTAACTAAAGACCTAAAACATGCATACTACTGTGAGGTAAGAAATTAAATGATGCCACCGCTGGCGATCTTCCTCGCATCCAGGCTCGTGCACCTCTCCACGGTGGATGTAATCATAATCGCCTTCTATTTTGTTCTGGTCCTGGGAATCGGCTTCTACCTCCGCGGCCACGCCCAAACCGGCGAAGATTTTTTCATGGCCGGACGCGAAATGACCGCCTGGGTCGCCGGCCTAAGTTTCCTCTCCGCCAACTTGGGAGCCCTCGAACTAATGGGCTGGGCAGCGGGCGCCTATCAATACGGCCTGCTAGCCGTCCACTGGTACTGGATCGGCGCCATCCCCGCCATGCTCTTCCTCGGCATCGTCATGATGCCCTTCTACTACATCTCCAAAACCCATTCTGTCCCCGGCTATCTGAAGCTGCGTTTCGGAGAAGCCAGCCGCACCCTGTCCTCGGTCTCCTTTGCCTTCATGACCGTCTTAATGAGCGGCATCAACATGTACTCGATGGCTCTGGTGATGAAAGTCGTCCTGGGCTGGGACATCCATTTCAGCATCTGGGTTTCGTCGCTCACGGTCGCGGTGTACGTTACGCTCGGCGGCCTGCGCTCCGCCATCTTCAACGAGGTCTTGCAGTTCATCCTCATCTGGGCCGGAGCCTTGCTGATCCCGATCCTCGGCCTAATCGAAGCCGGCGGATGGACCAACCTCAAACTCCGCATCGCGCAAAACGCCTCAGCCGAATACACCCATGCATGGGCCACCCTTGGCAGCTTCAACGGCAATCCCATGGGCATCCATTGGACCGGCATCGTCTTCGGCCTCGGATTCGTACTCGCCTTCGGCTATTGGACAACCGACTTCCTGGTAGTACAGCGGGTGCTGGCCGCGAAAGACTTGCGCGCCGCAAAAATGGCACCCATCATCGGAGCCGCGTTCAAGCTCATGGTGCCGTTCATCGTGATTCTCCCGGGCTTGCTGGCCATCGCGGTCCTGCCCACCAGATTGACCGGCGAAACCGCCGCAGTCGCCTCCGGCGGCCACAGTTACAACGAAGTCCTACCCCTGATGCTGGCCCGCTACTGCGGCCCTGGCCTGCTGGGTCTAGGGGTCACCGCCCTGATCGCCGGATTCATGTCCGGCATGGCCGGCAACGTCAGCGCCTTCACCACGGTCTGGACCTACGACATTTATCGCGCCCTCATCAACAAAGACGCCAGCGATCATCACTACGTGAACATGGGCCGCTGGTGTACGGTGCTGGGCGTGCTCATCAGCGTGGGCACAGCGTACCTGGTAATGTCGTTTGCCAGTATCATGGATTACGTGCAGGCCCTGTTCAGCTTCTTCATCGCCCCGCTGTTCGGCACGGTAATCCTAGGCATGCTGTGGAAGCGCGCAACTCCGGCCGGCGGCTTCTGGGGATTGCTCGCCGGAACGCTTTCCTCGATCGCCATGTGGGCCTGGGTAAAGGCCGACCCCGCAGCCCTGCGCTACGTAGCCCTCTCGCCCAACGCCCGCGACATGGCAGAAAACATGTATCGCGGCCTCTGGTCGTGGATCGTCTGCGTCCTGGTTACAGTCGCAGTAAGCTACATGACAAAGCCAAAACCAGACAGCGAGTTGAACGGCCTGGTCTACGGCGTGACCGCAATACCGCACGAAGCCGACGTTGAGCTCTACAAACGCCCGGCATTCTGGGCAGTCGTAGTGGGAGTTGTTTTCGTGATATTAAACATCGTGTTCTGGTAGAAGAGCTCTTAGCCCTCAGCGATCGGCTTTCAGTGTGAAACGAAAAAGCTGAAAGCTGATAGCTGAGAGCTGAAAGCTCCTATGCACGAAATCTCAATCTGGTTCTTCATCGGCGTATCGCTACTGGTAAACGGCATCCTAATCACCGGCGCCGGAGTCTGGGAACTATTCCAGCCCCCCGCCAATCCGGTAGTGCTGTTCTCCCTCCACGCCAACCTCTGGTGGGGCGCAACCCTGCTGCTCTTCGGCATCGTCTATTGCTTTCGCTTCCTGCCAGGACGCCAGCGGTAGCACGCCAAGCCGAAAACACATTTCCCATTAAGACCATCCCACCGCTTCGCAAGCAAAGCAAAAGGGTGGGCCACCCAGGTGAAAGTGTGAAGGAGGCCGATCCCGGACGCACACATGCAAGAACGAATCGGTTTGCCGAGGGGCGTCAGTGACCATCGGCATACTGGGATGTGATAAAAGTACATCAGCGCCATGGTTGAGAAAGCCTACTGGTGGCTGGAATTGGAGTAGTCCGCAACAATGACAGTCGCCAGCGGAGCGCGGAATTGGGCTGGACGAGGGGCTGGGCAAGATCGTGGGGCTTAGAATCCCTACGTATAAGGAAGGTCATTCGCAAGAGCACAGAAGGAGCAGATCGCTCATGAAACGCAATAAACAAGCGCGGGCACACGTCGCAACTCTGCTGGCGGTCTTCATAGCAGCTCTGGTGTGCTCGCCCGCCGCCCGGGCGCAACCCACGCTTAAAACGCTGTACTCCTTCACCGGCGGTCAGGACGGCTCCGAACCCTATGCAGGCCTCGTCTTCGACAAGGCAGGAAATCTTTACGGCACGACGTACCTGGGCGGCGCCTACGGATATGGCGTGGTGTTCGAACTGACCAAGGGCTCGGCCCGAACCTGGAAAGAGAAAGTTCTCCACCATTTCACGAATGGAAATGATGGCGGGTTGCCGGTAGCCCGAGTCATCTTCGACCAAGGCGGAAATCTCTACGGCACCACTGAGCAGGGCGGCGCCAGGGGACAAGGTGTCGTCTTCAAGCTGACACCGAATGCAGATGGAAGCTGGAAAGAGAAGGTACTTCACGACTTCTCAGGCAACCAGGACGGTGGTGTTCCCTTGTCGGCGCTCATCTTCGACCAAACCGGCAATCTCTATGGCACTACCTACTATGGCGGGGATCTCAATTGCTACGGAAATGTTGAAGCAGGCTGTGGCATCGTCTTCAAGCTGACACCGAATGTGGCTGGAAGCTGGAAAGAAAGGGTGCTCCACTCTTTCGCGGGTCCCGACGGGGAACTACCTGCCGGCGACCTGATCTTCGACCAGTCGGGAAGTCTCTACGGCACGACAGTTCAAGGGGGCAGTGGCTCCGACGGCGGCGTCGTGTTCAAGCTGACACCGAGCGCGGATGGAAGCTGGAAAGAGAAGGTGCTCCACCGTTTCGGATGTGTACACGAAGGATGCCAACCCGAAGCGGGCGTGATCTTCGACCAAGCGGGAAACCTCTATGGCACGACGTCTCAGGGTTGGTGTAAGGGAAACTGCGGCAGCGTCTTCGAGTTGATTTTGAACCCTGACGGAAGCTGGGCGGAAAACCTGCTCCACCAGTTCAGGAGCGGTAACGACGGAGGCGAGCCCTCTGCTGCTCTGCTCCTGGATGCAGCAGGAAATCTTTATGGCACAACCCCGCTGGGCGGCACCAATGGATATTGGGCTGGTATCGTCTTCGAACTGACGCCGCATGCTCACGGAAGCTGGACGGAAAGTGCCCTTTATGAGTTCTGCTCTCTAACCAATTGCGCCGACGGCGCCGGCCCCGAAGGCGCGCTGATCTTCGACGCAGCAGGAAATCTCTACGGAACGACCTCCGGCTACCAAACCAAGAGTTCCGGTACAGTGTTTGAAATTACGCCCTAGAAGGACGTCCACAGTCCCGGAACCCGACTCCAGCGAGGCTTGGCGGCGGTGGCCTGCACCTTAAAGGTGAAAACCAGGTTAGGGTGCCCGATCCTTGCGGGTTTTTCGCGAAGGAGTATTTGGATGACACGCGCCTGTCCCATCGGCCCCAAACTTCGCATCTTGCCTTGCCACCGCATTGACGCCGAGCTTGCCCAAAGGATATTATGTCTCAAAGCAACATTAGCTCATTGACAACCGAATAGCGTCAAATCCGGGAACGTCCGCAAGGGCCATTTCAGGAACTAGGCTAGCTAAGTCTTTATTCCGGAAGATTTTACGCGTAAGTCCTTATTCCTCAAAGATTTTAAGGCTGGTCTCGCCCTAACCTCATGATTCCAAGAGATCGAGGGGGGAGGGGTACCGGTACTAACTCGTAACATTCCCAATTCGGCACTGCCCACCGTTTTGGCGGAAATTTCGGGCGTAGCTGCTTCGCTGCGAGCGGCTGCGATCCTGGTTTCCCGATCAGCTTCGTCAGTGGCCACTCCAGGTATTGTCTGGCAACATCGAACGGTTGGGTAAGTACGACCTCGTCGCCAATCCGCTCGCCAGGTTTTCGCCAGTCGAATTCCGTGCGTTCTGAAATTGGAAATGTAGCCAGATTCCGTGTCTAACTTGCGTTCGAAAACATCATCCATGACAGGCAGAATTGAGCTGGTTTTCCTAAGTCATTCGGTCACTCTTTCGCATCAGAAGAATCAAAGCTCAGAGAGGGGAATTCGCGATGGCCCAATCTTCAACCATCAGAGAACATCGAATAGCAGACACAACTCACTCAGGGCCGCTTCCGCCCCAAGAGTTGAGGAAGATGGACGCTTACTGGCGAGCCTGCAATTACCTGTCGGCAGGCATGATCTATCTTCGCGCCAACCCTTTGCTACGCGAACCCTTGAAGCCGGAACACATCAAGCACCGGCTTCTCGGTCATTGGGGATCCGATCCCGGCCAGTCGCTTGTATGGGTTCACCTGAACCGTCTCATCAAGAAGTATGACCTGAATGTGATGTACATCTCAGGCCCCGGCCACGGCGCCCCCGCCACCCTAGCCAACTGCTATCTCGAAGGCCACTACTCCGAAATTTATCCGGACAAGAGCCGCGACGAGGCCGGCTTGCTCAAATTCTTCCGCCAGTTTTCATTTCCCGGCGGAATTGGTTCGCACTGCACGCCGGAGACGCCTGGCTCCATTCACGAAGGCGGCGAGCTCGGCTATTCCATCTCGCACGCCTACGGAGCGGCGTTCGACAATCCTGATCTCATCGTCACGGTCGTGGTCGGCGACGGTGAGGCCGAGACCGGTCCGCTTGCGACCTCGTGGCATTCGAACAAGTTCCTGAACCCAATTCGCGACGGCGCTGTCCTGCCCGTGCTGCACCTCAACGGCTACAAGATTGCGAATCCCACAATCCTCGCGCGTATTCCGCATGAAGAACTGGAGTCGCTGCTGACCGGATACGGCCACAAACCTTATTTCGTCGAAGGCGACGATCCGCCCGAGATGCATCAGAAAATGGCCGCCACTTTGGAGCAATGCGTCCTGGAGATTCGTTCTCTGCAGCAACACGCCCGCTCCACCGGCGACCCCGCGCGTCCGCGCTGGCCCATGATCGTGCTTCGCTCGCCCAAGGGATGGACCGGACCGAAAGAGGTAGACGGCCACAAGGTGGAAGGCACGTGGCGCGCGCACCAGGTTCCCGTAGCCGACCCAGCCACGAACAAGCAGGATCTGAAAATCGTGGAAGACTGGATGCACAGCTACAGACCCGAAGAGCTATTCGACGCCAACGGAACCCTGATACCAGAACTGCAGGAACTTGCTCCTGCGGGGCCGCGCCGCATCTCCGCCAATCCCCACGCAAATGGCGGACTGCTCCGCAAAGAACTCGAGCTGCCAGACTTTCGCGACTATGCCACTAAAGTGAAGGCGCCCGGTGCGGCTTATGCTCTGCCCACCGACGTGCTCGCACATTTTCTCGCCGAGGTAATGCGCCGTAACATGAGTTCCTTTCGCGTTTTCGGGCCCGATGAAACTGCCTCCAACAAGCTCACAGCCATCTATGCCGCTTCGAAGAAAACGTGGATTGCCGAATACAAGCCGGAAGACGCCGATGGCGGCGAACTCGATCCCTCCGGCCGCGTCATGGAGATGCTGAGCGAGCACACCCTCGAAGGCTGGTTTGAAGGTTACGTTCTCACCGGGCGCCACGGCTTCTTTTCAAGCTACGAAGCCTTCATCCACATCATCGATTCCATGTTCAACCAGCACGCCAAGTGGCTGGAGGCGTCGAAGAAAGAACTTGACTGGCGAGCGCCCATCCCGTCGATCAACCTCCTCATCACATCTTTGGTGTGGCGGCAGGACCACAACGGCTTTACCCACCAGGATCCCGGGTTTCTCGACGTGGTCACCAACAAAAGTCCGGACATCGTTCGCATCTATCTACCACCGGACGCAAACTGCCTGCTCAGCGTGGCGGATCATTGCCTCCGCTCGCGCGATTACGTCAACGTGATTGTCGCGGACAAGCAGGAGCATCTGCAGTACCTCAATATGGATGAAGCCGTAACCCACTGCACCAAGGGCATCGGCATCTGGGACTGGGCGTCGACCGATGACGGCGAGGATCCCGACGTGGTGATGGCATGCGCCGGCGATATCGCAACCATGGAATCGCTGGCGGCGGTCGCAATCCTGAAGGAACACTTCCACGATTTGAAGATTCGATTCGTCAATGTCGTCGATCTATTCCGGCTCATGCCGACGAGCGAACACCCGCACGGACTCTCCGATCGCGATTTCGATTCGCTCTTCACTACCAACAAGCCAGTCATCTTCAACTTCCATTCCTACGCCTCGCTCATTCACAAGCTCAGCTATCGCCGCGCGAATCACGAAAACATTCATGTGCGCGGATACAAGGAAAAAGGCAACATCAACACTCCACTCGAACTTGCCATCATCAATCAGATCGACCGTTTCGATTTGGCTATCGACGTCATCGACCGCGTTCCGCGCCTGCGTTCCATCGGCGCTCACGTCAAGGAGTGGCTGAAGGGGCAGATCATCGCGAGCGTTAATTACGCACACGCCGAAGGCATCGATAAAGAAGAGATTCGCAACTGGAAGTGGCCGGGATAGACAATGGCAAAAGAGTTGATGAGAAAAGACGATCTCATCCTGGTACTCAACAGCGGATCCTCTTCGCTGAAGTTCGGCATCTACCAGCCTGGGACAACAGACAATGGGGCTGCAGATGAAGAGCCGCTGCTGACGGGAAGCGCCGATGGCATTGGACACAGCAATGGGACCCTACACATTCGCTCCTCCGACGGAACTTCGCTGGTGCAGCGCGAGAGTATTCACGAATCGCAAACCCATGCACTCAGCGTTCTCGCTGCAGCCATAAAGGAGCACGTCGCCACCACCCCGGCGGCTGTAGGCCACCGCGTGGTGCACGGCGGCCCCAAGCTCCGCAAGCACCAAATCATTACGCCACAAGTGCTGGACCAACTGCGCGCGGCAACCCACTTTGCGCCGCTACACATCCCGCAGGCTCTGACGCTAATTGCTAACGCACAATCGATCTTTCCCTCGGCCGCCCAGTTCGCCTGCTTCGACGACGCTTTTCATCAGACGATCCCGGAAGTCGCTTCGCATTTTCCGCTCCCGCATCGCTACTTCGACGCGGGCATTCGTCGCTATGGTTTCCACGGTATTTCTTACGAGTCGCTGGTGCATCACTACGGTGCGAAGCTTCCCCAGCGAGCCATCTTTGCGCATCTGGGCAACGGATCGAGTCTCTGCGCGCTTCGAGACGGAATCTCCATCGATACCACGATGGGCCTCACGCCCACTGGCGGCATTCCCATGGCCACACGATCTGGCGACCTTGACCCCGGCGTCATTCTCTACCTTCTGCGCAATGAGAAGCTCAATGCCGACAAACTTGAGGATCTCCTTAATCATCAGAGCGGCCTTTTGGCGCTCTCTTCCGGCGAGAGCGATGTGAAGGCGCTGCAAGAACGAATCGGCTCGAATGATCACAACGCCCGTCTCGCGCTCGATGTCTTTGCGCTTTCGGTGAGAAAGACGATCGGGGCATACATGGCGCTCCTGGGCGGTGTGGATCTTCTGGCCTTCACCGGCGGCATTGGACAGCACAGCAATTACGTTCGATCCGCGGCAACCGGCGGCCTTGAGCGACTGGGGCTCACCGCCGACAAAATTCAGATTGTCCCGACAGAGGAAGAGCGACAGATCGCGCGCCACTGCCGCGCCATGATGAGCAAAAATTGTTCATGACGCTGATACTGCCGACTTGCCGAGGCCTTCGACGAAACGGAGTAGAATACACTCGGGTTGCTGGGACGGTTGGCAGGTTGTGCATTACCGCGATCCATGGCAGCGCGGGGGTCGAAACTCCGACCGGTACGACCGCCTCGGAGTGATCTCGATCACACGTTTCTGTGAGCAAGGGCACTGCGGCACTTTCCCATAACAGCACAGAATGACGTGACGGGAAGCGTGAAGTGTCGGCAGTTCTGCGCAAACCCGCGACTGGCACTACGGGCATCCGCATAAGGAGACCTCAGCATGGCACCAAACATTCTTACCATCACCGATAATCGCACCGCTAAAAACTATGACCTGCCGATTGAGAATGGAACAATCCGGGCCATGGATTTACGGAAGATCAAAACCGACGCTCAAGATTTTGGGCTCATGACCTATGATCCGGCGTTCATGAATACTGCCTCTTGCCACAGCAGCATTACATTTATTGACGGCGATCGCGGCATCCTTCGTTATCGAGGTTACCCCATTGAAGTGCTGGCGGAACATTGCACCTTTCTCGAGGTCGCCTACCTGCTGTTGTTCGGTGAGCTTCCCACTCCGGACGAGCTTAAAAACTGGGTCAATGAAATCACCCATCACACCATGCTGCATGAAACCACGAAGAAGCTCATGGAGGGCTTTCTCCACGACGCTCATCCCATGGCCATGCTGGTGAGCACCGTGGCGGCTTTGTCCACGGTATATCCCGAGTCTAGAGAGGTTCACGATCCCGCCAACCGGCTGCTGCAGATCAAACGGCTAATCGGCAAAGTGCCGTCCATCGCAGCCATGTCGTACCGGCACAGTCTCGGCTTTCCCTATGTCTATCCGGACAACGATCTCAGCTATCCAGAAAACTTCATGAACATGTTGTGGAGAATGGTCGAGCCGAAGTACGTTGCCAATCCCGTAATCGCCCGCGCTCTGGACATTCTCTTCATCTTGCACGCCGACCACGAACAAAACTGCAGCACCAGCGCCATGCGCGCCGTGGGCAGCGCCCAGACCGATCCCTACCTTTCAACCGCCGCCGCTGCCGCTGCCTTGTCGGGGCCGCTGCACGGCGGAGCCAATGAAGAGGTTCTGAACATGCTCGACGAAATCGGCTCCAAGGCGAATGTGCCCGCTTACATCAAGAAAGTGAAAGATGGGCACGGCAAGCTGATGGGCTTCGGCCACCGCGTCTATAAGAACTATGATCCGCGCGCCAAGATCATCAAGTGGGTGTCGGAGAAAGTATTCGCAGTCACCGGCGGAAATCCCAAGCTCGACATCGCGCTCGAACTCGAACGAATCGCGCTTGAGGACGAATATTTCATCACCCGCAAACTCTATCCCAACGTCGACTTTTACTCTGGAATCATCTATCAGGCCATGGGCTTCAAGCCGGAAATGTTTACCGTGCTGTTTGCCATTCCGCGCACCGCGGGCTGGCTGGCCCAATGGCAGGAAATGATCACCGATCCGGAGCAGAAGATCGCGCGTCCGCGGCAGATCTACACCGGGCAAGCGGTACGGGAGTTTGTCCCAGCTGAAAAGCGTGGGGCGCTCGTGGCCACAGCGCGTTAGAACTTTAGCCCGTCGCGTAGGTGGGAATCCCTACCCACCTACGCGAACCAGACCGCAACCAGCCGACTAGGCTATAACTGTTCTCCGCTCGCTTCCCTGGCCAAGTCAAGGCTGTCATATCAAAAGCTTGCGCGTGCGTTGGAGTGGGCCGTTCCCTGTGACCTCGATCACCGCGTAGCCGATCGTTTCGACCTATAAACAAGGAAGATGGGAAGGAGGTATCCCCATGGAAACGATTGAGCTCAAACAGAGTGTCACCTTTAAGAACATCCTTTTCGCAACCGACTTCTCGGAGGCCTCGAAAAGGGCTCTGCCCTACGCCGCGGCGATCGCGAGCGGATATGGTTCCAAGATCTATCTGGTTCATGTGATTTCTCCGCAGGCACGGACGCCCATCCCGATTGAGCCACTGCCTTCCGAGCTGGATTACGGTCGCCAGAACGCCGAATTCGCGATGAGAACCTTCCTCAGCGGAAATGCTCTCAAGGACATACCTAATGAGGTTCGCTTCGAGCAGGGACCAATCCGGGATGTCCTCTCGGAATTGATCGAGCAAGACGAAATCGATTTGCTGGTACTCGGCACCCATGGACGCGGAGGACTGAAGAAAGTAATTCTCGGCTCGGTGGCCGAAGAACTATTTCGGTTGGCTTCCTGTCCAGTACTGACTGTTGGACCGGCGGTTCCTCCCGAGCCGGCAAGCGTAAAGCAATTTCGCCGAATCCTATTCGCCACGGATTTCGGGCCAGCTTCGCTGCACGCCCTGCAGTATGCCATCTTGCTTGCCAAGGAGAGCAAGGCACGCTTGATCCTCTTACACGTCGTGACCCCAGTCCCAGCGGTCGAAGTCGGGCCGTACTGGTATCCCGGCACTGATTTCGTCGAACAACAGAAAACGGCAAAGGCTCGGTATCTCGGCCGGCTCGAGGATTTGATTCCCCCCGACGCGAATCTCCCGTCTCATCCGGAATTCCTGGTCGACTTTGACTTCGCCCCCGACGCGATCGTGAGGACTGCCGTCGTCTCCGATGCAGATTTGATCGTCATGGGCGTAAATCAAGCCGCCTCAGCCCGCGCCTCAGCCCATCTACCCTGGGCCACCGCGCATGAGGTTGTTTGTCACGCGAAGTGTCCAGTGCTGACGGTAAGGAGTTAACTCAAGCGAACAACAGCTTGCGAACCCCCGAGGCGCTGGAGTTTTGAAAGGGCGGCGGCTTCCAGCCGCGCCGACTGTTGCTTCTTAATGACCTCCGGCGTGGCTGAGAGCCGCGCCCGCTCAAGACTCAGCGCCTGGAGGGATTTTTCGCAAACTGTACCAGCCGTGCTTTAAGTGCTAGGAGAAATCCCCCAACGCGGGTTGACGCAACGCCCAATCCCACCTAAGATTACTCGACTTGGACAAACAGCCCGACGCCACTCGGACCATGATCGGCCAGACCATTTCCCACTACCGAATCGTTGAGATGCTCGGCGGTGGAGGCATGGGCGTTGTCTACAAAGCTGAAGACACTCGGCTGCACCGCTTCGTCGCGCTGAAGTTCCTTCCCGAAGACGTGGCCAAGGATCCTCAGTCGCTAAGCCGCTTTCAGCGTGAAGCGCAGGCGGCCTCTGCCCTGAACCATCCCAATATCTGCACCATCTACGACATCGGCGAGCAGGACGGGCGCGCCTTCATCGCCATGGAATATCTGGACGGCGTAACCCTCAAACACAGGATCGAGGGCCGTCCGCTGAAGATCGAACAGGTGCTCGAACTAGGAATCCAGATTGCCGACGCCCTCGATGCCGCCCACTCCGGCGGTATCGTGCACCGCGACATCAAGCCCGCAAATATCTTTGTTAGCCAGCGCGGACAAGTCAAAATCCTCGACTTCGGCCTGGCAAAACTTACTCCGCAGGGAAGCCGGGTGGTCGACGCCGCGGCCGGAGCAACCCGCACCGCCATCAGCGTCGACCAACTCACCACGCCGGGCACGGCCATGGGAACCATCGCCTACATGTCGCCCGAGCAGGCGCGCGGAGAGACGCTCGACCATCGCACCGATCTGTTCTCATTCGGCGTGGTGCTCTACGAAATGGCAACCGGCAGGCAGCCATTCTCGGGAACGACATCCGCAGTTGTGTTCGAAGCGATCTTAAATAAAGTTCCCACGTCGCCGGTCCAGCTGAATCCGGGATTGCCGCCGCAACTCGAAACCATCCTGAACAAGACATTGGAGAAAGACCGCGAACTGCGCTGCCAGAGCGCCGCTGAGCTTCGCGCCGACTTAAAGCGCTTGAAGCGAGACACGGATTCTTCACGCGCCGGAATCAGTGGAGTAGTCTCGACCGCCGCAGCGAGCGCAACCCAAGTAAGCACTGAAAAACCGGCTCCGGCCCGCCGCAGTCGTCTTCTGCCCGCGCTGGTCTGCCTTGGTTTTCTGGTTACCCTCGCCGTGGGATTACTTGCGGGAAAGCGCCTATGGGGATCCTCAGCCGCCAGCGCGCCGCTCTATCACGAGATCACCTTCCGCCGCGGCGAAATTCGCTCCGCCCGATTTGCACCCGATGGGCAAACGATCCTATACAGCGCCGCCTGGCAAGGCAATCCAGTGGAAACATTCTCCGCCCGCCAGGGCATGGTAGAGTCGCGTTCTCTGGGACTCGGACGCGCCGAGCTTCTCGCCATTTCATCGCGAGGTGAGATGGCGCTTTCATTAGGCAGCCATCCCGTCGGGACATGGATCAACGTGGGCACCCTGGCCAGAGCGCCGCTGGCGGGTGGGGCACCCCGTCCGATTGTCGAGGATGTCGAATGGGCAGATTGGTCCCCGGATGGAAATAGTCTGGCCGTGGTGCGCAACGTTGGGGGCCGCGACCGGCTTGAATATCCCATTGGCAAGGTCCTGTACGAGACCAGCGGTGGCTGGATCAGCTATCCGCGAGTTTCCCCGAAGGGCGACTTCGTGGCCTTCATGGACCATCCGAATCAGGGAGACGACGGCGGCTTGGTCGCCGTCGTCGATGTTTCCGGTCACAAGCGTGAACTGACCCGCGAGTGGTACGGCACGCAGGGCCTTGCCTGGTCGCCTGACGGCAACGAAGTCTGGTTTACCGCCAGCGAATTGGGACTGTTTCACTACATCACCGCCGTCGACCTCGCAGGCAAGCATCGATTGGTGACCCGCGTACCCGGTTCGCTGGTTATCTTCGATATCTGGCGAGACGGACGAGTGCTGCTGGCTCGCGCCGATCGCCGCCGCGAGGTCATGGGTTTGAGCGGAGGCGCCGCCAAAGAGCGTGATCTTTCCTGGCTTGACTACTCCTATCCCGCCGACCTTTCCGCCGACGGCAAGACGCTTCTGTTTGACGAAGAAGGAATCGGCGGCGGCGTGCAGTATGGCGATACACAGGATCTGACTTACGCGGTTTATGTTCGTAACACCGATGGCACACCGGCCATACGCCTGGGCGAAGGCGGCGCCTCTGCTCTTTCTCCGGATCAAAAGTGGGTTCTCGTGGTAACGCCGATCACGCCCGGACAACTTCGGCTGTTGCCAACCGGGGCGGGTGAAACTAAGTCGTTGACCAGCGATTCGATCAACCATCAATGGGCGCGTTGGTTTCCCGACGGCAAGCGCTTCGTCTTTTCGGGTAACGAACCCGGCCGTGGCGTGCGCTTTTACATGCAGGATACCTCCGGAGGGAAACCGCAGGCGATTTCTTCGGAAGGGGTCGAAGCTCAGGACTTTGCCATCTCACCGGACGGCCAGATGGTGGTGGGCATTGGCCCCGATCAAAAAGGCTACATATTTCCGGTGGCGGGAGGCGATCCTCGAATCGTGAAAGGCATGGAAGCGGGAGACCTTCCCATTAATTGGAGTCAGGACGCCCGTTCCATTTTTCTCTACCGCACCGGCGAAGTGCCCGCCAAGGTTTATCGATTGGAATTAGCCACGGGAAAGAAAACCGTGTGGAAAGAAATTGCCCCGCTCGATCCCACCGGCGTCTCCACCATCGGACCGATCCTCATGACGCCGGATGGCAAGACCTACGTCTACGGCTTCCATCGCACCCTCGGAGACCTTTATCTGGTGGAAGGCTTGAAATAAATTTTCCTGTTTTCTGGGCTTGACACAACAACCCCGCAAGAACAAAATTTCAGAACCCGTAGAGACGCAGCTTGCTGCGTCTCGGCTGAGCGATGAAGCCGTTCGAGTAGCGCGCGAAAAGTGACAGGAGTTATGCCGTGCCCGAGAAGAAGATTTGCTTCGACGACTTCCAGCTCGACTACGGCCGTTTTCAGCTTTCCTGCCGTGGCACGCCGGTTCGGCTCGAGGGCCTGCCCCTGCAACTGCTCATGTTTCTGGTCGAAAAGCGAGGGCAACTGGTCACGCGCGAGCAGATCTCCACCGCGCTGTGGAGTAAAGATGTGTTCGTTGACGTTGAGCAGGGAATCAACACCGCCATCCGCAAGATCCGCCGCGCCCTCGAGGACGATGCCGAGCAGCCGCAGTACCTGCAAACCGTAGTCGGCCGTGGCTACCGTTTCGTCGCCCCCACCGCCGTAGAAGATTCTGGCACCGAAGCGCCAGCCGGAGGTTTTGTTATTTCCCCCGAAGAACTGGGTCGCGCCATCATGACCGCGGCTGGGTTGGATCCAGAAAATCCCCGAGGAACCCAGAAGGCTGGCGCCAAAGATCCAGTGAAGTCCGAAAGCTAATCGTGCACGGCAGAGACGCGGCAAGCCGCGTCTCTACAACGAATCCTCTTCCTTACTTTGCCAGGCGGGCCACCGCTACTTCGGTCGGTTGCTTCCCGTGTGACTTCTGGGCACCCTGAGCCGTCGACACCCGCTTGAGCGCCGGTTGATGCCGGTGGCTGGCCACCTGCGGTTGGGCGGAGTGAGCGACGGCCGTGTTGGCTGCGGGCCAGGGGTTATACCAGGTCGGATTGACTTCCTGTTGGCCGTAAGCCGGAAGCAGAAATGCCATAGCCATCGCGCCAAACAGCATAGCAGTCGAAGCCCATCGCCTCATTCCTCTTGATCGGTTCATTGCATCACCTCTGTAGTGGATTGATTTCGTCTCTCATGGAGAAGAAATTATGCTTGCGATCTTGCACCCGTTAGCCGGAAGTGTCCATGGAGACAGTCTGAAGCTGTATGAAGCAGTCTGAAGATTGATCAGCCTATGCATCAGGCCAGCAAAGTACGCCACCAAATCTGATAAATCCACGTACGGGCACAACGGAGAATGCCTGTCCGACAACTTTCGCCGTGATCTTCTCACTTAGATTGTGAGCACTAACACCAATTCGTATCACGGTTTATTTTGCAGGTTCTGAACTTCATTTATGACGTTGTCGTGGCCCTGTGCCCTGAGGAAGGGTTCTATACGGTGCGATTTCGTTTGCCTTGGCGGTACATTTCTGCTAATGTGCGCCCGTTCTCTGAATCGCAATCAACAACGCATGCTTCCGGGGTGATGCTATGGCGTTCTGCACCGTATGTGGCGCTCAAACACCAGATGGTTCAACAGTTTGTCCAGCGTGCAGCCGCTCCGGAGTTCCGGCAGCGCGACCGGCCGCAGCCTCCGCAGGAGGCCTGTCCGATAACGTCGCCGGCATGCTGGCTTATTTCACCATCATTCCCGCAATCCTCTTCCTGGTGCTCGAGCCTTACAATCGGAGCCGATTTATCCGCTTCCACGCCTTCCAGTGCATCTTTTTCGCCGTTGCCTGGACTGCTTTGTGGATTGCGCTGAACATCATCGTGCATATTCCGTTTCTCGGTTGGCTGACCATCCTGATCTGGCCGCTGATCGGATTGGCGGGCTTCATTATCTGGATCGTTCTGCTGCTCAAGGCCTATCAGGGGCAAATGTGGAAACTCCCGGTAATCGGCGACATGGCTGAGAAGCAGGCCAACGCCTAGTCCGCAAACAATCCGCGGCCAGTGAAGTTCCAGTCTCCCCTTCTCAGGGGCTGCGTCCGGATTGTCACTTGACGCTGCCATGGAACCATAGCCCCGCGCGCGTATCTTGGGATCAGGCCGAGTTTCCTCAGAGCTGATCCCCGACAATCCTTTGACAAAATCTTTACAACACACTGACACGTGGTGTCTGCGATGTTTAGTAAAGTTCCAGTCCGCAAAGCAATCCCATGAAATCCAAATCGGGGGAGTTATGACAGATGGCGTGCAGCGTCAGGATTTCGTTCCAAAACGTCGAGGGGCGGCAGCAGCCGCGTATGGGCTTCTAATGGTTCTTCTAACACTGATCGCGACGACCGGGTCGGCGCCAGCGCAGACCTTAACTGTGCTGTACTCCTTCACCAACTCGCCCGATGGGGCAGAGCCGGCTGCATCCGTGGTCAGAGACGCGACGGGAAACCTCTACGGCACCACATACATGGGCGGGAGCTTCGGCCCAACCGCTCCCGGGGGGACGGTGTTCAAGGTAGACAAATCCGGCAAGGAGACCGTCTTACTGAGCTTTGACGGCGTGATCGGTGCCCCGGGTGGGGCATTTCCCACCAACCCCTTGATTTTGGACGCTACCGGCAATCTTTACGGCGTTGCCTTGGAGGGCATTGGCGGTTCTGGAGTGATCTTCAAGCTTAGCCCGAGTGGCAAGGAAACCATTCTGTACAACTTTCAGGGGGGATTATTCAACGAGAAACCAAAAGACCCGCAAGGCGGATTGCTGATGGACAAAGCGGGCAACCTCTATGGCACAACAGTGAGCGGTGGCGTTTCCCCCTGCAGCCACCATGGTCATCCTGACTGCGGGACGGTGTTCAAGCTCGCGAAGAACGGAAAGTTGACGATTCTGTACAGTTTCAAAGGTGGATCGGACGGAGCCTCTCCCTCGGGAAGCCTCATTATGGATAAGGCTGGTAACTTCTATGGCACCACCCAAGCGGGCGGCGATCTAAGTTGCACCTTCCTGTTTATGCCAGGCTGCGGCGTCGTGTTCAAGTTGGATCCGACGGGCAAGGAAACTGTGTTGCATCGCTTCCGTGGAGGAGCAGACGGGGCTGATCCCGCGGGAAGCTTGTTGATGGACGACGCTGGTAATCTTTATGGCAGCGCCGTCTATGCCGGCGAGTTCGGAGGACAATGCGATGCCTTCGGATACGAATACGGCTGCGGAACCCTGTTCAAGGTCGATAACGGCGGCAAGTTCAGCGTTTTGCACAGCTTTAGTAGCGATGGCACTGAAGGGCAGAACCCGAACGGAGGTCTGGTTAGCGATCCGGCCGGTAACCTGTATGGCACAACTGAGTTCGGTGGCGATTCCTTAGTCGGCGGAACCATATTCAAGGTGAACACGACAGGGAAGTTGAAGGTGTTGTTCGGCTTGGGTGGGAACGACGGCATAACGCCTGCAGCCGGATTGATCCGAGACTCAGCCGGTAACTTTTATGGGACTACCTATGGTGGACTGGGAAACGTATTTAAGTTCACACCTTAAACCCACTAATCCCCCGCAACGCCGCGCAGAAGCGCAAGAGTGCGGTCCGTCACGTAGGCCGAGGCAGGAACCCCCTGACTCGCGACATAAGTTCCGCACCGCTCATTCTCAGGGGTGCAGCCGCTCGTCTGAAGTCTAACTCTGCCTTACGCACCTAACGGCGTCAGTCCGGAACCATACCGAACATTGTTTATCTGCATTCCCCTGAGAGTGTCCGCGGAATGGCAAAGCTATTTACTTTTATTTCATTTCCCGCTCGGTTTCGGATAGTCTGTCTGATTCTGGCTGGGAGGGGAGACACGTTTGCGAGTTCGGGTTTTCTATCACGACAAATGTTTTGACGGCGCCTCATCGGCGGCCCTTTTCTCCCGTTTCTACCGCGAACGGATTCGCAGCGACGTCCAATTCGTTTTCTCCGGCCTGCTGCACCGCGCCGGTTCGCTGTTCGATGAAAAGAATTTCGACGGCGACGAAAACGCCATCGTGGATTTCAAGTATTCCAGCTCGCCCAAAATCACCTGGTGGTTCGACCACCACGAAAGCGCATTCCTGTCGCCCGCCGACGCCGCCAACTTCGAACAGGATCAAAGCAATCGCAAATTCTACGACCCCGATTTCAAATCCTGCACCAGTTTCATCGCCACCATCGCCGAGCAGCGCTTCGGCTTCGATCGCACCCCCGTGGCAGACCTGATCCATTGGACCGACATCATCGACGGTGCCATGTATCCCGACGCCCGCAATGCGGTCGAAATGCAAGCCCCAGCCATGAAGCTAACCATGGTAATCGAATCGAATCAGACCCACGATTTTGTCCCCCGGCTAATCCCTCTGCTCGCGACCAAATCTCTGGCCGAAATCATAGAAGAGCCCTTTGTCGCCTCGCTCTTGCCCCCGCTCCTCGAACGGCATCAACGATCCATGGCCATCCTCGGCGAACGCATCGAATCGAAAGACGGCACCATCTTCTTCGATGTCACCGACCACGAACTCGAAGGCTACAACAAATTCGTCCCCTACTATCTGCATCCCGAATCCATCTACAGCGTAGGCCTGAGCAAAAGCAGCTTTCGGGTAAAAGTTTCCGTAGGATCAAATCCCTGGGCCCCGTCGGAGCCGGTAGTGAATCTCGCCAAGATCTGCGAGCGCTACGGCGGCGGCGGCCATGCCCGTGTCGGCGCAATTTCTTTCGAAGTCAATCAACAGGATGCCGCTCGCAAGGCCGCCCGCGAAATCGTCGAAGAGCTGCGCGCAGCGGTCCGCGCCCAGGCACAGTGATTCTTGAGAGCGTCGCTACAAAGAAGTGTCATTCTGAAATGAAGTGTCATTCTGAGCGGAGTGAGCCGCAAAGCGGCTCACGCAGTCGAAGAACCCCAAACGGTCAGTACTGAGATGAAGGTCGAAAGGCATTCTCACGATGTCGTCCTAGCGGACGGAGCAAGAATTTGATACAGGAACTCGTTGACATCCCCGTGAACGAATCCGTCACCTCCGATCCCATCCTGCGAACCGAGCACTTGGGCCGCGTAGTCAAAGAGAAAGTCCTAGTCGAAGACGCCACCTTCGAAGTCCGAACCGGCGAAGTCCTGGCCATCGTCGGCCCCAGCGGCTCAGGAAAAAGTTCCTTGCTGCGATTACTAAACCGTCTCGATGAACCCACCAGCGGTACAGTCTATGTAGAAGGAATCGACTACCGGCAAATCGCGCCCCGCGAACTGCGCCGAAAGCTGGGCCTGGTCAATCAGCGTCCCTACCTCTTCCCCGGCACAGTCGAGCAAAACCTGCGATTCGGTCCCCAACAGCGAGGAGAGTCTCTATCGCAAGATTCCATCGAGCAACTATTAGCCCGCGTCGGCCTCAAGGGCTATGCCAGCCGAAACGTCTCCAATCTCTCCGGAGGCGAAGCCCAGCGCGTCTCCGTAGCCCGCACCTTGGCCAATTCGCCGCTAGTATTACTTCTGGATGAGCCCACATCCGCCCTCGATGAAACATCTAAGCGGGAGGTCGAATCGGCGATCCAGCGGATTGTCCACGTTCAGGGACTGACCTGCGTAGTCGTCACCCATGACACCGCGCAAGCCGCCCGCCTGGCCGAGCGAGCCTTGGTGCTTGAAGCCGGACACATCGTGCGCCAGGGTCCTGTGAGCGAGGTATTGCATGCTTAAGTTATTCTTTACCAATCAACTGTATCTCGCGCTGGCACAAGCTCTAGTCGCAGCGCTAGCCGCCATGGTCGTGGTCCTGCTCGCCCGCAAACGCGGCATACATTTAGAGAGCGAAACCCTGATCGCGATGCTCCGAGGCATCATCCAAATCACTGCCGTGGGATCGATCCTCCTATTGCTGCTGCGCGCCCCGCGTTGGACCAGCGCCTTTCTTCTGGCCGGGATGATCATGGCCGCCGGAGCCACTTCCGCCCGCCGCGCCAAAGGCATGCCCGGCGCATTTCGCGTCTCCGCCTGGTCGATTGCCTTCGGCTCCGGCTCGGTAATCGCGCTAATGACGTGGCTCGGCGTCATCGACACGGCCATCACCTCATTGGTCCCCGTAGGAAGTATGCTGATCACGAATGCCATGAACACCAACGGATTGGCCCTCAACCGCTTCCGCTCGGACGTTCTGGCCCACGTCGGCGAAATTGAAACCGCGCTGGCCTTGGGAGCCGAAGCCAAAAACAGCGTCTCGCCCTACGTGCAAGCTTCCTTCGAAGCCAGCCTAATCCCGGCCATCGACTCCATTCGTTCGCTAGGCATCGTATGGATTCCCGGCTTGATGGCGGGAATGCTATTATCCGGTGCTCGACCCGTGTATGCTGCCATCTACCAATTCGTGGTGCTGGCCATGATTTTCGCCGCCTCCGGCCTCACCTCGCTGGTAAGTACATTGCTGATTCGGGACGGGATTTTTACCGCGGCGCAACAATTAAATTTGCAGCCAGGGAGATAATGTTGTAATGAGTTCTATCGTGCAGCCCAAAGTCGCATCGGCGGAACCGGGTGTCGGTCGCCAGCCTCCAGGTCCTCCGCGCCGTGGCCACGCTGGAAGTGACGAAAGGAATGATCGTTCTGCTCGCCGCCTGCGGCGTTCTCCTGCTGATGCAACGCGAAGATCCCTGGGATATCGCCGACAGTTTGCTCCGACTCCTTCACATCAGCCCCGATCACCACTTCGCGCAAGTCTTCCTCGACTGGGCCGACTCCCTAACCAGCGCAAAAATCTGGACGGTCGCCGCCGCCGGCCTCTCCTATTCCGTCCTGCGCTTCCTCGAGGCCTACGGACTCTGGTACGCCCGCGCCTGGGCCGAGTGGATCGCCCTGATCTCCGGCACCCTCTACCTACCCTTCGAAATCTACAAACTGGTCCACAAACAGAGTCTCTTCCACATCGCCGTTTTCCTGATCAACGTAGCCATCGTCCTCTACATGATCTACGCGTTGAAGAACGATGAAAGCATCCACCACGCCCGCCAGCCAACCTGAAACTCACCGGCACACCACGGGTGGACCACTCGAGTCAACCTTTGACTTGAGGGGACGTTCTCAGCCGTAAGCAGGCCTCTACTGAAATTTCTGACGGAAAATGCGAGTTTTCCAGGTGTGGCAATTGTTAGGCGGCGCCCCGCAAGTCGTCCCCGCCTCGACTTGGTTAAAGAATTCGCCGACTCCATAAAACGTCAGGCCGTCGGTTGAGTCGACGACTGTAGACGCGTACTCACCCCAGCTATAGGTGTTCTTTTCATCGGCCTTTCCCTGGACAATCAAAGTGCTGGGCGCAAAGCTCGATGCCATCCAAGGCAGCACGATAAAGTTCAGCGCGGGATGGGGTTGACTCTGGCATTTGAAGCAGCGCTCACCAGAATAAGTGTAGGTGAAGCCGAGGTTGCCGTTCTTGTCCAGAGCCGCACTGGGCATGAAATAGAATAAAAAGTTCTGTGGGTCTTGCAAGTCGGGCGGACCGGAAGTACCACCGCTATTCAGCAGCACCGAGGCGCTCCCATTCGACACTCGCAGAATGTAATAGCGTATTCCCGTGCGCCCGTTGCTCGCGCTCTCCATTACTACGTGGGACGCAGTCAGAAACTCGCCGTGCGGCTGATTGACTGTCGACGACAAATTATTGTAAGTCAGCCGGTTGGCCATACGGTCACCGAGCGAGTCTACGCATGATGTGGCGAACCACTTGCACGATGCCTTACCGTAGCCCTGAATGTCTTTCAGAATCGTGGTCGGCTCGGGGACGCAAATCGTGTTCGCCTCCCGCCCCAGGGCTGAAGTGTCATAGCATCCCGGAGTGTAGGGATTAACCGCAACAAATGTCGGCCCGGCTAGCCCGCTCGCGCCCCAGGTGAACAGGGCGAGCTGATTGGAAGTGCATGGAGTAGTGCTGTTGGTGCACCAATTTTGCCCGTTCTCACCCTGCTGCGCGTTGCTCGGGTTGACCGTAGACAGGAAATATTCTGGCTCACCGTCAGGCGGACCGGCCGCGCTGTCGATGTCAGCCACATCAACCGAGTGGATCAAGCTCGGCTCCTGCGCGCTTGGGACCATGTAGGTATTGCAGGTCATCGGGTTCGAGGCCTTGCCCTGCGTGATATCCGCGCGATCCAACTGGCAAGCTTCAAAGCCTGCCGGACGAAACAAGTAGTTCGGATCGGTCAGATCAAAGGTGATGTAAAAACCGCCCGACCAGGTTCCGATTCGCGGCCAGTCCGGAGCGTAATAGTACACACTCCCCGTCGTGCAGTTCGCCGAACTCGGCAGGCACGGTATCACCGTGTCCATCAGGTATTCGTAGGCGTACCACGAAGTGTTCGCGCTCGACAGATCTGAACCCGAACTTGCCGCAATACACCAGGCGTAGTGCAGGATGCCCGAGATCTCGTAAGCCACATGGCGGCTAATCACAAACGCGTTGTCCAGGCGATCATAAATAAGCCCGACGTTGCCCGAACTGTTTTTCGCGCACTCTGGTTGCGTCGAACGGGACCAAAGGCTGTCTACATCCTGAGGTACGGCCGTGGTTCCGCCGCTGAAAGTAAATATAGGTTGCCCCGTGACCTTGTCGAAAGCCTGAACATGGGAAAAATTGACCCACTCCAGCACCTGGGCGTTTTTCCCCTGCACGGTTGGGCCCACGGCGATGTTGTCGTCGAAATTGGAGGCTTTGTCGTAGAACTCGTATTGCGACCCGATGTTCTGCTGCGCGCTAATCCCATGCACCCCGGCCCCCCAGTGCCCGGTGGTGCAAGCTGCCGAACCACACACCGGAAAATTCGCTGCCGTGTACTCGGCCAATTGCGCTGCCGTATATGGGCCCGCGATGGTGCCCTGTTGGCAGTCCCCTGTAGTGCACTGGCCAAAAGCGCCACTGCCGGAGACCAGCAACCCCCCCAGCAACGCGATCCGGACGCTGGCGGAGATTTCCATCTTTCACCTCTACCTTCAGCCAAAAACGCGAATGATTATACACAAATACAGGCGGAGTTGCTCCGAGCAAAGCCGAAGGGCCAGAGGCCGGAGATCCGTGGAAGCGCACGACTTCACAGTCATCCTGAGGCAGCGGAGTCGCACGCGCAAGCGAGCGACTCCCAACGAAGGATCCCTGTACTTGTTCCAGAGCCCACCAGATTGATCCGAGCCGACGGAGACAAAAAAGGCGACCCGGGTGCCCCATTTCTCGCGTTCTTTGCGAGAAATGGGATAGCGCGATAAAAACAAGAACGGACGCGAACCTGGCGCATCCAGCACGTCGCGGTTTTATTCTCCGACCGCCTTTTCAGCTTTGCCGACCCACTTTTGAGCCTTGCCAGCTATCTTTTCGGCTTTCCCTTCGCCCTCCATGTTGGGGTTTTTCGTAACCTTTCCGATTTCCTCCTTGATTTTTCCTTTCACTTCGTGGAGCTTGCCTTCGCTCTTGTCTTGCGTGCTTGGTTTCATCATTTTCTCCTGTGTCCTTGTAAGTTCTTCGTCTATTGTCTTCCGTTTGGCCACTACGCTACGGCTTTGATTTCAAGAGGCGCTTGCGCCTGCACCAGTTCCTCGAACAGGGAGCGGTAGTAGATCATCGCCGAGCGAAGATCTTCCGTACTTGCTTCTCCCTTCCCCAGCCGCGATGCGATGGCGTGCGCCGACCGGTAATTCTCTACAACTTTCGGATGGTCGACAGAAATATCCGCGGCGCACTGATCGAAATTGGTTACGGGATAGCCGCGAGCCTGCATTAGCGAAGACACCAGTTCGGCCGCTTCCGTGACTGCTCCTTTGGGATAATCGACAAAGCGAGCCTGCAATGAGACCCACTGGGCGGAAAAGCGTTCACGTTCTGCGAGATCGAGTTCGCGGATTTTCAGGGTTTCAACCCGCTTCGCGCGATCCGCCAATTTCGCTTCCGCTCGGCGTTCGGACCCGTGCGTTCGCACCGCCCGGTCGTACTCCGGCCCAAACCGCTGCCGTAGCTCTGCGCTGCCAGTTCTGCGTTTTCGGACATACAGCCAAGCCAGCCCGGCGATGACCAGAATCACCACAGCGGCAAGCACCATCAGTTTCGGATCCATCAGACTTTGATTCATCGAGCCCTCCTGTATCAGGATTATTTGCAATCCCAGGTTGGTTAGCGAAGTTGTGTGGGTGTGTAAGCGTTCTGAATCGCTATTATCAAACCTACGGGTTCAGAAAACTGGTCAGAATTGATCGCCCAGTCTTAAGCAGGAGAAATTCGGGGACCAGCCCCTACGTTTCCCGTCCCACGTTTCCCGACAACCACGTAATAGCAAGCTGCGAGTACACCGCTGACCAGATGGTGGAACCACACCGGGAGTTCATCAAGGCTTCGTACACTCCCGCTGAACAAGTCAACTAAGGCGCGACAGGCGCTGGTGCCGGATCGTCCGTAATTCCAAAGTCAGCGATCAGCTCGTTAGACAGGCTGTCGATGATCTCCCAGTGCCTGGATACTCCCCAGCCGGCCCCGGGGGTACATAGGAACTCGCGGCCTCAAAAGGGCGGCCCAGCTTCCGGTCGGCCCGGATGCGATCCTCTAAAATATCGCTAAATGCATGTTTTTTCAGAGCCGCCAACGACCGCTCGAGTGTCGCGACACTCATGCACACGAGGGGAGTGATTACGTATCGCTTGCACTTCTTTCGATTTATTTTCTGAGCGAAACGCGCGTTTAAGTACGAATTCGTGACCCAACTGGAGCCTATTTCATCTTTGGTGATAATGAGCGGAGCGAACTTCTTAATCTTACGTAGAAAAGGTGGCAGGGCCTCGGGCGGTAGTGTTGTCAGATTTTCAATGGCGGTAACCAACTGAGAGACACCAATGGGCCTGTCGCTGCCTGTCACCAGCCTGTCCTCCATGTATTTTCTGAACTGCTGATAATCGCCCGAATAGCGAACCGTCGCAGAGCAAGTCGCGAGCTTTGCTTCTACCAGGACGGCGGTAAAGCCACAGACCACAATGGCGTCGCAGATAGGCCGATCCCTTTCGTGCTCATACATCGGCGACGGGTAAAAGACGTTAAGGCGTTTGCTCGCATACGTCTCAAAGAGCCACGCCACATAACGTTCGAAGACATTCCCCCAAAAACCGAGGTAGGTCACGCGCTCGTTAGAATTCAGCCCCCTCAGCACCCTCCAGAGCGCGCCACTCTCCAATTTCCCGACCGCATACTCGTAGTCGAGGCAATACATTCCTCCGTCGTGTTTGAAATAGGGACGGTCACGCAGGAACTCAAAGTCACCGTAGCCGATTGGGGGCTTTGTATCTGGGAGGTCGGCCAAGGAGAAGGAAACGGTATCGAACATCTGGCTGACTTGTACCTGTGGCATTGTCGTCTTTTGGAACCAAGAAGTCCTCAGGGCACCATCAATGGCAGCTCCAGCCGGCCTCTCGTTGCGCTCGTTCATCGCGTGCAGGATGAAAGAGAAGATAAATAGATAGTACCGCTTGAGTGGGAAGCCAAAGCACCGCCCGAATTGAGCGTCTACGTCGAACGTCCTCAGGTCATCGGGGAGCTGCGGAATGATAACGGTCAAGAAAATATAAAATCGCAGAAATAGCATCAGCGGCTCGGTTATCGAACCGATCTCGTAGGTCGGAAGAAACTCCGCAACAAGGTTCGCCATGACATCTAGATCGTCAGAAGGCTTAATGTGCGGCTTGTACAGCAGTTCTCCAGCCGCCAGAAGCAAGCCCCCGAGGACTGCGTCGGGAACGAAGGTAGAGTCCTCTGCGTGGGCCTGCTCCAACCTCATCACTTCCGCAGCCAAGTACCGCAATTGACCTTGGAAGAATATGACTCTGTCCTGTGAGGCGAAGGTTTGTACCCGCGATGCCAACCCGGGAGGAAAGAGTATAGGAATCCACTTTGTGGTCGCTTCATCGTCGGCCGCTGTGTCCGCTTCGGGACCGTAGTCAAAAATCATGCTCAGACGAGCACAGGCGATCAAAAGAGCGCTGCGAGGGTATTGACGCAAAACACTCCGGAATTCGCCTAGAGTCAATCGCGGGGTTCCCGCCAGCTCGGACCATGGGAGCCAAGTCTTCAATTTGGGCGGCGATGCCAACCGAAACCTCCAAACGTCACAACCAGGGTGCAGATATTTTACTCTGACGGGCCGGGTGGCCCGTCCAAGCTTGCTTGGGCGGGGATTTCCTCGGCCGAACGGGTGGAGGATAGCGAGGACGAGCTACATGGAACACCGCCACCGTTATGTCCGTACGCGTAGTCTTGAGTATTTATCGTAATACAATCCCCACCACAAAACCTTGAGACGCGCGGCCACGTCTAACCGCAGGGAGGAATTCTCGAATGACAAAACGGATACCGATTTTTCTGCTGTTGCTGTTGGCTGTTCCTGTTCACGCGCAAGACAAGAAACCCACGACTCTGCGAGAGGTATTGCTGGCGGAACTGCGATCGACGCACACCACCGCGGAATGGTTCGTGCCCGCGAATACCGCCGTCAAGGGGTTGACGGCCGAGCAGGCAAACTGGACCGATGGCAAAGGCAATCACTCGGTCGGCCAACTCACCTACCACCTGGTGTTCTGGAATCGGCGGAACCTCGCGAGACTCAAAGGAGAAAGCCTTGAAAAATTCAGCGGCAACAACGACGAGACCTTCGACAAATTTGACAGCAAGACTTGGAACGACACGGTGAAACAGCTCGACGACGTCATGAACGACCTCGAAAAATGGGTGGAAACCGCCGACGAAGACAAGCTGAAAGAATCGGCCCAGGTGTTTACTCACATCAGCACCCACAACGCGTATCACATCGGCCAGATCATCTACGTCCGCAAGGAGCAGGGTTCCTGGGATCCGAAAAACGGTGTGAACTAGAAAAAGCGCTCTCCGCAGCGCTTTTGTCATTGACCGCATGCTTCAAATTAAGATAACCTATTACAACGCAGATTATCTGCAAGATAATCGTCGATCTTTGACAATCCGGCCCAGACGAGGGCTGTTCCCTCTAAACACCCTCCGTCCCAAAACGGCACTGTGTCCCCGCCGTAACTCCAATGTTCTCTAGATTTTGCGTGTAACTCCTGTAAACTCAAAGATCTAGCACATAGTCGTAAAATAAAGTGCTTGTTTTCAATATTTTGCAGTCACAGGAGGGGAGGGGGGTACCAGTACCAAACAGTAAACTTCCCAGTTTGGGAGCGCGAGAGTCGGTTCGCCATTTCCGCTCAGACGCCGTATCTGAAGGTCAGGCTAACGGCAAAACGAAAGGCGCGAAGATTCTCCGCGCCGCAATCGT
>CAWISU010000042.1:0-13980 GCA_963838765.1 uncultured Acidobacteriota bacterium | reverse complement strand
GAGCTTCAATGTGCGGATGAGGCGGAACAGGTGGTTGGGATGGACGCCGAGGAGGCCGGCGGCGTCGGTGTAGTTTCCGTTGGCTTGCTCGATTGCTTGCTCGATAATTTTTTTCTTTGCTTCGCGGATGCCGTCGTGGAGCGCTGTGACCGGCTCTCCTGCAGATGCGGTTTCTTCGAGGATCGAATCGGGGAGGTCCTCGGGCAGGATCAATTCCGTGGAACCCAGCACCACTGCTCGTTCGATGGCGTTTTCGAGTTCGCGCACGTTGCCGGGCCAGGGATAGCGTTGCAGGCAGGCTCGCGCCTTGGGAGATATTCCGGCCACCCGGCGGTTGACTTTTTCGCTGTAGCGGGCCGTGAAGTAGGCGGCCAGCAGGGGAATATCCTCGGCGCGCTCGCGCAGCGGAGGGACCTCGATGGAAACCACGTTGAGGCGATAATAAAGGTCCTGGCGAAATTTTCCGGTGCGGGAGGCCTCGTTCAGATCGACGTTGGTCGCGGCGATCAGACGGATGTCGAGTTTGATCAGGCGCGTTCCGCCCACGCGTTCGAATTCGCGCTCCTGCAGAACCCGCAGAAGCTTGGCCTGAAGCGGGGCTGCCAGTTCGCCGACTTCGTCGAGGAATACGGTGCCGCCCTCGGCGGTCTCCAGTTTTCCTTTTTTCTGCCCGACCGCGCCGGTAAATGCGCCCTTCTCGTGGCCAAAAAGTTCGCTCTCGAGCAAGGTGTCGACGATGGCGGCACAATTAATGGCTACAAACGGGCGGTCGGCGCGGGCGCTGTTGCTGTGGATGGCGCGGGCGACCAGTTCTTTTCCCGTCCCGCTCTCGCCGTTGATCAAGACGGTGGATTCGCGCGGCGCCACGCGGGAGACGAACTGATATACGGCGCGCATGCGCTGGCTTTCGCCGACCATGCTGTGCTGGATGTTGAGTTCCTGCTGCAAACGCCGGTTCTCATCGCCGAGGCGTTCAAGGTGGCCGCGCGTTTTCAATCGCCAGCGCGGCCACGTTTCCGAGCGCCGTTACCAGCTGCAATAACTCCGAATCGAAGCGGGCGACCTGGGAGCTGGCATCCAGGTAAAGCACGCCCAGGAGTTTGTCCTGAACCTCGAGGGGAACAGCCAGCACGGAGCGCACCTGCGGGGCCAGCAGGCTTTCGGCCTCGCGAAAGGTTTCGTCGCTGGGAACGTCGTTGCAAAGGACTGCGACGTTTTCTTCGATCACCTGGTTCAAAATCGTTTGGCTGACTTGAATTGGTTGATTTGGGCCTAGCTTGCGATCCCAGCCGACTACCGAGGTGAATCCCTCACTGCCCTCTTCGGTCAACAGGATGGCGGCGCGGTCGGCGGAGGAAATTTCGACGACCGCCTCCAGCACTTTCTGCTGCAGGGCGGCCAGTCCGTGCACCAGGTTAAGACGCTTGCTGAAGTTCAGGAGCACGTTCAGATCGCGAACCGTGCGCTCGGTGGCATCCAGTGCGCGTGCCTTCGAAGGCTGGAGGTAAATCGCATCCTGCTTTCGCAACACCATGGTCGCTCCGCCGGGCGTGGCTGCGGAATCGAGTTGCAGCGAAGCGTTGGCGCCGGAATGCTCTTTGGCCAGACCTTGAAACACCAGAATCGATTTGCCCACACGGATCTGGTCGCCGTCGGCAAGCAGCCGCTCTTTTACCGGCAGAGTGTTCACGAAGGTGCTGTTGCGGCTGTCCAGATCCTGGAGCAGGAATCCCTGGCCGTTCTTCCGAATCACGCAGTGCCGCCGCGAGACCAGCGAGTCAAGCAGCGAAATCTGATTGCTGGGCTCGCGGCCAATCGATAGCTCATCTTCGGTAAGCGGGAAGGTTCTGCCTTTGAGCGGGCCGCTGACCGCCTCCAGCCGGGCGGGGCTGGGGGAAGCACCTTCCTGATTGGGGTCGTCCATCATCGACGAGTATACCAACCGCCTATTTCGTTCGCTGCCTAACATAAATGTGAGGTCGCCGAACACGATTGTTAGGTCGCCTGGCGTCGAGAGGTGGGCGGGGGCAACCGTTTGCGGGACGGAATTCTCGCTATGTCGTTTCTTCTCAATGCGAAGCGTGCCGGCGGTATCGGTCGGAACTGACATATTACCTTTGGCACACTGCTTGCATTACTTAAGAGTGCTTGACAGTAGTTAGGAAAACAAACCCAGAGAAAGGAGCCCTCCCAATGAAAATCAAGACGAACACGAAAGCCGGCAGCGCAATGTGGGGCAGCTAATTCAAGTTTCACGGACCGCCCAGAACTGAGCGGGAAAGATCAAACAAAAATTTCAAGAAAGGAGTCCTCCAATGAAGATCAAGACGAACACGAAAGCCGGCAGCGCGATGTGGGGCAGCTAATTTGAAAGTTTTCGACGACAGGAACCAAGGCTGAAGACAGCCAAGTAAGTAAATCCCCAGGGAAGGAGCAATCCGATGAAGGTTAAGACGAACGCGAAGGCGGGCAGCGCACTGTGGGGCAGCTAGTTTGAAAGTTTTTCCGAACATGTCCCAGAAACTGGGACCAACCGACTGACTGAGCCAGCAAAAATCCCAGGAAAGGAGCAATCCGATGAAAATTAAAACGAATACGAAGGCGGGCAACGTATTGTGGGGCAGCTAATATTGAGGCGTCTTACGAAAGTCCAGAACAGCCTGGACGATACACAATCTCTAGCCATGGAAGTCGGGGATGCTCCGAAAGGTTGACGAATATTGGGTTTCGCGCACCCAGCGTCGCTTTTCGGAGCATCTGTCGTTTGCCACAACTTTCTCTCCACTGTGAGGATCGACTGGTGGGCAGTACTGCAATGCCCCTTTTGACTTGATGCGATTGCAAAGTTGCCGTTTAGTTGGCGCGCCCTTTTGCACATTCCCTGGATTCTCACTGCCAGGTTGAAGTCTGTCTCCTCTGATTACGAGCACCCTCTCGCAATTGCAGACGCCTCGTGCTGAAGATTCGTTCGTAAACAACCCGGTTGCGATGTCGTCGAATCGAACTGTTATTCTTCTCGAAGGGCTGGACTGCTTTTCAGAGGAAACGCTGGCCGAAAAACTCAGTTGATCTAAGGAAGCGACATCATGAAAGTCGGATTTATCGGTCTGGGGAATATGGGATTAGGCATGTCCCGCAACCTGGTCAAAGCGGGCCACGATCTGGTGGTTTACAACCGTACGCGAAGCCGCACCGAGGAACTGCAGCGTCTCGGGGCGAAGGTTGTGGAGACTCCTGCGGCAGCGGCGGCCGGGGCGGAAGTACTCATCACTATGCTGGCAGATGATCGCGCGGTGCAGGATGTGATTTTCGAACCTGGCCGTGCGATCGAGTATTTGCCGGCGGGAGCGGTGCACATTTCGATGAGTACCATTAGTGTAGTTTTGTCTCGCAGGCTGGCAAAGGCGCACGCGGAGAAGCATCAGCACTACGTTGCCGCACCGGTTTTCGGGCGACCGGATGCCGCGGCTGCGGCGAAACTATTTATTGTGGCGGCTGGGCCAAGCGAACAAATTGAACACTGTCGAAGCTTGTTTACGGCAATGGGACAAAGACTTTTCGTGATCAATGAAGACGCGCCTGCGGCCACCCTGATCAAGCTCAGTGGGAATTTCCTGATCACAACCGTTATTGAGAGTCTGGCGGAAGCCTTTGCGCTGATGCGAAAGTCCGGCGTCGATCCGCACAAGTTTTTGGAAGTGCTTACGGAGTCCTTGTTTTCCGCGCCGGTGTACAAGAACTACGGTGCGATGATCGCTGCGGATAAGTTTGAACCGGTGGGTTTTAAGATGCCGCTGGGATTCAAGGACAATCGATTGGTCCTCGCAGCGGCTGAAGAGGTTTCGGTTCCCATGCCCATGGCTAGCCTGGTGCATGACCGATTCGTAGCCGCCATGGCGCAGGGGCTCGAAAACGCGGATTGGTCGGCGATTGCGCGCATAGCCTACAAAAATGCTGGATTGTGAAGAGGAATACCTGGAGATCACGTCGGGCCGGGTCTGCGCACCCGGGACCGGGTCAAAGACGCGGTCCCACACAAGAAATCCCACACAAGAAATCGCACACTAGACCGTTTATCTGCCGCTGAATTTGGATCCCGATTCTGCGACGCCTGCGCCGTATGATTCTGCTAATGCGTGTCTCTCGTCTTCGGTCAGTTGGGCGGCGATGCTGCGCATGCGCAGGTTGATATCGTTTGCCCGCCTGCCACTGGCGAAAGCCTCGAGCTGCTCCAGCAGATACGTAGCATTCTGGGTGGCGAGCGACGGCGCTCCTACCACGAATCCGATGGGACCGTGGCATGCCTGGCATGGCGGCAACCCGCGACTTCCGTCTCCCGTGCCAATAAGCCGCCCGGCGACCGCTTCGTGCTGCGGGTCAGACATAGGCTGAGGGAAGGCGCGATCATCCTGCGGATCCGGCTCAATCGGCATCATCCGGTAGTAAGCGGCTACGTCGGCGGAGTCTTGCAGCGATAACGAATTGGCGATCGGTTGCATGACGTGAGAACTTCGCTTGCCCGATCGAAAGTCATCCAGCTGTTTCCAGATAACCAGCCGATCCATGGATGCCAGGTTTGGAATTGTGGGGCTCGAGCTGAAACCCTCGCGGCCGTGGCAACGATCGCAGCGGCGTCCGATGAGCGAGCCACGAAAAGCGTCGCCGGAGGAAGCCATCTCAATCGTTTCTGCTGTCCACGCGACGTTGGAAGGAATTCGAACTGGAGCTTCTGCAACGTCAGACCCCATGAGCACTGCGGCTCCGAATAGCAAGATCAAAATTGCCAACGCCGGAACAGCGGGTCCCATCCGACTATTCAGTCCACTGCGACGTTTGGCCAAGAGTTTAGCGGGAGCCACAATTGACCCTTTCCTGTGGGTTCAATTTCCTGAACTGCTCTGGAGAAACCGCGATCAACCGGCTTCTCATGGTGTAATGTCCGGGGCCGCAGAATTCGTGGCACGGCATCTGATATTCGCCGGCTCGCGCAAACCGCAGGTTAGTCTCTACGATGTAACCCGGCACTACCTTGAGCTCGTCGCCGGTGTCGCCGAACTGTGGCCTGTGGACTACATCCGCGCTGGTCATGCGAATACGGATGGGAGCGCCGGTTGGCACCACTACGCACTGCGGCACAAACAGATATTGCTCCGCGATCATGCGGACGGTCACCCTGCCGTCCGGACCCTCGACCGGTCCCAGGTTGCTTTCCACGAATTCACCGTGCAGGTGGAGGGTTTGAGGGTTGATGCTGTTGGGTCCGTTGACCAGATGCTCGAATCCAGATTCGACTTCGTACGGGAATCGGACTGTTAGCCACACGCAGATCAGGGCTACGCTGACCGCAGCGACTCGAATCGCTTTTTTTGCGCTCAGCCTCGAATCCGCGGCGGAGTGTTCGCCGGCCGGGCTGCTTGCCAGCGAGATTTTCGGATTCGAATTGGGCGTCTCTCGCTCCATGCTTCGCTAACGTGGTCGGCAAACCGAGACGCCGGTATTCTACGCCGGTCGCGCAGATACGCGCACGAGCAATGATCTTTGTGCCGTCTGACAATGTCGGTGCCCGCGCTCATCGTAGTGTCCTTCGTGGTAGTGTCCTTCGTGACCTCAGGGTAGGTCCAGGGCTTCGTAAGCTCCAGCGGTGGGACGGGCAGACGCGGATTGAAGCGAAACGGTCGTCTCCCCAGCGTCACATATGTGCGGAATTCGATGCCCTGCCCCAGCTTCAGTTCTTTCTCGCGATCGCGAACACCAAAGTGCGCCGGGCTCTCCGGTTTGTCGGGTCGTTGAGGACGCGAAGTGAGGTCGTCGATGGCACGGAAATCCGAAGCCATGTGGCGCAAATAGAGTCCAAGTTCGGACGCAGCTTCCTGCGCTTCCGCCGTGCGCACCGGACTTGGTCTGCCGTAATAGTTATTCCGGGCCAGAAGTCGGGTTGGAGGGCTCGAAACCATCACTGCACCGTATACAGCGAAACATGATACGCGGACTTGACTGCACCACCTGACGCCTTTGCCAACGTGAACGCAGGACAAAGTAGAATCTCCTGCAGGGTGCCATACGGAAACTCTATTTATCAGCTATCGCCGCGATGACGCGGCCGCCTACGCCGGTCGCCTCTGTGATCGCCTCTCGGCCGTTCTGGGCGCACACCGGGTGTTCATGGACGTGGAAGAGATCCAGCCCGGGCAAAATTTTGCGCAGGCGATCGAGCAAGTGCTGGCGCAGTGCTCGACGGTGCTGGTGGTCATCGGTCCGCGCTGGCGCGAACTGCTCGACCTCCGTGCAGCACACAGCGAGCAAGACTACGTGGTTCATGAGATTGTGGCGGCACTCGCCGCGAAAAAGACCGTTGTACCGGTGCTCGTCGGCGGCGCGGCGGTTTCGTGCCTGGGCACTCTGCCCGCCGCGTTGGCGGATCTCTCATTCCATCAGGCGGTGGAACTGCATGATTCCAGCTTCGACGACGATTGCGACCGTTTGTTGAAGAAGCTCAAGCAATCCGGTGCCGTTCCACTTGCGCTTAAAAAACCTGCCCTTTGGATTGCAGCCGCGACGATCACGGCGCTGTTGGTACTCACGGCGGCCCGCATGGGCCTGGGACCTTGGGGCGCGTCGCATGAACGTAAGCTGCAGATCGAACAATTGCTTCATACCGCAGGAGCGCAGGCGGAACAAACTGAATACGAGTCGGCCTTCGATTCCTATCAGCAGATTCTGCGACTCGATTCCACCAACAGGGCCGCGCAAGACGGGCAAGTTGATGCCGCCATGCGCTGGCTTGAGAACTTCCACGTGCTGGCGCCAGAGGGGCAGCGACCGGAAGAGGTCGCCGCACCGCAGTTGGTGCAGCTAAAAGGTGTGCTGGAAGCAGGCCTGGCGCGAACCAGCGGTAAAAATACGCGCGCCGCAGATATCCTGGCTCATCTCGGCTGGGCCCACTATATGAACGAAAAAATCGCATTCCGTGAGTTTGGAAACGCAGAACGCTACTTCCAGCAGGCCCTAGCCATCGCCCCGACGAACGTCTACGCCAATGCGTTCCTGGGCAATTGGCTCCTACAAACGGCTGGCAATCGTGTTGAAGCTCTAAGTCACTTCCAAACCGCGCTGGCTACCGATCAGGAACGAAGCCTGGTGAGAAGCCTGCAGGTCGGCGGTTTGGACCACAACGACGCTCCGGGTCTGCGGGGCGAACTCGTAAGAGTTCTCAATGAAATGCGGGTCAACCGGGAGCCGTTGGACACAAGTTTGCAGGGCCGGTTTTCCTATCTATACAGTACGACTCTGAACACCGCCGACGAATGGCGTGAAGTGCTCGCCGCTGTGCCGGTCGAGGATGCCTGGAAGACTTATCTCTGGCTGAATCCCGAGCATTCAGGAGATGCCACCGTCGAGCGCGACTTTGTGCATGCGAACCTTACCGAGATTTCGGGTGACCGGGCAAAAGCGCTGGCAGAGTTTAAGGCGCTGGCGGTCGCACTACGCGCGCGGCACCTCAACGGCAGAATTGTGGATTACACGGCAGCGGCTATCAAGCGCCTTTCCCAGCCTTCCTCATAGCCAGTTCACGATGCGAGCGCAACACAGTCGAACCCAAAGACTGTCAGCCACGCTATACGAGCGCGATTGGCTCGAATGCTTTTGTCTTGCCCGACGATTTGGCAACCCATCTGAACTTGAACAGTGAATACAGCGTAAGCAGCGGTGCCGGTTCCACTTGCTTATATACGAGGATCTCTACAGGATTGGTGGTCGTTGTATCCCAACGCTGAGTGGCTCCAGAGAAGACAGCCTCGTAGAGACTTGTTCTCAGGCCCCGAGAGTGCATGCCGCTGTATCGGCGATGGGCAAAATCGTCGCAGGCTGAGCAACCTGCAGCACAGGCTATAATGGCACCCACGAATGGCGCTCACTTCAGGCACGAAACTTGGTCCCTATGAAATTCAATCGCCCTTAGGCGCGGGCGGCATGGGAGAAGTGTATCGCGCTCGCGATACGCGGCTGGGACGTGAGGTTGCGCTGAAGGTGCTTCCGGAATCTTTCTCGCGCGACTCGGAGCGGTTGCGGCGGTTCGAGCAGGAGGCGCGCGCGGTAGCGGCGCTGAATCATCCCAACATCCTGGCAATTCACGATATCGGCGAACACGGCGGCACACCATTCATCGTTTCCGAACTGCTCGAAGGCGTCAGCTTGCGGGTGGAACTCGACAGCGGCGCGCTATCGTCGCGCAAGGCAACGGAATATGCGGTGCAGATCGCGCAGGGATTGGCGGCGGCTCACAACAAGAACATCATCCATCGCGATTTGAAGCCGGAGAACATTTTTGTCACCAAAGAAGGCCGGGTGAAGATCCTCGATTTCGGCCTGGCCAAGCTCTCGCCAAACGCCAGTGGGACGAATGCGGAATCGGCAGGATTAACTTTGACCAGTTCGCCCACCGAAGCTGGCGTTGTCATGGGCACAGCTGGCTATATGGCGCCCGAGCAGGTGCGCGGTTTGGCGATCGATTCCCGCGCAGATATTTTTGCTTTTGGCGCCGTGCTGTACGAAATGGTTTCTGGACGGCGGGCTTTCCGCCGTGATACTGCCGCTGAGACCATGACCGCGATCCTGAAAGAAGATCCGCCGGATCTCAATGAGATGGAGCGTCCGATTTCACCGGGCCTCGAGCGCATCGTGCGCCGGTGCCTGGAGAAGCAGCCCGAGCAGCGCTTTCAATCGGCGAAAGATCTGGCCTTCGCGCTAGAAGCATTGAGTGGCGTGACCTCGAAAACTGGGGCGCACGCTGTGATCGAGGGCAAGGCTGAAATCGGCCAGCTGGATTGGGGTCGCTATCGCAGCCGCGCTCGGTCTGGCATTGGGAGCCGCGATTGCGTGGTACCTGCATCCCCGCGAAGCTCCGGCGCCGGCATTTACGCGAGTATCGTTCGATCGCGGTGAAGTGATTCGGGCGCGCCTGGCGCCTGATGGCAAGGCGATTGTCTATAGCGCGAAGCTCAACGGCGGGGCTCCCGATACTTACGTCATTCGCGACGATTATCCGGAAGCAGTCCAGACCGGGCCTCGCGGAGCCATGCTGCTCGCGCTCTCACAGCAGGGACAGATGGCGGTTCTGGTCCGGCCGCAATACTGGGCCCACTATCAATGGGGTGGCACTCTGGCGACCGCTCCGATGGGCGGCAGCGGGGCGCGCGAGTTGCTGGAGAATGTCTTCGAGGCGGACTGGTCACCCGACGGAAATGAGCTCGCAATCGTTGACCGCAATCAGCGCAAATGGCGTTTGGAATATCCCGTGGGGAAGGTGCTGGTCGAAGGAGATAACTGGATGAGCGATGCCAGAGTGTCTCCTGATGGAAAGCAGGTTGCGTTCTTTCGACACCCGCCGAATGTAGATGACCGTGGTGATGTCATGCTGGTTGATCGCTCCGGCCAAGCGCGCACGCTTTCGACGGGATGGGAATCGCTGGAGGGGCTGGCATGGGCGCCATCCGGGAAGGAAGTCTGGTTCTCATCTGCGGAATCGGGAGAGCAGTATTGCGCGCGAGCTGTCAGCTTGTCAGGCAAGGTGCGGACGGTCTATTGCGGGACGGCCTCGACGCGCATTCACGATATCGCGCCATCGGGCCGCGCCCTGCTTTCCACGGAAGAACACCGGGCAACTATAGCGCTGTTAGAACACGGCTCAACCGAGGAGCGCGATCTGAGTTGGCTGGATAATCCTTACGGTCCCAGGTTGTCATGGGATGGCAGCGAGTTATTGTTCACCGATCAATCCGGACACGGGGGACATGACTACGCGGTGTATGTGCGGAAGAGCGACGGCTCTCCCGCGGTGCGAATTGGAGGAGGCGGTTTCGGCACGGATCTCAGTCCCGACGGACAATGGGCGCTGGTTTCGCTTCCAGGAGATGCGGCTGCACGCTTTCAGATCGTGCCCGTAGGTCCCGGTCAGGCTCGCGACTTTCATTGGGACGGCGTCGTGCCGCTATGGGCAGAATGGTTTCCGGACGGACAACACATCGTTATAAGGGCTACCAGCGGCTTGTACGTTACCGATAGGAACGGCTCTGCGCCGAAACTAGTCTCGCCCGACACGATTGCCTTGTCGGGAGTCGCGCCTGACGGGCATTCTCTCATGGTGCTGCACGATGGGGCGTGGGTGATTCAATCGACCGAAGAAAAAAGCAGCAGGCCAGTAGCTGGCATGCAGCCCGGGGAGTTCCCGATTGCGTGGGCGTCGGATGCCAAGCATGTATTCACCAGAGCCGTGAGCGCCACCGGCCTCAACCTTTACAAGGTCGATTTGGGCACCGGCCAGCGGGAATTGTGGCAGGTTATCAAACCGAAAGACCAGGTGGGATTGCGGCCCATGGTCGGTCCAATGGCGGTCACACCCGATGGCCGGTGGATCGCGGTTGCTTACAGCACACAACTGGGACAGCTCTACCGCAGCGATAACCTGAAGTAGGTGGGCCGGGCATGAGCCGTGTTTACCATCAAGCAAATTAACGACCTCCAGGCCCGGCTCGGTAGCGCGAAAACGTTCCCAACGCCAGAGTTTTTACAAAGACTTTACATCTTCGCGACAACTGGCTGGCTGTTCTCGTGTAAGTGTCTGTCGTACCCTTGACTCGCGATTACCTTTAGGAGGCAGGAACGATGACGAGAAACATTCGTACATTCATGGCAATGGCGTTGCCAATTGTGGCCCTAGCACTGACATCAAGCACCGCCATGGCGCAGAGCTACAGCGGGAACTGGCCGATGAAAGTGACCCACTCGCAATTCTCCAATGGCCGGTATTGTGTGGCGCTGACCGACGATGGCAGCCAGGGCTGGCGGCACAGTGGCGAGGCCTCGGTGGACTTCGGCGGGAAGAACCTTCTGGGCACATTTCAACTCATCAACCACCTCCTGACGGTGACTTTCCAAGACCCAGAGGGAGAGCAGAACGCCGGCCTGGTGTTCGTCGCTCCCGCCGCAAAAGGCAACATCGACAGTGGCGTCTACGATGACGTCGATGGCGGAGAAGAGTTCGACTCCGGTGTGTTGTTGGTCGGCAAGAAAAACGGCTGCTGAAATCGCCAATGAGAAAGGGCGCCTTCGGCCCGCTGCCCCGGGTTCCCGCTCGGTTTTTTGGGGGGTAACCTGGAGCCGCGTCGGTATGTGCTGCCATCTCCTTCGACGACGTATTTCGAAAACTGCACCTATTATGGTGCACAATTTCTCTCAAAAAAATCACTCGATTCCGCCCAAAATCTAGAAAACAAAGGACCGGAATTTTTCTTGCCTCGTAGATCTATGGTTCTTAAGGTAGTTACAGGCAAAATATTCTAAACATTGGGGTTAGCGTGTCTGTCGGGCCGGTTGCGCCTACGCTCTGGACAACAGCAACGCGCCGGACGAACGCCTTCGTCTTGTTAGTCGCGCTCAGCAGTTGACGTATGTAGTGAACACAATGGCCAAGAGCTGCCGCCTTGTCAGGTTGTCAAAGAACGCGGTTATCTTGTAGATAACCTGTGTTGTTCTATAATATCAGTGGCGAGGGAATGAGATCAAGGGGAAAGTGGACGGGCCCTGAAGACGTTTCCCGAACTGGGAAACGTAAAGTGCGCGAACTGTGTGGGCCTGATGGCGCAAGACGATCTACGGCTGTCTCTTTCGGAATATGGCGAAGCCCAAGGTTAGCGCCCGAAGAACGGGTGTTACGAGCCTGAGTATGCAAGGAGCGGGCGCGAACCTGGACCACCGGGCCGCTGGACTCTTGTAGGCACTTTCATCCCGCTAGATCAAACTGCCCCTCGGCGGTAAAATTCCGAGTCATGACAGTCAGAGGAACAAGCGACAACGAGATGCCGGATGTCCCCGATCCCGATTTCGTAGGCACGTTGTGTGAGATCTGGTTCACGATTAACTTCGCCGCCTATCACTTGGCCTACATACGGGTGTACTTACAGACCGCGGCGCTTCCAAACGCACGTGGACGAGATACGGAAAGAGGAGCAGGCGTTTCGAGACGCGTCGCAAACTGATCTGATTGTTTGCCGCGCCCATCTGGCCGCATTCTTCTGGCAGGTGGATCATGTATTCGAGGCGTTGCGCATTGCCATCAATCGGGGCCAAAAGGAACACGCCGACCTCAAGTACTTCTGGAGTTGGGGAAGGAGTTTGGAAAAGATTGAGGCGTTGGCTCTCTATAAAGAGATCAATGCCTACCGGAACAAGTCGCATGAGTTCCCTGCGGTAATCGGTTGCAGGTGGGAGGATAAGGGCAATGGCCCCAGGTTTGTTCATCACTTTCTGCCGACCGTTGCTGGGCATGAAGCGAAGGAAGAAATCGACATCAACGACCAACTACAGAAATATTTCGAGTTCGCAGCAAATGTCTGGCTATCCTTCTCGCCGGGTGATTACAAGGAGAAGTTTCCACGGAATTTCAAGTTTACCGTTACGGTCCCCCACACTTTTCTCGGGGAGCTGCCGCCGGAACTGAAAGGAGTTCCGCAATTCGAAGTGTCAGTAGTGGCGCAGGACCCGCCAGCACCGCCGGCGGAAGAGGCTGGCGCAGGAACGAAATGAAAAGTTTTTCGGGGGGCTGGCCGACCTTTACGCTTGGTAAAGGCGGGAACGACGAGGTCGGCGGCCAAAGGGTGGGCCAGCCACGGTGCGTGCGTTCGCTCGCATATCGTCATCCCTGTCGCAAGAGATCAATGGGTGAGAATCGGAGTTTCCAATGGAGGACATTAAGATGGTCACCGCGACGGACTTCTCTTGGGCAATTTGGCTTGTTCCGTTTGTATCGGCAGGCGGCGGCGCGTACCTCGGCAGCTACTTAAAGAAAAAAGGCGAGAATCTAGCCACACACGAGGATATCGATCAACTCGTCGATCAAGTGCGAGCGGTCACTACCGCAACGAAGCAAATAGAGGCAAAGATCTCGGATGAGATGTGGAATAAGCAACGGCTTTGGGAGCTAAAACGGGATGGCGTGTATTCAGTAATGCAAGCATTAGGACTTGCTGATGGTGCGGTATGCGAACTCGTAAATGGACTAAGAGTACAGAACAAGTCGGACCATGCCGAGGCGTTCGACCAGATAATCACTGATAGGTGGCTGAAGGCTTACGAATGCATCGAAGATTTCGAAAAACAACGCGCTCTTGCTTTGATTGTGTGCGGCGGACAAATGACTGACACCTTACTCGCCGCGAGGGACGAGTTGAGAACGATTGTTCAGGAACTTGTCGACGATAAACTAGATGCATACGGGCGGCACGGCACAACGTTAAAAAAGCACATTGCCAAGGCATTTGCACATGCTCAAAAGGAACTTGGAGTGCCGAGAGCTACTCCTCACTCCAATGTATCTTCGGCAACTGCAAACCCAGGCCCAGAATCCCCTGAATAAGGCTGATTTAGATAACCCGGGCCGGCCCACCTTTATTCTCCTTGTAAAGGTGGGAACGATGAGGTCGGCGGTCGCGGGTGGAAAATGGGGACGCAGGCTGCATTAGTTCCCGCATTTGCAAAATCGCAAAGGTGAGCCAGCGACCGCCCGATGCAAGCCTTAAACGCGAGGTCCCTCCACTGCACAGATCATCGCTTTGCGATGATCTGTTCCGGTCGGGATGACAGAGTTGGGGAGAGCTGAAATGGAGCACGGTACGTCCAGCGGTCAAAGGTCAAAATCCCCACCCTAACGTCGCAAAACCAGAGTGAGGTTGGGATCGGGCTGTTTCCGCGACGTTAGGATGGGGCACCCGGCGCGAACACAAACAGCAGGTCCCTCCACTGCACAGATCATCGCTTTGCGATGATCTGTTTCGGTCGGGATGACAGAGTTGAGACGGGATGACAGAGTTGGGGAGAGCGGAAATGGGGCGCGGTACGTTCCGCGGTCAAAGGTCAAAATCCCCACCCTAACGTCGCAAAACCAGAGTAAGGTTGGGATCGGACTGTTTCCGCGACGTTAGGATG
>CAWISU010000041.1:0-12982 GCA_963838765.1 uncultured Acidobacteriota bacterium | reverse complement strand
CGGCCATCATCGAAACTGCCTGCTGGATGAGATCGGCGATTGTGATGCAGCGTGCCTCGATGCGGATCTTTCCCGACTCCGCCCGCGTGGCCTCCAGCAGATCGCGGATCATCGCGCGCAACTGATGCACGCTGTTCAGCACCGTTCCCAGGTGATACCGCTGCTCCGGATTGATCTCGCCCGCCAGGCCGTCCATCAGGATGGTGACAAACTGATGAATGCAAGTCAGCGGCGTCCGCAGTTCGTGGGAAACGTGAGACAGAAACTGGTTCTTGAATTCCAGTTGCTGGTGCCGGCTCATCTCCAGGGTGCGCAAGAGCGCCTGCCGTTCCATGGCATAACGCATGGCGCGCTCCAGGTGATTGCTCGTAATATTGCCTTTCACCAGGTAGTCCTGCACCCCCTGGTGCAGCGCCTTCATGGCCAGCGCCTCGTCATCCTGACCCGAGAGAATTACCACCGGCACCCCGGGCGCATGGTCCAGCACTTTACGAAATGTCTCCGCCCCATGACTGTCGGGAAGGTTGAGGTCCAGCAGCACCACCGAAGGCGGTTGCTTGGTCATGGACGCAAGCCCATCCGCCAGCCGGTTCACACAGTTCACGTTGACCGCGGCGTCGCCCTCGACCAGTCTCAGGCGAACCAGGTCGGCATCCCCGGGGTTGTCTTCAATCAATAAAACATTGGTATGACCGTTATTCATCGTTCCTCCTCGCGCGGTAGACGTGCTAAACCAAACCAAAATTCGCCGATCGATGTTACGGCGGAAATGAAGTCCCGCAAGTTGCCAGGCTTGCTCACATAGCAGTTGGCTCCCAGTTCGTAGCTGCGCATAATGTCTTGCCGCGCCTCGGACGTGCTGAAAATGGCAATCGGAATCTTGCGCAAGAGCGGATCGGCTTTAACCTCAGCCAACACCGCCCGCCCGTCTTTCCCCGGCAAACTCAGGTCAAGAATCACGATGTCGGGAACCGTCGCTTGGGCATATTTTCCTTCACGGCGCAGAAAGGCGATTGCCTGTGCGCCGTCGGTTACAGCATGAATGTGGCTGGGACAACCATTCCGCGCCAACACCTCGGTGGTCAAGTCAGTGTCCGCGGGATTATCGTCCACCAGCAACACCTCGGTGGTTCTCATGCGTGCGCCGCCTGCGTGGTTTTCGTTAGCGCTTCCATCGGCAAAGTAAACTTGAAACATGACCCGGGCCTGGCTTGCGCTTCGATCCAGATCCTTCCCCCGTGCCGTTCGATGATTTTCTTGCAAATCGATAGCCCGATCCCGTTTCCCCCATATTCCTGACGCGTGTGCAGGCGCCGGAAGATGACAAAGATGTCCTGCCAGTTCTCGGACGGGATGCCGATGCCGTTATCGGAAACCGTGATCACCCATTCGTGGTCTTTCTTTTCTGCGTCGATTTGAATCACCGGCGCTTCGGTTCCGTGAAACTTGATGGCGTTTGCAATCAGGTTCTGAAATACCTGGGTGAGCTGCGGCAGGTCAGCCATGACCGTGGGCAAACCATTCCAATTCACCACCGCGCCGCTCTCCTCTATTGCAGCTTGGAGGTTCTTCAAGGCCAGTTCCACGACCGTGCGGCAGTCGTTTGACCGCGGTTCAATTTCCGCTCTGCCGACTCGGGAAAACTTCAGCAGGTCCTGAATCAACGCCTGCATCCGCACCGCACCATCGACCGAGTACGCGATATATTTGTCCGCCTGCGCATCCAGCTTGCCGCGATATCGTTCCGCCAGCAGTTGGGTGTAGTTGGCAATCATGCGCAACGGTTCCTGCAAGTCATGCGAGGCCACATAGGCAAACTGCTCTAATTCCGCATTGGAGCGCGCCAACTCGGCTACCTTCTGGGCCAGTTCTTCTTCAGACTGGCGCCGCAATCCGCGAAGCCGCTTTTCCTCCAATGCCCTCCGTACCGCGGTTGGCAATCGGGCCAGGCGGTCTTTCAAAACACAATCGGCGGCGCCTTGCTTGATGTACTCCACCGCGTTCTCCTCGCCCAGATAGCCAGTCACCACGATCAAGGGCACGTCCAGGTTTTCGCGGCAGAGAATGTCCAGCGCTTCCGTGCCTTTCCATTGCGGCAAGTTGTAATCGGCCAGAACGAGGTCATAGCTGGCCGCGCGTATTCGTGAGGCGAACTCCTCGGCGGTTTGCACCATATCGCTCGCGACCTGAAAACCATCCGTTCGAAGCGTGGCTAATACCAACTCAGCGTCAGACGCATTGTCTTCCACCAGCAGGAGCCGCAATGGGGTACTGGCCTTATTCGAAACCTCAGGTGAGAGGCAGCTCCGCACGCAGTCCGTCCGAGTGCACAGCGCACCATGGGAGCATTCGCGGACTGCCGCTTTTGCCCGGAGAGACTCCGCAGGCGAAAGAAATGAGCCGCCAACCGTGGATCGCGTTTCCGTGAAGACCTCCAGCTTTTCAAACCCGTTTAGCAGCGAAACCCCAGCCCGCCCGTGAGAAGAACAGCGGCGAGCCACGGCACTACGACCTGTTGATCGCTTATAGTTTTAAAATCGGCGGGCTGGGCAGAAGCTTGAGTCGGAAACCACCCTGCATATACCCAAACGACCAGTGTCTGCATGGGCCAGCGCCTACGCCGGATGTGCCGTTGGGCCAAGTACTCTCAGAGCTGATGTAGCGAGCACGAGCGGCACCGCCGCCTGGCTGCAGGGGTCAATCAGGTCTGAGGATTGGGTCACTTGCCTACCCACTCCCCGCCGCCATACAATCTCCCGATGGCGGTCGAAGCCCTGACCATCGAACGATTGAGCGCACAGGAAGGACCACGCGTGCTCTGCTTACGAGGACCGCTTACCTTGGAGAATTTGCCTTTGTTCCAGAACGCTATCCGGCGCGAGGAAAACGCCCCCATGGTCGTTGTGGACTTGAGCGACGTTCCCTATATCGATTCTTCGGGGCTGGGATCGCTGGTCAGCGCCTACGTCACGCGCCACAAGGCAACCCGCCGTATCGCGTTGAGTGGGGTCAACGAGCGGGTACTGAAGTTGTTTGAAACCACCAAAGTGGAACCGCTCTTTCTGATTTTTCCCACTCTGGACGATGCCATAGCTGCTCTCACCACCGCCGCCGAAGCGTAGGGCCGGGGCGAGGGCCTCGGTGCTCTGGCTGGCGCTCGCTCATCATGAAATCTTTGCAATATTGCTCCCAACAGACCTCTCCACACCAGAACTTAACTCCCGATTGAGCTAGACACGCTGGAAAACACGTTATTCGCATTGCCACCAATCAAGCGAATCGTTCCCACGACGATTACCAGAATCACCGCCAGCATCACAGCGTATTCGGCAATGTCCTGGCCCTCTTCCTCTGACCAGAGCCTGCAAAGTAATTTACTCATCTGCCCATCCTCCAACCCTTTCGGGATTTGCGCCGGGCACGATCGGGGCTCTCGCACCTACATTCCCTTCCGGGACTTGTCGACGACTGCCACCAGCTTGAAGCCTGGAGCCAAATCCGGCAATGGCCCGTTCGGGCGCACAGTTCACGACTGTAACGGGGACAGTGGTTACTCCAGTCACCGCAAAGGCACCATTGGCGCGGGTACCGCCATAACACCTGCGAAGGATGATTCCCACACCTTTGTGCTATGGTGCAAATTCCCTGAATGCCTGAAGATGCATACAGTCAGCGATAAGCAAACTCCCCTCTAGGTTGCTCATCTGAGCCCTTAAAGATTCAGATAAAAGGAAGTGGCATTGAGTTCCTCAAACAAAACTCTGGCAGCTCTCGCAGCACACGCAGGATCTTCGGTGGGCAATCAACGTCGTCTGGATCGAGCCAAAGCAGTACTGCCCGTAAGAATCTCCGGCACTGATATTTCCGGCGAGTCTTACTCTGAACTCGTCCACACTCTCGACATCAGCCGCAACGGAGTTCGCTTAGGCGCAGTCCGTCGCCAACTCGAAGTTGGAAGCCCGGTAACACTTCAGTATCGGCAACACAAAGCCGAGTTTCGCGTGGTTTGGACCAAGCCGCTCGGCTCCAGTACCGAACAACAGGTGGGCCTCGAAGCCGACGTACAGAAAGATATGTGGGGAATCGACGCCAATCCGACGAACCGATCCCTGACCGCGCAACCCGTCCCCGCCAACCACGCCTCAGTGGGAGTATGAGGCTATAGCAATTGCCTGTACCCCGCTGAAAACTGTCATCCCGACTGCCTGTGCCTCGTTGCAAACTGTCATCCCGACCGGAGCCTCTCATTCCCGAAGGGGATGAGAAGCGGAGTGGAGGGACCTGCTGTTTACTGCGCGCTACAGCACAGACCTCGGACTAACCATAAACTACAAATCATTCCGGCGCGACCTGATATTGTTCCAGCTTCCCGTCAGGCATTTCGTAAGTCCACACTTCGAGCGTCTTCTGCGGAAACTTCACCCGATACACCCGCAGCAACATACCACCCCGCGCGTGTTGCTCGGTTTGCGTGAATTCCTGCGGAGTGCCCAGCGGCGCCAGCCCCGTCGCGAAGTCTTTTAATGCCGATTCCCTGAAGTAGCTATTCGCATTCTCTGTGAACAATGTTCGATCGATGGTGCCTTGCTGCAAGCCCGCGAAAATCTTCTTCGCCTGCTCCAGCTTCTTCGCCGTCTCAGGATCGTCAACCGCAAACAGCAGAGGCGCGAGGTCGCGCGCGATTTCCCCGGGCGCTCCCACTGCATCCTGATTCGTTAGTACAACAACCGCGACCCGCTCATCGGGGTAAACCGTGTTCTGCGAAGTAAATCCCGACACCTCCCCGTCATGCCCCAGCACCCGCCGTTCCGACTCTAAACCAACGTCAACTCCCAGCCCGTACTTCGTCCCAGCCCCGTTCTTAAGCAGAACTTCAGTTTCAAATTCCTTATACGACGACGCTTTCAATACCTTCTGATCGATGATCGAGATATCCCATTTGGCCAGATCGGAAGCGGTCATCGCCAACTCGCCAGCGGCAAAAAGCCATCCTCTACCCTCCTTCGGCGCCGGACGCAACGGCCCCAACGCATATCGCATGTACCCGGTTGGATCCGAGTCCCCAAGTTTTTTCTCATCTGTGTTGGCCACGCTCTTCATGCCCAGGAGCTCAAATATTTTCTGCTGCAGAAAGTCGACCAGCGGCATGCCGCTGGCTTTCTCAACAATCACCCCCGCGATCACGTAGTTCGTATTGCTATATTGCCATCTCGTTCCCGGATCAAAATCCAGCGGCTTGCGCGCCCACAAATCCAGAATCCGGTTGGCCGTGATCGGCTGCAGCATAAGCGGCGGAACATAATCCTGCGGCCAATAATCCTGGTATCCCGACGTATGCGATAGCAATTGCCGGATGGTCACTTCGTCCGCGCGGGTCAGGTCAGGAACAAACTTCGCCACTTTGTCATCGAGCGAAAGCTTGCCCTGTTCCTGCAGCAGCAAGATCGCAGTTGCCGTGAACTGCTTGCTGATGGACCCGATGCTATACCTCATCTCCGGCCGCGCCAGAGTTGGCGGATCAAGGCGCGCATCGCCGTAAGCCTGCAAATAAGCGATCTGCCCATCCTTCACAACCGCCACCGACGCGCTCGGCACGCCAGTCTTCGTCAACACGTCCCCAGCAGCATGATCAATCTTCTGCCGCAACTCAGGCGATAGCGTCGACTGAGCCTGTGCAGTTGCAGGCAAAATAACCGTGGTGAGACTCGACAAGAAGAAGGCTGGGTAAAGAAACAACACAGAAAGTTTGCGCACAGTTCGCACCTCGAAAAAACGGGTCAGTGTAGCATGACGCCCGCGGGATCGCCGACACCTTATAGTCTGTCATTCCGAGAAGCGAAGCGACGAGGAATCTCGGTTTCGCCGGCCACACGGAGAACCTGGATCCGTCGCCACGCTCGTGATCACAGCAAGAACGCGGTTAGCCCGAGATAACATTCCTTACGAAAGCGCAGACATAGTGGAATTCTCAACCAGTTCACCCTCCCACCGCGCAATCACCGCGCAAGCCAGGCAATTGCCAATCACGTTGACCGAGGTGCGCGCCATGTCCATAAGCGCGTCAATGCCCAGAATAATAAAGATCGGCTCCGTAGGCAGATGAAAAGTAGCCGCAGTAGCAAGCAGCACGACAAGCACCGCGCGCGGCACGCCAGCCACACCCTTGCTGGTCAGCATCAAGGTGAACACCATCAACAGTTGTTCCGACCACCCCATGTGCATTCCCGCAGCCTGCGCAACAAAAATCGAAGCCAAGGCCAAATATAAAGTCGACCCATCCAGGTTAAAGCTGTAACCCGCGGGAATAACAAACGCAACAATCCGCCGTGGCACCCCAAACGCCTCCATCGCTTCCATCGCCCGCGGCAGCGCCGCTTCCGAAGCGCTGGTCGCAAACGCGATGGTCGCAGGCTCAGCCACAGCCTTAACGAATCGCCCCAGCGGCACCCGCGCAATGCGTGAAATAGGCAAAAGAATCAGCAGCAAGAACGCAATCAACGCGCAATATCCCGTAAGCAACAATTTCCCCAACGGCAGCAACACCCCAATCCCCAAGTGTCCAACGGTATAAGCCATGGCCGCTCCCACTCCAACCGGCGCGAAGTACATCACCAGATTGGTGAACGAAAACATGGTCTCGGTCAGCGATTCGCAGAACTTCAACATAGGCCCCCGCTTGGCCTCCGCAACTCGCGCCAACGCAATTCCAAACAAAACCGCAAACACCGCAACCTGCAGAATCTGATTCTCCGCCACCGACTTCGCAATATTCTCGGGGAAAATATGAAGTAAGAAATCATCCCATCGCAAGGGAGCAGTAGTCGGCGCAGCAGTAGCAGCGGCAGCTTGCGAAATCGCCAACCCCTCGCCCGCCCGGCTGATGTTGATCGCAGCCACGCCCAGGAACAGCGCCAGCGTGGTGACCACTTCAAAATAAATCAAACTCTTCAAGCCGATGCGGCCCACGCTGCGCAAATTCCCGTGACCAGCGATGCCCGTAACCAGCGTTCCAAAAATCAGCGGAGCCACAATAACTTTAATAAGCCGCAAAAAAATCTCACTCAACACCCGAAGGTGCTCGGCAAATTGCGGCCAATCGAGCCCAATCTCTCCACCCAGCAGCATCGCAAAAAAAATCCAACGTGTAAGCGATTGCCGCCACAACCCAGTTGCCGCGATAACAAGCAACCCACCCCAGCGCACCCCAGCCATCCAAACGTGTCCAGAAAGAAAAACCGGCAACACAGCCCCGGCCACAAACAGCCCGACCCCGACAATCGAAATTGCGCGCAGTACCGGCGATTTCTGCGCTGGCGGCGATGGATTTATAGTCGCGACGCTCATGGTCGGCAATCTCTCCGATTAAAGATTCACGAAAGATATTCTCCGGCATGCCTCTTGTCTAGCGCTCAACGTCTCGACGACTCGCACTCCTCCCCATCGGTCATCCTGAGCGGAGGCGTCGTTCGCGAAGCAAACGACGCCGAAGTCGAAGGACCCCGATGCCGCCCGTTCAACCCCGTGGTCTCAGGGAGTTCTCCCGTTGCGATGCTCATGATTGGCAATCTTTCCGATTAAAGATTCACGAAAGATATTCTCCGGCATGCCTCTTGTCTAGCGCTCAACGTCTCGACGGCTCGCACTCTCCCCATCGGTCATCCTGAGCGGAGGCGTCGTTCGCGAAGCGAACGACGCCGAAGTCGAAGGACCCCGCACACGGTCGCGCAACGATGAAGCAGAAAGGCATTCTCACGAACACTGTTCGAGCCGGGAGAACTCCCTGAGGCTTCTCGGTTGACTCAACAGCATCGGACGTCGTTTGCTTCGCCAACGACGTCTCCGCTCAGACCGACCGGGGCTCGCCGGAGTCACCCAGCGAACGTTTGCACTCCCCCCGTTTCCGCGTTCAGAACTTTGCCAAGCCGCCACAGTACCCAAGCCAACGCTACAACTCCAGCAATCCAGACCGCAAAACAAACCTCCACCACCCACCCCCGAGCCTCCCCCACTCTCCTCAGCACAAAAGGCAAAAAATTCCACGTAGTAATGTGAACGTAATCCCACGGATCCTGCTTCATCGCGTAATTATTAAGTCCCCAAGCATCCATCTTCCCCAACGCAAACGCCACAATATTCTTAAATCGCAGCGCAATCACAAACGTCGGATGCCCCAAAGTTTCCATCTGATAAATTTCCAACGGCAACCAGAAAGCCAGCGATGCCAACTGGATCAAACCACTAATCGCAATCAACCCAACCCCCACCCCCCAAACAAACTTCCCCAATTCCCCGCGATAACGCAACAGCAAAGGCACCGAAATAAACCCCACCAACTCCGCCGCCGTAGAAACGTAGCGATCCCCCCAGGCAAAGTCCCCACTCCACACCGTGTACTTCGCATAAAAGCAGATGTAAGCCAAGAGCAGCAAAGATGCGGCGACCAGATACGCTCGAATCTCCGCCCCAAAGCGTTTCCAGGCGACCACAGCCAGCACAATCGTCAGCACCAACAGAGGATCAAAAAGAAAAATGGACTTCTCCGCAGTAAACAGCGCCCCAAAAAAACCCACGCGAAACGGAGTCTCAAAGGGATAATCCGGCGGCAGGGAAGGATCCAGCATCCGGCGCTCCACGGCGAAATAGTGTAAATAAGTATTAAGGTAAGATCCGAAGCGGTAATACTGATAAATGCGATCGACCAGCAGAAAGACCGCATAAACAGGCAGAGCAGTCTTCGCATAGACCACAAACCGCTCCCGCAAACCCCGCCCGCGCGCCCGTTCAAACCACAACACCAGAAACAAGAAGAACATCGCGGCCAAAAGGTCCAGGCCAGTAGTCAATCGCGTCAGCAGATTCAGTCCCAAAGCGCCCGAGCCAATGAACAGCGCCCGCCGGCTGCCGCTGCGCAGCCACTCGTACTGAAACGCAAACCCCGCCAAAGTCAGAAGCAGGATGTAATTGTTCTCCATCATGTTCTGCGTGTAATGCAGGTGAGAAGTGCAGAACAGCAACCCCAGCACGCCAGCCACAGCCTGAACGGTATCGAACTTCAATAAAAGCAAAAAGCGAAAGCACACCAGCGCCGTCAAAACGCTAATCAGAATGTTCGTGCTGTAGCTGACCACGATGTCGCGCACACTCGGGTCGTTGCCGTTGTAGTCCTCGAAAACTCGCAGCCGCTCAACATAGATCCCTACAATGTCCGCCGGCAGCATCAGCAGCGGCTGCCCGATCCCATACCAGTCGTAAAGTTTCCCTCCCCGTCCATGCACCCCGAACTCCGGATATTCCTGCGGAAACACCGGCGGTTCCGAAGTCCAGAAAGAATGAGCGGTCTGCAGCGATGCATGGTATCCGACGATCCAACTCCCCCGACTGGACCACAAACGCAGCCAGCCCCGCAGTCAAGGCAAGTAAGAACAACGGATCCCGCAACCAACCACCAGGACGAGCGCTCATGGCTAGCTTTTTCGCGATCGCACGATTGCTTCTCTCGCTTCTTTGTCCGCAGTCTTGCGCCGCTCGGTTTCGCGTTTATCCCATAGCTGCTTACCTTTAGCAAGCGCTATCTCAACCTTTACTTTACCGTTCTTGAAGTACATCCGGGTCGGAATCAACGTCAGCCCGCGCTGCTGCGTTTTGCCAATAAGCTTACGAATCTCCTCTTTATGCATCAGCAACTTGCGCGTTCGCAAGGGAGCATGATTGAAAATGTTCCCGTGCTCGTAAGGACCAATATGGCAATTCAGCAGCCACAGTTCGCCGTCCTTGACCAAGCCGTAAGCATCCTTAAGGTTGGTCCGTCCAGCCCGCACCGATTTGACCTCAGTCCCTGTCAACGCCACCCCCGCCTCAAATTTTTCCAGCAAGAAGTAGTTATGTGACGCGATCCTATTCACAGAGGCATCACGCTGCCCCGCCGCGGTGGGATCGCGGCGGGGATTTTTCTCCGGATTCGGTCGAGTTTGCTGAGCGCGAGGCATGTTCGTTATAGCTTATCTCATCGCAGGCATAGCTTCCTGTAGCGCAGAGGGGAAAAGGAGAATAGATGAAGAAAAGAAAAAAAGATTCTCTCTGTGACTCTGTGCCTCTGTGGTGAAAGCATTACAACCATGCCGAAGAGAATTGGGGGAACCCACACCTTCAGTGCTAGAACCAAAGAGTGTAACTGCCAACTTGTAGTGACTTCGGTACCCTCCGAGGCGATGCTATAATCGCGCAGCTAACGCTATCTTCGGCATATATTTAGAGTTACATCCCGCGGCTGGCCGCCAGCGGGAGAAAACTGTTTTAAGAGGAATTTTAATGAAACGCGTGATCCGCTCGGCGGCGATGGTCCTGATGCTCCTGGCCGTAACCCTAGCCATCGCGGCCGACAAGGCCAAGTCTGTATACAACAAAGGTAAGGACGCAGAGGCCAGACAGAATTACGAGCAAGCCTACGACTATTACAAGCAGGCCTACGACCTCAAGCCCGGCGATCTTACTTACCGCTCCGCGTTTGAGCGGCTGCGTTTCCTAGCCGGCGCTTCCCTCGTCCATCGCGGACAGTTGCTTCGCGAAGCCGGCCAACTCGACACTGCCTTGGCCGAGTTTCAGAAAGCTGTTGACATCGATCCCTCTAGTGCCATCGCTCAACAGGAAATCAAACACACCAAGCAGATGATCGACGCCGCTAAGGCCGCCGGCCCAAAGGCGGCCGCTCCCCCGCCCAGCGGATTGCAGAAGCGCCTTTCCGAGGCGGGCGGCCCGGTCGAACTCGCCACCATCTCCAACACTCCCATCAATCTCAAAATCACCGAAGACTCCAAGGTCATCTACGAGACGGTAGGCAAGTTGGCAGGTATCAACGTCCTGTTCGATCCCGACTACACCTCACGCCGCATTAAGATCGAACTCAATAACGTCTCCCTCGAAGAAGCCCTGGAGATTATCGCCCTCGAATCAAAAACCTTCTGGCGCCCGGTGACCCCAAACACGATTTTCATCGCCGCCGACAATCCCGCCAAACGCAAAGACCTTGAGCAAAGTGTCATCAAAACTTTCTACCTCGCGAACCTCTCTCAGCCGACCGAGCTGCAAGACGTAGTCAACGCCATGCGGCAGATTCTGGAAATCTCCCGCATTCAACCGCTGCCGTCGCAGAGCGCAATCGTAGTGCGCGGAACTCCCGATCAGATCGCCCTGGCGCAGAAACTGATCGGCGACCTGGATAAGGCCAAAGCCGAAGTCATCGTCGATGTTGCCGTCCTGCAGATCAACCGTGACAAGTCAAAAACCTTAGGCATCAATCCACCCACCAGCGCCACGGTCGCCCTACAGAACAACATCACCAATACGACCACCAACACCGGCACCGCCACCAGCAGCCTGACCAGTGGTACAACTTCGAGCACAACTGGCACCCCCAACCAACTCAACCTCAACCAGATTAACAATCTGAACGCGACTGACTTCACCATCACCATTCCCCAAGCCACGGCCACCGCGTTGTTCAGCGACACCAGCACCAAGCTAATCCAGAAGCCGCAAATTCGCGCCGTCGATGGGCAAAAGGCCTCCCTCAAAATCGGCGACCGCGTACCGGTTGCGACCGGCTCCTTCCAGCCCGGCATCGGCGGCGTCGGCATCAACCCGTTGGTGAACACGCAATTTCAATATCTCGACGTCGGCGTAAACATCGATATCACTCCCAAAGTCCATTCCAACGGCGAAGTCACGCTAAAAGTCACAATGGATATTTCTTCCGTGACCGGCACCTCCAACATCGGCGGCATCAGCCAACCCGTAATTGGACAGCGCAAAATCGAGCACGAAGTTCGCCTCAAGGAAGGCGAAGTCAACATGCTTGGCGGCATGCTCGAGGATTCGCAGACCCGGTCTCTAACCGGCATCCCCGGCCTGTCCCAGATTCCAATCTTGAAATATCTCTTCGGGCAGACTAATACCGATCACTCGGAAACCGAGACCGTCTTTGTCCTGATTCCTCACATCGTGCGCGCCCATGAATACAGTGACCTGAACCAGGACGCATTGGACGTAGGCACAGCCAACGCGATTGGGCTGCGCCGGGTCAGCCATCAGGCCCCGGCTCTATCTCCCGCGGTTCAACCTTCGGCGCAGCCGCAAGGCACACCCGCGCCCGCAACTCCACCAGGATCAGCGAGCGTAACTCCTGCCGGCCCTGCAACCTTCAGTTTCGATCCGGCCAGCGTCGCGCAGGCCAAGGGTTCGACTTTTGCCGTAAATGTGGTGCTCACTGGGGCTCAGAACGCCCACTCCGTGCCGCTGCAGATCAGCTACGATCCGAAGATGCTGCAAGTGGTAAACGTATCGAACGGAGGTTTTCTCTCGCACGACGGCCAGGCCGTAGCTCTGGTCCATCGCGATGACGACAGCACCGGAACCTTGCAGATTACGGCGACGCGGCCACCCGGCGCGACCGGAATCTCCGGCGATGGCACGGTCGTGACTTTAACGTTAGTGGCGAAAGCCCCCGGCCAATCCACGCTAACCATCGCCAGGGGAGGCATCCGCGACCCCGGCATGCAATCCGCCCCAGCGGCTGGCGCAGCGATGAACGTGACGATTCAATAGTGAATTTCTCAATGGAGGACGGGCGTCCTCGCCCGTCTCCACCGTTTTACATATGCGGTTAACCATCGCCAGAAAAAACGTCGTCCGGAAAACGCATGGCTTCACGCTCATCGAGCTGATCGTCGCCACCGCCATTCTCCTCATCCTGAGCACCCTCGCCATCCCGCTCGCTCGCGTCAGCATCAAGCGCGACAAGGAACACGAACTGCGCCGCGACCTATGGGAGCTGCGTGACGCCATCGATCGCTACAAGGACGCAGCCGACGCCGGCAAATTCCAGACCAAAGTAGGCTCCGAAAACTACCCGCCCGATCTGGACACGCTGGTGAAAGGCGTCGACGTCGGCGGCAAGAAATTAAAGTTTCTCCGCAAAATTCCGATT
>CAWISU010000040.1:0-44756 GCA_963838765.1 uncultured Acidobacteriota bacterium | reverse complement strand
CGTACCACGACGCGGTTCCTACCTGGTACGGGTGATGATGCTTAGCCGGGGATTTGGGTCCCGCGACTGCGTTTCTGGGCGATGTACTTTGGGTGTCTTTCGACCCTGAGCTGGTTGGCCCCTGAGCCGCCCCCAGGCTGACGACCAATAACACGCTCGCCAGTCCATGAGCTAGTTGATTTCGCATTCAGTGTCACCTCTTCTCTAAAGTCTTCTCATCCGAAAGTCGTCCTCCCAACGACCCAGTCCGTGTTGATCTGACGATGCTATAGGCCGAGGCAGGCCGTGTCAATCCAGAATTGCCCTTAGAAGTATTACGAGATAGTTATCGATAACTTACGTAACTTGCTGTACAACTTGAGCAAAGGCGATCATGTTGTGTCATAGCAGCAACTTACATGTTTATATAGTAGTAAATAACCAAAGTCGAGGCGTGTTGTGCAGTATTTGCACTGTATTTGTTTTCAAGCAGTTAGGATGATTATCTTACACTTATGATTTCAGTCACTTAGCTCGCATCGCATCCGTATTCGACTGAGTGGCGATTCGCAACACCGGCATTAAGAAACAAAATTTGCAAAGCCCGGGCTTTCCGATACATTTCGACTATGCCTCCAACCCCGCCCGTCGTCCTCACCATCGCCGGATTTGACCCCAGCTCCGGCGCCGGTGTCACGGCCGATATAAAGACGATCGCGGCCCACGGATGTTACGGGGTCGCGTGCATCACCGCGCTGACGGTGCAATCGACGGCAGGGGTTCGGCGAGTAACGGCAGTCGACGCCGGACTGGTGACGGAAACTCTAACCGAACTGGCCTCCGACGTCGAAATTGCAGCCGTGCACATCGGCATGCTCGGGTCGGCGAAGGTGGTCCGCGCTGTTGCAGACTTCCTGATTTCCCATAACCTGCCCAACGTGGTGCTGGATCCCATCCTCAAAAGTTCCTCCGGAACCGATTTGCTGGATGCCGCCGGAGCCCGCCTGCTAACCGAGAAACTGCTTCCGCTAGCCACGATCGTGACTCCCAACATCGACGAAGCCTCAGCCTTGACCGGACTAACCGTATGCGATCCCGATCAGATGCGTGCCGCAGCCAGGAAACTCCACGAAATGGGCGCCAGCGCCGTGGTAGTCACCGGCGGCCATCTAGAAAGAGCCATCGATCTGTTGAGCTTCACCAGCAAGCGCGGCATCCAGCAGGAGCTCTTCAAGTCCGCCCGGCTGAAGTCCAATTCCACGCACGGCACCGGCTGCGCGTTTGCCACCGCGATAGCGTGTCACCTAGCCATGGGACGCGGCTTGCCCGAGGCCGTCCTGCTGGCCAAAGCCTACGTCGCGGCGGCAATCAGCAACGCCCATCCCCTGGGCCATGGCACCGGCCCGCTTCATCATCTATACCGCATGCAGCAACAAAGGCGGGTCATTACTGCCGATCCCGAGCCGGCAACGCACACGTAGCCCCGGACGCCCTCGTCTGGGCAGCCGTAAGGTACGAATCGTCTCGATCCTGGTTTCACAGGCCGTGAAAAAACTTCTTAATCGGCGTTTAGGATTTGACGGGGCGCGGCTTCTGCAGTATCCAGAAAGCGCAAAACGAGTGTATGATTATCCGGTTTTTTGAAGTCAAAAAGGAGATTCCGAATGAGAAAAACGTTCGGCATTCTGCTGGTTGTATTCATGGGATGGTCCGGTGTCGCACTGTCACAAACCTGGCATGCTTTGCGAAATCAACCCACCTTTGGTGCCAGCATCCCGCTCCTGCTCACCGACGGCACGGTTCTGGTACAGGATGGTAATACCGGCAGCAATTGGTGGCGCCTGACCCCGGATCAAAATGGCAGCTACGCAAACGGCACCTGGACGCAAATGGCTTCGCTACCCCCAGGATACGGCCCGTCCGCGTTCTCTTCCGCCGTACTGGCGGATGGCCGCGTCATCGTCGAAGGCGGAGAATACAACTTTGGTCAATTGGAATGGACCAATCTCGGCGCCATCTACGACCCAACCAGTAATACCTGGACGTCTGTCAATCCTCCTCCGGGATGGACGATCATGGGCGATGCGGAAAGTGTTGTTTTGGCAGACGGCACCTTTATGGTGGCCAATTGTTGTGCCTTTCCGTTTACGGCCGCTCTGCTGGACGAAAAAAATCTAACGTGGACCTTTACCGGCTCGAACAAGCAAGATTTATACGACGAGGAAGGTTGGACACTTCTGCCCGACGGCACGGTGCTGACCGTTGACACGGAAAACGCCGCTCACCCGAAACACGCCGAGAAATACATTCCAGACATCGGGAAATGGATCAGTGCGGGAAACACGATAGTTCTGCTGAGCGATCCTCCTACCGCCGAAATCGGGCCGGCTGTGTTGCGTCCGGATGGCACCGTCTTCGCCACCGGAGCCAATTCCGATAAAACTAAAGCTGGGCACACGTCTATCTATCATCCTCCGGCTAATCCTATGCAGCCCGGACATTGGGTTCCTGGTCCGGACATTCCGGATAAGAACGATATGGGCGATGCTCCCGCTGCCTTATTACCGGATGGCAATGTGCTCTGCGATACCAATCATGGCATCGCCAATCCGCCTACCACTTTTTACGAGTTCGACGGGACCAAGTTCACCAAGGTGCCAGGTCCTCCCAACGCTAAGAAGGATGAGACCGAGCAGGGCAGTATGCTGGTTTTGCCGACGGGGCAGATCTTCTTTACCGACGGCTCGTCCGATGTAGAACTCTACACCTCGAACGGGAAGCCCGACCCGTCCTGGGCGCCAACCATCACCACCTCCCCGCACAAAGTCACACGCGGCAAGACCTATGTCATCTCGGGCACGCAGTTCAATGGTCTTTCACAGGGAGCCATGTACGGGGACGACGCCCAAATGGCTACCAACTACCCGCTGATCCGTATTACCAACAACGCTTCGCGGCACGTCTTCTATGCGCGGACGCATGACCACAGCACTATGGCCGTGGCCACAGGCAGCAAACAAGTCTCCACGCATTTCGACGTGCCGGACGGCATGGAAACAGGTCCGGGTAAGCTTGTCGTAGTTGCTAACGGCATCGCTTCCAAACCGGTCGCTGTCACTGTGCAGTGATGCTGCACTTTTTGGAAACCACATTCGTGTTGGAAAGGAGAACTATTGTGGCAAGCACACTTCAATATCGAAGCCGGAATTCGGCGATGCAGCGGCGCGCGGGAGATGTTGGTGTCATGCTAATCGTTCTGTTGCTGACGGTTCTTGCGACGAGTTTGGTGCAAGCGCAGACTTTCACAACCCTTTATTCATTTGCCGGTGCTGCCGGGGAATATCCCGTGGCCGGATTGATCGTCGCCTCGGGTAATCTCTACGGCACCACGCAACAGGGCGGAGCTCATGGTCTGGGCACGATATTCAAAGTGGATAGCACCACCGGTACGGAGACGGTATTGCACAGCTTCAAAGGGGGAAAATCGGACGGAGCATTTCCTAGCGCGGGGTTGGCCGTAGATTCCAAGGGCAACGTTTACGGCACTACGACCTTGGGCGGCCGTTCAAATCATGGCACCGTGTTCAAGGTGACATCCACCGCGACCGTGATCTATAGCTTCACCGGAACCAAGGGGGATGGCGCCTATCCCATCGCAGGTTTAGTCGCGGATGCCGCGGACAACGTCTATGGAACCACGCAACAGGGCGGAACTCATGGTTTCGGAACGGTGTTTGAGCTAACTGCCGCTGGCAAGGAAAAAGTCTTATACAGCTTTAAAGGCGTACCGGACGGAGAGTATCCCTGCGCGGGATTGATCCTTGATGCGAAGGGCAATCTGTACGGCACCACTCAGCTGGGCGGACCTGCGTCGCAGAACGATGGAACAGTCTTCAAAGTGGATAAGGCAGGCAAGGAAACGGTGCTGTACAGCTTCACCTATGCCAACGGAGATGGTGCCTATCCGATCGGGGGGGTGGTGCGCGATCAGGCAGCCAACCTCTACGGCACCACCAGCGATGGGGGCGCGAATGGCATCGGTATCGTGTTCAAACTGGACAAAGCCGGGAAGGAAAAGGTGTTGTACAGCTTCGGAACCAACAAGGGCGACGGGGCATATCCTTTCGCAGGTTTGGTCATGGATGCAAAAGGCAATCTTTATGGCACCGCTGAACTGGGAGGCGCTAACGGTCCCGGCGCGATCTTTGAGGTGACCCCCTCCGGCGTGGAAACTATACTTCACAGCTTTGACGGGACTGACGGAGCGGATCCATTGGCAGGGCTGGTTCAGGACAGCGCGGGTAATCTCTACGGTACAACAACTGAAGGTGGGGCTCACAACAACGGAGTGGTCTTCAAGCTGATCCCTTGAAGCGCGGGTGGCCCACCCATTGCAAGTGCAACTCTAAATCAGACATAAAACGGGGTGCCCCACTCTTTCCGCATTCTCTGCGGAAAGGGTGGGAGGCGAGAATGTACATCCAAATCGCTTTCGAGTTCGGGTGCCCCGTTCTCGCGTTCTTTGCGAAGGCCGGGGCGTTTTCAGCCATCGCAGAACAAAAACCCGCGTCCTGTCTGTCCAAAACCAGAGAAATAAGGACACGGCACCCTCGTGAGTTAACATCAGCAAGAAGGCCCGGCTAAGCCCCGTCCACGAACTCAGGAAGGGCACGAGTTGAACTCGTGCCCTCCCGAATTTGGTGGTTTAGGGGAGTTTTTTCCGCAGTCCACTAAACCACTCTTTACGTACCCCGCTCAAGCTGCGTCCCGAAATAGGAAACGCCGAATCGCTTTTTCTCATTCTTACCTTGACTTTGCTGCAGACTTTGGGTTAATCCTGTAACTGGATAGTCAGCCTGAAGCTAATAAGCTGAATCGCTAACCCCTTTGTCCGGAATATTTTGCATATAAGTCCTTTCAACTCAAAGATCTTGGTGGTGGTGTGGCCCTAATCTCATGATTCCAGAAGATCACGGGGGGAGGGGGTACCCGCTAACCAAAAAGTAAACCAGCCTTTGCCCAACGGGTGGTACAAAATAAATCTGTGGACGAAGGAGACGCGTGCGACACTTGGCGGCGGCCTGACAACCGTCTCCAGGAACGTGAGCAATGGTGTAATTCCCAGGCGAAGGCCGCTATTCAGGAGCATGTGTCTATGACTGTGATACGTGATGTCGATGGCAAGTGGCGTGTGCAGGTGACGACATTCGATCTGCCGCTTGAAAGGGGATCGCGAATGATTGTGGACCCGAAGGCCCTAAACCGGGATACTCCGACGTCATGCCGCCTGCTCGAATGGAAGTATCGGATAACGAACACGCCGGAGGGAAATCCGGAGCTCACGGCCGACCTCGAGCTGATTGTAGAGGAAATGCGACCCAGCCTTTGGGAATCGTGGTTCGCGCGCTGGTCCGACGACGCCCAGAATCTTGCCCCAATGATTACGGCCTTCCTGAGCTGCGCCTTTGCAGCCGCAGTCGCATATACGGTATACGTTCAGCCGGACCTGGGGTGGGCATTCGCCGGGAGGCATATTCGATCTATCGGAGGCTGGGTAGTTTTCCTACTGTTCGGAGCCCTGCTTCCATGGAAATTGGGTCTTTACAAAGGACAGCCCAGTTTCCAAAAGAATTTTTTCAATTCCTTTTTAGTTCTCAGCGCGTGGGTGTTGTTGTTCCTTTGGCTCACCTTCTCGGCCCTGCCCGAACACTTCGACGGTTCGGACGCCCAGTACGCGGCCTACGCAAGAACGCTGGCGCAAAAATTGAGCACCAGCTACTGGCCATTCCTGGTTGCCGCCCTGCCTTGGTTGTCCGTCGGTTTCAAAGTGTTTGGCCTCGATATTGCGGAGAAGACTGCCGAAGGTCTGGAGAAAGCAGCCGTAAAAGGCAAATGAACCTGGCCAGCGTAAGAATGGATAAGTGGCTTTGGGCCGCGAGATTCTTCAAGACGCGAGCATTGGCGGCACGCGCTTGTGAACTCGGCAGGGTTCAATTCAACGGGCAGCCGGCCAAAGCCGCGCGCGAGGTCCGGATTGGCAACATGTTGCGCGTGACCAACGACAGTGGCGACTTCGAGGTGGAGATCCTGCTTCTCAGCGATGTGCGCGGCCCCGCCCCGGTTGCACAGACCCTCTACCGCGAGACCGAGGCCAGCCGCGAGCTGCGTTTGAAGGTGGCAGCGGAGCGTAAAGCGATGAGGCAGTTTGAAGAGTTGCCTGCCAGCAGACCGTCGAAACGCGATCGCCGGCAAATCATCCAGTTCCGGGGGAGAGGCTGAACATGCGTCGAATGCAGCCCGATAGATGTTTACTTGAGAAGCTCGCATTTCCAACCTCCATGCGGTTTTAGCGAGTGCAATCTGGTCCGCCAGGTTTCCTCGCGCTAGTATTGGGGAATGGAGGCCTTCTATCAATGTTTACTTCGCGGCCGATTGGATTTGTAAGTAGTCCGTACAAGCATCCGAGGGAGGTTCCTAAGGGGCTGGGCGCAAAACACGAGGCCGATGGTGTGCTTAAGATCCTGCCTGAGTTTGAGCCGGGGCTCACCGACATTGAGGGCTTTTCGCACCTCGTCGTTATCTGGGAGTTCGATCGTTCTCATGATTTCGAGTTGCTGGGTACGCCGCCCTCCGACAATCGGCCGCACGGCGTGTTTGCCACTCGATCACCCCGGCGTCCCAACCCGATTGGCCTGACGACTGTTGAGCTGTGCCGCCGCGAAGGCGTCGAGCTATATGTCCGGGGCGTCGATATGCTGGATGGAACACCGATTCTCGATATCAAACCCTACTTGTCGAGCGTCCCGTCCGAAAAGCTGCGCCGCGGTTGGCTAGCCGAGGCTGAGGCCCGTCAAAGATGATCGATGGCGCCACTCGCTTGACGATCGAATCCGTTGACCTTAAAGCGCAAAGCCGGACCCCATCACTGAATACATCTTCTTCACAGCGATTAAGAACTGGCATAGGCGGTGCTTCGAGATATTTAGCGGCGCTATTGACAAATATATATATTATGTAATATATATATAGAGTGTGTCTGAGATGAACTGCCAAAAGTTTCTGCCGCTGAAGACCCAGTGGTTCCATATCATGCTCTCGCTTGCCGCTGGTGAGCAGCACGGTTATGGAATCATGCAGGACGTTCTGAATCGCACCGAGGGAAAAGTACGGTTGTGGCCGGCGACGCTCTACGGATCGATCAAGCGGCTGATCGAGGCGGGGCTGATTGAGGAATCTGACGAACGGCCGGCGCCGGAAATGGACGATGCGCGACGCCGCTATTACCGGCTGACCAAGCTCGGCAGGCGTGTGCTCAACGCCGAGTGTGAACGTCTACAGGAATTAGTGCGCACAATTCGGGTTACGCAGGCAATGGTGACGGAATGAATTTCGCATTGATGCTTTACCGGCGCTTAGCAGAAGCTTTTCCGCATGAGTTCAAACTGGTGTATGGCAAAGATGTGATGCAACTGGGGGAGGACGTCGTGGCAGAGATTGCCAAAAGGTATGGGGCCGCCGGGCTGATCCGACTGATCGCAGACATCGCAATTCGGGTGCCGCTCGAATACCTGGACGAAATGCGCCGCGATATGCGGTATGCGTTGCGCGCGCTGATCAAGTCGCCCGGATTCGCGCTGGTGGGCATCATTTCGATGGGACTCGGAATGGGGCTGACCACGGTGGTGTACAGCTCGGAATGGCAGTTGATTTCTCGGGAACTGCCGGCGGCGGCGAATGCCAAACGGTTGGTGATGCCTGAGAAGCCGGTGTCGTATTACTACATCGAGCAATATCGGGCACAAAAGAGCCTTTTCACCGGGGTCGCCGCATTTCAGAACGGGGTCCCGTTTAATGTCACCTTCCATGGTGATGGGAATGCGAAACCGGAGCGGGTCTTCGGGCAACTGGTATCCGCCGATTATTTTTCCGTGCTCGGCGTTTCACCCCAGCGTGGACGAGTGCTCAGCACCGAACTCGACAAACCCGGAGACGCGCCGGTGGTGGTGATCAGTGATCGTTTCTGGCGCAATCGCCTCAACTCGTCTCCCGACGCGGTGGGACAGACGGTACAGCTGAATGGGCAACCCGCGACGATCGTCGGAATCACCCCGAAGAATTTCAATGGCGCCTTTTCTATGTATCCTTCCGAGTTGTTCGTTCCGATCACAGCGCCGGCGGCGCTGGCCCCGGAACTCGGCAACGACGTGCTGCATCAACGCAATGCCAGGGAGTTTTTGGCGATGATATGCCTGGCGCCCGGCGTCAGCGTTGACTCCGCGGAAGCCGCTCTTGATGCGATCACCCGTCATCTCGACGAGCAGGATCCTTCGGCGCCCGTGCGCGTCGACAAAGGCAGACGCGTAACCTTGCTGTTGGCAGGGACCATGGCGCCGCTTCCCCGGAACTTGAAGCCCGTAGTGGTGGGATTTTATGTCGCACTGATGGCGCTGATTATGATCATTGCGTGCATGAATCAGGCAAATATGCAGCTCGCGCGCGGCGTCAATCGCCGAAGGGAACTGGCAATTCGCCTGGCCGTCGGGGCCAGCCGTTTTCGGCTGGTCCGGCAGATGATGAGCGAAGGCATTTTGCTCGCGCTGCTGGGTGGCATCGCTGGATTTGTGCTCGCCTATGGGCTCTCGGTGTTGAACTCGCAATTCACGCTGCCCACGGCGGTGCCGATGGAATCCGATTTTACCCCGGATTGGCACGCCGCGGTTTTCGTGTTCGCGCTCGCGTTTGTGTCCGGTATCGGATTCAGCCTGGTGCCCGCTCTGCGAGCGACGAAATCCGATATGACCCCGGCGCTTAAAGAAGGCTCGGCGTCGCAGCTGCCGGGTTACATGCGCTTCGGTCTGCGCAATTTGCTGATCGTGGCGCAGGTTACGGGATCGCTCATGCTGTTGCTGATCACCGGTTTCCTGGTGATGGGGATTACCAAGGCTAGCATCGTTCAGACCAAATTCGATCCGCACACCATGTATCTGCTGTCCATCGATCCGGTGCGTGACGGATATACGCCGGAAAAAGCGCAAGCTTTATTCGAGAAACTTCCGGAACAGCTCAAGGCTTCTGGCCCGGTTCGCAGCGTCGCTCTGGCGGCGCAGGTGCCTTTCTCGAGCGCGAGTGGAAGCAACCAACTAACTGCGGAAGACTCGCGGGTGCAGCAGTCGGTGGTGAAGAGGACCGTGGGCGCGGGTTATTTTGCGGCGCTGAGCGAGCCCATGCTGGCTGGCCGAGACTTCGTGGAGCTGGATCAACGGAGCCAGCCCGACGCATCGAAGACTATGCCGGTCGTGCTGGATGAGAGTGCGGCACACGGATTTTTCGGAAATGGAAATGCGATCGGGCAGCGCATCAAGGACGACCGGCAGTCGTATGAAGTGGTCGGCGTGGTTCGCGACTCGAAGAATGGCCTCACGGACCGCAATTCCGTTATTTATCTACCGCTGACGCAGCGCAATTTTGCACGGCCGCCAGCCGACGGCATGACCATTGTGGTGCGGTCGGACGCGGGAACCGATGCGTTGAGCGCCATCCGGCGCGAGATCGCGGTTATTGATCCGAAGCTGGAAATCTTCAATGTGCGCACCCTCAGTGACTATCTGGACCTTAGCCGGGCCTCCACGCGCAACGATATCAATACCTACGGCGGAATTGGATTGTTCGGCTTGGTGTTGGCCGCAATTGGACTCGCCGGGGTCACAGCCTATGCAGTTGCGCAAAGGCGCAAGGAGATCGGAATCCGCATGGCGCTGGGCGCACGTAGGGAGCAAGTGCTTGTGCTGGTGCTGCGCGAAGGCATGGCTCTGGTCAGCGCCGGCACGGTTCTCGGATTGTTGGGTGCGTTCGCACTGGCTAAAATACTTGCGACGCTGATCAGCGTTTTTGTCGACGCGCTTAAGGTGGGTACGAACGATCCGCGCTTGCTGGTGGGTGCACCCCTGCTGCTGGGAGGGCTGGCGCTGCTGGCTTGTTATGTGCCGGCGCGCAGAGCCGTCAAGATCGATCCGCTGCAGGCATTGCGCGAGGGCTAGTACAGGTCATTCTGCATGTCCGCATGGGCGGCCTGCGCTTCCTAACGTGGGAAGTTTACTGTTTGGTACTGGGGTACTCCCCCTCCCCCTGTTGTTTTGCAAAATATTGAAAAGACAGGGTTTATTTTACGATTATGTCCTAGATCTTTGAGTTTACGGGAGTTACACGCAAAATCTAGAGAACATTGGAGTTAGGGCGCGAGCAACGTCCCGATTTGGGCACCAGGGTGAGACTTTGGATCAGGGGTTCGGACCGCTTGCCGTCGCCTCGGTCAGGTTGTCAAAGATCGTCTATTAACTTGCAGATAATGCATCTTGTAGCAGGTTATCGGATTCGACGCGGGTGGTCAATGACAAAACGCGGGGAACTGAGGTCCAGACTGAGTGCGCCGAGATGGAGCGGCCACGATTTCGGACGACTGAGGAAACTGCGTTACAAGTCGGGGCTCTCGCCACGCACCGTTTCCGCTGAAGTTCCTCGCTTCTCCGCCTCACTCCTGACCCTCAGATAGTTCGAGTGGGCAGTTCCCCATCATCTTTCAGGACGCGGTAAAGTTGTTGCATCAGGTACGTGAGCTTTTTCGGGTCGTCTTCCTGAATGACGGATTGAGCGAAGTACTGCCATGTTTTCCGGGGGTCACGGACCATAGTGGCTGCTTCTTTCAGGGTATTGGAGCGGCTTCAGCGCTTAGCCTTCTATACCCGCACGATTGATCTGACGTTATAACTGCGGAAACCAACCCGGATTCAAGCACAGCGCTTCATCATGTCCGACACTTCCCGTTTGATCTCCAACAAACGTCCTTTTCGTAAGGCGAAAGCGGATTTCTCCAGCGCGGTGTGCTGATCCTTGCTCCAATAGCGAGCGGTCGTGACTCTTAGATCGCTTATTTCTTGTCTCATGCTGCCGAGACGTTCCGAAATGTAATTCGCATCCATCATCAGCCCGACCTCCAGTTGATTTCAAGCGGCTAGTTCTTGGGAGGCGTTTCTCCGCGTTTGGCCTGCACTTCAACGGGCTTCGAACAGCGAGCAGGGCGTACGTCGCGTCATCTACAGCCTGCTCTTCTTCGATATTGTCTCCCACTTCGTGGAACCGCTCCCGCGTGTTGGCATCCAACTCAAAGAGCGCAGCCTTGTAAAATTGCACCCAAACTCGCTTGTACGGTGATCCTAAATACGCCAGTGTTCATAACCCCGGACAAGTAACGGTCCGATATTATGAGGTGGGAGGCGATGTATGCCGCCTCCCATTTCTCTCAGCGCCTGCTGGTTTTACGCGGCCTTGGCGACAGTCTTGGCTTCGAGGATCTTCTCGCCGCCAACATTAACCTTGATCTGCTTGGGCTTGGCTTCAGCCTTCTTGGCGAGCTTGATCTTGAGCACGCCCTGGGCGTAATCGGCGCTCACTTGCCCCGGATCCACGGAACTGGGCAGGGTGAACGAGCGGGTAAAGCTTCCGTATTGGCGCTCGACGCGACGGAAGTTCTCCTCTTTCTCTTCCTTGTCGATCTTGCGCTCGCCGTGGACGGTGAGGGTGTTGTTGTCGATGCGGACATCAATGTCCTTTTCGTCGATGCCCGGAACTTCAAGCTTCAGAGTAATGTTGTGCTCGTCTTCGTAGATGTCCACCGGCGGTGCGAAGCTGGTGGTTGTCAAGGCGTCTTCCGGACCTTCGGGGCTGTGCGACTCACGGGAAAGACGGCTCATGCGGTTCATTAGATCTTGCATGGTGGAAAGCTCACGGAAAGGCTCCCAACGGGTCAATACGGTCATAACGCAATTCCTCCTTCAGAGGGAAGCTAAGAGAAAAAACTTCAGATGGGCTGACTTAGTTCAGGGGACCTGAAAGAGTAAGAAGAGGTAGCTTGCTCAATGGCAATGCTAGGCTTACTCCATACGATTGTCAAACGTCATGGTGGCACGGTTGGGATCGACGAACCCTCGGGTGTCCTGGTTGGGTTGCTACTTCTTTGAAAGCTCGTCCGCGAAATGACTTTCAACATCCTCACGCCTAAGCGGGTTTTTTTCGCTGGTCAATACGATCGAATAGACGACTTTGTTGCCTGCGACCTGAGCGGTGATGAACGTCCACTCGTTTGGAAGTTCCTGGTTGGTGAATTTCACTCTTCTGCCCTCAGCAAGCGTTTTAATCCACGCGTCGCTTGGCATTCCCAGTTCCTCCATGGGTGAGACCATTGAGTGCCGCTTGACCCTTCGCTTGGGTAGAAGAATGCGTTTCACCACAGCGGGCATTCTGTTGCCGGTGACTTCGCGGTAGATGCGTTCGACGGTAGTTTCTTTGCGGCGGGCCATGCAGCACCCCCAACCGTGAAATACTACACCTGAGCGGGATTAGGCACGAAACGTGACAATCCTCGCCATAGATAATCATCAATTCCTTGAGTTTTTCTTTATCCAGAAGGTGAAGCGTCTCGAAGCGAACAGCTCCGCGGCCGAAGGGCCGTGCGCTGCTGCCTCACCCGGAAAAGTGCCATGAATTTCTCATGCATGACTTTTCGCCTGTTCAGATTTCGCTTCTCCGTTTATTCTGTGTGATCGTTTGACAATGTCTCATCGTATGTCTGCGAATTGGACGCATGAAATTCCTGAAACGCTCGAAGACCTGGATTGTGCTGTTCTTCGCCGTAGTCGGTCCAGGTTTTATCACCGCGAACGTCGACAACGATGCCAATGGCATCTACACGTACTCGGCTGCCGGCGCGCAGTTCGGGCATTTGCTTCTGTGGACGTTAATTCCAATTACCCTGGCCCTCATCGTGGTGCAGGAGATCTGCGCTCGCATGGGTGCGGTTACCGGCAAGGGGCTGAGCGACCTGATCCGGGAGGAGTTCGGCTTTCGCATCACCTTTTTCATGATGATCGGAATCCTGATCATCAACTTTGGCAATGTGGTTGGCGAGTTTGCGGGGATCGCGGGTAGCCTTGAACTTTTCGGGCTTTCGAAATACGTCACCGTCCCTGTTTGTGCGGTGATCGTGTGGCTCATCGTGGTTAAGGGCCACTATAAGAGCGTGGAAAAGATTTTTCTGGCCGCGTCCTTCTTTTACGTCACATATATTTTGGCGGGTTTTTTCGCTAAACCCGCGTGGATCGACGCCTTGGTGGCTACGGTGAAACCTCCACCGAAATCCGCACTCATGCTGCCGGGATATTTGTACATGACGATCGGGGTTGTGGGAACAACGATTGCTCCCTGGATGCAGTTCTACCTGCAGTCGTCGATCGTAGAGAAAGGAGTGACCAAACGGCAATATCGGGCCTCGCAGATCGACGTCATCGCCGGCTGTATTTTCACCGACGTGGTGGCGTGGTTCATCATCGTCGCGTGCGCCGCCACTCTGTATGTACACGGGTATCACAATATTTCAGACGCTAAAGACGCGGCCCAGGCGCTCCGTCCGCTTGCCGGCGATTACGCGTACATCCTTTTTGCGGTGGGTCTGTTCAATGCTTCGCTGTTTGCGGCTTCGATTTTGCCGCTCTCGACTGCGTATACGGTTTGCGAGGGGTTGGGATTTGAATCTGGCGTGGGGAAGAAATTTGGAGAGGCGCCGGTGTTTTATTGGCTGTACACCATTTTGATCATAGCGGGCGCGGGCGTGATTCTTGTGCCCAACCTGCCGCTGGTGAAGATTTCGATTCTATCGCAGGTGGTGAACGGCGTGGCTGTGCCTCCTGTGCTCATTTTTATGCTGCTGTTGGTGAACAAGAAAGAGTTGATGGGCGAGTACGTGAATTCACGCGTGTACAATGTCACCGCGTGGGCTACGACCGTGATCATGACCGTGCTTAGCATCGCCTGGTTCTGGACTTTGAGAGGGGGCCAGTGAGGCTTTGGTTGGGAGATGCAAGTTCCTGAGCATGGCTTAGTGAGCGGAGGCAGCGTTGGCAAAGGGAACAGCGCTGTGTTGAAAAATCCTACATCTGATCCAGTTATTAAGAATCAGGGGATTCTCACAAGTTAGCGTTGTTGTTGGAATGCATTTCCGCTTCATTGATGACGCAAGCGTCTGGGGTCCTTCGACTCCGCAGATTCTCCGCTTCGCGGAGAATCTGCTCCGCTCAGGATGACAGCGCGGATTTATGACGCGAACATGCGGGACGCCACACTAGAGATAAAATAAACCCCTAGGAGGCAGCAACTTTGGGCTATTTTTTCGCCTCTAAATGTGCAACAATCCGCTGGGGTGGTGGGGTATGCTTCGTCCAGTTGTCGCGATGACCGCGGGTTTCGTGTTTCTTCTCGGGGTTTTCGCAGTTGCGCAGGACCAATCTTCCCCTAATCCCAGTCTTCCTTCTTCGGACACAACGGCCTCGGCTGTTGTACCCCTTCCAAAGGCGTTGAAGACTTATCACGATGGAAGCCTTCGCGATATCGATGCCATCGGGAACCGCAAAGTGGGCTGTGATCGCGGCCTGGGCAACTGGTATAGCCTGGAAAAACAGATCGACATGGGGCGGGGGTACGCGGCTCAGGTAGAGTTGACCACCAAACTGATTACCGATCCTGTCATAGCGGAGTACGTGAATCGGATTGGTCAAAACCTGGTGCGGAACTCCGACGCCCAGGTGTCATTCACGATCAAGGTAATCGATACCGACGATATTAATGCGTTTGCGTTGCCAGGCGGTTTTTTCTATGTGGATTCGGGGCTGATTTTGGCCGCCGACAATGAAGCCGAATTGGCGGGGGTGATGTCGCACGAAATCGCACACGTCGCCGCATGTCACCTGGCTCGCGAGAATACGCGCGGACAATTGATGCAACTGGCTTCCATCCCCCTGATTTTTGTTGGTGGCGGAATTGGCTATGCTGCGCAGAGCCTGGCCGGGTTGGCGATACCGATGGGTTTTTTGCGGTTCACGCGTAGCTTCGAGTCAGAGGCGGATTTTCTTGGGGTCGAGTATTTGTACAAGGCGGGTTACGATCCGCAGGCCTTGACCTCATTTTTTGAAAAGGTCAAAGCGCTGGAGAAGCACAGGCCGGGCACGCTGGCGAAGACCTTCGACACTCATCCGCAAACCCCGGATCGCATCACAAAGACGCAGGACGAGATCAACACGCTGTTGCCGCCCGAGGCAGAATATAAGGTAGACACTTCGGAATTTCAGGATGTGAAAGAGAGGCTGGCGCAGCTGCAGAATCGGCATAAGATTGACAAGACGCATGGAGGAGATGGTCCGACGTTGCGGCGCGCCACCCGCACCAGCCCGAGTGATACTGGGAATGACGCTGACGCTGATGAGCGGCCCACGCTGAAACGCAGGGACGGTACTTCGCAGTAAGTAGTATTCGGCTGTCATTTCCAGAAGCGTAGCGAAGAAGAATCTGGGTCTTGGCGAGTCAGAAAAGAACCTCGTCCCTCGCGATGAGCGGGATGACAAATGTGACTTGTCGGACCTTTCCTAGACAATCTTCCCATCCGCTAAGTCGCGAACCAGCGGGAGGTCGGCTTCGAGAAAATCGTATGACGGCAAGTCCGAGCGTGGGGACCAGCGCACATCCTTAAAGATTTTGTTCTCGATTTTTCCTTGGTATTCGTGAACCACGAAGAAGCGCAACTCGACTGAGCCTCCGCCGGGATACTCGTGGATGATGCGCGATACCTCTTCGCCAATCTTGGCGTCGATGCCGAGTTCTTCGTCTAATTCGCGGCGAAGCGCGGCGCGCGGCTGTTCACCTTCCTCAATCTTGCCGCCGGGAAACTCCCATTTCAACGGCATGGTCTGATGCCGGGTGCGCTGGCAGACCAGCACTTTGCCGTCTTTGAGAATCAATGCTGCTACAACTCGCTTCATGGGCAGGCCAATTTTCTTTGGGGAGAGACGTTCTCAGTGGGGCAAGGCACAATGTTCATTACGATTTTAGTTTTCCGCAGAGAGGTCTCTTACTAAGCATCTTAGACCTGGAGGTTGTGGAAAATCTTCCGGATGAATGGCCGCGGCTAGCGCCCGCAAACCTTGAATGAGCGTGGGAGCGGGAGTGTTCAGGAATTCGTCGCGAATGCAGTAAACCCTGTTTTCTTTTGCGGCACTGATATGCTCCCAGCCGCGGTCGCGAATGATTTTCACGCGGTCGCCTGCGCCGCGGCTTTCTGGCTGCTAATCTCAGGGCAAACATCCGCGCGATATTTCGTGCAGGCAGCGATGCGATCGAGCTTGCCGATGGCCGCGAGGATTACGGTCGCGCTTGGCTGCAAAGAGACGACCCGTTGCAGGGTGTGGTCGGAAGGCACGATAAACCAATCTTACATGGGGTTGGAGGCGCGGAGGCCCCAGCAGCGCTTGGGCTGCACCGGTTACAATTCTCGTGATGTACTCTCAGCAGTTGCTCGACCACTTCGAGCATCCCCGCAACCCGGGCGAAGTTGCAGAACCTGACGTGACTGTGCAGGTCGAAAATCCAGCCTGTGGCGATATTTTGAGATTGAGCATGAAGGTCACAGACGGTCATGTCGCGGAAATCGGTTTTCTTGCGAAAGGATGCGTCCCTGCCATGGCTTGCGGTTCGGCACTCACGGAACTGGTGAAGGGAAAAAGCGTGGAGGCAGCCACGCGATTGCGTCGGGAAGAACTGGTGCAGGCGGTCGGCGGTCTACCAGAGGCTTCCGGCCACGCCAGTCACCTCGCCATGGATGCGCTCGCGGCAGCTTTAAAACAACTCAAAGTCTAGCCGCGGATTTTAGGGGTGAACGCGGATATTTTCGGTCTTGGCTAAGACGGGCTGGTAGATCGTCCAACCACGCTCGCGTGCCATCTGCTCGAGATCGGGGTTTGGATTGACTGCAAAACCGCGGCGGGCAATGGCAAGCATGGCCGCATCCCAGCGGGAATTGCCGAATGCCGCATCGGGATTCTTGCCTATGACCTCGCGGATTGCGCGCGGTTTTTCGTCGCCGGAGGGTACTCGAATCAAGTGATCCGTGATGCGTCCGCTTTCGATCTTCACCGCGGCTGCCAGAATCTTTTTCTCTTCGATCGCGAAGTGTTTCATTGCGGCTCGAATGACCCACTCGTTGGTGGACGATACAGCCCAAACATCGCAGCCTGAGTGCTGCAGGCGGCGGACCAGTTCGCGCATCTCGGGGAAAATCTCCGTGACAAAATTCTCGTCGAAGAATTGTTTGGAGAGCCGTTGCAGTTCGGATTCGGATAGCCCGCGGTGCATGGTGACCATCTCGCCGCACATATCGTCTTCGCTTACCTTGCCGGCTTTGTAGTCGGCATAGCGTGCGCGGGCCCAACGCTCGACGTCATGGGGAAGGACGCCTCGCTTTAGTTCCCAGTCGAAGAAGCTTTCGCCGGCATCGCCTGACCATAGGGTGCCGTCGCAGTCGAAGACCGCGAGTTGAGGTTGGAGGCGGAGAACTGATTCGACGAAAGCAGCGGATCTGGGCGTTTTGGTTATGGTCATGTGTGTCTGTTCTTGTTTAACAGGTTGGTGAAAATTCTCAAACCATTGTCACCCCGAGGAACGAAGTAACGAGGGGTCTGCGGTTTTGCCTGGGTTGCTCAGCACTGCAGATCCCTCGCTTTGCTCGGGATGACATCTATTGGGTTTTTTCAACAACTCCTGACGAATCCATGTTCCAGGCAGTCTTGAGTTTAGCGAGGCTACTTAGATAATGCCGCATATTGCTCTGGCGTGTCGATGTTCATGGTGACCAGCGGATCATCGACGACAACATAGGCAACGTGCTGGAGATTCTGGTGTTCGATATCGCGGGCGGTTGCAGTCGGAGGAGCTTTCAAGAAGGCTTCAATCATCTCCCTTGCGACCAGAAAAGGATGACCGTGTTTTCCATTGTATTCAGGAACAACAGCCCATACGTTGCTGGCAGCCTGTGTGAACGCAGTGCATAGAGTTTTCAACGTCGTTGCACTTGCCGGCGGCCGATCCACTAAAGTGATCATGGCGGCGTCGCGGCCATGGCTCAGTACCTCGCGCAAACCCAGTTGAAGGGAACTGAACTGTCCGCGATCTGGGTCGGGATTCTGGACCAACGACGCACCATTGGCATAGATAACTGGAGTCAGATTGTCTTCGTTCTTGCCGACCACGACAATTACCGTCTCGCTGAAAGGCGCGAGGGCTTGGATAGCGGCGGACAGAAACGTCTGGCCAGTGGGTGGAGAGCCAGTAGGTGCAATTGGCGGCCAAGAGAGCAACGCTTTGTCCGTCCCCATGCGCGTGGATTCGCCTGCGGCGAGGATGACTGCATAGAGGCCGGGCGCATGAGTCATGAGGCGAAGATAGCAGAAGTGAGGGATTTCCGATTGTCAATTTCCGATTGGCGATTGAAAGCCACTGAAATCCGATCAGGGATCAGCGATCTTTTTCCTGGGGACTCTCGGCAGCAGCGTCGTCCGTGCTCAGTTCGTTCTTGTGGGTTTTGAACCAACTCATGTGAGGCAAAGCGCGCTCGGCGTGGCGGCGGACGGCAATCAGTTCAGCCGTAATGGCGACCGCAATTTCTTCCGGGGTTATCGCTCCGATATCCAAGCCAACGGGCGCGTGCACGCGATCGAACAGTTCGGCGGGAATTCCTTCTTTTGTGAGCTCGTGGAAGATCGTAATCGTTTTGCGTTTGGAGCCGATCATCCCGACATATTTCGCGCGGGTTTGCACTGCCCAGCGCAGCACGCGCATATCGTCGCGGTGTCCGCGAGTGACGATCACGATATAGGACGATTCATTTGGCGCGAGCCGGGCCATGGCTCGCTCGAAATCTTCGGCGATCACTTCTTTGGCTTCGGGAAAGCGCTCGCGGCTGGCGTAGGCTTCCCGATCATCGATCACGCTTACGTCGAAACCGGCGCTCTTAGCGGTCTTGTAAAGGTTTACAGAAACGTGGCCCGCCCCGAAAATGTAAAGTGACGCTGCCGGCAATACCGGCTCGATAAAAATGTCGAGGGTGCCACCGCAGACGAGGCCGGTATCGTACTTGGGATCCTGATTGAGGTTGAAGGTCAAGCTGCGAGGCTTCTCGCTTTCCATCACCTCGCGGGCGGCTTGCCAGACTTCGGCTTCGACGCAGCCGCCGCCAATCGTGCCAGTGATTGAGCCGTCGTCTCGCACCAGCATTTTTGCGGTCTCGAAGGAAGGGATGGAGCCGCGCACGTTGACGATGGTCGCCACCGCGCCGCGACGGCCCTCCTGGCGGAGCTTAACGATTTCCTCGTAAATGTCCATCAGGATTGATTATTGGTGCGTGACTGGAACAAGTCAATGGAGGCAAAGCAAAAGCCTCGGGTCATCACTCCCGAGGCTTTTGCAAAACCAGTGAAATACGGCCCGACCTGTCAACATGATCGTCCCGCTTCGAGTGCTAGAAGTCAAGGCTTACTTTAGTGAGTGAGGCCCACGGAGGGCGGCAGATTCGAACCGCAATGGCTGATGAGCCACTCACCGACTTGACAGGTCGGGTCCAGTACACACTGGCAACACCCTCCAGATCTCGGCCCGTCAATGAGATGCTAGCGTTTTCGCTGTCGAGATCTTTGTGAGCTCCGTCACATCGGGTTCGACTCCCGCCCAAAATGGGAATCGAATCATGGATTTGTGGTAGTTTCTTAGTTTCTCAGGAGACTGGTCATGCAAGCCGTTCGCATACACGAATTCGGTGGTCCGGAAGTCCTTCGCTACGAAGACATGCCTGACCCGCAGCCGCGCAAAGACCAGATCTTAGTCCGGGTAAGAGCGTGCGCCTTAAACCATCTTGATATCTGGGTGCGCAAGGGACTCCCCGGCGTGAAGCTGCCGCATATTCTGGGCAGCGACATTGCTGGCGAGATCGTGGCGGTCGGGGAATATGTCACCGGCTTCAAACCGGGACAGCGCGTACTTTTGGCGCCGATGCATTTCTGCAATCACTGCGCAAAATGCGTCGCGGGGCTACAGAATCAGTGCCGGGAATTTACCGCGCTTGGGAACGGAGTCGACGGGGGATACTGCGAGTTGATCGCCGTCCCCGCGGTGAATGTGATTCCTATCCCCGATGGTCTGGATTTTAATTACGCCGCCAGCGTTCCTTTGGTATTCCTGACGGCCTGGCACATGCTGGTCGGCCGCGCGGGCATTCGTCTGGGTCAGACGGTGCTGGTTCTCGGTGCTGGCTCCGGCGTGGGCATTGCAGCCATTCAGATTGCCAAGCTTTTCCATGCTCGCGTGATCACAACTGCGGGAGACGAAAAAAAACTGGAGAAGGGGCGGGCGCTGGGTGCGGATTACGGCATCAATCATTACCAGCAGAAAATCTCGCAAGAAGTGCGGAAGATCACTGACAAAGAAGGAGTGGACATCGTGGTCGAGCACGTCGGCACTGCTACGTGGGATGAAAGTATGAAGTCGCTCAAGCCCGGAGGAACGATTGTCACATGCGGTGCGACCACCGGCTTCAATGCAGCGTTTGACCTGCGGTTTCTGTTTTCGCGCCAGCTCAATTTTCTCGGATCTTACATGGGCACGATGGGTGAGTTGTACGATGTGCTGAGCCACGTGTTTGCTGGACGGGTAAAACCAGTCGTGGACCGCACGTTCCCCTTGAAAGAAGCTCGCGCGGCCCACGAATACATGGAGGCCAGCCAAATGTTCGGCAAAGTGGTGCTGATTCCGTAACTATTTCTTCTTCGACTTTCCAGGAGGTTTTGGTTTCTTGCCGCCTGGAGCTGGTTTTGGCTTGGAGCCTCCGCCCCCGGGAACGTTGGTTCCTGAGACCACCTGACCTTTTGTTAAGTCCACGCTGACAGAATCACGCACCACCACCGCACCCTCGACGGCGGTCTTGAAGGTGATGGTTAACGTCTTCGCATCGGTGGTGATCGTCAGATAACCAAATTCCACGATAGGATCCACTTCGAGGGTAGTGTCGCCAATGGTGTATGGTGCCGTGGGTACTGCTCCTTGAGGTTGAGTCGCAGCGAATCCGCCGGACCCCGAAACCACATAAGGTATGTGCTGGCCATTTACTACTCGAGTGAACCGCTGGTACAGGTGTGCGTGCCCTGAGAGCACAACATCGGGCCAGAGACCCGCGGCCTTGCAGCAGCTATCAATATCCAGTTCGATGCCGCTGGAACCCCCGTGCTTGGCGTCAACCGAAGCTGGGGGATGGTGTACGGCTAGGATGATCGCCCGATTGAGCGCTTGGCGATCCGCTTTCAATCGCTTGAGTTCGCTGGTCAGAAAAGCCAGCTGAACATCGCCTTGAAGCGTGGGAAAGTGGCCGCCCTGTGAGGAAATCACCCCAGCGCCCGAATCCAGCACGTTGCTGTAGAGGCCGATAATCGACACGAAGGGAGCATCCAGTGTGAAATAAACTCCTGGCTGCGTCATTAGACTGCGGATCAGTCCGCCAGCGTCGGAGGATGGTCCAGCCTGCGGCGCGCAGAAGTTGTACAGGAACGCCTGCAGAGTTGGAATTTGAGGCGCGCTAGAATCCGGGCCAAAAACCATACCGTCGTGATTACCGGGAATCGCAAAAATCGGGCGGTCATAATCACGAAACGGTTCATAGAACTGGTCGTAATAATATTGAGCCTCTCCGAAGTTGTAGATCACGTCGCCCAGGTGGAAAAAGAAGGCAGGCCCGACCAACCCGCCTGCCTGGACCTCAGCCGCCATCGCATCTGCGACTCCCGCTTCGTCCGCAATGGATGTGGCTGCGGTTTGAGAGCGGCTGACCTTAGCTGCGCCGGTGTCTCCTACGGAGTGGAATGTGATCTTCTGGGCGGCATTGATGGCGTTAACGATTTCCGGCGGCACGAAGTCTGACAGGTCGAGTTGCAGGGGCGCGCCTGTGCGCGGGGCCGGGATGGATTGCACCTGGTTCTTGTTTTGGATGTAATACGGTGAGTTGTAATACTGGGAGCTTACATTGTCTTGTTGAAACGAGGTTTCGTCCGGGCTGGGACTCGGCTCCGCATAGAGCCGGTTTCCGGGACCAGCCAGATTGGCTTTTGCGTTGGGTAACTTGATTCGCACGATGGGTCTCCTTTTAGCGCATGTCTATTTCAGCGCAAATCTTTGGGCGACTCGTGGCCTTCGAGGGCGCGGGTCGATGTCTCGACATAACACAGCTCAGATCTGTAACGGGGCCGAATAACGAGGGAAGATGCGCTCTACATTAGCGCAAGGATTTGTTTTGTCAAGCCACAATTTGAAGCAGAAGCGGCATCGGTTGCCTGCACAGAATACGCGGTTGCACTCGTCTCAGATTTGGACACTGTCCTGGGCAGGCGTAAAATAGAACTACCATGAGTGAGAGCTTCGGACCCTACGTCACCGTTGAAAACGGCAAGCGCGTGGTCAAAGACCTGACCTACGGGAATCCCACGCCGGAAGGTGTGGTGCTGACCACGATGGACAACGCGGTCAACTGGATGCGCAAGAATTCGATTTGGCCGATGACATTCGGCTTGGCTTGTTGCGCGATTGAAATGATGTCCATGGGCGCATCACGGTTCGACATTGCGCGCTTCGGCGCTGAGGTGTTTCGTCCCTCTCCGCGACAATCCGATCTCATCATTATTGCAGGGCGCGTCGCCCACAAAATGGCTCCCGTGATTCGCCAACTTTGGGAGCAGATGCCTGAGCCGAAATGGGTGATCTCGATGGGCGCTTGCGCGACCTCGGGCGGAGTGTTCAACAATTACGCTCTGGTGCAGAGTGTGAATCAGGTTATTCCAGTTGATGTGTACGTTCCGGGCTGCCCTCCGCGGCCGGAGCAGTTGATTTACGCCATCACTCTGCTGCAGGAGAAAATTCAGAAAGAGCGCGGCACGATCAAGCGTGCGCTGAATATTTCCTAGGCTCGCGAGGGGGCAGCCTCCCTCGGCTGTCCGCTCGAGCAAAGCTCGACGCCTTTGGGCGCCCTGCACGGGCGATGATGCGCGCGCCTACATTACTTTCGCAGCGCTGCGAACATCGTGGTACAAACATCTGCATGCAAAAACCGCCCGACATAATTAGCAGCCGGACCATCGTGGCTCAGGCGCCCTGCCGCGCCGACCTGGCAGGAGGAACTCTCGACCTGTGGCCGCTTTACTTGTTTCATCCCGGCGCGCTGACCTTGAATTTTGCTGTCAACATCCAGACGACTTGCCGGATCACGCCGCTTAAGGGAAAGCGCATTCATGTGCGATCGCTCGACACTAAGAAAGAAGAATTCTTCCCCAGTTTCGATGCCTTGCGCATCGCGCGGCGTTTTCGGCTTCCCCTGGCCGCGCGTCTGCTGCAGTTCTTCGCTCCGAGAGAAGGATTGCTAATCGAAACCGATTCTGAATCTCCCGCGGGTGCCGGCATCTCTGGATCTTCCGCTCTGATCATCGCCGCTACATCAGCACTGGCGCGTTTCACTGAGCGCAACTTAACCCTGGAACAGATGCGCGTGATCGCGCAGAACGTCGAGGCGCAGATTATTGGTGTGCCCACCGGCTGCCAGGACTACTACCCGGCGCTCTATGGCGGGGTGAGCGCAATTCATCTGGATGCCGATGGCATTCACCGTGAGGCGGTTCCGGTTATGCCGGAGGAAATCGAGTCGAGATTTGTGCTTGCATATACCGGGGCGCCGCGAAAGTCGGGAATCAACAATTGGGAAGTCTTCAAGGCTCATATCAACGGAGATCGGCACGTATTCCGAAACTTCGAACGTATTTCTGAGATCGCTCGCGCCATGCACCAGGCCCTGGCTCGCGGAAGTTGGGAGGACGTAGCCCGCCTGTTGCGCGAAGAATGGAAGTTGCGCCGCACCAACGCACCTGGCATCACGACTCCGTTGATCGACAAATTGGTCGCAGTGGCGGCGAGGCATGGAGGCAAAGCGGCGAAGGTTTGCGGCGCAGGAGGCGGGGGCTGCGCAATTTTCCTGGTAGAAAAAGGCGCTGCCAGCCGCGTAGCAACCGCGATTGGGGACAACGGTGGGCACGTTTTGCCGCTGCAGGTGGCACGGGACGGCGTGCGCTTGCTGGTGGAGGTTTGAGGAACGGGTTTCGCCGATTGGCGACCAACGCGCTGGGTGAAGCTGAAAAAGTTTCATCTGGTCCCGCCAGATGGCGCTATAATCAACGTGTTAGTGCCTTGGGTGCCCTGTGAAGCGTGGTTGTGTTCCGGCTTTTTTGCTGTTACTTTGCAGTTGCCTAGCTGCGAGTGCGTCCGACCAGAAATCTTCCAACCCGCCCTCCACACTTCCTCACCTTTCGAAGCAAACGCGGATGGATTTGATTCGTGGATTTAATGCCGAACTGGTCTACATTCGCACGCTTTTTCCCATGGGAAAGTCAGGTCTGACTGTAAAGGACGGCGTGGTTTCCCCGAACGGACAGGACCTGCAGCGGCTGCTCGCAATATGGGGTCCCGCGGTTAAGCCTGGAGACGAGGCGCGCATCACGAGCGTTGTGATCAAGGCTGACCGAATCCACTTTGACATCAACGGGGGCCCGATAAAAAAGCAGAAATGGTATCAGCACATTGAAATTGGCGGAACTCCGGGGGGCACGGGCCCCATCAATCCCAGCGACCAGAACGCGAATCCGCGTGGTACTTACGTGGACCTGGTATTCGATCACTACGTGCCCGACCTGACTCCGCAAAAGTTCAAAGACTTGCTTCGTCCGGTTCTTGATTTCGACGCCAAGTCGGCGCTCGAGGCTTATCTCGACACCGTTCCGCCCAAGGTCAAGGAAGCGATCCAGAACCATCAGGTTTTAGTGGGAATGAACCGCGAGATGTTGATCTACGCCAAGGGTCGCCCACCCAAAAAGATTCGCGAAAAAGATGGTGAGGTCGAATACGAAGAGTGGATCTACGGCGAGCCGCCGCAGGACGTGGATTTTGTGCGTATGGTCGGCGATGAAGTGGTGCGGGTCGAGACGATGCGAGTTGACGGAACAAAGAACCTTCGCACCGCGAAGGAAGTCAATCTCGAACCACAGCCGAGTGTCGCCAAGGCGTCGGGGCAGCGGCCTGCGAACGCTCCCACCCTTCGGCGTCCGGGGGAAGCCGCCTCGGACCAGCCTGCGCCGACCGGTGGCGGAGTACCGGTGCTTCAGCCTCCAGCTCCGGTGTCAGCCCCCGGTCCATCCGGACCGAATTATTCTTTTTTGAGAACTCCCGATTAGATTGCCATTTCCTTTTGCATTTCTTCTAAAGTGAAACCTTTTGTTTCCGGATACACAAACAAAACCACGAAAAATTGGAGGACCATCATGACTGAAAAGAAGACAAACGGGTAAGCGCCGGAAGACGCGGCCATGAGAGGAAATATTCCGGAGATCAATGCATTCATAAACCAGTGGGAAAAGCTGCCTAAACTTTGTCCTTTCGCCCGAACCGTGTTGGGGAAAACTTCAGAGATGTAAACCCAGATCACCGCGCCTTGTGAAAATGCGAAGAACGCGATGTAACCCACCAACAACCACACCAGAAGATTCTCGTGGCTGTGGGTGAAGAAGATGGCCGAAACGCCGGCCAGGCAGGCCGCCGTCCCGACCGAACCGACCAGCAACAGTGTTTTGCGGCCGAGCTTGTCGATTACCGACATTGCGATCATGGTGAAAACCAGATTAGTGGCTCCGATGGCCACGGCTTGAAGATTCCCAGAAATTCGACTGAATCCGGCATGCGCAAAAATGTCGTTGAGATAATAAAGGATGGCGTTGATACCCGAGAGTTGATTGAACATGCCAATGCTGACGGCCAGAAAAATGGGGAACGCATACCTTCGAGAAAATAATTTTTCGGCTGCCTGTTTCTGTTCAACGTCAATGGATTCGACGATCTCCTGCAGATCCCGTTCGTAGTTCTCGTCTCCTGTCATCTGCAGAACCGATCTTGCCTCGTCCACGCGTCCCTTCTTGACCAGCCATCGCGGGCTTCGCGGAATCGTAAACAGCATCACGAAAAATAATGCTGCGGGAAACGCGGCCACGCCCAGGTCCCACCGCCATTCCGGGGAACCCGGATGCGCCAGCGCAATCAGGTAGTTTGAAAAGTACGCGAGCAGAATGCCGAAAACTACGTTGAACTGAAACAATCCTACTAATCGTCCCCGCCATTTCGCGGGAGCAACCTCAGCGATGTACATCGGGGCCAGCACCGACGAACCGCCAATGCCCAGTCCACCGATGAAGCGAAACACCACAAGAGACCACCAGTTCCAAGCCAGGGCGCAGCCCAACGCGGAGACCAAATAGAACAGCGCCATGATTCGCAAACTGTCACGGCGTCCGTAGCGTTCTCCTGGGAACCCTGCGAGCATGGCGCCGACAACCGTGCCCCAAATGGCGATTGAAACGGTGATTCCCAAGCTTTTTGAGGATAGGCCGAAGACCTGCGAAAGTTGGCCGGTCGTGCCCGAGATTACAGCAGTATCGAAACCAAATAACAAACCGCCCAAGGCAGCCACCACCGTGCTTTTCAACAACACCGGGTTCAACTTCATGCCGTCTCCAGACGCGCGATGTTTGTTCCAAGGGCATTGGCTTCGGCGATTGTCCAGTCGGGAATTGCGCCGCGACGGCTGGCGACGAGCGCGCCCACGCGATTTGCGAAGTCAGCAATTTTCGGGGTGGGCCACCCATTGCCGAGGCCGTGAAGAAAAGCGGCTCCGAAGGCATCTCCGGCACCGACTGTATCCACAACTTGAACCGGATAGCCGGGAGCTTCGATGTATTGTCCGTCCATCAAAACCGTGCATCCAAGGGAGCCCCGGGTGACGCAGACGCCCGCCCATTTGTACAAGGCCGCATAGGTTCGACAGAACTGCTCGAGCGAATCGTGCCGGGAACCGAACATGAGGGCAATCGCTTCAACCTCTTCGTTATTCAGTTTCACAATTGTCGCTTGCGACATGAGGTGTTGGATCAACTCTGGGGTATAACCATCGGTGCGCAGATTCACATCGTAAAATCGGCGTGGTCCTGATGCCCGATCGAGAAGGTCCTTGGTTAGTTGTCGAGCTTGGGGATAAATCTGGTGCAGGGTTCCGAAATAGATCCAATCTACCGGGCGCGAGAACAATCGATCGCACTGTGCCGCCGTGAGCTGCGGGAAATCGTAGGCAGCGGGCCGGTGCAGAACGAATTTCGGTTGCCCATCGGCGGCCAGCGCGACCGCCGCCGTGCCCGTGGGATGGCCTTTGTCGGTATGCAGATATTCAGTCGACAGGCCAAGTTGCGACATGCGATCAATGACCCTCTGGCCACGCTGATCCTCGCCAACCGCACTGATGAATGAAACCTTGTGCCCAAGCCTGCTGAGGTGGGCTGAAAAATTAAATGTGGCGCCGCCTAAGTGTTCGTCTTGTCCGACGATGTCCCAAAGGACCTCGCCGATGCTGATGACGTTCACGCGTAATCCTCGGAATCGACGTCTGGCATGGGTACGGCACCTTGAAATCTGGCACAGTATACACTGCGGTCCCGAGGAGCCGGGCGGCGGATCACTTGGCTGCGTACGCCTCCGTTAGAGATGTGATTTTCAGCGCGCTCTTGAGCTGATCGAGCGAGGCAGAGGACTTAAGAGTAACAACGGCAGATTCTCTTGGAAGCAGATCAAAATAATTGTCCGAGGTTTCGACGTCGAGGTCTCCAAAGGAAATATAGACGCCGCGAGCGAGTTGCGATGACTGCAACGTGAGCGTGTAGCCTCCACGGGTCTGGTTGAGAGTAGGTTCGATCTTGGGCATGACCGGTAACTCCAAATCGTGTGTCACACCGAAAAATATAAGGTTGCGGGACACTTTCTTCCCCTCCACGTCCAGGTCGAAGACCAGGAAGCTGCGATGAGGATCGGCCTTTGCTGCGAGGTCTGCTGTGTTAAGAGTGAAATAGATTGCGCTGGATTGAGCGGGGATTTGAATGTCCTTGGTTTGATCAAGCAACACTTTTCCCGAGAAATCGAGAAGCCGGGTATGAATCTTTCCAGAAAGCGCTTGTAGCTTATCGGATACAACGTACACATCCACCTTATCGTCGTGCAAAAAGGGAGAAATCAGCACATCGTCATAGAAACGCCGCGCATAGTAGTGAAGGGCTTTCCAACGGCCATAGTAATCGATGCTCGCCCACGAGGCCACCGGCCAGCAATCATTCAACTGCCAGTACAGCCCACCCATGGTGCGCGGCCGATCCCTGCGCAGATGTTCGGCGCCGATCTTGATGATTTCCGCTTGTTGCACCTGGCTCAGATAGACGAACGATTCGAAGTCCTTGGGCTGGCGGTATTCGCGCAACATATAAGTCAGAATGCGTTCATTGCCGCCTTTGTTTTTCTGGTGCGCCTGCATGACGGTGGAACGAATGTTGAAGTCCTCCGGCTTATTTGCGAATGTCCGGATGGTGCGCATCTCGGGAAAAGATTGGAACCCGTATTCCGTCATGAAGCGGGGAAATTGTTTGGTGTAGTCTTCCGCGGGGGCCTGCGCGTGCCACACCTGCCAGTAGTGCATATCGCCATTGTGCTGATTGTCGGGAATTTCTTCGAAGTTCGCGCTGGGAGAACTGGGCCAGTAAGGCACAGGATCGGTATATTCGTTGACCGCGCTCTTGAGGATGTCGGCAAACATAATGATGTAGTCCTGCCAGACGCGATCGCGGATTTCCGGTGAGATAGATTCTTTGAATTCCTGGCGGTCGCCCCAGTGGTACCAGCCGGTTTCCACTTCATTATTTCCACACCAGACTACGATGCTGGGATGATCGCGCAGCCGCCTGATCTGGTCGATGGCTTCCTGCCGGACATTTTCTTGAAAGAGGACGTCGCCGGGAATCATGTCTCCGCCGAAGGCGAATTCCTGCCAGACCATAATGCCGAGTTCATCGCAGATATCGTAGAAATCGTCAGACTCGTAATACCCGCCGCCCCATTCGCGAACCATATTCATGTGCGCGTCGCGGGCGGCTTGAAGGATTTTGCGATGAATCTCCGGAGTCACGCGGTTGGGAAAACTGTCGAAGGGAATGACATCGGCGCCTTTGGAATAGACCTCGATGCCGTTTATCACGAACTCGAAACTCTTTCCCCATTGATCCGGGGAGCGGCGCAGCTCGACCGAACGCAGGCCGGTCTTCACTTCCGCTCGCGCGACGACTTCTTTACCTGCGCGGAGCACAGCAGAAAACCGGTAACGGGGTTGCGAGCCGTAGCCAACCGGATACCACAACTTTGGCGTCGCAATGCGAATTGGAAACGAAATGTGATTCATGCCGGCATCGAGTTGAAGGGTTTGGTTTCCATCGGCGGTTTGTGCTCCGGACATTTCATCGTGAGCCAGCGCGAGAGTAGCTGTGGTGGGCTTGCCGGCTTCGATGTCAAGCTCCGCCGTGACGCTGGCCAGGGCGGCGGAAACTTTTTGTTGGTGGATATGGAAATTGTCGATGCGTAACATATCCCACGTTTCAAGACGCACCGGCTGCCAAATACCCTCCGTCATGAAACGCGGGCCCCAATCCCAGCCGTATTGATACGGTGCTTTGCGCGTGTATGGAGCAGTGGCGATGTTCTCTTCGTTGCCGAAGTTATGAGTGGATATCGAGGGCAACACATAGGGCAGCGACTTTACGTATGGAAGCACCTTGGTGATGGCGGAATGGAAAACGATGCGGAGCGTGTTCGGACCAGGCTTCAGTAGCGGCTTCGCGGCGATTCGCCAGCGGCGGAACATGTTGTCCGCATGGAGAATCGATTGATCATTCAGGAAAACGTCAGCGAATGTGTCTAGACCGTCGAATATTAAATCGATATGGTCGTGCCCGAGCGAGGCCGAGTCCATTTGAAACGTAGTTTGGTATTCCCAGTCGGTCAGGCCGATCCACTGCAAGTGAAATTCATTATCCCGATCGAATGGATCGGGGATAAGACCGTTGCGCAGCAGGTCGGTGTGCACTACGCCCGGAACTTGGGCGGGATGCCACTGTTGGATGTCAGGTTTGTCCGTATTTCCGACCGCGCGAAACTGCCAATCGGCGTTCAACGTTCGCGAAGAAGGTTCGGCCGCTGCGACCGGCAAGGCTGCCAGCGAAGAAAAGAAAAGCAGGGAGAAAACAGCATGGGCGAGATGGCGAACGCATTGCGGCCGGTTCAGCGTCATATGAGGGCTCCTATTAAGTTGTCAAGAAAGTTTTATCACAGGCATCGATACAGTATTTTGCAGACCAAATTTCTGTCTGCCGTCACGACCAACCGGAATATTCCGAGCAAAGCGCCGCCCCACCAGCAATACCGGCATCCGCGCCGTAATGTGCTTTGAGCAAGGGAATCTCCAGGCAGCGCGAAATGATGCAATATTTCTGCAACCCATTGGCGATGTCGCCAAAGAATGGAGTGAGCATCGCCGCCACACCGCCGCCGAGAATGATCACATCTGGTTCCAGCAGATCGACGATGTTGCTCAACCACAGCGCGAGCAGGTCGACGGTCTCCTGTAATACCTCTTTGGCAACTGGATCGCCGGCGGCATAAGCATGGCCCACCATTTCGCTGGTAACGGCTTCGATGTTCCCGTTGGCGAGGCTAAGAATGCTCGAGCCGGAGTTTTGCGCGGACGCCAACTTGGAGCGCGCTCTGCGCCCGATGGCCGGCCCAGCGGCTAGAATTTCAATGCAGCCCGGCTTGCCGCATCCGCATCGCGGGCCGTGGTAATCAATACTCATATGCCCGCCCTCGGCAGCGGCGCCGGTACGGCCATTGTAGATTTGTCCGTCAAACACAATGCCGGTTCCGATCCCCGTACCGATGCCCGCATAGAAAATGTGACGATAGCCACGACCTGCGCCCCAGCGCGCTTCGGCCAGCGCCGCCGCGTTAGCATCGTTCTCGACTTTCACGGGCACACCATAGACTTTCTCGACCTCGACTGCCAGCGGAAAATTGCGCCAGCACGGGACGTTGGGAGGATTAATTACAACTCCGGTGGTCGGATCCAAGGGCCCGGGCGCGCAGATACCAATGCCGCGAATCAGAGTTCGGGCTTTCGCGTCGTGTTGAAGAAGAAGATCGATCGCGGAAACAACCGCCGCGAGTCCTTCGCCAGGCTCCCCGTGCGCCATCATCGGGGTGCGAACCTGAGTTTTGATTTCGCCGTTGCGGTTCACCAAGCCGGCGGCGACCTTGGTGCCGCCAACATCCACGCCTACCACGAGAGTATCGTTAATTTCTGTCATCGCCGGCTGCCTCGGCGAACGTGGTTGCGCGAGCGTTCACTGCAACGCTGAGCGCAATCCCGCATTCAGAGTTCGCACAGTATACGCCGCCTATCTGGAAATCGTGGAGAGGTTCTCGCACGATAGAGCGTTTTACAGACAAATTCATTGGACGAAAAACTGTTAAAGAAGAGAAGATAAAGGAATGCAGGAAAAGGCGGAGTCCAGCGAGCGTCGTAATAGTTCATCCGAGTATTAGTGCGGTAATTCTCGATTACGGTCAGGTGTTGGCTCGCTGCCCAACGGTGGAAGAGTTCACGCGCATGGCTGAGATGTTTAATGTGAGTTTCGAGTTGTTTTATAAGCGGTGGGAGGCCAGCCGGGGTCCCTATGACCGTGGCGATTTCGACCGCTGAAGAATATTGGTTGAAGTTGGCAGCCGAGACCAACACTTCGCTCGATCGACAGTCAGATTGAGGTTCTGCGCGAAGTGGAGGTGGAAATCTGGGCCCACCTCAATCCGGGCATGCTCGATTGGGTTGGCCAGCTTCGCGCGGCGGGAATCAAGACCGGGCTGCTGTCCAACATGCCTATGGACTTGGTGAGGCATGTGCGGACCAACTGCAAGTGGATGGAAAAGTTTTCCTTTACGACACTCTCCGCTGAAGTGAGATTGATCAAACCGGACCCCGCTATTTATGAGCACACTCTTGACGGCCTCGGCGTTTCAGCTGCGGAAGCGTTGTTTGTGGATGACCGGGAGAACAATATCCGGGCTGCCCGCGCGCTGGGGATGCAGGCGATTCAGTTCCGATCAATCGCAGGGCTTAAGTACGATCTGGAAGACTTGGGCTTTTCAATACTGCCGGCGGCTGTGGAATCGTCCTCGGTGGTGTCTGGTTCGGCCGGTCACACCGAATCGGCCGGGTGAGGAACTTCCACACTCAACTAATGCTGGGATTCTGCTTTGCCAGGTGCTGGCTGATTAGGGGTGCCTTGCAATCTTTGGAACTCCTGCATTTCATGTTGTGCGGCTGCCGTCTTTCCTTGCTTCCGGTAGAGACTTGCCAGTGCGAAATGCGCTTGGGCGGCGAGTGAAGTTTCCTTCTCGATCGAAAGCAGCTTGGTCCATTCTTTTTCGGCGGCGGCGGCGTCTCCCTCGAGCGACGCGGCTTTTCCCAACGAATAGAGGGTCTCAGGCATATCCGGCATCAGTTTGTCGGCGCGCAGGAGTTCGGTTCGCGCCTCGCGGGCTTTGCCTTGTTCCAACAACGCAGTTCCAAGACGATAAGCGGCCTCGGCGTTTCCGGGTTGCAACTTGGTTTGTGTCCGAAATTCTTCTTCGGCTTTAGCCCATTGAAATGCGCCGGCATACACTTCACCTAATTCCAGATGAACCTCGGGCATATCGGGCCGCAGGCGCAACGCTTCGCGATATTCTTTCTCGGCTTCCGGCATTTGCCGCAGCACGAAATAGTTTTCCGCCAGCGCCTGGTGAGCACGAGCAGAGTCAGGATATGCGGCCAGTAAGGTATCGATCGATTGCTTGGATAGCAAACCGCTGGCCCGCCCGAGGTAGTACAGGAGATCTTGATCATTGGGACGCGTGGCCAATGCCGCCTGCAGATTCGCCACTGCCTCCGGCAGTTGTCCGGTCTGGATTTGAGCGATGCCCAACCCAGTTTTATCGTCCACGTGTTGGAGATGTGGAATCGCCTCGGCCGCGTAACCTTGCGCTAGCAGGGCGTACCCCAGCAACTGGTGAGCTGGAGCCAAGTCCGCGTTGACCTGTAGCGCATGCTTCAGCGCTGTAGTGGCAGCACCGAAATCGTGCTTCTCCATGTAGGCCTGGCCGAGACTGATGAAGCCGTCGGCATAGGTTGGCTCAAGCTCTGTGACCTTGCGAAACTCGGCGATGGCAACATCGAACTGCCGTTGTTTGTCCGCCGCGATTCCGGCTTGCATGTGCTGGGCGGCTTCAGGCGACAGAGTCTGCCACGCGAACCACAAGAATAGTAGAGTGCGGATCACGGCTTCTCCGGCTCACGGACTTCTAAGAACTGATCGGCGTGAATATCATTCAAAGCCTGATGAATACCCGAGGGCCAAACGATTTCCACGTTCGCTTTTTCAGCTGATCCAAGTCCAAAATGCAGGCGCTTGTCGCTTGCAGAAGCGTAGCTCCCGGCGGAGGTCGCGAATCGCGTTTGTCCGTTTACTTTGACGCGGGCACCGAATCCATCGCGGTTGCTGCGTGTGCCGCGCAGCGATATCACCAGCCAGTGCAGCTTGCCACCACGGTTGAGGAACACCTGGGGATGGCCACCAAGGTAGGTCATAACCACGTCTTCCCAGCCGTCGTTGTTTAAATCGCCAAATGCGGCGCCGCGCCCAGCCACAGGAGTCGTACTTCCTGAATCCACGCGTTCGAACCGTCCGTTATGATTCATTGCCAGGAGCGGCAATTCGAGGTAGTGCAGGGAAGGATCGATACGCTCGACGTTGTCCAACACATGGCCTTGGGCGACGAACAAGTCTTTCCAGCCGTCGTTGTCGAAATCTTCCAAGCCGATGCCCCAGCCGGAGCTTCCGCTGGAGAGCACGCCGAGGCCGGTTTCAAGACTGCGATAACTGAATGTACCGCCGCCGTCGTTGTGATAAACGCCGTAAATTTCCCGAGGTAACTCGGTCACGACAATGTCGGGCTTGCCGTCGTTGTCGTAGTCCTGAAAGACAACGCCCATGCCGGATAGCCGGCGGCCGTCCTCGGAAAGCGCCGCACCCGCTTCCATCCCAACTTCCGTGAAGGTTCCGTTCCCATTGTTGTGGAACAGATATTGCTGCATGCCGTCGTTGGCGACAAAAATATCCGTGAAACCATCCTCATCGTAATCGGCAAACGCCACGCCCAGGGCGCGCCCCTTTTTTGCTGCGATACCGGAGCGCTGGCTCACATCGGTGAAGGTTCCATCGCCGTTGTTGTGATAGAGGATGTTGGTGGTGGCAGGAAATTCTTCGGGTGGGCAATACGTATGGTAATTGCCGCCGCAGTTTTTATTGTGCTTGGTATCCCAATCCATATATCGGGTCACAAACAGATCTAGTTTCCCGTCATTGTCGTAGTCGAAAAATCCGGCGGAGACGGACCAGCCGCCTCGCCGCTACTCCTGCCTTTGCGGTCACGTCCGTGAAAGTGCCGTCGCCGTTGTTGTGATACAGAATATTTTTTCCGTAACTGGTTACGTAGAGATCAGGGTAGCCGTCGTTGTCATAGTCGCCGACAGCCACGCCCATGCCGTAATTTCCATCCCCGGCGTTCGCTAAGCCCGCCTGCTGGGTCACGTCGGTGAAACTTCCATCTTTGTTCTGACGGTACAGTCGATTCCAGTAGCGTGGGTCATGACGTTCGAAGTTCTCGGGAGTTTGCATGGGGCTGCTAATGTGGCCGCCGTTCACCAGGAAAATGTCCAACAAGCCGTCGTTGTTGTAATCGAGAAAGGCTACTCCTCCGGGCATGGTTTCGATCAGATACTTCTGGGGAGTGGGTGAATTCTGCAGGATGAAATCCAACCCGTGCGGTAAATTGACTTCGAAAACGGGGGCCGTGAGGGCCGCCGCCCACAGCACCAATATCATGACCAGCGACACACGTAGCAGAGTTCTTAGCAACCTGGGATTCCTTCAGTTTCCTAGCATATCGCCCCGTGGGGTTAATTGCACACTCGACTGTTAATGAGCGGTCTGCCTCGGTGCTTTCGGCGTGATAAAAAGTGTGCGCTGCGTCTGCATGAGTCTGGATCGTGCGGAGCATCAACATAGCAAAAATGGATTGTACTGTTGAGTTCTAACGGCGATGGGTCGATTCCCGCTCGACCAGTTTCGGTGAAATCAGGATTTTCTTAGGCCGTGTCGAGCGCTTCAGCAGGATCCGCTCCATGAGGAGTTCCGCAGCCCTCGCCCCCATTTGGCAAGTGCCTTGATCGACCGTGGTGAGTGGAACCGCTAAAAGGTCAGAGTATTGGACATTGCCGGCTCCAACCACGGAAATATCATGAGGCACCGTAAGGCCAGCCTCCAGGATCGCCTTGATGGCGCCGATCGCCACTGGGTCGTTGTAACAGAAAACTCCATCCGGGGCGGGACGCACTCGCAGCAATCGCCGCATACCCTCATACCCCGTCTTGTCTCCGTGGCCGCCGGCTACCACATGGCGCGCGTGCATAGGCAAGTCGCGTTTTGCCAAGGCTAGGCGGTAGCCTTCGAGGCGTTCCTCGGCGATTCCAATCGCAGGACCGCGCAGGTGGGCAATGCGGCAGCAGCCTTGCGCAATCAGATGCTCTGTCGCCAGTCTGCCGACGGCGCGGTTATCGACCCCAACGAAAGACGCTTGCAGTCCGGCAATGGGCCGGTCAATCAAAACATAGGGAACCTTCCTCCGCTGTATTCGCTGGAACAGAGCCAGGCAACGGACGGGCTGAGCGGAAGCGATGATTAACCCGTCCACCTGCCGAGCCAGCAGGGAATCGGCTTCGCTCAGTTCCAATTTAGGATCTTCCTCGGAATACGAAATGATCACGTGATATCCGTGCGGTCGCACCGCCTGCGCGACAGCGCGGGCAATCTCCGCAAAAAAGGGGTGGGTGAAGTCGGGCAGCAGAAGCCCGATGGTAAAGGTGCGCCTGGTCACCAGGCTGCGAGCCACCCAATTCATCTGGTAATGTAGTTCACGGGCCCGTCGCAGCACGCGTTTGCGGGTGGCAGCGCTGATGCGGCCCTGATTTCGAAGCACCTTGGAAACTGTCACCACTGAAACCTTCACGTCTCTCGCGATGTCCATCATGGTGACAGCCATGGCCTGCAAAGCATACCACTGCGCACGCAAGAAGTAATCGATTACCCACATTTAACGATTACCCTTACGTAAAATGACCGATCCCGATATTGGGAAAATCGATGCGCTAGTGCAAAAAGATTACTTTTTACTTGACAACCATCGCTCTGGTGCTTCAAACTTTCGCGGTTCCTAAAAATGTGGTGTGGGGGTTGTGTATGCCGTCTCGCAAGATGTGGACACTACTCTTGTCTGCTGCTTTGGTGGTCTCAACTTCTCTCTTTCTTCACGGCCAAAGCACATTTGGCACGGTCGATGGCGCGGTCGTCGACTCTTCGGGAGCAGCCGTAGCTGGCGCTCAAGTCACACTCACGAACACAGGGACGCAGGAAAAGCGTACTCAGGCTACAGGCAATGAAGGCTTGTACCAGTTTGTAAACGTGATTCCTGGGAACTATCGGTTGGACGTGGAGAAGGCGGGTTTCAAGCACTTCACCCGCAACGATGTCGTAGTTCAAGTGAACCAAGACAGTCATATTGATGCTACCCTGCCTGTAGGCCAAGTCACGGAGACTGTGGAAGTTACTGCCGAAACTCCGCTGCTACAAGCCGAGACCGCATCTCTAGGCCAAGTTGTCGAGGAGCGCAAGGCGAATGAACTCCCTCTGAACGGCCGCAATATTTTTAACCTGATCACAATCTCTCCCGCGGCGGTTGCTCAAGGCGGGTCAGGCGGTACTCCCGTCGGCCAGAATCCGTTCAGTTGGGGCAATTACCAAGTGGGAGGCTCATTCGGGAACCAGAGCGCCGAGTACCTCGACGGTCAACCCCTCAATATTGGCTACATCAATCTGCCCATCGTCATTCCGACGCAGGATTCGGTTGGCGAATTCAAGGTCCAGTACAACAACTTGGGACCGGAATTCGGCAAGTTCTCCGGCGGCATCATGAACTTCAGTACGAAATCGGGTACCAACAGCTTCCACGGCGAAGTTTACGAATTTCTCCGCAACAAGATTTTTAACTCGAACGACTATTTCATCAAGCAGAGTGAGTTGCTGGCCGGCAAGCCTAACGATACAGCTCCGTATGTTCAGAACCAATATGGATTCAATGTGGGCGGTCCAGTGATTAAGGACAAGGTGTTCTTTTTCACGAGTTGGGAGCAGTTCCGGCAGCGCTTCGGCAACCCTGTCACCACTACGGTGCCGACCGCCGCTTTCGAAGCCGGCAATTTTTCTTCGTTGCTTCCGGCACTCCAGTTGTACGACCCATATACCGTGAATCCAGCCACCGGAGTGCGCTCGCCTTATCCGGGTAACATCATTCCGTCATCCGAATTCAGCAAGGCGGCACTGGCCTTATGGAATAAGTACTACGCCCCTGTAGCGGCCCCGACCTTCTCAGTCGGCAACTTCGTCGCACCCAGCAGTGCCGGCGGAAATAACACCGAATTCGTAGCCCGTGGCGACGTGAACATCACCGACAAAACGCGTGCGTTCGCGCGCTTTTCCTACTTTGGCCTGCTTGATCTTCCGACCAATCCTTTTGGCACCGGTCTGTGCGCCGACCGTTGCGCCGAGGACTATCACACCAAGGCTCTCGCCATTGATTTTAACCACGTATTCAGCCCGACCGTCGTCGGCGATCTGAATATTTCTGGAAGCCGCTTCATTTACCTACGTGCGCCAATCCTGGCGGGTTACGATCTCACCGGACTCGGGTGGCCAGCCAGCTACAACAGCGAAGTTCCCTCCATCATGCGTACGCCTCCAACGCCAGCGTTCCCGTTCCCCGGCGACGTGGGTAAGAGCCAAGGCAACAGCGCCATTGGCGACCATAATACACAGTACAACGTTTCGCCTTCTCTGACCGTCATTAAGGGGAAACACACGTTCCAGTTCGGGGCTCAGTGGGAGTTGGGTCTGGATAATTACTACCAAACCAACATCGCCAGCGGCGCGTTCGGTTTCTCGGGAGCCTGGACGGCTAACATTGGCGGGCCTAACTGTACGGCCGCCAATCCCCCGCCCCCCCCTTGCACCGCGGGTTTCCCGTTTGCAGATTTTCTGCTTGGATTAGCCCAGGGCGGGCCTGCTTCCTTCGTGAACCAGACGGAAGGTGCTGCCCAAGTTCCGGCTCAAACCGCCGGACGTCAGACCTACCGGGGGTTTTATGGGGCTGACACCTGGCACGTCACCCAGAAGTTGACCTTGGACCTGGGGCTTCGTTACGAGCTTCCAGGAACTTGGTCGGACCGCTACAACCGCTTGAGTTATTGGGATCCAACCGTCACCAACGCTACCGTTACCGGTTGCAACGGCAATCCGGGATCTCCGTGTATCGGGGACGCACTGCTGGTTGGGAACGGTCCTAATTCGAGCAGGAATAACTTGCCCTTGGATCTGCATGAGTTCTCTCCGCGTCTCGGGTTTGCGTACAGTTGGGACCAGAAAACTGTGATTCGCGGCGGTTACGGCATCTTCTGGATTCCGAACTACATCTCTTTCGGCCTCAACCCGGACAACGACGTAATCAATCTTGCGACTACACCTTTCTTTGCCACCCTCGATCATGGTGTGACGCCAAATAGTACTCTTGACGAGAGCGGCTGCACCTTTAACGCCGGCGTCGGCGGGGCGCCCGGGACGCTGACGGGTTGCACGCCGGGACCGTTTGTGAATGGAATTTTGCCTCCGCCGGGCAGAAATGCAGTGCCGAATACTTCAAACTTTGTCGCCGCAAACGGCGACCCAACGTTGGCACCGTACATCAACCCGAAGTACGGATACGTACAACAGTTCAATCTCGATATTCAAAGGCAGATGGGTGCAGGCTTCTTTGTGGACGTAGCCTATGCGGGTGCGCACGGTGTCCACCTCCAGCAGTACTCGACGAACATTAATCAGATTCCGGATTCGTTCGTCGCTCAGGCAGAAGCACAGTCCCTTGCCGGACTACCTGTCTCGATTGACCAGAAAATCCCTAACCCCATGGTGAGCCCGAATCCCTCGATTGGCAACGGCGCTACTCAAAGTCCCATGATCCTCGCCGGACAGCTTGATCGCCCGTACCCTCAGTACACCGGATTGAGTCTGGGTGGATATGGATGTTGCGGCAGCACCTACAATTCACTGCAGGCTACCGTAACTCGTCGATTCCAAGGCGGGGGCACGCTGCTGGTGGCTTATACCAACTCTAAGTTGTTGAGCAACACCGATTCGCTCACCAGTTGGCTCGAAGGAGCGAACGAAACCGGCGGGATCGGCTCGGTGCAGGACTATAACAATCTGAATGGAGAGAGGTCGCTTTCTTCTCAGGATGTGTCCCAGCGTCTGGTCATTAGTTACGTGCTCGATCTTCCTTTTGGGCACGGCAAGATGTGGCTGAACGGTGCCTCAGGAGTTGAAGACAAGGTCGTCTCTGGTTGGGGGATCGACGGCATCACCACTTTCCAGCGCGGTTTTCCGCTTAAGATTACTTGGGCTGGAACCTCCACTCCTCTGGAAGGTGCCGGCTTGGGCATCGGCAACATACGTCCAGACGTTGTGGCCGGATGTAGCAAAGGTGGCAACCGCAGCCTTACCGAGTGGTTTAATGTCAACTGCTTTGCAGCCCCGCCCGCGTGGGGTTATGGTACCGAATCGCGAGTGGATTCCTCACTGCGCGCGGCCGGAATCAACAACTTTGATTTCGCCGTGTTCAAGAAGACGATGATCACCGAAAGGGTTGGTATTGAATTCCGAACCGAATTCTTCAATCTGTTCAATCACCCGCAGTTTGCTCCCCCAGGGACTGGCTTCAACGGTACCTACACGGGCGCGGGGAATAACGGATTTGGCCAGGTGACGTCCGACAATGGAGACGCCAACCCACGTCTGATTCAGTTTGCACTGAAGCTTATTTTCTAATTCCATGAAAATTGACCGAGCTGGGCTTGTCCCAGCTCGGTTTTTGGTTTCTTCAAGTGTCATTTTTGGCAGGCTACAACGTTTGCAAACTTATCCTCATTTCTCCGCTGAGCTAAAGTTCCTCCAATCTGCATGAGGAATGTTCCCGTCGTCGACTACGCCGAAGCCAAGAAAATCATCGATGTGATCGTCGAGAAGGCCGCGCAGTTGCAGAAATCGGTTGTAGTCGCCGTGGCCGATTCGCACGGCGAACTCATTGCTTTTGCCCGCATGGACGGCGCTCCCATTTCCTCGATCCGAATTGCTGCGAATAAAGCGTGGACCGCTGCCCGAGAACGCAAGCCAACCAAAGAAATCGGAGAAAAGGTGCGCCACCCCGAAAAGGGACACGACATTGCCTACTACGGCGATCCGAAATTCGTCGGATGGGGCGGCGGAATTCCCATCTGGAAGGATGGCGTCGTTGCCGGCGCCGTTGCAGTCAGTGGCCTTTCGTCGCGCGAGGATGTCGAGTTAGCTACGCTGGGGCTGGAGTTGCTGTCCGCGCAGAAGACTTTGTAAGAACGCGATCGAAGATGGTCAATCAATTTACGTTAGCTCGGCAGTGGAGGTTCGAATGATCCGCAGGCTCCGGCCTTTTCTTTTTCTACTCGTTTTGCCTCTTTTTCTGGCACGGTTTCAGGCACAGACATCCTCAGCAGACGTTGAGGCGCGCACCGATTCACTACTCAAGAAACTGACACTCGAAGAGAAGATCGACTTGATCGGCGGCGTGGACGATTTCTACATTCGCGCCAACGAAAAGATCGGGCTGCCACGGTTGAAAATGGCCGACGGGCCAATCGGCGTGCGCAATTACGGTCCCGCGACGGTATTTGGCGGCATTGGTCTCGCAGCCACCTGGGATCCGGAAATGGCGAACCGGATCGGCGCCACCATCGGCCAGGATGCCCGCGCCCGTGGGGTGCATTTCATGCTGGGCCCGGGGGTGAACATCTATCGTGCTCCGATGAATGGCCGTAACTTCGAATACTTTGGGGAAGACCCTTACCTCACCGCGCGCATTGCGGTTGGTTACATCAACGGCATGCAAAGCCAGGGGGTCAGTGCGACCATCAAGCACTTCATGGGCAACAACTCGGAATTCGACCGGCACAACACCGATTCCATTATTGATGAGCGCACCATGCGGGAAATTTATCTACCCGTGTTCGAAGCTGCGGTCAAGGAAGCCCATGTTGGCGCAATTATGGATTCCTACAACCTGACCAACGGCCTGCACATGTCTCAGAACGGTTCCCTGAACACGGATGTTGTGAAGAAGGAGTGGGGTTTCCCGGGAATCGTAATGTCGGATTGGAGTTCCACCTATGACGGCGTCGCTGCTGCAAACGGTGGTCTCGACTTGGAGATGCCTTCGGGGAAGTTTATGAACCGCGCGAATCTGCTGCCCGCCATCCAAGCCGGCAAGGTCAGCGAAGCAACCATCGACGATAAGGTTCGCCGCATCCTGCGCACTGCGATTCAATTTGGATGGCTCGACCGCGACCAAACCGACGTGTCCATCCTGATGTTGAATGTCGCCGGAAATCAAGCCACGCTGGAAGCTGCTCGCTCAGGCATGGTGCTGCTCAAGAACGATGGCAATCTTCTGCCATTGGAAAAGGGAAGCATCAAGTCGATTGCCGTTATCGGTCCTGACGCTTATCCGGCGCAGCCCGGCGGAGGCGGCAGCGCGGAGGCTAAGCCGTTTACGCCGGTGAGCTATCTGGAAGGAATCTTGAACTACCTTGGCAACGGCGCGAAAGTTTACTACGCCCGCGGCATTCCGACCTTTGAAGAAATTTCCAAGCAAATGGAATTCACCACTCTGGCCAGCGGCGGCCAGCAGGGTCTGAAGACCGAAATTTTCCTTAACCCCGATCTCAGCGGTACACCCGCGATCGTGCGAACTGACAAGTACGTCAATTACGAACCACCTCGCGGCGGGGAGGAAACGGAGAGCAGCAAAATCTCCGTTCGTTGGACTGGCTTCTTTACGCCGAGTGTTGCGGGACAATATCTTGCCTTCGTGCAGGGTCCGGGAGAAAACGGCGGCTATCGGCTCTATATCGACAAGAAACTCGTGCTCGATAACTGGAAACAGTGGTACGCCTTTGTGGGCGAAGCTTCAATTACTCTCACTGCAGGCCCACATCAGGTCGAACTCGACTATCACGCTACTAACGGATGGGGCAAAGCTACGGCCAATCTTGGCATCGTCCGCCCTGAAACCCTGGTGACGGCGGAGGCGAAAGCGCTGGCTGCGCGGGCGGATGCCGTAATCCTTGCTCCTGGCTTTGATACGGCCAGTGAAGGCGAAAGCGGCGACCGGACTTTCCGTTTGCCTCCGGGCCAGGACGAACTCATCAACCAGATCGCGGCCGTGAATAAGAAAACCATCGTGGTCATGACCTCCGGCGGCGGAGTTGACATGACTGCGTGGGTTGATCATGTTCCTGCGCTGCTCGAAGCGTGGTACCCGGGGCAGGACGGCGGCACCGCGCTGGCCCAACTGCTGTTTGGCGAATTCAATCCCTCCGGACGATTGCCGATTTCGATCGAACGCCGCTGGGAAGACAATGCCACGCATGACAGTTACTATCCGAAAGATGGCAGCACGAAAGTTGAATACAGCGAGGGAGTTTTCGTGGGCTATCGCCACTTCGATAAGTCCACCGTCAAGCCGCTGTTTCCCTTCGGCTACGGATTGTCCTACACCTCATTCGCGTACAAGAATCTGACGATTTCGCCTCCGTCATCCGATCAGCAAGTAAGCGTCGCCTTCGACATCACCAACACCGGCAGTCGCGCCGGCGCGGATGTCGCGGAGGTATTCGTTGGCGATCATCATGCTCCAGTTCCGCGCCCGGTCAAGGAACTGAAAGGTTTCGCCAAAGTAAATCTGAATCCGGGCGAGACCAAGAACATTACGGTCAAACTCGACCGGCGAGCGTTCTCTTATTATGACGTCAAGAATCATACGTGGACGGTCGCGCCGGGAGACTTTGACGTGTATGTCGCCCGTTCGGCAGCCGAGATCGAACTGACGGGGAAGGTAGCTGTGCACTAGAAGCGTGAGTGGGCGGCCATAGAATTCCCGTTTTGGGTCGGTTGTTTACTTTCTGGTACTGGGGTATCCCCCCCTCCCCCTGTTGTTCGCAAAATCTAGAAAACAAAAGGTTTATTTTACGACTACGTGCTAGATCTTTGAGTTTAAAGGAGTTAAACGCAAAATCTTGAGAACATTGGGGTTACGGTGGAGGTGATGTCCCATTTTGGATTGTGCGGGTACCTGAGAGCGCGGGCGTATCGAGGACCCTCGCAGTGGGCAAATTGTCAAAGATCGAATGTTATCTTACAGAATAGTGTAAGTTGTATTAGGTTATCTCGTTTGACGCTTGTGGTCAATGATGAAAAGGAGGCCGCGGAACTGACGGTTCGCGTGGTTCGCAACGCGCTGGTGTAGCTTCCTGTCGGGAACCGATATTGACAGTTCGGAACGGATGTTCTCGCCTCCCACCCTTCCGCACAGAACGCGGAAGAATGGGGCACCCCTCATTTATGTGTGATTTAGAGTCGCGATTGGAATGGGTGGGCCACCTGATCGATACCGAGGCCGATCATCAGGGTGAGACCTCGAAGACGGTACCGCAGCCGCCGTCGCATTGCTGTCCGGTGCCGCCTGACGCAGTTGCGCTATAAAAATTGCCGAGCCCATCGGCTGTCAGTGGGTTTCCTGGACCCCTTCCATCGGGCGCGCCTTTAAAGGTGTATAAGATCCCGTATTTCCATCGTGCTCCATTCACGGGGCGATTTAGGCGAAAAATCAACCCCGCCTCGTGTACGCCGACTTCTGCCCCACCGAACAGGTTGCCGGCCCTATCAAGGACTAGAGTTCCTGGATTGCACCCGACGTTACCGCCGCAACCGTTATAGCTATAGAGCGAGCGTTCTGCCCATTTTCTCGCGCGTTTGGTCGGTGGCGTCAATTTGAAGATCGTGCCATCCCCGACCGTAGAACCGTACAGCGTTCCCTTCGCGTCGAAAACTAGGCCCCCGTTGGGGCTTTGTCCATCGGTGGTACCAGTGAACACGTGCAATACCCTCTCCGTCCACGGGCCTCCGTTCTTCGTCAACTCCAGTTCAAACAGGGTACCGCAGCCCGCATTCTGGCAGTTTGTGCTTCCGCCCAAGGCTGTCGTGCCGTAGATTCCGCCTGCGCTGTCGAAAATCAACCCGCCGTTCGGGTTCGCTCCGTCCTTCCCGCCCTTAAAGCTGTGCAGCACCGTCTCCGTCCAATTGTCACCCTTCGTCTTTGGAGGACTCAGCTTGAATACCGTCCCGCAGAACCCGTAAATCTTGTTGCATGTGCCATAGCCACCCCCGAAACTGGTAGCACCGTACAGGTTGCCTTGCTTGTCCCAAGTCAGAGCGCCCCCGGGCAGATCGCCGTCCTTGCCGCCGTGGAAACTGTAGAGCACCGTCTCCGTCCAAGGGTCACCTTGCTTCGCGGGCGGGCTCAGTTTGAAGACTGTGCCGCAGCCCGTCAGCGTACCGAAGAGCTGGCAAGGGCCCGCACCTCCGTATCCTGTCGTCCCATAAAGATTCCCCGATGAATCCAAGACCACGCCTCCGGTTGGAGAAGAACCGTCACGGAAGTTTCGGCCTTTGAAGAGGTAGAGCACAGTTTCGGTCCAAGGATCACCTTTCCTTGTTGGCGGCGATAGCTGGAACACCGTGCCGCAAGCGGCGGGAGGACATGCGCCAACGCCGCCTTGAAGCGTAGTTCCA
>CAWISU010000039.1:0-59262 GCA_963838765.1 uncultured Acidobacteriota bacterium | reverse complement strand
CTGATTGTAGTCCAATGATCACTGAAGTACCGTCGCGCACAGGACCTCGCCACTTGGACGGTGATGTCTTCGGAATGGCTCTAGAATCGGCACTCCTAAGAAGCAGGTTTCTGTGTCCTGGCAACCTGAAAAAGGCAACCAGTTCATGCCATATCTGATGCTGGTATTTGGTATGGTATAATTACTACTAGTTATGGAAACGGATCGGAAGATCACTGTTCAGATCCCGCGAGAGCTTCTCGATAAGGCCCAGAAAGCCAGTGGTACAGGTATCACGCAGACTGTCCGCACAGGGTTGCAACTGGTGGCGGCATCGCGGACCTATGCCCGGCTGCGTCAATTTCGTGGCAAAGTGCAGTTCGCCCGCACGCTAGGAGAACTGAAAGCCGATCGATGATCGCAGCCGACACCAGCACATGGATCGCTTTTCTCGAGGGCGACAACGGTAGCGATGTGCAACTGCTGGATAGAGCACTCCAAGAACGACAGGTCTTGATGGTGCCGGTCGTACTCACAGAGCTATTAAGCGACCCGAAGTTTCCTGCGAGCCTCGCCAACACTCTCTCAGACGTGCCTTTGATCGAGATCGAAGCAGGGTTTTGGCAACGAGCGGGAGCATTGCGGGCAAAGGTGCTCTCCAGTCGCCGGAAAGCTCGGCTCGGAGATGCGCTCATCGCTCAGAGTTGCATTGATCGTGACGTTCCGCTGATTACGCGAGACAAAGACTTTCGTGCTTTTGTCGATGCTGCCGGACTCGATATCATTCGCGGCTCGGAGTTCTAGCGAACGACCAGCGACGAACGACCAACGACTGTCTTTAAGCCATCGCTTCCGCTGCAATCTTTTCCGTAACGAAGGCTTCAATCACGTCGCCGACTTTGATGTCGCTATAGTTGGCGATGGAGATGCCGCACTCCATGCCGTTGGTGACCTGGCTGGCATCGTCTTTGAAGCGGCGAAGCGATCCGACCTTGCCTTTAAAGATGACCACGTTGTCGCGCAGTAGACGGACTTCGGAATCGCGCTTGATCAGGCCATCGGTAACCGTGCATCCAGCGATGGTTCCAACCTTCGGGATGCGGAAGGTCTCTCGCACTTCGGCGCGGCCCTGATAGGTTTCTTTGATGGTCGGTTCAAGCAATCCGGTCATGGCGCGCTTGATCTCATCCTGCAGCTCATAAATGATCGAGTGCAACCGGATGTCGACTTTCTCCTGATCCGCCAGTTCCTGCGCCTTGCGTTCCGGACGCACGCTGAATCCGATGATGATGGCGTTCGAAGCCGAAGCCAGCAACACGTCGGTTTCGGTGATGGCGCCCACTCCAGAATGCAGCACCTTCAAGCGAACCTTGTCGTTCGAAAGTTTGGAAAGCAGATCGCTGAGCACTTCGACCGAACCGCCGACGTCGGCTTTCAAAATAATATTGAGTTCCTTGGTACCAGCCGTCTTTAGCTGCTCCGCCAAACCTTCGAGCGATACTCGCGAGCTCTTGGCCAGTGTGGCTTCGCGCGTCTTTTGTTCGCGGTATTCGGAAATGCCGCGGGCTTTGTCGCGATCGGCAACGACTACGAATTGATCGCCGGCCTGCGGCAATCCTTCCATGCCGAGGATTTCGACCGGGGTCGAGGGCGGCGCTTCTTTCAGCGCATTGCCGCGATCGTCAAACATGGCACGCACTTTGCCGTAGACGTTTCCTACGACGAAATTGTCGCTGTCACGCAACGTGCCATTCTGTACCAGCACGGTTGCCACCGGTCCGCGGCCGCGATCCAGTTTGGCTTCGAGCACAACGCCTTGAGCCGGTCGCTCCGGCGTAGCTTTCAGTTCCTGCAGATCCGCTACCAGGACGATCATTTCCATCAGCAGATTCAGATTCGTTTTCTGCTTGGCGGAGACGTCCACGAATACCGTGGTTCCGCCCCACTCTTCCGGCATCAGGCCGCGATCGCCCAATTGCTTTTTCACTCGATCGGGCAACGCGCCCGGTTTGTCAATCTTGTTTACCGCAACAATGATCGGCACTTCTGCGGCGTGGGCGTGATCGATCGCCTCAAGGGTCTGCGGCATGACGCCATCATCGGCGGCCACGACCAGCACAACAATGTCGGTAGCCTTGGCTCCGCGGGAACGCATGCGCGTAAAGGCTTCGTGACCGGGTGTATCAAGAAACACGATCTGTCGGCCATAGGCGGGAGACTGCGGATCCTGCACCGTGACTTTATACGCGCCGATGTGCTGCGTGATGCCTCCCGCCTCGCCTCCGGCCACGTCCGTAGAGCGAATCGAATCGAGCAGCGTAGTTTTGCCGTGATCGACGTGGCCCATAATTGTGACCACGGGCGGACGCGGCACACCTTCAATGGCCGCGCCTTCCTCGCCGGCAGCGGCGTCGGAAACTTCCTTGGCAGCCTGCTCTTCGAAGGTGATCACGTTCGTATCCGCCCCGAAGAAGCGCGCCATCTCGCTGGCCAGTTCGGCGTCGAGAGTTTGGTTGATGGTGGCAAATACGCCGCGAGCCAGCAGGCGCGCAATTAAATCCTTGGCGCGAATGCCAAGCTTCTCGGCCAGATCCTTGACGCTGATTCCTTCCGTGATGGTGATGCTGCGCGTGATCGGCTGCGGTTCGTTCGAGAGCGAAAGCCGCGGCGGCGGAACAAAGCCCTTCATCGGGCCTTCTTTTACCCCTCGCGGAACATAGCGCTGACCCGGACGGCGCGCGGGCGCACCCGGACGGCTCCCCGGCCGAGTCGAGCCCGGTGGAGGCAACCCTGGTCCAACCCCGAGGGGTCGCGTGCCCGTGGGCGATTGCCGAGTAGGATGCATCGGCCGACGCTCTCCCGGACGCAGCACAGGACGCGCACCTGGAGCTGCAGCACTGCCGGGACGAGGTCGCTGAAAAATCGGCTGGCCCGGTACCGGGCGTCCGGGAACCGGCCGCGCAGTTGCTCCAGGCTGCGCGGTCGACGCAGATGGCCCCGCTGGCGCCTTGTACACCGGACGAGGTCCAGTGTGAGGGACGATCATGCGTGGCGACGGCGTTTGCGGACGCGCTGGCGCAGTCGGCGCGGCTGGTTTCGCTACTGGAGCCGCTGGTTGTGGCGGCGCGACCGTCGGCGGCGTTACAGAAACTGGAGCAGCAGCTTGCGCCACCGGACGGTGTCGCAGCCGTCGGATGGACGGGCGGCGGAGGCACGGGCACAGCTGGGGGTGCGACAGCAGAAGCCGGCGCTTGAGTAACTGGCGGCGCTGGCACAGAAAATGTCGGCCTCGGGGTAGATGAGGGGACGACGACCCTTGGCGCTGGAACCGGCGCGGAAACAGGTGGCGGCGCTGGAGCTCTTACAATCGACGGCGCGGCGGGCGAAGCGCTAACGGGCGGATGGATCACCGGATGGACTGCAGGGGCCGTCGCGGCCACTGGGGCCTGTTGCTTGCGAATGGCATTCAGAACGTCGCCCGGCCGGGAAATATTCGAGAGATCAATCTTGGTCTTAATTTCATCGGTGTCAATGCGGCTGGGGCGCGAGTGCTTGGTCGCGGTTTGCGTTTCGCCTTGGGCGCGCAGGTAGGCGCGCAGCTTCTCCGCTTCGTGCTCTTCCACGGAACTGGAGTGCGTCTTCTTCTCAGTAACGCCTACTTCCGGAAGTGCGTCGAGAATCGCTTTGCTTTTGACTTCCAGCTCCCTGGCCAGATCGTTAATTCGAATCTTGCTCATTCCGCCTTTTTTCCTCCGGACTATCCCGCTAAGTCTTCATATCAACCTCACGGTGTCGGTTTTGGGTTGCACGCTTTCGCGCTTCGCGGCAGCGCATAACGTTCTCATTATTCTTTACCGTCGTCGGAAGAAGCAGGCTCTTCCGGCCGTTCCTGCGTATGCTCTGCGGCTTGCTGCGTTTCCCCCGGTTCGATCACGGCGGGAAATTCAGCAGTCTCGTCCTCAGCCCCAGCGGCCGCGGCTGTTTCTTCGGCAATCGATCCCTCTGGCAAAGCCTCCTGATCCTCAGGAGCCTCCGCCGATGCCTCCCCCTCAACTGCGGCCACTTCGCCGCCATCAAGGCTGGAGAAATAATTATTGACCGCGAGGCTGATTTTTTCCACCGTCTTCGGACCAATGCCTTCGATGGCCTCGAGTTGCTCAGGCGTCATGTCCGCCAGAGCTTCGACCGTGGTGATACCGGCGGCGCCCAATTTCTCGATCAACCCTTCGCCTAAGCCCGGCACGTCTGCCAACGGAGTCGAAACCGGAGCCACCAACTGCGACATCTGCTGTTCCACTTCCTGCCGCTTCTCTTCCTCGCTCTTGATGTCAATCTTCCAACCCAGCAACTTCGCCGCCAGGCGAACGTTTTGCCCCTTCTTGCCAATGGCAAGCGACAGCTGGCTGTCGTCGACCACGACTTCGAGATGCTTCTCAGTTCCCTCGAGCACGCTAACCCGGCTCACCTTCGCCGGCTGCAATGCCTTCTCGGCGAACGTTACAGCATCCTCGTGATATTCGATGATGTCGATTTTCTCGCCCCGCAATTCGCGAATGATCGATTGCACCCGCATGCCCTTCATGCCCACGCAGGCGCCCACCGCGTCCACATCTTTGTCCTTCGACATCACCGCAATCTTGGTGCGTTCGCCAGCCTCACGCGCAATGGCGCGAATGACTACGGTTCCGTCGTAGATTTCCGGCACTTCCGTCTGGAACAAATGCTGTACCAGTTCCGGCGCCGCCCGCGAGACCACTACCGCCGGTCCTTTCGAAGCTCTCTCGACTCGCGCAATAACCACCCGTACGCGTTCCCCAATCGCAAAAGACTCGAGCCGCGACTGTTCTTTCCGAGGCATGCGCGATTCTGCTTTACCCAAATCGAAGATCACATCCGGGCCTTCAATGCGCTTGACCGTGGCATTGACAATCTCACCCACGCGTCCGATGTACTCGTTGTAAACCGTATCGCGCTCGGCTTCGCGCACCTTCTGGAAAATCACTTGCTTCGCCAGTTGCGCCGCGATTCGCCCCAGAATGCCTTCTGTCACTTTGGGAATCTGCAGCTCGCCGCCGACTTCGATGCTAGGATTAACTTTTCGCGCGTCATCGAGCGTAACCTGCAGCAGCGGATCTTCCACCTGCTCGGGAGCTTCGACCACCGTCTTGATCGCAAACGCACGAATCTTGCCCGTGTCCTTGTCGAGTTCCGCGCGCAGATTTTCCTGCGTCTTGTAATATTTGCGCGTGGCCACCACAATGGCATCTTCCACCGCGCTGACGACAATCTGCGGGTCAATGCCCTTCTCGCGGCTGAGCGCGTCGATCGTGTTGTAAAGCTCGCTTGCCATAAAAAACCATTTAGTAATTGGGTAATTTGGTAATTCGGTAATTGAAAGCCAACACCAGGCGGCTTTCGCTCTTCAAATTACTCAATTACTAAATTTCCCAATTACTCAATCCCTTTAAATCTCTGGAACCAGATTCGCTTTCTCAACGTTGGCCAATTCAATTTCCAACGTTCTGCGGCGGAACGTCTCCCGGACGCCCCTTCTTCCGCGACGCACCCACTTCCAAGGTTAAACGACCTTCATGAAAATTCTGTAAACGTCCTTCGAAATGTTGATTCCCATTCACCGGAGTCCGCGTCTTCAGCTTCACCTTGCTACCCGTGAAGCGCTCGTAGTCAGCCGGACGCAACAGCTTTCGATCCAACCCCGGAGATGAAACTTCCAGCAAATACGAGTTGCCAGGAATCACATCCTCCACATCGAGGATGGTGCCGACCTCTCGGCTCAAGTTTGCGCAATCCTCGTGAGTCACGCCGCCAAGTTTGTCGCTGCCACTCGCACCGGGTTTGTCAATCACGATGCGGAGCATGCGAGCCTTACCCGCTCCGCGCAATTCCACTTCGACCACCTCCAACCCGCTGGAGGCGGCCACACGCTCCACAATCTCGCGCACTTGGTCGAGCTCAAATCCCATGGAACCAATAAGTTATCGGCCTGTCGTGCAGCCGCGAAAGCATCCCAAACTAAAAAGTGGGCTTGCGCCCACTGGTGTGCTCCGCCAAGATCTGGTACTACACAACAGTTTCCAACAGCTAATATACGCCGCTCCGAGGCAAAAGACAAACGCACCGAAGCCGTTTTCCCCTCACCGACGGCTTTGAAGCTCAAGCCGCTGGGACTTACGCATCCACCCTTAACTGCAACGCACTTGATTGCGATTTTCTCAGCGCTCTCGGAGTTTTACAAAGGCGGCGGAACCGGCGCTTCCTTGCTGGCTCGGGGCTCATTGCGCTTCTCCTCCTCATCGACCGAGAACAGCATGAAGTGATCAAAACTATGCCGCCGGAGATAATGGTGCCGGCGGAAGTCGAAATAAATCTCCGCGCTCTTCGGCAACCAAAGCTCCACGCTCTTTTTCTGGAACAATTGCGGAGCGTAGTCGACGGCCATATGCTCGCTGAGCAGTTGAATCTCCGGCATCGGGCTGACCAGATCCGATTCGACGTGAACGATGTGAAACGCATCCGCTGAAATCCAGGCGCGCCCTTTCAGGCTGACCGGGTAGGAACGGCCGGCGATTTTATATTCTTGAGTACGGCGCGGACGATCCGCGCGCTGCTGAAATCGAACCAGCCACGTGGCTTTCCCGCGCCAATCGCCCAGCCCTTCGCACGTCATCTGAAAATCACCGCGCTCGTCAGGATGAAAAATAAGCGCCAGCGCGGGCAGTCCGCGAGTGGCAATCTGGTCCGGAAAGTCTTCCACCCCGGAACGCTGATCCCGATATTCGCCCACTGTAAAGACGCCCGGTTGTGGCTCCGATATGGACGCCACGTAATTGAACTTGAGTACGGTTCGAGTGATGGGGCGATCGAGTTCATTAAGGTTTTCGTGCAGCACATCTTCGATCGCGTTGAATCGTCCCACATCGTCGACAAGTTGTTTTATGCGCTCGCCTGCGCCGTCGATTACCTTCTCATAAGGACAAGTCACACCTTCCGCGACCGACGGTTTTACATCATCAATACTGGGAGGTCCCCAGGCTTTGGTGACGAAACCCAGTTCGTTCGCGGCGAGCAGCGCCTCTGCGCCCGGTGAAGAGGTAACGGCCTTCGCAGAGTTTCCGGCAGGATTGTTGAGGCGCTGCCGAAGCTCCTCGAACATCGTGCGCACTTGCCCAGCCATCGGACTTGAGGGCGAGTCCTTCAGGAAATTTCTGTAAGCCTGCAGCGCCTCCTGGTCGCGTCCCAAATTTTCGAGGGCTTGCCCGAGGACGATCTGCGCAGAGCCGCCCGCATCCTTGCCTCTGTCAATTGCCAGTTGAGCCTGCTCGCGGGCCTTCTCGTATTCTTGCTGCTTCAGATAAGTCTGGGCCAGAAGGCTATGTGCCATCCAGGACTCCGGGTCAACCGCGATTGCTTGCTCCAGCGTCTTTTTTGCCGCCGCGTAATTCTGCTCCTGAATTTGCGTTCTCCCCAACAGAGTCATGGCCTGGATATTGCGGGCATCAAGCGCGCAAGCCTCGGCCAGATTTTTCTCCGCCTGCTTGAAATCTTTTTCCTGGAAGAACAAATACCCTAACAAAAACTTTACGTCAGAGTTGCGAGGAAACATCTCATTCGCCGCGTCAAGGTGCTTCTGCGCCGCTTTCAACTTTCCTGACTTGAGGTCGGCAATGCCATGGCTCATTTCTTTACGCGCCTTGGCCGGCATCTCCTGCCGGCTCGACACGCTCAAATCGATGGCGGAAGGGTCCTTGTGCAAATCGACGTGTACCCGGTAAAGGGCATTCGCGCTGGGAATCTTCACGTCCACCGAAGCCGTAAGATATCCCACCGCACTGACCTCGATTTCATACACCCCGGGGATCAGACCGCCAAGACTGGCCTCGGCGTCGCGGCCGGTAGTTTGGTAAATCACGTTCTCAGTGTCTTTGTTATAAGCCTTTACTACGGCCTGCCGATCAAGGGGATCATGTTTCTCGCCCACTACCGCGACCAGCAAGCCCCCCAGGTTGCTGTAAGTGGAATCCGAAGGCACAACCGGGGTCACCACCACGCTTTGTGCCGGCGCGCTGGCGGGCAACAAAAACAGCATGGTCGCGGTTGCGTACAAAACGTGACGACTCATAAGCCACTCCGCATGGATGGCCGGGGCAAGCCTTCCCAATTTTTCGACCCCTGAATTGCAGGTCTCTGAGAGGAAATATGGAGGGAGAGCCGAACCTCACTACCAAGGACGTAGCCCAGAATATTTGGTTAGCAGTGAATCGCGGAATCCAGGAACGATCAACATGCGATCGCCCATGATCCGATTGCAGCACCCTTTCCGGCCCAGTTCGCCGACGCCTCCGGCAAAGTTTTATTCTACGCTGATGCCGTCCTGGCTCTGTGTTGAAACCATCAGCGCCAATCCCAGACCGGCCGGACAGCCGCAGCCGCTTGCCACAATTTTGCCGTAGACGCTATTCTTTTCTTATTCCAGAGACAGCATAACCACCGTGCACTCCGCCGCCATGCCTCGACCCACCCCGCGCAAGTTCGACCGTGACGCAAGAAGAAAACACACGGGCCCGCAGCATCTGGTCATTGGCCAATCCAAGATTGATTCCGAGGGTTGTCACACAACCGCGCCCATCAAAAAAGGCACATTCGTCGTCGAGTACACCGGGCCGCGCATCACCATCAAAGAAGCCGACGCACTCTACGATGACCATCCCCGAACCTATTTGTTTGGGCTCACCGACGGCAAACACGTGATTGATGGCGAAGGCGTCGCCGCCTTCATCAATCATTCCTGCGACCCCAATTGCGAAGCGGACGAGATCAAAGGCCGCGTCTGGATTATTGCGGCGCGGGACATTGCCGCCGGCGAAGAACTAACCTACGACTACAACTTGTACGACGGCGATATGAATGACCTATCGCTGTGTTTCTGCGGCGCCCGCAACTGCCGCGGCAGCATGTACTCAGAAGAAGAACTGGCCAGGCGCGCGAAACTTCTCCGCCGTCGGACCGCGAAACGGATGAAGAGGAAAAAAGGTCAGTTGCCGGAGAAATCCGAAACGTAAGAGAGAGCAGGACTGCCTCCGCGCACTCTGCGGCAGTTCTCTGCGACCTCTGCGATTTAAGATTGGTGTTTTCCAAAGCCCCCAACAACACCTTAAAACGCGGAGACCGCCGAGAACTGCCGCAGAGTGCGCGGAGAAGCCGGTAGGGGCATACATCAAAACACACGAAGAATATCGAGTCTACGTTGCCGCTAAAGGAAGCAGCTTCGGCGATTCTGACTTCTTCAACAAGCAACCAACACAGTTAACTCTACAGTGGCAGTGCGTTTCCGCCCACCGGGTTCCCTACGTGTTGAACTTCTCTAGGTAATGTTCCAATGGGAGTGCCGTTCCTGTCACGTGAACGCGACCATCTGCTTTGGTCACAACAATCGGAGCATTCCCCGCGACAGCGTCTCGAAAATCTCCAGTCTCATTGTGCCGCTTGGAGTCGAAGAAGAAAACCCAGCCAAAACTCCGCTCGATTGTATACTGGTCGAGCAGGACTAACTCGCCACCGTAATCCCGTTCCTTGGCCCTCACATAACTCAGCGCAATCTGTCGTGCGTCACTTCTAGTCATATTTACGGTCCTATGAGACATTACCACCCCAGCGTTTCATTGCCCCGGCGGAACCGGCGCCCGCGACTCCATCTTCACCGCCGACAAACTGGCCGCATCCCAACCGCCGCCCAGAGCCTTGATCAGCAACACGCTATCCACCATGCGGCGTCCCGAAATCTGCACCGCCGTGCGTTCGTCGCCAAGTGCCGTAGCTTGCGCCGTGATGACCTCCAAATAGGTTGTCACGCCACCTCTGTAGCGATTGTTCGAAAGCGCCAGCGAATGTTCGGCCGCTGCCACTGCTCGAGTTTCGGTGTTAGATTCATCCTCCAGCAACCGCAATGCCGCAAGATTGTCTTCCACTTCCTGATAAGCGGTGAGCACATTCTGCTGGTAATTAGCCACAGCCTGATCGTAAGCCGCCCGAGCCTGATCGCTGGCCGCCCGGCGCCGTCCTACGTCAAATGCAGTCACCACCGCCGAGGCTCCCACGTAGGCAAACGCACTGGGGCCGGAAAGCCAATTGACGATCGTAGTGCTCTCAAAACCCGCGCTGGGACCCAGGTTGAACAAAGGGAAATACGCCGCTTTTGCGATTCCAATCCGGGCATTCGCCGACGCCATCGCACGTTCATTGGAAGCAATATCGGGCCGGCGCTCCAACAACTCCGATGGCAAGCCTGGCGGAATCACCGGCGGAACTGCGTTGAGCGAGGCAACGGGTAGGTTGAAAGTCGAAGCCGGTTCTCCAATCAGAACTGCGATCGCATGTTCATACTGCGTCCGCAGCTCTCGCACATCAATGGCCTGCGCGCGCGCAGTCTCCAACTGGGTTTGCGCCTGCGCCACATCCACCTGCGACGCTACTCCGCCCCGATAGCGATTGTCCGTCAATTCCAACTGCTTCACATAACTGGCGACAGTGTCATCGAGCAACTGCGCTTCCGCGTCCAACTCCCGCGCTTGAAAGTAATCGACGGCCAACTCCGCATGCACGCTCAGTCTTACCGACTCCAGATCAGCCAAAGTAGCTTGAGCATCCGCGCGTGCCGCCTCAACCGTGCGTCGCACTCGCCCCCACACGTCCGGTTCGTAAGACATGTCCACTGGAATGACAAGGTCATTCGCAGTTTCGCTAGTACCGGGGGAGATGTTCAACGGACGATTTCCGGAATAACGATCCCGCGTAGCCGAAACTCCTGCCGTAATCGTTGGATAGTAATCCGCGCGATTGTAGCGAACCGTCGCCCGCGCCTGCGCAAACTGTGCCTGCGCGGCTTTCAGGCTCTGGTTTGAAATATTGATTTTTTCTTCGAGAGCGTTGAGTCGCGTATCCTGGTAGATCTCCCACCATTTTCCCCGCAGGGTCTGATCGGCCGGTTGCGCTGGTTTCCAGTTCTGCGGCGTTTCCTTGTAATCCGGTGGCACCGGCGCGGACGGGCGAGAGTACCGCGGACCCACGGCACAGCCAGACAAAAGCATGAGGCCGGTAAAGAGTGCCCCACCCGGGACGAGTGTTCTCAAACCCCAACGCAAGCGCCGCAAGCCGATCACTTTTGCGACCCCGCCGCCGGCTGCGCAATGCGGACTTCTTCTCCCGCCACGATCGAATCCGGCGGATTGACGATGATGGACTCATTCCCGCTAAGCCCAGCAACCACTTCCACCTCGGAACCAAAATCGTGGCCAAGCGTAACCTGCTTAAGGTCGGCGTGCCGCCCGTCGGTCACCGCAGCCACCCGCAGCCCCTCCGCCCGGAATAGCAGCGCGTTCACCGGAACAATGAATGCCGACGCCGCAGTCGGCAACTTCAAATGCACTTCCGCATAAGCCCCGCTGAGCAACGTCCCAGTCGGATTGTTCACCCGAATCTCCACCAGCAAGGTTCGCGTGGATTGGTCGATCGCCTGGGCCGTCCGCACCAGCGTTCCCGGGAAAAGCCGTCCAGGAAATTCCGAAAGCGCCAGATCAGCCGTCAGCCCCGGCTTCGCCGCCTGCGAGTACACCTCCGGCACATTGACGTAAACCCGCAACTTGTCCGGCTGCGCAATATGAAAGAGCTCAGTCCTCGTCCCGCCGCTGCTCCCCGAATCAATCAACGCCCCAATATCCGTATTCCGCGCCGTAATCACACCGTCAAACGGAGCATAGATCTTTTCAAAGGCCTGCAGTTCTTCCAACCGCCTTACGTTGGCTTGCGAGGATTGCACCGTGGCCTGCTTCGCCGCAAAGTCCCCAGCCGCGTTGTCGGCGTCCTGCTTGGAAACGGAATCGGTTTTCAACAAATCTGCATAGCGGTCATTTGTAATCCTCGAAAGATTCAAATTGGCTTCCGCCGTAGCCAAATCAGCTCTTGATTGCCGCAGTTGCTGGTCGACTTCCGGAGTCTCAATATCCGCCAACAACTGCCCAGCCTTCACATGCGCCCCGATGTCGACATACCAATGCTTCAAGTATCCATTCGTCCGCGCATAAATGGGAGCATCAATATACGCCTGCACGTTCGCCGGCAGAACCACCTCCTGCGCCGGCGCACCCCGCTTGGGTTGGACCACGGAGACGGTTGGAATCGCCATCTCGGCCGTCTCTTTATCCAGATCTGCCCGGGCATGGATTCGAGGCAGAATCCCAGAAATCACCACTGCCGCCACGATCACCACAGCCAGAACAGCAATCCACCAGCGACGCGCTGGACTGCCTTGAGGATTGCTTACCGGTTTCTGCTCCTCCATAATCACCGGCTTCTCCACTTCGTTTTGCGGTTCAACCTTCATTAAGAAACTCCATCAATATGAGCACAGCGATATAAGAACCAAATCAATGCTTCGCTTCACGCTGGGCCAACCGTTCCCGGCGTCCATGCAGCACACTAAAGAAAACCGGCACAAAAAACAGCGTCGCCACTGTCGCGAATAATAGACCCCCGATGACCGCCCGGCCAAGCGGAGCATTCTGTTCGCCGCCCTCGCCTAATCCTATCGCCATCGGCACCATTCCGATAATCATCGCCAGGGCCGTCATCAGCACCGGCCGAAACCGCGTGAACCCCGCGTTAAGCGCGGCCCCAATCGCGTCTTTGCCTTCGGCCAATTGCTCCTTGGCGAAACTTACCACCAGGATGCTGTTCGCGGTCGCAACCCCCACGCACATGATCGAGCCAGTCAGCGCCGGAACGCTCAGCGTCGTGCGGGTAACGAACAGGAACCACACAATCCCCGCCAGCGCCGCCGGCAAAGCCGAAATAATAATGAAGGGATCCAGCCAGGACTGGAAATTCACCACGATCAAAAGGTATACCAGCACAATCGAGAACACGAGCCCGCCGAGCAGTCCTTCATACGAAGACCGCATCGTCTGAATCTGCCCACGAACAATCAATTGCGATCCGCGTGGCAATTCCTTCCTGCTGGCCTCCACGATTTTATTCAGGTCGCGCGCCACTCCGCCCAGGTCCCGGCCTTGCACCGAACCGTAAATATCAATCAGCGGCTGAATATCATAGTGCGAAACCACAGCCAGTCCAGCCCCGCGCCGGATGGAAGCCAGGCTCGCAAGAATTCCGGCCCGGGCCCCACTCGGTCCGGTCACCGGAATATTCTCCAGATCCTGCAACGAATCAATGCGGTACTGCGGCGTCTGCGTCGCGATGGAATAGCTCACCCCGGTTTTTGGATCAAGCCAGAACTCCGGCGTCGTCTGAAAACTTCCGCTCAGCGAAACCAGCAGGTTATTGGCAACGTCCCGCTGGGTAAAACCAACCTCTTGCGCCTTGGTCCGATCGACGTTGACGTGCAAATACGGTTGGTCGAAAGGCTGCTGAATACGCAGATCGACGGTCCCGCGCACCTGCTTGACCCGCTCCAGCAGTTTGTCGGCAAACGCCCGGTTTGCAGCCACGCCGTAGCCCACGATCTGGATATCAATCGGCGCCGGCAGACCGAAATTTAAAATCTGGCTGACAATATCAGCCGGCAAAAACGAGAACGTCACTCCCGGAAACTCCTCCGGCAACCTCAACCGCAAATCATGGACGTACTGCGCCGTAGGCCGATGACCCTTCTTCAGGCTGACCAGAACATCCACATCCGCCGGACCAATCGGCGCGGAGTTGCTATACGAAAGATTGATGCTGCTATAGGGCAGACCAATGGTGTCGATAATGCTGTCAACTTCCTTCGGCGGGATCTGCCGGCGAATCGACTGCTCCACCAAATCCGAAAGGCGCGCCGTCTCCTCAATGCGCGTTCCCGTACGCGCCCGCAAATGCAACTTGAACTGGCCAGCGTCCACGGACGGAAAAAAATCCTGACCCAGCCACGGAATCAAAAACACCACCGAAACCAAACAAAAGCCCAAAAAGACAAGCAGAAATGCCCGTTTGTGATGCAGGCAGCGTTCCAGCAATCCATGGTAGCCCTCGCGGAAACGCTCAAACGCCTCTTCAAACTTGATCTGCATCGCCACCAGCGGGTTTCGGCTTTGACTCGCCGCCAGACTCTCCGCCTCATGCCCGCGCAACAAATACTTAGCCATGGTGGGCACCAGCGTCCGCGACAACAGATAAGAAGCCAGCATGGCAAACACCACCGCTTCCGCCAGCGGCACAAAAAGAAACCGCGCTACGCCGGTCAGAAAAAACATCGGCACAAACACAATGCAGATAGCCAGTGTCGAAACAAATGCCGGAACCGCAATCTGCTGCGCGCCATCCAGAATCGCGTGCTCAACCTCTTTCCCCTGCGCCAGGTTCCGGTTAATGTTCTCAATCTCAACCGTGGCATCGTCCACCAGAATCCCGACCGCCAGCGCCAACCCGCCCAGCGTCATGATGTTGATGGTCTCGCCCAGCGCGCTCAGAACGATGATCGAAGTCAGAATTGAAAGCGGGATAGAAACCGCAATAATCACCGTGCTCCGCCAATTGCCGAGAAAAATCAGAATCATCAACCCGGTAAGGCAGGCGGCAATGGTGGCTTCCTTTATAACGCCATCAATCGACGCACGAACGAACAGCGACTGATCGGCCAGCGGGTTTATGTGCAACTGCGGAGGCAACCCCGCCGCAATCTGCGGCAGCAGCGACTTGACCCCAGCAATGATGTCGAGCGTCGACGTCTGCCCGCTCTTCAGCACCGTCAGCAGCACCGACCGCTGTCCATTCACCCGCACGATATTCGTCTGCGGCGGAAATCCATCTCGCACAAAGGCCACGTCGCGGATGTAAATGGTTGTGCTGCCCACCGTCTTAATCGGCAGTTGATTAAGTTCGGCAACCGTTGTGGGGGCGCTGTTGGTATCGACCGCATATTCGAACGCCCCAATTTTCGAAGTGCCCGACGGCAAAATAATATTCTGCGCGCTGATCGCGTTCACCACGTCCAGCGGCGACAGCCCCTTCGATTGCAGCGCGTTCGTATCCAGGTCAACCTGCACCTGCCGCTGCTTCCCGCCATAGGGATACGGAATCGCACACCCCGGCACGGTGATTAAACGGGTGCGAATAAAATTCACCCCATAATCAAACAACTGCTGTTCGGAAAGGCTCTGCCCCGAAAGCGCCAACTGAATAATCGGCACGCTCGACGCGCTATACGTGATCACCAGCGGCGGCGTCGTACCCGGCGGCAACTGCCGCAGTTGGGTCTGCGAAATCGCCGTCACCTGCGCGATCGCCTTCGTAATATCGGCATGCGGCTGAAAAAATACCTTCACCACCGCAATCCCGTTCAGCGACTGCGATTCGATGTGCGCAATGTCATCCACCAGCGTGGTCAGCGCCCGCTCCGTCTGGAAGACGATGCGGTTCGACATATCATCGGGATTCAGACCTGTGTAGTTCCACAGAATGCTGACCACAGGGATATTGATATTAGGAAAGATATCCGTAGGCGTGCGAAGAATGACGATAGGGCCCAGAATCAACAGCAACAAGGCGACGACCACAAACGTGTAAGGCCGCCGCAATGCAAGTCGGACAATCCACATAGTTCCTCAGGTTTTTATAACAGCTTTTGGCCGCGCGAGCAGTCTAGCAATCGTAGCCAGCCCGCCGCACTCCGATCCTTGTCTACAAATTCGCCAGGAGTCAATCACAGACCTGCCCGCGCCCCTGCCGGGCGAGCATCGGATCAGTAATATTCTATTGGATTTAAGCGAATCCAACCGAGATGCACAGAGTTTTCCGTCGTAAAGATTTGTATCGCATCGGGAATATATCCAAGCAGACGAATCCCACGGATTGCAAGAAGGCTGGCGGATTTCCCACTCAAGTCGTGCGGGGGGACGGTAAGCAGGTGGTCTTTTGGCTTGGGTGGGGGCCCAGGCAGTTACAGATTTTAGTTGGGTTTGCGAACCTTGCCGTCGGATAGATACTGCAGCAGCGCCGTGTCGGCCGCTCGCTTGAATTTTTCCGCCGCCGCCACTCTGGGGCTGACCATGCCATCCATAGAAGGTCTCTGCCCAAGGCTCTGCCGCAGCCGGTCGCCATCCTCGGACTCGTTGGTCATCACCTGCATATAGAACCAGAGGAAGTGCCGCATCTGATCGAGCGCCGACCGCAACACCTGCAGTGACTCGATCTCCGGCAACTCGCACAGCGCTTCCATGAGTTCCGGATCTCCCGGCGCCTGCATGGCGGCACAGTTCAGGGTCTGCTGAATCGCCCGCAAGTCTTCCGTCACCCGCAGGATTCGCACATGAACCTCATCCAGAAAATCACTTTTTCCCATGGTTCGCCGGCTTTCTCGATCGCGAAATACCACCTCACCATCTCACCCGCGACCACGCACTGACAGATGTCCCATGTGCATGCGCTTTGGTAATTCAGACTGATTACTTTGGTATGAAGAGCGCTCAGGTTACCGCGAATCAGGGGACGACGAACCAAGGCAGAACCCGGAAACCCGCTCCCGTAGCGGGTTTAAGACACCTCATCGACCGCGCGTCGAGAGCCACCAGTCGAAGACAACGACCCAACAGATTACCGCGCAAACGCTTCCCACGAAAGCGCTGCGTCTGCCGTGCGACTCCCAATCCACATCCAGCCCCGGCCCGCGAAAGGCATCCGTCAGCGCCACAGCCGGCATGGAATGGGTCAGTTGCGTAAGCGGCGGATAAAAGGTTACCTCGTTACCGCAGAGATGATCCTTGTCATTCACCGGACGTGTCTGCACCGTAGCAAACTGTCCAGCTCTCAGCAGCGCCACCCCATGATGCTGCGAGTTAACCACCAGTTCCATGGGCGCGGGAATGACCTGCTCCGCGTGCCGCAGAAGTTCCCCGCCCATCTGGTGCGCAAACGCAACCAAAGCCACCCGCTGCTCGGGGCTAGCCTGATCGTCCACCAAAAGCACAGCCCGCGCCGGATACGGATTCGCGTAAGGATCCCCCAAGGTAGCATTGGCATGCACCGCCGCGGCCACCGTTAACCCGTCCAGCGGAACACCGTCCCAGCTTCCACTCTGGACGTGCCACGCCAGGATGGCCTCATTCCCGACCAGGTTCACTTCGCCATTGGCGAAACACTGCCCGGTATACACGTCGGCGCTGCGAGTCTCGATGTAATCGCCCCGAATCTGTTGCGCCACAGCCGTTGTAGAAACAGCCAAAACCGCAAGCCAAAGAAATTCAAACCAGCCATGCCGCATAAATCACCTCACCGGGGATATACCTCTATTGTGCTCCAAACGCGTCACTTTCGAAAAGTGGCATCCATGGCCGCACATCATTCCTGAATTGGAACTCGAGGCACTTTATCTTTTGAGAACTCGCCCGCCAACTGATGCTCCAGCGGCCAGCGTCCGATGTAACCACTAACAGGATGTACCCGGCAATGAGAAAAACAAGAACCCCGAAGATTACTCAACCCCAACTGCAATTGCTGCTAGTCGGAGGCAGCGACCAGGACTTCGCCGATCTGCGCGAACTCCTCTCGGGGACGAACTTCACGCAAGTGCATCTTGAACACGCTGCCTCCCCTGACGACGTACTCAATCAGCTTGGGAAAAAAAGCTATGACCTTCTACTCTGCAGTAGCCATTCGACTGACAACGCTGCGTTTCAACTGCTGCGCCAAGTGCGCCAACATAATTCTCGCATTCCGCTCATGTTTCTAAGTGATCCAACCAACAAAGCTGCGATCAAGGCGGCGATTGAAGCAGGACATCACCAAAGGTGTCTAGCGGAACCGCGCCCGTCCGTCCCCACTCCCAACGCCATCGACGTCGAATCCGCCGAGTATCACCATCAGGAGTCGGAAGACACTCTACGCAAGCTCTGGCGCTCGGTCGAGCAATCGGCCGACACGGTCATTATTATGAATCGCTCCGGTGTCATGGAGTATGTGAATCCAGCCTTTGAAGCTCTCACCGGATACTCCCGGCAGGAAGCCATCGGTCAAACTCTAGGAATCTTGAAATCGGAGCAGCAGGCGGGAGAACTCTACGAAGAAATGTGGAACACCGTTCTCTCCGGCAATGTGTTCCGTGGAATTGTGATGGACCGCAAGAAAAACGGAGAGACCTTAATCATCGAAAAGGCTCTGACTCCTCTGCGCGATGGCAGCGGCGAGATCACCCACTTTATCTCTACCGGCCGCGATATCACCGAGCGGCGCCAGTTGGAATCGGATCTGCGACAAGCACAGAAAATGGATGCAATCGGCCGGCTGGCCGGCGGAGTTGCACACGACTTCAACAATCTGCTTTTGGTGATCAGTGCGTACGCCGAACTCATGCTCGACTCGCTGGCGCCGGAAGATCCCTTGCGGCACAATGTGGATGAGATCATTACCGCCTCCCGCCGCGCCGCCGACCTCACCCGCCAGTTGCTGGCCTTTGGACGCAAGCAATTGCAATTGCTGCAAGTCCTCGACTTGAATACCGTAATCGGAGAAATTACCAGGATGTTGCCGCGCCTGATCGGCGAAGATATTGAACTCGTCTTCGTTCCAGGACCCGACCTGGGCAAAGTAAAAGCCGACCCGGTACAGATCGAGCAGGTGGTCATGAACCTGGCAGCCAATGCGCGCGATGCCATGCCGGGCGGCGGCACGCTTACCATCGAAACCGCCACCGTGCACGTCGACGAATCCTACATCCAGAGACATTCCATCGTTCCCGTGGGCGATTATGTTTTGCTTGCCGTCACCGACTCCGGACAGGGCATCGCAACCAAGCATCTGCCACACATCTTCGAACCCTTTTACACTACCAAAGAGGCGGGGAAGGGAACCGGACTTGGCCTCGCCACCGTGTATGGCATTGTGAAGCAGAACAACGGATTTGTGTGGGTATACAGCGAGCCCGGCCTTGGCAGCACCTTCAAAATCTACTTGCCGCTGGTGCAGTCATCGCGCACTGAGGTGCGAACCACAAAGCCGCTGGAACTCTCTCCTCGGGGTTGCGAGACCCTGCTGCTCGTGGAAGACGAAGCCTCGGTGCGCCAGGCGTCGGCGCAGTTTCTGAGTCGAAGTGGTTACACGGTGTTCGAGGCCAACGATGGAGCCGAGGCATTACGCGTGTCGCAGCAGCACAGCGGGCCGATTCACCTGATGGTTACAGATGTCGTAATGCCGAAAATGGCTGGACCGAAACTCGCGGCGCTCCTCGCGAATGAGCGTCCTGAAATGAAGGTGCTGTTCGTCTCCGGCTATGCCGAAAAAACTGTTCTGCAGCACGGAAACATTGACGTCACCACCGCTTTCCTGCAAAAGCCTTTTTCCCTGAAGATGCTGGCGAGAAAAGTCCGTGAGGTTTTGGAAGCCAGCGAAGTACACGCCTTGGCAACAAGTCACAGCTAGCGGAACTCCAAACCAATGTAGGCGCGGGCGTCCACGCCCGTGCTTCGTTCAATTTAGGTTTACATTGGTTTCAGTTTTCCGCTCTCCAAACGGAAGCGAACTCCTCGCCAAACCACCTCATGCCCGGCAAAGCTCCCGATCCACACCACGAGAGCGAGCAGGTCGCGCAATGGAATCAATGCAAGAGAGCGCACGACTTGACGATCGCGCAGCACGTACTTTCCAACCACGATGGCAACTGCAATGCGCATCACCGCCGTACAAGCAAATAGCATCCACGCCCAAGCTGCACCCTTGGCAAAAATCAACGCCAGCGCCGCCCAGGGCAAACCGAACGTCAGTCCTGTTCCCAAATATCCCCAAAAGCGGGAGTCACGAACCGTGCGCGCCCAACGCAATTGGTGATCCAGGAAACCGCGAAGCGTGTACCGAGGCAAAAAGGTTTCAACCACGACGTTAGACAACTCCACTTTCAGCCCCAGAGCCGCGATCCGCCTGCCAAGCTGATAATCGTCGGCCAGATACTCGACGATGCCCTCGAACCCGCCAATCGCCTGCAGATCACGGCGGCGAAAAGCCAGCGTCGAACCCAGTCCAAAGCTGATTCCATGCTCGACAGTTTGCGCCACCAGTACGCCCGCAGCGAAGTCGGAGATGCCGACTGCTTCCAGTCGCGAACCCAGAGTCGAATTCGCAACGCCGCGGTAAAGGCAGGTGATCAAGCCAATCCCGGCATCCCTCAATGGCGCAATCACACTCCGCAGATAATCAGGCCCCACTCGAATGTCACTGTCATTGACAATGACATATTCAAACCGCGCCTCGCGCACCATCCGCGCCAGATTGCTAACTTTGGTATTGGCGCCCAGGTTCTCACCGCAAACCATCATCCGAATCGCGCGCTGCGGAAACTCCGCCCGCAGCCGCTCAACCAGTCGAATCGCCGGGTCGTCCGGATCGCTCACACCAAAGATGATTTCGTAATCCGGATAATCCTGCACACAGTGACTGCGCAAGCTCTCATACATCTCGGGATCGGTGCCCCGAAGTGGCTTCAGAACAGAAACAGCAGTGGCTGGTGTAGGGCGGACATTCTTGTCCACCTTTCGCGTGCGCAGGAATCGCGCCGCGCTCCATAGGCAGAGAACGTAGTAAACGATGCTTGAGGCTGCGGCAGCCACAGCCACAACTTCAATGATCTCGGTGGCCTGGTGCTCCATGAATGGCTTGAACCGGCTTGCCCTCAGCTTAAAGCCCAACACGGTCGAATGTCAGTCTAATCAACCGCTCCTGCCACCAGCCCAAGCTACCGCTGCAAGGAGCCTGCTAAAAGAGTGTTCGCGTCGCCCTCAATAAAGAGGACTTTCTGTTCGCCATTTACCACCACCAGGGTCAAACCGATCGGTCCCTTGTTGCCGACCTGAATTTCCGCGGCGCCTTGGCACATATGAAGGATCTTGTAGGCGCCCGAAATTTTCTGCTTCGACGCGATCGACCCCTTGATGCTCACAGTCGCGGTCCCGTTCAGGGTTCCATCTCCGCGTAACGTAATCTGCCCAGCGACGGCCAGAGGCCCAACGCCAATTTCGGTTCCCCCGCCCTGCAAGCTGTAAGTGCCTTTGACTCCCCCGAGGGAGCAGGACTTCGAGACTTGTGCCTGGGCGGTCCCGAGGATCGTGGTGCCACTGTCATTTTGGATCATGTCGATTTGCGTACCATCAGAGATCACGGTGATGTCGAAATTTTGTTTTGATCGACCCTTCGCCTGAATCGTCATCGTGCCCGTGCAATTCGAGTTGATGGAGTACTTGCCCAACACCTCGAGAAGATTGCCTACCGACCCGTTGTCGCTGATGGTCTCGTTGCCAGCAAGATTTCCCTCATTGGTCGCGATCTGCCCAACTGCGGTGATTGGATTGCCGTTAACGGTGCCATTGATTACGAACCCGTATTTCCCGTGCAGCGTGGTAATCGAACAAGCGGCCTTCGTGGCCTGTGCCCAGGAAAAGGTGCCAAGTAGAACGACGAGCGACAAATTCAAAGCAGCTAAGCCGACTGACTTAAGGATCATATTCTTCTCCGTTTTTCCCCGCCTCTGGACGTGTGTTTGCAATTCTCGTCTGCCCGGAACCTTTGTCAAGATGAAAGAGTTTGCGGGGTCTTTTGTCGTGGGTCCTTCGTGGTTGGTCGTTAGCCAAAGGCTCGGCGCTCCAAGTCTCGCAAATGGCCTTCATGCTTGCGCTTGGTTCGCACCAAATCAGCAACAATGGCCAACGACCAACGAGGAAAGACCAACGACCCTCAGCCCCAACGCATATAATGACCCTGTAGGCAGCTGGACCGGACGGTCGCTCCTGTTTCGTCAAGGAACGGGGGAGGAAAGTCCGAACTCCGCAGAGCAGTGTGCCGGATAACGTCCGGGAAGCCGGGTTCAAGCCCGGTTGACGGCTAGTGCCACAGAGAACATACCGCCTCGGCAACGAGGTAAGGGTGAAAAGGTGCGGTAAGAGCGCACCGCCGCCGCAGTAATGCAGCGGGCAGGGCAAACCCCACACGGAGCAAGACCAAATAGGGAGGGAACCAGGCCGGAGTGAAAACTTCGCCTGAACGTGCCGGCTCGGCGCGTCACAACCTCCGGGTAGGTCGCTTGAGCCGCGCAGTAATGCGCGGCCCAGAGGAATGACCGTCCTGCGGGAGCAATCCCGCAGACAGAATTCGGCTTACAGGTCCAGCTGCCACAAACTGTTTAGATTTCAAGGGTTTACTAATTCGTGAGATCGCCTTCTTTCTGGCTCATTTTTCTTCATAGTCCCGATATCTATGCGGCACGTATCAGCGCTGGCGGCGCGACGATCTCAACCAGTCCTGTCGCCACGTCATAAACCAGCCCCGATATAAGCCACTCGCTCGGCAACGCCGGAATGGCCCGGAGCAAAGCAACGTCGGCGGCAACCGCTGCGCGGGGATCCTTGACTGCTTTCGCCTTGAGTTCCCGTTCCTGTATTTGAAAATAGTGCGCCAGCATGGTGGGGTCGCCCACAAGGCGAGTGATTCCGCAATCGGTGTGATGAAGCACGATGAGGTGAAACTCACCGCCGCCTCCAGGAATCTCTCCGGCAACTTCACCGATTCGCCCGAGTAGTGCCAACTGCTCCAACAACCCTGGCGTGATTCGACCGCCGATGTTACGCATCACGACGGCCTCGCCCGGTTTAATTCCAAGTACGTCGGCAGGATCCACGCGCATATCGGCGCAACCGATGATGATGGCCTTTACATTTGGCAGCGCCCGCGGAAGCGAGGGCATAAGCGTGCCCGCAGCAGACTGCTGAGCTGCAAAGTCTTTGTTGCGTTGTAACATAGAGTCAAGACTATTCATGTTGGTTCTCCTTGATAGGTGTTGCTGCCGCTTGTTGGTTGATGCTCTCATTGGGCTCGAGGCAGCCCGAAGAGCAAGCGCGGAGGGAGCGAAGCTAATCCTCACCGGTCGCAGTCCCGAGCCCCTCCAGCGCGCAGCGAAAAATGGCAACTCATAAGCGATACCCACGGAGGCAATCGGAGGATCACAATCATGCGTTCTGATATTGTGCCGGGAAGAGTTTTTCCCGACTACGAGCTGCCCGATCACACGGACAAATTGCGCAAGCTCAGCGAGCTACAGGGCGATGATCCGTTGATTCTCACGCTCTCGCGCGGACATTACTGCCCAAAGGAACACCAGCAGCATCTGGAACTCGCCGCGTTCTACCCGAAGATCGCTGTCGCATACACTCAAATCGCCACCATCGCCACCGACGACCACCATACGCTCCAGGAATTTCGAGCATCAGTCGGAGCCGAGTGGACATTTCTCTCCGATCCTGACCGAATCGTTCAGAAGGATCTCGACATTCAGGAGTACACCGACCCCGAACACAACCCGATGATTCCGCACACACTCGTGCTCAAGCCGGGCCTCGAGATCTACAGCATCTACAACGGCTACTGGTTCTGGGGCCGTCCGTCGGTCATCGATCTTTGGCACGACCTGCGCGCCGTGTCGAGCGAAATCCGCCCAGACTGGGATCTGAGCAAACCCGGACTGCACGAGGCGTGGAATGCAGGGGATCTTTCGCCTTTCCACGGGTGGAACAAGAAAGCCGGTGTGGAGACGGCCTCGACCGGACGGCGGAAGTAGAGGCCTCTCTCGTTCATCGTCGACTAATGACGCAAGAAAGCGAGTATTCGTTCGTGCCGTTGCTTGCAGCAAAGTAGATAACTGGGAGTTCCACGAGAATAGATGGTGGAGAGATAGGAGGTATTTCGGCGAAATGGCTCGCCTAGTCTCAGTAAATGTCGGCCTCCCGCGTGACGTGACATGGAACGGCAAAACTGTCCGAACGTCAGTCTGGAAATCTTCAGTTGATGGACGGCGAATGGTGCGCAAGCTCGATATCGACGGCGACGCGCAAGGTGATCTCGCCGGTCACGGAGGGGAGCACCGCGCCGTATTTGTCTACCAGATGGATTCTTACCATCACTGGGAGCGCTTTTTGGGCCGCAACGATTTTACTTTCGGCCAGTTCGGAGAAAACTTCACTGTTGAAGGGCTTCCGGATAACGAGGTTTGCATCGGTGATCGATACCGCATCGGTGGCGCTGTATTTGAAGTAACCCAGCCGCGCGTGACGTGCTACCGCGTCGGTATTCGCATGAATGAACCGCGGATGGCGGCCCTGCTCGTGGCACATCACAGACCGGGATTTTACTTTCGCGTGTTGCAGGAGGGAGAAGTTGGCGCCGGCGATGACATCGCAAAAATTGCTGACGGTCCAGAGCGAATCACCGTGGCCGAGGTTGACGCCCTCCTGTATTTGCCAGGACATTCCCGTGAGCAACTGCAACGCGTGCTGCAGGTTCCTGCGCTAAGCAAGGGTTGGCAGAGTTCGTTCCAGGCAATGCTCCAACAAGACTCGAGTTCCCAAACTGTGGCGGGGAATCCGGGACTCGCGAATGAGGAGCAAGCGTCAGCATGGCCCGGATTTCGACAAATGCGAGTCGCGAATATTCATAAGGAGAGCGATAACGTGACTTCCTTCGTTCTCGCGCCGCTCGATCGGCAACCTCTTCCTGTCTTCCAGGCAGGTCAATTTGTGGTTTTGCGGCTGCTCGTCGATCCAGGCAAACCGCCGGTTCTTCGCAGCTATTCGTTGTCTGATCTGCCGGTAACCGATCATTTCCGCATCAGCGTCAAGAGCGAATTGAACGGGATTGGAAGTTCATTTCTGTGCAACCGGGCGCGAGAAGGCGATCTATTGGATGTGAGTGCACCGCGGGGAAGCTTTACTCTGCGCCCAGGCCAGAGTCCGGTGGTTCTGCTGAGCGCTGGGGTGGGCGCAACGCCCGTGATGTCGATGCTGCACGCACTCGCCACCGAAAAATCGCAACGAGAGATCTGGTGGATTTATGGAACGCGGAATAGCGTCGACCATCCATTCGCGCGAGAATCACGTTCTCTACTGCAACAGCTTTCTCGCGGACGAAGCTACGTCGTGTACAGCAGACCCGCGGCAACCGATCAACTTGGGTTGGACTTTGATGCTGCAGGTCACATCGACTCAGCTTTGCTGGAGAAGATTGGCGTATCACCCGATGGCGATTTCTATCTGTGTGGCCCATCTTCGTTCTTGGAGAATATGCGCGATGGGCTGCGAAACTGGGGTGTGCCGGCCGAGAATGTGCACACGGAAATCTTCGGTGCGCTTGAGAGCATTACACCTGGCATGGAGCGGGTTGGTCACACACCGCACCTGCCACAAGGGCCCCCGGGATCTGGCCCGTCAGTTTCATTTGCGCGCAGCGGGATCACGGCTGCGTGGGACCCCAAATATCAGAGTTTGTTGGAACTCGCGGAAGCATGCGACGTTCCGGTCAGATGGTCATGCCGGACTGGAGTGTGCCACACCTGCATGACTGGTCTGATTGGCGGATCGATCCGTTACAATCCGGAACCGCTGGAGAGGCCGGCGCCGGGAAATGTGCTGGTGTGCTGCTCACAGCCGGACGCAAATGTAATTCTTGATCTTTGAGGACGGGTCGCTAGAGTTCCAGGCGTGTGCCAGAATTTCCGGAACCCACAAGGGCCAAAGCAATAACGAAATAGGAGAGCAGTTCGCGCTTCGAAAATCCAACTCCTCGGTGCGACAACTTCTTGCGGCTTCGATCATTTACCTTCCGTCACTATTTGTGCTGATGATCCTTCTGAGTGAGGGTTCCGTGCGGGGTTGTACTGAAGCAAAGATCCTCCATCAGGTCCAACGCCGCGGCGTCGAGCCATTGCTTGGGCGGAACGCACGCCAAACCAAACCGGCGAAATTCCTCGCGTTCTTCGTGAAGGACAAAGGCGCGCCGATAGTGGTTCCCGTCAACTATCAACTGCGGTTATCCAGCGCATGCTTCGACAAAAACTAGCAGACGGTAAATTGATACGAAGGTATTGGCGATACCATCGTCTAATTGTGCAGATCCGGTCCATCTGCTGAGATACCCTCAGGCCGATTCACTCGGCAACACAACGCGAGTAGTTCCGCTTGCTCAAACTCAAAAGAGAACACGCACAGGAGCACGGTTCCAGTGAAGGGTGGCACGAGAATCTACTGCAAAGACTGGGGCAAAGGGCCGGGCGTAACGTGTGATCGTGCAAGGTTTTGCAGTAAGCTGATCGCAATCTGCCTGGCTTTGTTCGCAGGAGCTCCGCTTTACGGACAGTCTGAATTGACTGCCACGAGCCAACGAGCCGTGTCCTACGGTGCTGCTACCGTTGCTGCTCAGAATGCTATCCTCAGATTTTCAGACGCAGAATCCCTACCTGGGAGGAGTCCCCACGGGCAAAGCCAGTCCAACGGCGCTGTCGCTTTCTCTGGAGGACGCCGTAGCTCGTGGTCTGCGGCAAAATCTTGGGGGGCTACTTTCCTCCGACGCAGTCTCCGGCGCACAAGGCGAGCGGTGGCGGGCACTCAGCGCGTTGCTGCCAAATCTGACCACCGCTACTAGTTTCGGCGTTCGCCAAGTATGATCTGAAGGCGACCATAGGCATCAGATCCTGTTCCCGGCCACCCACCCGTCATCGGCCCCTTTGGAGTTTTCGACACACGCGCTTACCTTGACCAATCAGTCTTCAATTGGGAGTCGATTGAGCGTGCACGATCTTCGGCTGCGCAAGTGAAATCGGCGCAATACAGTTACAAGAATGCCCGCGAACTGATTGTTCTTGTGGTTGTGTCAAATTATCTGCTGGTCATTGCAGACCAGTCGCAAGTCGAGTCCGCTTTAGCTCAGCGCGACACTGCGAAAGTGCTCTTCGATCAGACGACCGACCAGAAGAAAGCCGGGCTTGCGGCTGCGGTTGACGTACTGAGATCCGATGTCGAGCTTCAGGCACGCGAACAAAGGTTGATCGTCGCGCGAAATAATCTGGCTAAGCAGAAGTTGGTTCTGGCGCGGGCGATTGGACTTCCGGCGGGTCAGACGTTCGACATAACCACGGAAGTTGCTTATCAGCCGCTTACGACTTCAACCCTCGATGAAGCATTGCAGCAGGCGTACACCTCTCGCGCCGACTATAAAAGCCTAACCGAGCAAGTACGTTCCGCTGAGTTGCAAAAGAAGGCCGCTTCAGCCGAGCGCTACCCGACACTATCGGCCATCGCGGATTACGGAACCATCGGCACCAATTTTGCGTCGAATCACGGCACAGTTGACGCAGCCGCGATGCTCCGATTCCCCATTTTCCAGGGAGGCAGGGTCCACGGAGATAACCTTGTCGCAGATTCCCTTCTGGCAAAGGCCAGGCAACGACTGGAAGACCTCCGTGCCAGCATCGACCAGGAGGTTCGTGACGCTTTCCTTGACTTGCAAGATACCGCCCAGGAAGTGTCCGTTGAGCAGAATGCCGTCCGGCTCGCTACTCAGACCCTGCAGCAATCGCGTGATCGCTTCGCCTCGGGAGTAACGGACAACATCGAAGTGGTTCAGGCGCAAGAATCCCTCGCGGATGCCAACGACACGTATATCGCCAGCCTCTACCGCTATAACACCGCAAAAGTTTCCTTGGCGCGAGCTATCGGTTTCGCGGAATCGAACTACGCGCTGTATTTGAAAGGACAATAAGATGCCCGACCAAGAGACGGCCAAAAGTCCAGGAAAGTTCATCGTCCTCAACGCCCAATACCGCAACGGAAAGTCCCGCCACGCCGCCGCCCGTCGCTATCCGAGCCGGCGTTCCCACAAGCGCTGGATTATTGTCGCTGCCGTGGTGGTAGTTCTTGTCGGTGGCATCTTTCTGTGGCACTACTTCTCGGGTTTCGAGAGCACCGACGATGCGCAAGTCGATGTTCACCTCTATCCGGTGAGCGCGCGGATCTCCGGGTACGTGCAAGCGGTGCACGTGGGAGACAACCAGTATGTGCAGGAAGGCGCCACACTCGTGGAGATTGACCCAGAAGACTATCAAGTCGCTGTGGCGAAAGCGCAGGCGAACCTCGAAACCGCGGAGGCCTCGCGAATTCACGTTGAGTCGTTTACCGCTGCCCAGACTTAAGAATATTGCAGCGAGTTCTCGCACGACGTTCGCAATCTCCTCAGCATAATTCTCGTCACAAAACGCTCGGGGGTCCGGTCTTAGCGAGTAGAAGTGGCAATGGGGATAACATCCCATCCAGCATTGGCGCTTCGCCAATCGCCCCAACGAGTGATCCTCATCACACTGCCCAGTGAGACACGCCACAGCCAGCGTCATGGAAGCGTAGTGTCATAACGATTAGCTGCTCAGCTCGCTTATAGTCGTGAAGGAGGGCTCATGTTTGATGGTTTGTTACAACCGATGCATCTGCTGGTTATCTTCGGAATCGCTCTGCTGGTGTTTGGCCCTAAGAAACTTCCGGAACTGGGTAAGGGACTAGGGGAGGGTATTCGCGGATTCAAGTCGGCCATGAAAGAGCCTCCTGTTGACGCTGACGACAAGGCGGGGGAGAAAGCGCTTTCCGCGGTAAAGCCTCAAGTTTAGTTCTTTGAATTTAGAAGGTCGTCATTCCGAAGCCCCGCGCTTTCCCCATCGGGGCGAGGAATCTCGCGCGAACGCTTTCAAACGGACCCACTGCCTGGCCCACTTACTCATTGACTGTCCGTCCCCAAGTAGGATAATCTATACGAATAAACATTATCTCTTGGATAATGAACGCTCCTTGAAAACCTAAGCCAGCAAGAACCTAAAGGCAGAGGCGCAAGAACGCAGCCTCCGGCGTACACTCTCTCCAAGCTGTAACTCCCACGTTCTCTAGATTTTGCGTGTAACTCCTTTAAACTCAAAGATCTAGCACATAGTCGCAAAATAAATCATTTGTTTTCTAGATTTTGCACACGGCCAGGGAGGAGGGGGGTACCAGTACCAGAAAGTAAACTTGCCCAAAGTGGGAATGGCACATGTTGAACGATCAGCAAACAGTAACTTTAGTTCCATCCCTCCGGTGACCACTGGACACCTCGTCCGCCTGCGCCCTACCCCCTAAACTGTGAACTGGAGAACCCTCGGTGACTATCGACGAAGAACTGGTTTTACTGGAGTCGCAATTGCGCCGGCTCAAGATCGAGTACGAGGTCTATTTCAGCAACCCCACCAAGAAGCCCCCCACGGATATTGAATGGAAGGTGCTGAGCCTGCTGCGCAAATTCAGCGACGGCGGAAGGATGAGTTTCCAACAGCGCTTCCGCTACAACGAAATGGCGCAACGCTACGCCATCTACAGCGACCTCTGGCGCAAGAAAGGCCGCATCCGCGAAGAGGGCTACCGCCGTCCGCAGGACGCGCTGCTCTCCGTGCAAGGCGTGAGGCCCGTGGAAGAACACGAACCCAAACACCACCCGGCCTATGGAGTCAGCCCGGCCGCGGCCGCCGCAGTCGCAACCGCATCCGACGAAAACGATGGCCCGCTGACAATCCAGTGCTCCGATGCCCGCGCCGAACATGATCAGGTAGAGAAACTCTACAAGGCGCTTACCGACGCAAAGAAAAAAACAGGCGAGTCGGTTACCGGCAACATCGACAGCTTCACATCTTTCGTGCAAAAGAAAACCGACGAGATCCGCAAGAAACACAGCTGCCAATCCGTGGAATACACCGTCGAAATGCAAGACGGCCAAGTCCGGCTGAAGGCAAAAGCCAAGGCCTAGCGTGCCTGTGTGCTGACGGGCGACTGGCCGTCTGAAACCACGATGCGCACGTAGCCCCGACGCTCTCGTCCGGGAGCCGAGCGAAACTCGGCAACGGCGCCTCTCGTAAGCCTTCTGCTGATAAACTTTCATATCACGCTATTTTCCAACCAGAGGCCTACGATGTCGCTCCACAAAGGAAAGATCCAGCGCGCCATTCTCAGTGTCACGGATAAAACCGGGCTGGTCGACTTCGCCCGCAAGCTCTCCGACTTGGGCGTGGAACTGATCTCAACCGGCGGCACCGCCAAGCTGCTGCGCGACTCCGGCATCGCCGTAAAAGATATTTCCGAACTCACCGGATTTCCCGAGATGCTCGATGGCCGCGTCAAAACCCTGCATCCCAAGGTGCATGGAGGAATCCTGCACCGCCGCGAGAATCCCGCGCACTGCACCGCAGTAGCCGAACACGGGATTCTTCCGATCGACATGGTGGTCGTGAACCTCTATGCCTTCGAAAAGACCGCGGCCAAGCCAAACGTGCATTTCGACGAACTGATCGAGAACATCGACATTGGCGGACCATCGATGATTCGCTCGGCTGCCAAGAACTTTCAGGATGTTGCCATCGTCACTGCTCCATCAGACTACGAGCAAATTGCAGAAGAATTGAGCCGATCCGGCGGCGCATTGTCACTAGATACGAGATGGCGTTTAGCGCAGAAAGCCTTCGCGACCACCGCAGCGTACGACTCCGCCATAGCTTCGACTCTGGAGCGGGTAAGCGCCAATGGCCGCTTCGAGTTTCACGAAGAAAGTGGTTTGCCGCAGACGCTTCGCTTGTCCTTCAATAAGGTGATGGATCTGCGCTACGGAGAGAACCCGCACCAGAAAGCGGCCATGTATTCCGATGGCTCCGGCAACGGAGTAGCTAACGGACACCAACTTCAAGGCAAGGAGCTTTCTTACAACAACATCGTGGATTTGCAAGCAGCCTGGGACTTAGCGCAGGAATTCGAAGAGCCTGTTTGCGCGATTATCAAACACACCAATCCCGCCGGAACTGCGACCGGCAAGACTGTGGTTGAGGCCTACAAGAAAGCCCTTGAATGCGATCCGGTTTCCGCTTTCGGAGGCGTCATTGGCGTAAATCGTCCCGTGGACGCGACCACTGCCGAGGAAATGGCCAAGCTTTTTCTCGAAGTAATTGCCGCACCAGCGTTCGACGACGACGCGAAAGCGAAGTTCGCATCCAAGAAGAATCTGCGCCTCGTAGAGATTACAGATGCTCCTCAGAAGTGGACGCTAAAGAACGTCTCCGGCGGAATTCTGCTGCAAGATGCCGACCTCCGCCCGCTCACGGAAAGCGATCTGAAAGTCGTCAGCAAGCGTCAACCCACGGCGGGGGAGAAAAGCGCGTTACTTTTCGCCTGGAAAGTTTGTAAGCACGTGAAGTCCAATGCCATCGTTTATGCCCGCGACGGACAGACCGTGGGCGTCGGCGCCGGACAAATGAGCCGCGTAGATTCCTGCAAGATCGGCGCGATGAAAGCGGTGCTTCCGCTGCAGGGTACTGTCGCCGCCTCCGATGCATTTTTCCCGTTTCCCGACGGCGTCGAAGAAATCGCCAAAGCTGGCGCCACTGCCATCATCCAACCGGGTGGATCGGTGCGCGACCAGGAAGTAATTGAAACCGCCGACCGCCTCGGCTTAGCCATGATCTTTACGGGCGTCAGGCACTTTCGCCACTGAGGCGAAGCATTTCGCACTTCGAATTTCGCACTTCGCCCTTAGCATTCGGCCCCGAACAGAAGCGCTAGGCACGATCCGCCGGGTCCGACCCGAAGCTAACTGCTAAGTGCCAAATGCTAAATGCTGGGTTTTCCAGTCCATCCGTCCCTGTACCTCCGAATCTTTTCCGCCCACTTTCCGCAAGCACTTTTTCGCCATCCTGATTGACGAAGGTTTACAATAAGACAGAGCACCCACCTAAGGCGGTTCGGCATCCAATCGCTGTGGGTTTGGTATCCAAAGGTCCTCGATGAAAAGCATGCGCTGGTCTATTTTTGTGTTGTTTTTGGCTGCCGCCGCCGTGGCGCAGCAAGCTTCCGCACCCACCACTCCCGCCGTCGACGATTCAAAGTCGGCCACCGCGCCAGCTACCACCGCGCCAGCTACCAAAAAGGCGGACCGCGCAGTCGCCTACTATCACTATAGCGTCGCGCACATGTACGAGGATCAGTTTGCGGTCTACAACCGCAGCGATCTCGCCACTAAGGCCATCGAGGAATACCGCCTGGCCATCGACGCTGACCCGACTTCCGAGTACCTGACCTCCGGTCTGGCGGAGCTTTATGCCAAGACTGGGCGCATCCGTGATGCCGTAATTGAAGCCCAGGACATCCTTAAAAAAGATCCCAATAACCTCGAAGCGCACAAGTTGCTCGGTCGTATCTACCTGCGTTCGCTCGGAGATGTACAAAGCGGCAGCGGTTCTGACAGTGTCCTCAAACTGGCCGTCGAGCAGTACCAGGAAATCATAAAGATCGAGCCCGACAATGTGGACGATCACTTGCTCCTGGGCCGCCTTTACCGTTTGAACAACGATCTGCGAAAAGCGGAAAGCGAATTCAAGATCGCGGTAAAACTGCAACCCGATTCCGAGGAAGCCGTTACCACGCTTGCGTACCTATACAACGAAGAGGGCGATAGCGCCCGCGCAGCCGAGGCGTTGAGCGCCGTTCCAGACGCCGCCCGTTCGGCAAAGCTCTATTCCGCACTGGGCTACACCTACGAGCAGCGCAAGGAATACAAACAGGCCATTACCGCCTACAGAAAAGCGATTGAACTCGATCGCGACAATCTCGACGCGATCCGTGGTCTGGCCCAGAATCTGCTAAACGACGGCCAAACTGACGCCGCCCTCGAACAATACAAAATCGTCGCCGACTCGAATCCCGAAGACGCGCAGACCTACCTGCGCATGGCCGAGATCTACCGCAGAAATGGCAAGTTTGATCTGGCCTTGGACAATTTGAAGAAGGCCGAGTCCATCGCCCAGGACGTAATGGAAGTGCCCTACAACATGGCAGCCGTCTACCAGGCCCAAGGGCGCTATGACGAAGCCGCGCAAGTTCTGCAAGACCTGGTGAAGAAAACCGACAAGGCCGACAATAACTACAGCCAGAGCGAGAAGAACAACCGGGCGATATTTCTTGAGCGTCTAGGCACGGTCTATCGCGACAATAACAATGAAGCGCTGGCGATAGAGACTTTCCGCAAGATGCTGCCCTTGGGCGACGACAACGCCGAGCGCGGCTACCAGCAGATTATCGACACCTACCGCGAAGCCAAGCAGTGGCAAAAAGCTACGGACGCCGCCAAGGAGGCGACCCAGAAACTGCCCAACGATCGCGGCTTGAAGATGGTCTACGCCGCGCAACTCGCCGACATGGGTCAACCGGACGCCGGCCTCGAGCAGGTAAAATCTCTGCTGAAAGGAACTCCTGAAGATCGCGACGTCTACATTAATTTGGCTCAAATGTACAGCCGGCTGAAGCGCTGGCCCGAGGCCGAAGTCGCTCTCGACAGTGCAGCCAAGCTCTCTACCAAAGACGAAGACAAGGAGTACGTGGAGTTCCTACGGGGATCCACCTACGAGCGGCAAAAGAAATATGACCAGGCGGAAGAAGTATTCCGCAAAGTGCTGGCCACCGATCCTCAGAACGCCGCCGTACTCAACTATCTCGGATACATGCTTGCCGATCGCGGCGCCAAACTCGACGAAGCCCTCATCATGATCAAAAAGGCGGTCGAGCTTGAGCCCGCCAACGGCGCCTATCTGGATTCGCTGGGCTGGGCCTACTTCCGGCTGGGAAAATACGAACTGGCGGAAGATAACCTCATGAAAGCCTCTCAGCACATGGGGATGGATCCTACCGTCCAGGACCACCTCGGAGACCTCTATCAAAAGACCGGCCGTCTGAAACTCGCCGCTGCACACTGGGAGCGGGCCATCAACGAATGGAATAAAACCGTCCCCGCAGAAGTCGACGGCGATAACTTAGCCCAGGTAACCCAGAAGCTTGAGTCCGCCAAGATGAAACTCGCCAAGGAAGAGCCGGGGAATAAGTAGGAAAAACAGCATTCAGCATTTGGAACTCAGCATTCAGCCCCTCAACGTGTTCGTGGCATGCGACAAAAGCTCTCGACTGACTGAATGCTGCTTCTGTTAGACTTTTCCCATGCTCGCCGACTACGCCGTGCGGGTGGAGCAATCCCGCGGACGCCGTTATCCCGAGCCTCCTCATCCTTACCGCGACGATTTTCAGCGCGACCGCGATCGCGTCATCCACTCCCGGGCTTTTCGACGCCTTGAAGCCAAAACCCAAGTCTTCACCCGCCGCTACTCCGACCACTTTCGCAATCGGCTAACGCACACGATCGAAGTCGCACAGATCGCCCGCACTATCGCAGCCCAACTTGGCCTGAACGTCGATCTCGTCGAGGCTCTTGCCCTGGTGCATGACGTCGGCCATCCACCCTTCGGCCACGCCGGCGAGAAGGCCCTCGACTCCGCCATGCGCGAGCATGGATTTTTCTTTGACCACAACCTGCACGCGCTGCGCATCGTGGAAGATTTCGAGCTGCGCTATGCCGCCTTCCGCGGCCTCAACCTCACCTTCGAAGTTCGCGAAGGCATCATCAAGCACTCTCACGATTACCCCGCCGACCGATTTCCGGAACTCGCCGAATATTTGCTCAACCTGCGGCCACCGCTCGAAGCCCAACTCATCGACGTCGCCGACGAAATCGCTTACAGCACCGCCGATCTGGATGATGGCTACGAATCCCATCTGCTCGCGCTCGAGCAAATCCGCAAGGGGATACCCATCTTCGACGGTTTCTATGGCGAAGTCGAATCGATGTACCCGGAGGCAATCGATAAGCTGAAATTCAACGAGACCCTTAAGCGCGTGCTCAACCGCTGGGTGGGAGATTTAATCGAAAACACCAAACAACAAATTCAAGCTGCTGACGTCAGTAATCTGGAAGATCTGCGCTCCTGCGTTCGTCGCCTCGTCACCCTAAGCCCGTCAGTAGAGCAAGAACGCCGCAGCGCCAAAGAATTTCTATACAAAAATCTTTATTTCAGCGCCACACTCAACCCCGAAAAGAACGATGCCGAGCGGGTGATCAGCGAGCTATTCCACCTCTGGATGGCGAAGCCGGAAAGCTTACCCTCAAGCTACAGAGAAAAAGCCGCGGCCGAGCCGCTGCCACGAATCGTCTGCGACTACATCGCCGGCATGACAGATAACTACATTTACGAGCAATACGACAAGCATTGCGGATAATCAATATCGTGAAGATTCGCCCCAATCCGTGGCCAAAGCTGTTCCTAAAAAAGCAAGCTCTTGCATTCCTTTTTGGCATCCAATCTCCTGTGTCATTTGAGCTTCGGCCACGCAGTTTTTATATCGGTTTCGCCAAATTTACCCTCGAAGCGGATCAATCTTCTTCGCTCGCAGGACGGCGGGGTTACAATGTTATTGCAATGCAAGGAGTTAACTCTCCCGTAGTTTGGCAATCAACCTGTTATAGAGAGCTGCGGTGCCAGAGTCAAACGGCCACCGACATCCCAAGTTTTGATAGTGCGCCGGTAAGGCGTGCCAGAGTGGAGCTCCCAGACGCTCCCTCCCTCGGAGGAAGTTAAAAATGAAGAATCGTGTGTTTGTAGCGCTTATCGTCTCCGTCGTGCTTGCTCTGCCAGCCTTCGCGCAGCAGACCGGCTCGACCTCGCAGGATCAACCCGCCGCCAGTCAGCCCACGCAGGCTGCCCCGGCATCTCAGACGGCCCCCAGCACCGACCAGAGCTCTTCCATGTCGTCTTCGCAGAGTGTCGGCGCCACCGGCAAGCAGCCCTTGCAGGCTGAAACTCACGAAGGTTTCTGGGGCAAGGTGAATCCATTCGCCCGCAAGAAGTATGTGCAGCGTCAGACCCAGCCCATCCGCGATCGCCTGAATGAACTCGACGAGCTCACCGCGAGCAATGGCAAGATGATCAAGGACGTGGATTCGCGCGCTCAGCAAGGCATACAGCTCGCTTCAGCCAAGGCCAACGAAGCTGACCAGCACGCTATCGACGCCGGCAACAAAGCGCAGGCGGCGCAGCAGACCGCAACCCAGGCCAACACCCGGCTCTCCACGGTTGAACAGGTAGTCGGCAATATCGATCAATACAAGGCCACTACGCAGACCGAGATCCGCTTCCGTCCCGGCCAGAGCGCCCTGAGCCAAAACGCGAAGACTGCTCTCGATGACATGGCCACCCCGCTGAAGAGTCAGCGCGGGTACATCATCGAAGTCCAAGGCTTCTCGTCCGGTCACGGCCAAACCGCCATCGCCACCTCGCAGAAGATGGCAGACTCGGTGGTGCGCTATCTGGTGTTGAACCACGACATCCCGGTATACCGGATTTACGTGGTGGGCATGGGCAACGCTCCAGTTCCCAGCGCCAGCACCGAGGAACAGCCCAAGACCAAGCGAACCAGCGGCGGCCGCGTAGAGATCAGCCTGATGAAGAACGATCTCGAACAACTGGCCTCGACTTCAAGTACCCCAGATCAGCAAGCACCAGCTAAATAGTTTTCAGAACGAAAGCCCAACCCCCACCGCAAAAAAAGCCTCCTGCGCAAGCAGGAGGCTTTTGTATTCTGCAGAAATCTGTGACCTCGGCGATTACTAACCTTGACGATTACTAACGTAGACCCGGACGCCCTCGTCCGGGTGGCCGAGCGAAGCTCGGCAGGATTCAACGTCACAACCTATGGCAGCCGATCTTCACATGCTTCTTGGGAAGGGCACCACTTCAGTCGTGCTGATCTCTAAAAATGAGTCCGGCTTTAGCCGCTGCGGGATGCTTGTTCGCGATTGTTCAACCCACGCTGGCGGTTTCCTGCTTCATCTTTTCCGCCTGATAGTAGGTAGTCAGCGCCTCGATCAGCGGCTGCAGTTTCCCATCCATCACTTCCTGAAGCTGATGGACTGTCAAACCGATGCGGTGATCGGTCACGCGGTTCTGAGGAAAGTTGTAGGTCCGAATTTTCTCGCTGCGATCGCCTGACCCCACCATCGCCTTCCGTTCCTTGGCCAGAGCGTCTTGCTGCTTCTGCATCTCCATCTCATAAAGCCGCGAGCGCAAGACCCGCATGCCTTTTTCGCGGTTCTTAATCTGCGACTTCTCATCCTGGCAGCTCACGACCGTATTGGTAGGGATATGCGTGATGCGCACCGCGGAGTAAGTGGTGTTCACCGACTGCCCGCCCGGTCCCGAAGAGCAGAACGTATCGATGCGGAGGTCCTTAGCCTCAATCTTGACATCCACGTCCTCAGCCTCCGGCAGAACGGCCACAGTGACCGCCGAGGTGTGAATCCGGCCCTGCTGCTCAGTCGCCGGAACCCGCTGCACGCGATGCACTCCGCTCTCATATTTCAAGCGCGAAAACACCCGCTGCCCTTCAATCAACGCAATGACTTCCTTCAATCCGCCGGCAGAAGATTCAGAAGTCGAAAGCACCTCGACCTTCCATCCCTGAGTCTCGGCGTAGCGCGTATACATGCGAAACATTTCAGCCGCAAACAAAGTCGCCTCGTCGCCGCCAGTCCCTGCACGGATTTCGAGGATCACATCCTTTTCATCATTGGGATCCTTGGGCAAGAGCAGAACCTTAAGCTCCTCTTCCACCGCACCGACGCGCCCCTCCAACTTATCCAACTCCTCCTGCGCATAAGCCCGCATTTCAGGATCTTTCTCGTCGACCAGCACAGCCCGGCTCTCCGCAATCCCGCGTTTCAAATCCTTATATTCGCGATATCGCTCCACGATAAGGCTGATTTCGCTGTGCGCCTTGGCCGTCTTCTGGAATTTCGCGGAGTCATTCATGATCTCCGGCGAAGCCAGCGTCTGCGTCAATTCGTCGTACCGCGCCTCGATTTGATCAAGCCGTTCAAACATAATGTGCCCCGTAGAAACGTAGCTTGCTACGTTTCGGCTGCGCGGAGACGTAGCAAGCTACGTCTCTACGAGTTATTCTAGTTGTAGAAGTGAAGATGAGGTAAAAGAGTTTCGCGGCCGGGCCGCTAGGCGATCACTAGTTCACCACCGCGCTGCTTCTCCAGCGACATCGCCTGATCCAGCGCCACGATAGCGCATTCCGCCTGCTCATCCGACGGCGGCTTGGTGGTAATCCGCTGCATCCACAGACCAGGAGCAGTCATCAGCGCAAACAGCGATCCGCGATGTTTAGCCGCAAAACGAATGATCTCATATGACAATCCGGTAATCACCGGCAGCAGCGCGATGCGAACCGCAAACCGCGCCCAGAACGTGGTCACCGGCACCAGCATGTAAACGAAGATCGAAATGATCATCACCGTCATCAAAAAGCTAGTTCCGCAGCGGGGATGATAGGTCGAATACTTCTGCACCGAAGGCGTATCCAGCGGATCGCCATTCTCGAAAGCAAACACGGTTTTATGCTCAGCCCCGTGATACTCATACACCCGCCGAATATCCTTCCACAACGACGTTCCCCAAATAAACAGCAAGAACAAAACCAGCCGAATGATGCCATCCACCAAGTTAAAAACAATCTGCTCCCCAAAAACTGGGCTCACCCGCTTCAGTTCCGTCGTCGCTACCAACGGGAGAAACTTGTACATGAAAATAAAGAAGCCAACCGAAAACACAATATTAACGGCAGCAATCCACCCGCTGATTTCAAGCTTCTTCTTTTCCGGTTCACCCGGCTCAGCCGCAGGCTGCAGCTCGTCGAGCGCAACGTTCGCCGAAAACTTCAGCGCCCGAAAGCCCAGCGTCATAGCATGGCCCAACGTGATGACCCCACGCATAACCGGCCAGCCCATCCATTTATGCTTTTCCGAGAGCCGTTCCAAAGGCTCGCAGTGGGTCGACACTTCTCCGGAAGGCTTTCGGCAAGCAATGGCCCAGGCATGCGGAGAACGCATCATAACCCCCTCGAGCACCGCCTGCCCGCCCACAAGAGTCTCCTCGCCGCCCTCCAGTGCAGGCAGCAACTGGATCGCTACGAAGAAACGCCACAATGTCCGCAAAAAGCGCATAGAGATTGGATGATCTTTCCGGCGACAAAGCACCAGCAGTAGAGTATCACAGCCACACTTGATTTAGGATGGCCTAGCCGAGGCGTTAAGTGACAGGTTTGCTTAGACTTGTGTGGGGACGGGCGCCTCGCCCGTCCGGCCGAGCAAAGCTCGGCAGTAAACGCCGACGGATAATAAAAGCCAACCTCCGTCACGAGTATTGCCTATGCGTAAATTCGCCGAAGCCTGCGAGCAGATCGCAGGCACCACCAAGAAGCTGGAGAAAATCGCCATCGTGGCCGGCTACCTCAAGTCGATTGCGACCGAAGAAGCCTCCGTCGCAGCGGTTTTTCTTTCCGGCGGACCCTTCCCCATGTGGGAGGAAACCACGCTGCAAGTCGGAGGAAGGCTACTCTGGCAAGCGGTCGAGCAACTCTCCGGCAAAAGCCCCCAAGAACTGACCGTCGCCTACCGCAAACACGGAGACCTGGGCGCCGCGACCGCAGAAGTTCTGTCCCAAGATCACGCAGGGACGGGCGCCCTCGCCCGTTCAGGCCGAGCAGAGCTCGGCAGTGGGGAAGGCGACGATCTAAGCCTCGCCGACGAGACCAGTCCCAGCCTGCAAGAGGTGCAAGCTGCATTCCGAAAGATAGCTGCGGCCCGTGGCTCTGCCGCCAAAGCCGTTCTCGTCCGCGACCTGCTTTCGCAAGTGAGCCCGCTCGAAGCCAAGTACATCGTAAAGATCATCACTGGCGATCTGCGGATCGGCCTGAAAGAGAGCCTGGTCGAAGAAGCGATCGCCAAGGCCTACGGCTGCAAGCCGACTGAAGTGCAGCGCGCCAATATGCTGCTTGGTGACATCGGTGAAACTCTTCGGCTCGCAGTCGAAGGGAAACTGAACCAAGCCAGGATGCGCCTCTTCCATCCCCTCGGATTCATGCTGGCCAGCCCCGCCGAGTCCGCGGAGGAAGCCCTCGGTTATTTCGAGAACGCGCTGGTAGAGGATAAATACGACGGTATCCGTGCTCAAGCCCACTGCTCCGGCGGCGAAGTGCGCATGTTCTCGCGCACTCGCGATGAAATCACGGAATCCTTTCCCGAACTGCCCGACGCGCTCGCCGGTCTTCCTCAAGACGCAATCCTCGACGGCGAAATCGTGGCCTGGAGCTATCTGGCCGCTGAATCCGGCGAAGCCGGCCGCGCTCTCCCTTTCAGCGCACTGCAGCAGCGACTGGGCCGCAAGAAAGTGAGCGACGAGATGATGCGGCGAGTGCCGGTCGCCTATCTCGTTTTCGATATCCTGTACGCTGGAGGCGAATTGCTGATCGATCGTCCGCTCCAGGAGCGGGCAAAGCGGCTCGATGAGTTATTAGCGATGGCCCGAATTCCGACCCAAGCAAGGTCCAGCGGAGCGCAGGGTCAGCTGATGCTGGAATCGACTGAACCGGCAATCAACGCACAGCTTTTCCGCGCTCCCGTTTTTCGCGCATCCTCGCCTCGGGAACTTGACAAACTATTCGAAGCAGCCCAAGCCCGCGGCAACGAAGGCTTGATGATCAAGAACCCAGCGTCGCTGTACACTCCAGGACGCCGGGGAAAATCGTGGCTGAAACTCAAGCGCGAACTAGCCACGCTCGACGTGGTAGTCACTGCAGTCGAGTATGGTCACGGCAAGCGCATCGGCGTCCTCAGCGATTACACCTTCGCAGTGCGCGACGGCGAGCGCCTGGTGAACATTGGCAAAGCCTACTCAGGCCTGACCGACGTCGAGATTGCCGAGATGACCAAATGGTTTCTCGATCACACCATCGAAGACCAGGGTTTCCGGTTGGTCGTCGAGCCGAAAATCGTGCTGGAAGTAGCCTTCAACAACATGATGCGCTCCGACCGCCACAACAGCGGCTACGCGTTGCGCTTCCCCAGAATCGTGCGAATCAGAACCGACAAACCACCGGAAGAAGCAGACACGCTAGAAAGAGCGCGAGAGATTTATGAGAAACAGGCCAACAATTAACTGCGTTCAAGAAACTTATGACACGCCATGACGACTCGAACCTGTCGCGTATCCCATCTCGATTTCAGCTAGCATGCCTGCGATATCCCTGACCGGGAAGTCATACCGTGCAGCCGCACGGATGATGTCCAATTTTGTTTTGGTATTTCCGACCATCTCGCGACGGTGCCCCAGTCCGAGTGCCTGCCGGATCCACTCCACGATTGACCGATGACGCGCCATGCTTTGAGCCTCCCTATAAATCCTCTCAGTGTTCGTGTCCGTGCTCTTCGCTTACCGGAATCACGCAGCCATGGGCCACTTCGCAAATTACATGCTCAAACTGGATGGTGGTGTGATCAATATGAAATTCCTCGTGCAGTCGTTCTTTCACATCGCGCAAAATCCGCTCGCTGACTGACGGCGGAATGTCTTCAATTGAAATGTGACACGACAATGCCCGCGTCTCCGAACCAATGTTCCACACGTGCAGGTCGTGGACATCGTTCACTCCCTCAACCGCCCGCATGCAAGCCTCGACCCGATCCAGTTTGATGCCGCGCGGGGTGCCTTCGAGCAGAATGTTCAGAGTCTCCCGCACGATGCCGAAACCCGACCAGAGAATCAGCGCACCGATGCCGAACGACAGCGCTGAGTCAATCCAATAGTGCCCCGTGGCCAAAATCACCCAGCCGCCAACAATCACCGCCGCAGTCGAGACAGTGTCGCCAATCTCGTGCAGCAGCGCGCTGCGGATATTAACGTCGCGGCCCGAGCGATAGAGCAGCAGCGCAATGACTCCGTTCATCACGACGCCTGCGGCCGCAACCCAGATCATGACTTGCGCCTGCACCTGTCCCGGATTCTGCAACCGCCGAAAGGCCTCGTAGAAAATCAGGAACGAAACCACAACCAGAGAGCCTGCGTTCACGAGCGCCGCCAGCACACCCGCCCGATGCCAGCCATACGTCTTGGTCGCGCTTGGTGGACGCGATTCCAAGTACACGGCAACCAGCGAGAGCAGCAGCGCCACGAAATCGGAAAGGTTATGTCCGGCTTCCGAAAGCAGCGCCAAAGAATGGGCACGAATGCCAGCAACCACCAGCAACACAATGTAGGCCAGAGTAACGAGCAGCGAAATCCGCAGAACCCTGGAGGTTCCTTCGCCCGCGCCATGGCTGTGCGTGTGCATCTACATCCAGTTTAAGGCTGCGGGAAGCAGGGTTCAAGACGGCGCCCGCAGAGCGACACGGCGTCTGCCTCGTGTGCAGTTGGACGAGGCCGTTATGGCGCCAATGCGGGTTGTGTCTTGGGGCCTTTCAGGCAGTGCTGAAGCACTGCTCCGCGCTCTGTGCGGGGCTGAAGATTTCTTTCCTGAAAATTCGGGCGTTTGTGGCCTCGCTCGCGCCTTGCACGAAACGCAAGGAGCGGGGCACCCTGCGGATTTGCTTTTGGGATTTCGGCTGCGGCTTGGATTTGGGGGATTTTTTCTTTGTTGGACTCTTTGGCTGCTTCTGGAGTTGCGACTACGGCTTTGTTGTTTTCTTCTTGCTCCCTATAATCGTCGCGGTTCCACGGATCTTCGCCTAGCGGGGTTTGGTCTACCGTGCGGGGGTCGATTACCACGCGGGTTTTAATCGTTGGTTCGAAATTTGTGCGGGCAAGGTTGGACGAGGCCGTTTGCAGGGCGTAGAGCAGGAGGCCGGCGGTTTTGCCGTCGATTTGGCCGCTTAGGATCAGACGCATGACCTGCATGAGCGCGAGCTGGATGGAGTTGGCGTCTTCGAGCAGCGGGAGGTCGAAGACGGCGCGGCCGCGGCGGGCGCGGTTGGCGCCGAGGGCGATGCGGGCTCCTTGCCAGGTTTTGTGGAAGTAGCAGAGACGGTTGCGGCGCAGCGCGGGCGATCCGCACTGAGTGCCGTTGACTTTGATGTGCTGGCAACGGGGAATGCTATGAGGATATAAAGTGAACATGAATTTTTCTCCATCCCCCCTGTCCCTGTGATCTTTTGGAATCATAGGGATAGCTGGGGACTGTGGTTGAAATCTTTGAGTTGAAAGGAGTTACGGGGAAAATCTTGAGAACAAACGGGTTAAGGGTTGGGGAGGGCATAGGCGACTTACTGGCTATATATTGGTTATCTGGTATAGCTCAAGTGAAGTCAAGGGAATTGCGACCGAAAAGTGGGGGAGTTCCCATTTTGGTTTTTTTGGTGGGAGGTGGTGGCGTGAATTGTCGCGGCATGACGCTATTTTCAGGATTGTTGTAGCGTGAACGAACAGCAGGTCCCTCCACTGCGCTTCTCATCCCCTTCGGGGAAGAGAAGCTCCGGTCGGGATGACAATTCGTAGGGGGCTACGGTAGCCCGTGAAAACGCTGCGAGCGGAATGCATAGATCCTTCGCGTTGCTCAGGAGGACAGCACTGGGGTTTGTTCAGGGTGGTGCCATGAAGTTGGGCTGTCAAATTTCGGGACACGATGATCGAATCTTCAGGATTGCGGTGCGGTGAACGAACAGCAGGTCCCTCCACTGCGCTTCTCATCCCCTTCGGGGAAGAGAAGCTCCGGTCGGGATGACAGTTTGTAGGGAGCTACGGTAGCCGTGAAAACGCTGCGAGCAGAATGCATAGATCCTTCGCTTTGCTCAGGATGACAGCATTAATTCAGGATGACAGCGCGGACTTGTGACGCGAACTTGCGGGACAGCGCGCTAGGTTAGCGTCCAAAAGCGGAGCGCTTGGCGGTTTTCTGGTTGAGAGTATCATCTCCCGCCCTTTCCGCAAAGAACGCGGAAAGGGTGGGGCACCCTCGTTTTCGTTTGACGATCAGAAAGAACGGATGGGCCAGCCCCCGGAGGAAGTCAATGTTTGTGTACCAGGCCTCATGACAAGACGCTGTGATTGGCGAACTGGGGTTGACGGTTGTTTCTTGTCCTGCGGCCGAGCAAGAGAATTCCGAGCAAGCATCCCAGGATCTCGAGCGCAAGAAGAATAAAGACACTTGCGTCGAAGCGGGCAGTCCAATCCCCGGGTGCGACCGTGAAAACATTGTTTGCCGATGCATGCAAGAAGTGCTCGTAAAGATCGGCACTTAACGCGGCTAAAAAGAAGATCAACGAGACCAACCCAGCAGGTTTATCGCTGAGCTTCCATAAGGCAATGGATACGACCAAATGCCCTGACGTAATCAAAGTTATGGCCAACCAACTAACGTTGTTGTTTGGGGCCGGGAGAACCTTTGCCGCGAAGAACAGGTGCACGACTGCGACGACCCAGTGTGCGATAACAACCAGCAGAGTGAGCATGCGTGCTTTGGTCATCGTTTTTTCCGTAATCGCCACAATGACAACGCAACCCTGATGCGGCAGCGCAAGGTCGACACGTGGGGGTTGGACGATCCTCAGTGCTGAGTGGGTAGCAACCGTCTTCGCAAAATTTGAGTGAAATGGTGCGCCCGGAGAGATTCGAACTCCCGACCTACAGCTCCGGAGGCTGCCGCTCTATCCAGCTGAGCTACGGGCGCGCCAGAATTCCAGTGTACATGCGGAGCTTTAGCCTATCAATTGGTGGATCGAAAGTCGGCGTCAGGCTGCAGGCCGGAATCGCTGAGCCATGACGCCCGATCAAATTTCAATTGGCCACGGACAGAGGAAGATCTAATAGCGACCCCGTCCCCCGCCGCCTCCGCCGTGGGCGCCGCGACCGCGATCTCCGCGATCCCTGCCGCCGCCTCCGCCGCGCTCGACCTTGGGACGCGCTTCGTTGACATTCAAAGTGCGCCCGCCGATCTGCGTACCATTCAATGCCGCGATGGCTTTCTCTCCGTCTTCCGCGCTCGTCATCTCTACGAAGCCAAAACCGCGAGAGCGCCCTGTATCCCGGTCAGTCATGATGCTGACCCGGTCCACCTGTCCGTGTACCTCGAAAAGCTTGCGCAGCTCGTCTTCTGAAGTGTTGAAGTCGAGGTTACCAACAAAGATGTTCTTCACGCGAATTGCCTCTGAGTGAGCTATTTGAGCGTGGGCGACTTCGGCGCAACTGGAAGGCTGGTTGGCCAGGCCGAAAGCCAAAGTTGGCGAACAATCAAATGCGCAGGAAGTATAGCAGGTTCCCTATTTCTGGGAGGTTAATCTGCGAAAGGAGATTATGAGGAGAGTGCTGCGCGAATTCAATCCAAGCCCAGGCTTTTGATCGTTGTCTTCAAAAGTCCTGCCGAGTGGCGAAGCTTCTCGATCTCTTCCTGGTCCAATTCAAGATGAAGAACCTGCTCCACGCCACCGCGATCGATTACCGTAGGCAAGCTAAAGCAAACATCGGTGAGCCCGTGGTAGTTGTGAATCAGACTTGAAATGGAAAGGACCGTACTCTGGTCGCGCAGGATCGCCTGCGTAATGCGCATGAGTCCCGCAGCGACGGCGTAGTAGGTTGCGCCCTTGCGCTCGATAATGCGATAAGCGGCATCCCGCGTCTGCAGAAAAATATTTTCCATCGCCTGGCGGTCGTCGTGGATGCCCTGCGCCTTGCAGAACTGCGGCAAGCGCATGCCGGCGATGTTGGCTGACGACCACACCGGCACCTCGCTGTCGCCGTGCTCGCCAATGATGTATGCATGTACGCTGCGCGCATCCACGCCGAAATGCTGGCTGAGCAGATAGCGGAAGCGCGACGTGTCGAGAATTGTGCCGGAGCCGATCACTCGTTCCCAGGGCAGACCGGAGAGCTTCCCCGCGGCGTAGGTGAGCACGTCAACCGGATTCGTGGCGACTAGCAGAATGCCTTCGGGATTGTGCTTGGCCACTTCAGGGACGATGTCGCGCCAGATCGACGCATTCTTTTTGATTAAGTCAATCCGCGTTTCCCCGGGTTTCTGGTTGCCGCCCGCTGCCAACACGGTGACGGCTGCACCGGCGCAATCAGAATATTCACCAGCCCAGACTCGGGTGGGGTACGCGAACGGCACTGTGTGATTGAGGTCCATGGCCTCGCCTTCAGCCTTGGCGCGGTTGGCATCGATCAGGACAATCTCAGCCGCAGTTCCGCTAAGCAGTAGAGCGTAGGCGAAAGTCGAGCCGACGCTGCCGGCGCCGACCACTGCGACTCGCGTGGGACGAGGGTGCGGGCGGGATTCAGTTGTCAACTGATACTCCAAACGTATGTCATTCTGAGCGGAGTCGAAGAATCTCTACCTGTGCAATCGCGCTATCAATGCGTCAAGGCATTTTCGCCATGCGGTGGTAGAGGCTTCATGATGAGAATACCTTGCGAGGTCTATGAAAGTACGCGCAGCTTGGGATCTTTCGACTTCGTATGTTTCGTGCTTGCGCACGAAACATACTGCGCTCAAGATGACGAATATTTTCTAACAGCCATCCACCTTCCAGTACCCGTCGCGCTGAAAGCCCAATTGCAGAAGGCGATTCTTGGGATCGTGACGCTTGCCGCACTTAGGACATTTCAGATAGCGGCCCCAGGCTGTGCCCTGCCGATCGTAGTTTTCAGACACCGCGAAGGTTGTGCCGCAGCTGCAGGGGACGAGATACAGCTTCAAATCGGCGTCTTTCTTCGCAGTCGGCGAACAGGCCATCAGCGCTCTTCTTCCGCCATCGCCATCGAACTTCTCTTGCGCTTGCCGGCTTGCAGAACCTTCTTGCGCAGGCGCAGCGATTTGGGGGTGACCTCGACAAACTCGTCGTCGGCGATGAATTCAATCGCCTGCTCCAGGTTCAAATTTCGGAAGGGCACCAGGCGAACTGCGATGTCAGAAGTCGAAGAGCGCATGTTAGTCAGCTTTTTTTCGCGGACTACATTTACGTCGAGGTCGTTGTCCTTGGCGTTTTCGCCGACGATCATTCCCTCGTAAACATCGATGGTCGGGCCGATGAACAGTTCGCCTCGCTCCTGCAGGTTATAAAGAGAATAAGGCGTGGTTACGCCGGCGCGGTCGGACACCAGCGCGCCCGTCAGCCGGTGCGGGATCTCGCCTTGCCATTCCATGTATCCATCAAACAGAGAGTTCATGACGATGGTGCCGCGCGTGTCGGTGAGCAACTGGCTGCGCAGGCCGATTAGTCCGCGGCTGGGCACGCGGAATTCGATGCGCACCCGGCCGTATCCGTGATTGTGCATGTTGAGCACTTCGCCTTTGCGCGCGCCGAGTTGTTCCATTACTACTCCGACGAACGCTTCGGGCACGTCCACGGTTAGCTTCTCGACCGGTTCCATCAGCTTGCCATCTACGCGTTTGGTGACGATCTCGGGCTTTCCCACCATGAGTTCGTAGCCTTCGCGGCGCATCATCTCAATGAGAATCGAAAGTTGCAGCTCGCCTCGACCCATGACGATAAAGGAATCCGTAGTGTCGGTTTCTTCAAGACGCAACGAAACGTTGGTCAGCAGTTCTTTCTGCAGGCGCTCGCGCAGGTTTCGGGAAGTCACATAGGTGCCTTCGCGTCCGGCAAACGGCGAGGTATTCACTGTGAACAGCATTGCGATCGTCGGTTCGTCGATCGTGATGTGGGGCAACGGCGCAGGATTCTCCGCGTCGGTGATGGTTTCGCCGATGGTGATGCCTTCGACACCGGCTACGGCGATTATGTCCCCGAGGGTGGTCTCGGTGATGTCGGTGCGCTTCAGGCCGGAGAATGAAAACAGTTTTGTGATTTTCGTTTTGTGCAGTGAGCCGTCGAGCTTGGCGATGGCGACGTCTTCGCCGGTATGCATGGTTCCGTTGAACACACGCGCAATTGCCAACCGGCCCAAGTAGTCGCTGTAATCGAGGTTCGCGACCAGGATTTGCAGGGGTCCGGCTACATCGCCCGTGGGGACGGGGATGGTTTTGACGATGGTCTCGAACAGAGGCTGCAAGTCTACGCCTCCACCTTTTATATCTCGCGAAGCGGTTCCGGCCTTGGCGTTGGTGTACAGAACCGGAAAGTCGAGCTGCTCTTCTTTCGCGTCGAGATCGATGAAGAGATCGTAAACCTCGTTCAACACTTCTTGAGGGCGCGCGTCGGAGCGGTCGATCTTATTGATCACGAGGATGGGCGCAAGATGTGCTTCGAGCGCCTTGCTGAGGACGTAGCGCGTTTGGGGCAGCGGGCCTTCACTGGCATCGACCAGCAGCATGACGCCGTCAACCATCTTCAGGGCGCGCTCTACTTCTCCGCCGAAATCGCTGTGGCCGGGCGTGTCGACAATGTTGATCTTCACATCGTGGTAAAAAATGGCCGTGTTCTTGGCGAGGATGGTGATGCCGCGCTCGCGCTCGAGGTCGTTCGAGTCCATCACCCGTTCGATGATGTGTTCGTTGGAGCGAAAGGTGCCGCTTTGCTGCAGCATGGCGTCGACCAGCGTGGTCTTGCCGTGGTCGACGTGGGCAATAATGGCGATGTTACGAATGCTGGAACTCAAATGATACGTCCTTCCCGAATGGCCGCTGTAATCACTTTACTATGGGTTCGGGGGGTTCACCACAGAGTCACAGAGACACAGAGAAAATCCCTAGATTGTATTCTCGGTGTCTCCGTCAGCCTGACACTGTTTTGGGGTGGGAGGCAGGCTTTCCGGCCAGGCGGTTCTCGGCCTCCTTGACTGCGCGTCGGGCTGCCATGATTGCCTTACTGGTTGTGGATTCCGGGCCTTCGGAATCAGTGTTGGCGAAGAACACACGGTCCATTGGTTCTCGCACCAAGGGCTGCACCTTTGTGTAAAGGCCGGGCGTGGACATATATAAAGGATGGCCGCGGCGGTAAATGTGAACTTCGACGGGGTCGACATTGGAGCCGGGGAAAAGCTTCTGAAAATCGTTGAGCACGTTGACGGCTTTTCTTCGCGTGCCCGATTCGGTGAGCAGGGAAATGCGGTCGTCTTCACTCAACGGGGTGTAGAAAGTGAGGATGTTGTATTTCTGCTGGTAACCGGGCCGGTTGCGGATGACCCAATCGGCCACGATGAAATCAGTGAACGTGTTTCCCGGGCACCACGTGTCGTAACTCTTGTTGAAGACCGGCTTGTCGAAGATCAGGTTTACGACTACGTATGGAATGTAGCGGATCTGGTGCATGGCATCGCTTTGTTTGTCGGGAAGTCCTTGCACAATGCGCCGGGTAATAAATTTCGGAGTAGCCATGATGACGGTTTTCGCGGCCACCGTCTTCAGTTCCGCGCCCTGCATGTAGGTGACTTGCACTTCGTTGTTGTCCGGGACGACGGCGACTGTGGTGGCGCCCACTTGCATGTGGTCGGCGAATTTCGGCTGGAGGATGTCGGCCAACTTTTTGGTAATCACGCCCAGGCCCCCGGGCCAGGTGTAGAAATCCGGTGCTTTGTCTCCGCCGATCTCTTGCATTTCACTGATGCCGAGTCGCGGCGGCTGTGTCTTCAGTCGCTGCGCCCCAGTTGGATGGGCCGTAGTTGTCCCACCACAGCTTTACCTCGGCGGGATAGTCTTTCATGAAATCAGAAAAAGGAAGATTGTAGAGTTCGGTGGCGCGTTTTGCGAGATCGATCGCCAGCATGTCTTTCTTGAACTTCTTGAAGCCTTCGCGGACCGATGCGGGATAAGGCAATTTATCGAGGCCCTCGGCCCAGGTATTGGCAATCCATTCGCCCTTGATAATGGTGCTGTCGCGATCGTTGATGGGCAGAGGCTCCAAACCGATTTCTTTGGCGAAGCTGTAGGTGTACTCACTCTTGGCGAGGAATGCCGATCCGGTGGCATAGGCGTTTCCCTGATACTCCATCAAATAGGCATTGCCGCCCCAGTGCGGTTCTTTTTCCAGCAAGAGGAAATCGCGGCTGCGCAAGAGGTAAGCTGCAGTCATTCCGCTGACCCCGCCGCCGACGATCACCACGTCGTGACGGGCCGAGACTGGCGGCCGGTCGAAGGTCTTGCCGTCACGCACCTGGTGACAGATGTGATTGTCTTCACTGTCCACTTGAGGCGGTGGAGTCTCGGCTGCCAATAAAGAGAGATCGATCGGACAACCGGCTGCGACCGATCCGGCGACGACGAATTTGATGAAGTCCCTGCGATTTGTAGTCATGTGTAGTTGTGCTCCTGGCGGCCTCCATTAGCGTGCGGCGTTACACGGCGACATCTGGCGCTTCCGCACTCATTCTTAGGCGGTACCAGCCGACGATCGCGATCAAAGAAAAAATAAAAATGATGGTGGAGATGGCATTGATTTCGGGCGTGATTCCCCGGCGCAGGCGTCCCCAGATTTCCAGCGGCAGCGTGTTATCGCGCCCAATCAGAAAAAAGCTGACCGCGATTTCGTCCATAGATAACGTGAAGATCAACAACGCGGCTCCGATGATGGACAAGCGCAAGTTCGGAATTGTGATCCGCCAAAAGGTTTGCCAGTAATTCGCGCCGAGATCAAGAGAGGCTTCTTCCTGGGCGCGATCCAGTTTCTGCAAGCCCGCGAATACCTCGGTGGTGGCGACGGAAATCAAAGCCGTGCCGTGGCCGAGCACGATGGTTATCAGGCTTAGCTTCACGTCAGCTTCGCGGAACAACATCAACAGCGAAAGTCCGGTAATAATTCCCGGGAGAATCAGCGGCAGCAGTACGAGTCGGCGGAAAAGAGCCTTGCCCGGAAAGTTGGCGCGATCTAAAGCGAGTGCAGCCGGAATGCCAAATGTTAACGAAATTGCCATTGCCGCAAATGCGACGATGAGGCTGTTCACGACTGAATCCCAGATGGCATCATCGGCAAACAGCATGCGATACCAATCCAGAGTCAGATTGCTGGGAGGGAATCCGCCCACCCCCGATCCGTTGAACGAATAAACGATCAAAATCACGATCGGCAGATAAAGAAATCCGAAGACGACGATGGCGTACCAGAGCAGCCAGCCGGAAGTGCTGCGAGCATTGCTCATCGGAAGCTCCATTTCTTTTCCAGCCCCTCGGAGAGAACGAGCAGGCTAACCACCAGCAGCAGCATGCAAAAAGAAATGGCTGCTCCTAAAGGCCAGTCGTAAGCCGCGCCGAACAAGCTGACTACGATGTTCGAGATCATGATGCCGCTGGGGCCGCCAAGCAGAAGAGGCGCGAGAAAATCGCCGAGGCTTAGGACAAACGCGAAAGTCGCTCCCGCCAAAACGCCGGGAATCGAGAGCGGAAAAATCACTCTCCAGAAGGTTTGGAGTGGAGATGCTCCCAGATCATGGGACGCCTCAACCAGATTGCGCGGAATGTGTTCGAGCGATGCGTAGATTGGCAGAAACGCAAAGGGCGTGTAGATGTGAGTGAGCGTGAGCACTACCGCAAATGGGCTGTAAAGGAGAAACTCCAGCGGATGTTTTGTAAGGTGAACGTACTGCAACGAAGTGTTGAGCACGCCGTCGCTGCCCAGGATTGTCTTCCAGGCATACGCGCGCACCAGGTAGCTGACCCACAGCGGAATGATCACCAACTGATAGAAGAGATCTTTTCTCGCGCCCGCATAGAACGAGAGGTAGTAGGCCAACGGGTATCCCAGCAGCAGCGAAAAGATCATGACGCGGGCCGCAATCCACATTGAGCGAAAAAGTGTTTGCAGATAAACATTGACGCGGAAGAGTTCGCGGTAGTTGTCGAGAGTCCAGGAGTGGACGATTGTTTGAGACGGTGAGACCGACCAGAAGCTGTAACACAAGAGCAGCGCGTAGGGCGCCAGCAGAAACACCGCGACCCATAGTACCGGCGGCAATGTGATGGCAGCTCGATATGCGCGGGAAAACATCTTCTTCTCCGTTAGCTTTTTTCCGGGGAGTCGCGGATCGGCACCGCGTCGTCCGGGGAAAATTCCAGGTGCACATCCCCTTGCCGGTTTTCGCGAGTCGCGGTTCTCACCGAAAGAGTGAGTCCATCGTTACAGACAATCTGCAGTAATTCGGTCGCGCCATGGAAAGCCTGGTGCTGAATCTTGCCGCGAAGGTGGATTGCGTTCATGTCGGAGTTGCCGGACGATGTTGCCAATCGAATATTTTCGGGCCGCAAGGAAAACAATGCGGGCCCATCCGGCAGCATGACTTTCCAGGAAAGAGAGCTACAACGAACGATTTCGTTCTTGACTTCGCCGCGAAGCAGATTCGTGTGGCCGATGAATTGCGCCGTATAGGCGGTCGCGGGGCGGCTGTAGATTTCGCGTGGCGAAGCTACCTGTTCTAACTCGCCCATGCGCAGAAGCGCGATGCGATCGGACATGACCATGGCTTCTTCCTGGTCGTGGGTGACGAACACGAAGGAAATACCGACCTCGCGCTGCAGCGACTTCAGCTCGACCTGCATTTGGCGGCGAAGATTGGCGTCGAGCGCGGAGAGCGGTTCATCCAGCAGCAACAGCCGCGGCCGATTTACCAAGGCTCGCGCCAGCGCAATGCGCTGCTGCTGCCCGCCGCTGATTCTGGCTGGCTTGGAGCTGGCGAACGCGGTCATCTTAACCATGGTTAACGCTTCTGAAACGCGGGCCGCGATTTCATGCTTCGGCAATTTAGCGACGCGCAGCCCGTAGCCAACGTTATCTTCCACGCTCAAATGCGGGAAGAGTGCGTAGTGTTGAAACACAGTGTTGACGCGGCGTCGGTATGGCGGCAAAACGTCGAGCCGGTCGCCCTCCATCAAAATCTCGCCGGAATTTGCGTTCTCGAAACCAGCAATGATGCGCAACAGCGTGGTCTTGCCCGAACCGCTTTCTCCGAGAATGGTCAGGAATTCGCCTTCCGCAATTTGCAAGGAGATGTCACGAAGCACGGGGTTCCTCCCGAAAGACTTGGCGACGTTGCGGATGACCAGCAATGGTTGCAGGCCGGACTTATCAGAACGTGCGACGGCGGATTCGGTGGTGGTAGCCATTTGTTTTAGTAGCGCCGCCGTCCCGGCGGCTGCCGTAGGGGCGTTTCGCCCCCACCTCCGAGGGCAAGGCGCCTTCGGGACAGCCGGCAAGATGCCGGCGCTACAAATTTATTGCGCTGCTTTTACTTCATTCCAGATCTCAACGTACTTGGGACGTCGGGGCACATCCTGCCAGAAGTAAATGTGCCTCTGATAACTATCCACATCGTCGAGATGCAGGCTCTTGATCTGCCCCGGCGTCATAAATTGCGCCGCCTGCGGATTTGCTGGTGTGTACCCGGTCACATCCGCAACCTTCTTCTGTGTCGGAGCCTCAATCATGTACTCGAGAAACTTGTACGCAAGATCCTTGTTTTCGCTGCCTGCTGTCACCATCAAATGGTCAATCCAGCCGGTGGTATTTTCTTTCGGAATGGTTTCGCCAATCGGAAAGTTGAGTTTGCGAAGCTGGTTGGTCATCAGCGGCCATCCCATTGCCAAGAGGATTTCGTGGTTTTGAAAAAGATTGGTGAGTTCGCCGCCTGTCGACCAGATCTTGCGAATGTTCGGTTTCAACTCCAGCAGCTTTTTCTGGACCGCCTCCAGTTCCGCGTCGCTGAGGTTGTAAATGTGGGTAGGGTCCGGCTTGTCGAAGCCGAGAACCTGCGCTGCCATGTACACCGTGGAAAGTTCGTCCCAGACAGAAACCTTACCCCGATATTTTGGATCCCAAAACACATTCCAACTGTCCGGCGGTTGCGGGAAGGCGCTGGTGTCATAAAGAATCGGGTTCGGACCCCAGACAAATGGCACGCCAAAGACCTGTCCCTTGATGCGAACCAGAGGCACGGAAGTGAGTTGCGGCGAAAGTTCGCTGTAGCTCGGGAACTGCGAAAGGTCGAGCGGCGCAGCCAGTCCCCCTTTAGCGATCGAAGTGGCGACGTCGCTCGACGGCGAAATCACATCGTAGTTGCCCGCGCTCCCGCCGCGCAGTTTCGCAACCAGTTCGTCGCTCGTGCCCATGTACGAAGCAGTGACCTTGCAATGGTTTTGCTCCTCAAAGCCGCGCACGAACGATGAGTCGGCGTAACCTTCCCAGACCAGCAGGTTGAGAGTAGGAGTCTTCTTGGTACAAGAGCCAAGCAAAAGAAGAAGTGCGGCTAACAGGACGATCGAGAATCGGCGGCTCATCAATCGGTCTCCACAATCCATGGTCATGCGTTCGCACTGACTCGAGCCTAAAACGTCGGCGGAGTGTTAATCCACAACACCCGGGTTTCGGTGCGGCCCGGGTTGAACCAGCGATGCGGGGTCGCGCTCTCAAAATAAAAGCTGTCGCCGGGCTTGAGCCGATACTCCACTTCGGCTACCGAAATATGCAATCGCCCCCGCAACACATGCAGAAACTCCTCGCCTTCGTGAGTGTAGGATTCGCCGCTGCCAGCACGCGGAGAAATGCGAAACAGGTGCGGCTCCATCACCGTGTTTCCCCATGCCAGCAACTCCATGCGGACGCCGGGTCCGGCCTCGAGAACTTTACGTTTGCCCGCCGGCACCAATCGGCTATTCGATTCCGCCGCATCGAAAAAATCGAGGATGTTGGTTTTGTAGAATCGCGCCAGCTTGCGCAGCGTGCTGACCGATGCGCTCATGTGGGAACGCTCCAAAGCGCTAAGAAATCCCACGGAGATGCCCACTCTTTTGGCCACTTGAGCCAAGGACAGGCCGCGCCGCTGGCGCATTTGCCGCAAGTGCACCGCGATGGCGCTGCTGACGCCATTGGCAGGCGAGTGCGCCAAGCCTTCGCGCTTGAGCAATTGCGCGATCGCGGGCGCGTTCAACCCGCGCACCTTGCGCAAAAATCGGGCGCGCTTGAGCAGTTTGACGTCTTCGGGCGTATACAGCCGATACTTGCTGATGGTGCGACGAGGCCGGGTGAGGCCCAGGCTCTCCCACGAGCGAATGACGGACGGCGAAACGCCCACCCGGCGGGCCACGTCGCCGATTTTCAAGTAAGCGTTTGTGTCGGCGGCCTTCATTTCCGAGAATTGCGCTCTCCTGTGTTTGTTGGGCCCAATCACAGCACTGATTTTTTACTTGACACGGTGCGGCGGGTTCTCTAACCTTGCGCGATTATAGCAAGGTTTGATTTTCACGCAAGCATTGTTCGCAGGCAATCTTCCATCCCGAATCGGAGGTGGTCAATGCATCCGTCTCTGGCGCATCGCGTTTCAGCCTACTGCCTGGTTGTGCTCGGCTTAGTCGCGGCACTCACATTTCCAGCGTTGGGACAGAGCACCGGCGGCCGGATTCTCGGGCGAGTCGCCGATCCCACGGGCGCCGTCTTGGCGAGTGTGAAGGTCACACTGGTAAACGAGGCGACCGGCGCCAGTCGGAACACGCAGACGAATGACAGCGGTGACTATAACTTCGTCGAGGTTGTGCCCGGCACCTATCGAGTCGAATATGAATTGGCCGGATTTAAAAAGAGCGTGCAAAAAAGCGTCACCGTCGACGTCAACCAGGTGGTCACGCTCAATCAGGTATTGCAAATCGGCGCGACTCAGGAAACGGTTGAGGTAACTTCGGAAGCGCCACAGGTAGACACAACCAGCACGCAGCTCGGCGCCGTGATCAACGACCGCTCGGTGAACGAATTGCCTCTGAACACCCGCGATACCTACCAGTTTCTGCAGCTTCAGCCGGGCGTCCAGTCGCAGTTGGGCAGCAGCGGCAGTCTTTTCTACGGTTCAGATTCCGCTGGTTCTGTTTCGGTGAACGGCGGCCGCGGACGCTCCAACAATTTCAGCGTCAACGGCGGAGATGCCAACGACCAGTTCGTCAACCTGCCTACCATTCAACCTACACCCGACAGCATCGAAGAGTTTCGCGTCATTACGAATACCTTCGATGCCGAATACGGTCGTAACTCTGGGGCCGTGGTCAACGTGATCACGAAATCCGGAACCAACGCTTTCCATGGCAATGTCTACGAATATTTCCGGAACAAGGTTCTGAATGCCCAGGGTTATTTCAACACGGTCAAACCTCAGTTCAATCAGAACCAATTTGGCGGGACGTTTGGCGGGCCAATAAAAAAAGATCGCACTTTCTTCTTTGTATCGTATGAAGGACGCCGCATCGTGCAAGGACAGTCGGGTTCGCAGGTAATCGTCCCCACCGGCCCGGAAAGGACTGGGGACTTTTCGGGCACGGGCGGTCCCTTCGGCGGCGGCATTGATGCCAGCTCCGGCACGCCCTTCGTGGCCCAAGTTCTGGATGGCCGGTCTGGTTGTGACAAAGCACTGGGGATCACTTCGGTCGCCGGTCTTCCCGTACAAACGAATCCGGCAACAGGGTCGCCCTACATTCCCTGGGCTGAAGTCTTTCCCACCGGAGTCATACCCACCCCGTGCCAGGACCCAGTAGCCGCGAACTTGCTCCAGAAATATGTTCCGAACGCCAATGTCGGCTCAAATATTTTTCAGGCGGTACCTTCGGGAACCGACTTCCAGGACCAATTTACAATCCGCTTCGACCACAAGATTACCGACCACCAGAGCTTCACCGCGTATTACTACTACACCGATGATGCCAATTTTCAGCCCTTCTCGTTCTTTCAAGCAGCGGGCGCCAATATTCCAGGTTTCGGAAGCAGCAACGACTCGCGCTATCAGCAAGTGAACCTGAGCCACACTTGGACGATTAGCAACGCCTTGGTCAACGAGGGGCGCTTCACCTACATGCGCGAAGGCCAGCGTGGTTTTCAACAACCACAAACCAACAACGCAGTAACCGCGTCGTGTTCTTCGGCTGTGGCACAGTTTTGCTTTACCGGCCTTTCTGATTCATCGGCCATCAATGCCTTGCCAGGCAGCGGTCCGGCATTCGGAATTACTCCGGGGCTCGGCGCCACTCACGAGGGAGTGCCGTTCATCACGATTTCTGGCGGCGCTGTGATCGGGAACAACTTCGAGGGCCAGTTGCCTCAAGTGGGGAACAGTTTTCAATGGTCAGACAGCCTCACTTGGGTCAAAGGTAATCACACCATGAAGTTTGGCGTCGACGTCCGCCGGGCGCGTTTTGACCAGACGCTCTATTTCAATGTGAACGGCGCTCCTGTGATCAGCAGTTCGAGTTCGAACGCCGTAATTACCAACGATGGCGACAACTATGCCGGATATCTTCTCGGCCTGGTTGATTCCTATACACAAGGGGCTGCACAAAGCGAAGCCATCCGCAGCACGTCGCTCTATCCGTTCGCTGAGGATAGCTGGAAGATCAGGCCCAACCTCACACTCAATTACGGCCTTCGCTGGGAACTCGATACTCCGCTTACGGACATCAGCCATCACGTGCAAACCTTCCGCCCCGGGCAAAACTCCACCGTGTATCCGTGCACGCTGACACCCGCAGAACAAGCCAGCTTCGGGCAGCCCAACTGCCTTAGTGCAGGCGTGCTCCCGACCGGACTCGTGTTCCCAGGAGACAAGGGAGTCCCCGCAGCCCTTACGCAGACCTATTACAAGGCTTTCGCCCCACGCATTGGACTGGCTTATAGTCCCGACGCCACTGGCGGTCTTCTCGGCAAGCTCTTTGGCAGCGGTGGAAAGACCAGCATTCGCACGGGGTGGGGCCTGTTTTACAATCCGATGGAACAGTTGGTCATGGAGCAGTTCGGCGCCGAGCCTCCCTTCGGCGGAAGCACCTTCCTGTCAGGCACCTTTTTCAACACGCCATTCGTGAGCCAGGCGGGGACAATCAATCCGAATCCCTACAACGGAATTCTCAGTCCCACCCCAGGTCAACCGCAGGATTGGCAAAGGTTCCGGCCCATCGAACTTTTCGGCGAATTCCAGCCGCACATGCGGACTCAGTACACCGCCCAATACAATCTCAACATCCAGAGGGAACTGGCCAAGGACTTAATGTTCCAGGTGGGATACGTCGGCACTCAGGGGCACAGGCTACTGGCTTCGCACGATATCAATCCATCCGATCCGCAAACCTGCCTGGACATCATCTCGCTGGCGAATACAAATCCAGGTAATGTGCTCTCCGGTCCAGGTGGTACGCAGATCGATTGCGGCCCAGCCTCGGAAGACACGGAGTTCTTCATTCCCGCCGGGGCAACAGCTCCCGCAGGGGGATTCCACGTTCCCTACGGTCCCAACGGTCCGACGGTCATCCCAGCAGGCGCTCCGATTGGTTCCGTAGCGCCGGGCGGTCTGACGCTGGTTGGGTTACGTCCTTATTCCTCACCCACCTGCAATCCTTTCAGTGGCGCCAATTGCCCCGTAGACGGTATCCCAGTTTTCACCGACATCTTCGCCGAAGATACAATTGCCACCTCCAGCTACAACGCCTTTGAAGCCATGCTGGAAAAGCGTTTTTCAAAAGGCTTGCAGTTTCAGGCAGCCTACACCTTCAGCAAGTCCATGGATGAGGCATCAAGCTTCGAAGAAACGCTCGATCCTTTTAACTTCAAGAACAGTCGTGCCCTGTCGCTTTTTAACTCGGCGCAGCGCTTCGTGATCAGTTATTTCTGGGATCTTCCCATCCCCAAACACTCGGGCTGGATGGGTAGGGTTGCCAACGATTGGGCAATCTCCGGCATCACGGAATTCCAGAGCGGATTTCCTATCCGATTATCGAACGACTCGATCAACGCCTCCAGCGATACCGAGTTGATCAACAGCTTCTTCTTCGTCGGCACGGAAGCACCACAACGAGTCGCGCCCTTCACCACCCTGAACCCTAAAACCAACGGCGGCTATTGGTTTAGCGCTTCCGATTTCACGAATCCACCTCTGGGCCAATTTAACACCGGAACACAGCGCACCATCTGCTGCGGCCCAGGGCTGAACAATACAGATTTCTCCGTCCACAAACTGATAACGCTCACCGAAACCAAGTACGTGCAATTCCGAGCGGAAATCTTCAACATTGCCAATCACACACAATTTACGAATCCTGATGGCAATCTGGGCGACGGCGCGCTGTTCGGTAAAATAACCTCGGCTCGCGACCCGCGCCTAGTGCAGTTTGCGCTAAAATTGTTCTTCTAGCCTGAAACTGGGCGGCCCTCGCGCCCGGACATTCTAATGGCCGCACAGGCGGCTTGAGATCCCTGGAGACCCGGATGTACCCCGAATTGCAAAAGGAGCTCGAAACCTTCGAGCGTCGCACGCCCAAGTCCGCCGAATCCCACAAGAAAAACCTGAAGCGCATCCCGTTAGGTGTTGCCAGCAACTACCGAGCCTATGATCCCTATCCGATCTTCGTGAAGGAAGGCAGCGGCTCCCATTTTCGCGACCTCGACGGCAACGACTATCTTGATCACAACCTCTGTTTTGGCGCGCTCATGGCCGGACATTGTCATCCCGCCGTCATGAAGGCCGTCGAAAAACGTCTGAGCACGGGAACCATGTTCGGCATGCCGCACGACATGGAATGGGAGCTAGCTGAAGAAATCTGCAATCGCTTTCCGGTGGAGATGGTTCGCTTCGGCAGCAGCGGCACGGAAGCCACCATGCACGCCGTCCGTTTAGCCCGTGCCGCCACCGGCCGCGACAAGATCTTAAAATTCGAAGGCGGCTATCACGGCCTGCACGATGCCGCGCTGGTCAGCGTGAAACCGCATGCCCCGGAATTCGGTGACCCCAATTCGCCGACATCTGTTCCGGGCGGCCTGGGCGTGCCGAAGGCAAGCATTGCCAACATTCCGGTCGCTGCCTTT
>CAWISU010000038.1:0-13723 GCA_963838765.1 uncultured Acidobacteriota bacterium | reverse complement strand
ATTTGCGCAAGGGACCACGCTGCCGAACAACGGGGCGCCGGGAAGGGCAGCAGCAGTGCCAGCAAGGCTGGCGCAACCCCCTACCGTGGCTCCCCCCAGCGGAATGGCGGTTGCACGGCTCGCGCCGGGAGCGCCATTCCATAGATTGAACATGTTCTGGTAGAACGGAATCTGCGCGCTCTGTCCGATCGTCGCCAAGTTAGCCAGGGTCGCCGTCTGGAATTGCGCGCTGGGCAAGGTGACCGTCTGCGTCACCGGAACCACCACCCGCAGGCCTTCATAATTCGCAAAGAAGAAAGCCTTGTCCTTCTTGATCGGCCCGCCGAACGACGCGGCCCACTGGTTCGCGTTGTCGAACGTCTTTGGCGTTACCGGGGTAGTGTTGTCGTGGAACCAGTCATTGGCGTTCATGACGGCACCGTTCCACCAGTACGCGGCGTTGCCGTGGAATTGGTTCGACCCTGACTTGGTCACGTAGTTAACCGTAGCGCCAGCGAAGCCGCCGTATTGGCCGGAATAGCCGTTGCTGGTTACTGACGCCTCCTGAATTTCATTGTTGCCGAGCAGCAGGTTGGTCGCGCCTGAGTTGTTCAGGTTCAGGAACGGATCGTTGTCATACATGCCGTTCATGGTGAACAAGTTCGAGGTCGCCGAAATGCCGTAGCTGGAGAAGTTTCCGTAGCCGCTTTCGGTGTTCATTACCGAACCCGGTGCGGTCTGGGCGATGAAGCTCAGGTCATTGCCCGGATTTGGTAAGACTCGCAACCGCCAACGTATTCATGGTAGTGGAGATTTCGGAGCTGTCCGCCTGCAGCAGCGGGGCCTCGCCTGACACCTCGACCGTCACTCCGGTCGTTCCAAGTTCCATCTTGACATTGGTAATGGCAACTGCGCCTACCGATACTGGTTGCTGCTACGGTGGTCGTTTTGAAGCCAGGCGCCGTGGCTGAAACCGTGTAATTGCCGGGAGACAACAGCGAGAACCGATACGCGCCCTGGGAGTTGGTTGTCCCGGACTGCGTGTTCCCTTTCTCCACGCTTTTCAAGGTAACTGTGACGTTCGGCAATACTGCACCGGAGGGGTCAGTTACCGTGCCGCTAATCTCGCCGGTGGTGAACGATTGGGCGAAAGTTGCGGTGCTGCTCAGCAGAAAGCCCGCCAAGGTCAGCACCAAAGTAAACAGCAAAAATCGTCTGAAGCTCATTGCTTCCTCCACAAATTCGATTTTGAACTCGCACTAATCAATTGTTTTGGACAGTAGCCGAACGTCCCCGAATGGTCCGCTCTCGACAGAAACACACCGGGCTGGATAACAAACGGTGCCCAACAATGATATGCACACGCGTTGCCAAGGACTGTTTCGTTGCAACCTGTTCATTATTGGACAATTGCCATGCTGACGACCCAGCCCAATGGGCCAATCACTACCATTTGCTGTATGTTAGATATGGTTTATGGAAGATGCCTCAATGGCTCACTGTCAGTTATTATGCGGGAAGCGATGACTTCGAACACTGCCATGGGCACCCCAGTCGACGCAACCCCGGCCCTACGACCGCGACCTACGACCCTCGAAGGCCGTGCTGTCAACGTGGTGCCCCTCGACCCTCTGGCTCACGCCGGCACACTCTTCGACTGCACGCGCGGGGAGGAGAACGAGAGTTTGTGGCTTTATCTGTTCGAGGGGCCGTTTCCGACCCGGGATTCGCTTGATTCCCACCTCAAACGGATGGCGGCTTCGCAGGACCCGTTGTTTTTCTCAATACTCGACAAGCCCTCCGGCGATGCGGTTGGCTATGCTTCCTATATGCGCATCGAACCGGCGCATCGGGTCATCGAGGTTGGCAGCATCCTCTTTACACCCCGTTTGCAGCGGACCATTGGAGCCACCGAGGCGATGTACCTGATGGCGCGGCATGTCTTTGAGGACCTGGGATACCGCCGCTACGAGTGGAAGTGCAACGCGCTGAATGCGCCTTCGCGGAGCGCGGCTCTGCGGCTGGGCTTTACTTTCGAAGGAATCTTTCGCCAACACATGATCATTAAAGGACGCAATCGTGATACGGCCTGGTTCTCCATGCTCGACTCGGAGTGGCCGAAACGAAAAGCAGCATTCGAGCGCTGGCTCGATCCATCGAACTTCGACGCGAATGGACGGCAGAAGGTTTCGCTTTCCGAAATCAATGCGGTAGGGACGTAGCTAGCTACGTCCCTACGATCGCGCGCTCACATCAACAATCAATGCGGGCTTGCGGATAGTTCGTGGACGATGCTGTTCACGAAGGACTTGGCGTCTCCGAAGAGCATCAGGGTTTTGTCGAGATAGTACAACGGGTTGTCGATGCCGGCGAAGCCTGGGCTCATGCTGCGCTTGATCACCATGACCGTGCGGGCCTTGTCGACGTCGAGGATTGGCATGCCGTAAATGGGGCTGCCGGTGTCGGTGCGGGCGGCGGGATTGGTCACGTCGTTGGCGCCGATTACCAGGGCAACGTCGGTTTGCGGAAAGTCGCCGTTGATGTCATCCATTTCGATCAGGCGGTCGTAGGGGATATCGGCTTCGGCGAGCAGGACGTTCATGTGTCCGGGCATGCGGCCGGCGACGGGATGAATGGCGAAGCGCACGTCCACGCCGCGTTTGGTGAGGGCGTCGTAGAGTTCGCGAACTTTGTGCTGGGCTTGCGCGACCGCCATCCCGTATCCGGGGACGATCACGACTTTGTTAGCTGCAGCCAAGATCCCGGCGGCTTCGTCGGCCGTGGCGCTGCGCACCGTTTTCTCTTCCTGTCCAGCCGCGGCGGAAGCTTGCACCTGTCCGAAGGCTCCAAACAGAACGTTGGTGAAGGAGCGGTTCATGGCCTTAGACATGATTACGGAGAGGATGAGACCGGAAGAGCCGTCGAGCGCGCCCGCAATAATAAGGAGCTTGCTGTCGAGAACGAATCCCATGGCCGCCGCGGAAAGGCCGGCGTAGGAATTGAGCAGTGAGATGACCGTGGGCATGTCGGCGCCGCCGATGGGAACGATCATCAGCACGCCGAAGAGGAGCGGAACGGCGATCATCACGGGAAAAAGTTGCCGTGCGCCCGGGTGCAGAACTAGGTAAACAGCCACTGCGACCGAAATAGCCAGCAGTGACAGATTGACGAAGTTTTGTCCCTTATAGGTGAGCGGGCGTTGCGGCAGGATTTCCTGAAGCTTTCCGGCCGCCATCAAGCTGCCCGTAAAGGTCAGCGAGCCAAGGATTACCTCCATCGAGAGAACGGCCATCATGAAGCGCGGGACGTCCGGCGTTCGGAGATAGAATTCGGCGGTGCCGACCAGGGTTACGCAGAACGCGCCGAAAGCATGGCTCAGTGCAGTCCGTTGCGGGACCGCGGTCATATGCACCATGCCCAGCGGGATTCCGATTCCGGTGCCGAGCACCAAAGCGATGACGATCCATTTGTAATCGACGATGCCGTGGTGCAATAAAGTGCCTGCGATGGCGAGAACCATGCCGATTTCGCCGGCTCGGACGCCGCGCTGGGCGGTGGCCGGGGAGCTCATCCATTTCAGCGAGAGAATAAAGAGAGCGCTGGCGATCAGGTAGACGATCTCGATGATCTGCTGATTTCCCGCGAAGTCGGTGGTCATGGTTTTGTCGGGCGGCTGGACTTGAACATTTTGAGCATGCGATCGGTAATCAGAAATCCGCCGACGACGTTGCTGGTAGCGGCGATTACCGCAAGCACGCCGAAGACGAAAGAAAGCGTGCTCTTGTGCTCGCCGACCAAGACGATTGCACCGACTACCGCGATGGCGTCAAGGGCATTGGTCAGCGACATGAGCGGCGTGTGCAGCAATGGCGAGACTCGCCGGATCACCTCAAATCCGATGAAGGCCGCCAGCATGAAAACAAACAGTCCGTTGATTAGTGCAGAACTCACGTTTCCTCCTGCATTGTTGTCGACGAGCACGGGCGTGGACGCCCGCGCTTACATTTAAGCGCTCTGCGAGACCAGCGCTGGCAGCTTGAAGAATTCCCGGACGCGTTGGTTGACCACTTCACCGTCTTTAGTCAGCAGGGTTTCGCGAGTGATTTCGTCCTGCAGATTGAGCTGTAGCTTTCCCTCTTTTCCCAGATGCAAAAGAAATGCGGTGATATTGCGGGCATACATCTGGCTCGCATGATAGGGGACTTCGGTCGCAATGTTGATGCGGCCGATGATCGTGACTCCATGCTCAACTATGGTCTTGCCGGATTGTGTCAACTCGCAGTTGCCTCCGCGCTCGCTGGCTAGATCAAAGATGACCGAGCCAGGTGCCATCGCTTTCACCATCTCTGCGGTCACGAGAACAGGGGCCTTTTTGCCGGGGACGACGGCGGTGGTAACCACCACATCGCTTTCGGCTACTACGCGGGCGAGAAGCTCACGCTGCTTCGCGTAGAAACCTTCATCCTGCGCAGTGCCGTATCCGCGGGCATCCTGGGCGTCCTTGGCTTCGAGTGGGAAGTTCGATGAAGCGTCCACCCAGGCTCTGCACCTGCTCTTTGGACGCTGGTCGCAGATCGTACGCGGAAACGACGGCGCCCAACCGGCGCGCCGTAGCGATGGCCTGCAGCCCGGCGACTCCGGCGCCAATGACGAGAACCCGGGCTGGGGTGATGGTTCCGGCAGCAGTGGTCAGCATGGGGAAAATTCTGGGCAGCGTGTCGGCTGCGATCAGCACCGCTTTGTAGCCGCAGATTGTGCCCATCGAGGAGAGCACATCCATGCTCTGGGCGCGGGTGCTGCGCGGCATCAACTCCACTGAGAAAGAAGTAACGCCGGTTTGGGCAATTTGCTGAATCACCTCTGCCGATCCCAGCGGACGCAAGAAACCGATAAGCACCTGCCCGCGACGCATCAACGGAAGATCTGCTTTTCCGGTAATGTCATTGGAGCCGTAGCAGAGCACTTGAACCACGATGTCCGCATTAGCGAAGAGCGCAGCGCGATCGGGAAGGATCTTCGCGCCCTTCTCGACGTAGAGCGCGTCTGGATAGCCCGCTTCCATGCCCGCGCTCTTTTCAACGGCGACCTCAAACCCTGCTTTGACGAGATTCGGAACTACCATGGGCACGAGCGCAACCCGCCGTTCCCCGGGATAAGTCTCCTTGGGCACACCAATAATCACGGAGTTGTTTCCTCTTGAACTGGGTAAGGCACGAACCGCCTATTGTAGCGGATGAGCGGTCGCAGTGCAGTGAGGGTCGAACAATAGATGCCAGCAAAAGTGGGCGAATCAATCCTTTTTGGGAAGACGTTGAGGAGGGGGGCCGGTCCCGGGTTGGGCATCAGGTTTCTCGGGCGCCTCCGGCTTGTTTTCAAGATTCTGCACGATTACGGAGATTCGACGATTCGATGCATCCAGCGGTGCGTCTTTCTTCCGCAGCATCTGATCGGCGTAGCCTCGCACTTGCGTAACCTGATCGTCTCGCAAACCGCTGCTCCGCATCAACCGCCGGGCGGCGTTGGCCCGATCGGTGGAAAGCTCCCAATTCCCGTATTCGCGGCCGCCGGTGTAGGGCTTGGAATCGGTATGACCTTCGATGGAGAGATGATTCGGAAGTTTGCCCAGTTCGTGCGCCAGCAGCGTCAGCAACTCTTTCCCGTTGTCGTTCGGCGCCGGGCTGCCAACCTCGAAGAAGGTTCCAGTTTCGGTTTCGAGCAGTTCGATGCGCAGGCCTTCGGGGGTTATAGTCATTTCGATCTGGTCCTTAAGTTTTTCAAAGTTCGGGAATTGCGCGGATGGCCTTCTCCAATTCCTCTTTCAGCTTCGGCATGTCGTCTTTGGTGATGGCAATGGCCTCGGCCGCGCCAGCTTTGCTGGAGCCGATTTTATTGGCGGTTCCGGAGGGGTCTTTGAAGTAGCCGGCCACGGCTTCTCTCACGGGTTTGTTGGTGTTCAGCAGCCAGAGCACGATGAAGAGCGCCATCATCGCGGTCACGAAGTCGGCATAGGCTACTTTCCAGGCGCCACCATGGTGTCCGCCATGTCCGCCTTTTTTCTTGATGATGATGATGGGACGGGAGCCAGGCATAGAGTAGGTTTCTCAGGCTGACGCTGACGCCGCAGCGGGAGCTTCGGGTTCCGGCGGTGCTCCGTCGGCCGCAGCAGCGGGTGCGTCACCGCCTTTCTTGCAATGAGTCTCTACCTCGAGGAATGAAGGACGCACATGTCCGGGAATCGCGCGCCGGGCAAACTCGACCGCCATGATCGGTGCGTTGCCCTTCAAGAAAGAGATCATCACCACCCGCAGGACATGCAAGAAGGCGCCCTCATCTTCCGCGGTCTTCTGCATGCTGGCCGCGAGCGGTCCCACCAATCCGTAGCAAAGCAGGATGCCGAGAAATGTGCCGACCAGGGCAGCGGCGACTTTGTGCCCGATTTCTTCCGGGGGACCGCCGAGGGCGCCCATGGTGATCACAACTCCGAGAACGGCGGCGACAATTCCCAGGCCAGGCAAGGCATCGGCCATGCTGCTCAGGGAGGCGACGGGCAAACTGGTTCCGTGGTGATGAACCTCCATGTCGAGATCCAGGAGTTGGTCAAGGTCGAAGGCTTCGACTCCGCTGACGGCCATGCGCATGGTGTCGCAGAAGAAGTCCCGGACATGGTGATCCTTGAGGAAGGCAGGATACTTCGACAGGATCGGACTCTTGGCCGGATCCTCGACGTCGCTCTCCAACGCCATCAGGCCTTCGCGGCGCGCCTTGTTGAGGAGTTCATACAACATTTTTAGGGAGTCGAGGTAGCGCTGTTTGGTGAATTTTGAACCTCCGAAAACGCCGCCGAGGCCAGCCGCGATTTGTTTCAGAATGTGCAGCGGATTGGCGATCAAAACCGTGCCGATGGAGGCTCCTCCAATGACCACCAGCTCGGCGGGCTGGAGCAGAACCTTGAGGTTGCCATGTTCCATCAGGTAGCCCCCAATGACTGAGCCGAAGACAATCACGATTCCGATAATTGCAAACATAAGGGGTCAGATCTCTAAGTTTTCCGGCCTTGCTTGTGAGCCGACTGCGGCTAGCGGCACGCGTTTTGCCGGAAGCCTGTTTCAGCGAACTTTTGCGCGCGATTCAAGAGAGAGTCGATCGTGTCGTCGGCTTGAGCGGTGGCGTAGCCCACCGAGGTGGTGACCAATAATTCATCGCTCCACCATCGCAAGCCCGGCGCACGTGACCATCTTCTGAACGCGTTCCCAAGTTTTTTCCACGCCGTGTTCGCCACAATTAATCAGAATGGCGAGGAATTGATCATCCGCCCAGCGTCCCAGGAAATCAGCTGGGCCGAAAAGCATTCTTCATGGTTTGAGCAACCACGCTCAGAGATGGCATCGCCCGCTGGCCGGCCGTAGGTTGCTCGAAAGTGCTCTAAGCGGTCGACCTGAATGACGATGACGCCGAACGGAAGGTGGTAGCGCGCAAAGCTTGCGAGATTCTTAGCTCAGGTGGAATTGGGTGAACTCGTGATTCGGGACACCGCTGGTCTCATCCATGCAGCCATGCGCCGCCAGAGTGTGGCGATTGCGGTCCCATTCCGAGGCGAATTTCTGTTCGTCAAAACTCTCCACGATGCCGATGATCGAGCTATGCGGATCGCGGAGGGGAGCAAGCCGCATCAGCACGTGAACCGGATGTCCTTCTTTGTGGCGTAATTGCATCTTCGCTTCCTGGGGCTTGCCCTCGTGCAGGGTTCGGCTGATGGGACAGGTAGCTCCACAGGCGACACAACCTTGATCGTTGCACTGCACCAGAATGTTGTCGCGACAGGAGCGCCCCACCATCTCATGCCGCTTGTGCCCAGTCAGCCTTTCTGCGCCCTGGTTCCAGAACAGGACCTTCCCGCTTCGGTCCGCCACCGACACGCCGATCTGCAGGCTATCCAACACGGTGCGGAACATCTCTGGATCTTGAAGGTCAGGCATAGGAGCTTAAGGACGCCGCTGGAGTTCTCATCGGCAGGAACATGACGGTACTTCAGACTGCCAACCTTGATCGAGCGGAAACTGGATGGCTGTCAGGACGTGTACGAATGGGGTGTGCGCCAACTAGCACCGGCAGGTTTCGGCCCCCCGCAGCTAATCGGTCTCACCGTGACCGGACACGGGTTAAAGAAGAAATCGCATCTTGCCGAAGGAACCAGCATGGCTTGGTGTGCAGTCGCCTGCTCACCGAAGGAAATCTGTTCGAGGACCGCGTGGCAGTTATGAATGGCCGGATAGCATTCGCAAAGGCTGATCTCGCAAGACTAGCAAAACTGGTACTGACCCTTGTCGTGCTGAGTAAGGCCGCCTATGCCGAGCAGCAGGATCTGACCCAACTGAGTCTCGAGGACTTGATGAACACTAAGGTCACATCCGTATCGAAGAAAGAGCAGTCACTTTCGCGGGCGGCGGCGGCGATTTTCGTGATTACTGCGGAGGACATTCGACGCTCCGGTGCGACCAACATTCCTGATCTGCTGCGCATGGTGCCCGGTTTGGATGTGGCCCAAATCAACGCGAACAGTTGGGCGGTATCGGCACGTGGCTTTAACCATCAGTTTTCGGACAAATTGCTGGTGCTCGTCGACGGCCGGAGCGTCTACACCCCACTCTTCGCTGGGGTTTACTGGGACACCCAAGATGTTCCACTGGAAGACATCGAGCGGATCGAGGTGATTCGCGGTCCGGGTGCGACGGTGTGGGGCGCCAACGCCGTGAACGGCGTCATCAACATTCTCACCAAGCGCGCCGCCGACACTCAGGGTGGCTTGCTGGTGGTCGGCGGTGGTACTCAGGATTTGGCACTTGGCCTTGCCCAGTACGGAGGAAAAATCGGAGGGGATGCCAACTACCGCATTTTCGCGAAATACCTCGATCACAATCATTTCCCCGAGTTGACTGGGGAAAACGGCGAGGATGGCTGGCATCTGGCACATGTCGGGTTCCGGGTCGATGACAGCTTGACGCCGAGAGACTCACTAACCTTCGAAGGGGATCTATACGGTGGAAGTGAAGGAGCCAATTTCGGACATATCGCCTCGATAGCTCCTCCAGTCAATGTGAATATAGACGGGAGCGAACAGATACCTGGAGGAAACATCTTAGGCCGGTGGAACCACGTTTTCTCCAGCCGCTCCGACACTACGCTGCAGTTTTATTTCGACCGGTTCGAGCGAGATGGCGGGGAAATAAGCGAGAACCGGGATACTTTCGATCTTGATTTCCAACACCACCTGGCCCTGGGCGCACGGCACGATCTTATCTGGGGCGCGGACTTTCGCAATAGCTCGGACGACACCGTGGGCACGATTGACCGAGCCTGGATACCAGCCGACCGCGCGCTACAACTCTTCAGTACTTTCGTGCAAGATGAAATCGCCCTGAAACCGGATCGCGTCTTTTTGACCGTAGGAACGAAGTTGGAGAACAACTATTACACCGGCTGGGACGTTGACCCGAGCGCCCGTGTCGCCTGGACTCCGAGTAAGCAGCATTCATTCTGGGCCGCAGTTTCACGCGCCGATCGTAGTCCATCCCGCCGCGAGGAGGATGCTGATATTAACATCGCCGCATTTCCCGGGCCGGGCGGGGTGCCGGCTCTACTCACGCTTACTGGGAATCCCGACGAGAAGTCGGAACATGTTTTGGCTTATGAGGCAGGCTACCGAGCACAACCCGCGGGCCCGTTTTCGATTGATGTGGCGACGTTTTTCAATAGCTACACCGATTTGGCGACGACCGAGCCAGGTTCGCCATTCCTGGTGGCCAACCCCGCTCCTGCTCACCTGGTCTTTCCGTTGGTGTGGGGCAACCTGATGCACGGGACGACTGACGGCATCGAAGTTTCCGCGAATTGGAAGGTGAACGATCGGTGGACGCTCAGTCCCGGGTATGCGCTGCTGCAGATGCATCTGCATACCGACGCGACCAGCCAGGACACAACCACGCTGGCGGACACGGAAGGCTCTAGCCCACGCCACCAGGCACAGCTGCGATCCCACTTGAAGCTGCCCGGTCGCTTTGTCTGGGATGTGAGCGGCTATTTTGTCGAACGCCTGCCGGCACAAGCAGTGCCTTCCTATACTCGGCTCGATACTCGGCTCAGCCGGCAACTTGGGGAACGGCTGGAGTTCAGCCTGGCGGGTCAGAACCTGCTCCAGGATCACCATTTGGAGTCCAACGACGGCCTCACCAGCGTGAACCCAACCCAAATGAAGCGCAGTGCCTACGCGAAAATCACATGGCGGTTTTGGTAGCGCGCGGCTCGGCGCAGGTCTGGTTACTGCCTTAAATTGACGCCGCGATTTTATCCGCTTGCGTCCATTCGTTCGAATGGTCCCCTACCTTCGTGCTCGGCAATCGTCAACTGTTTCCAACCCTTTGTCTTCGGGTGCAAGTAAAGAAATCTTTCCATTCGGTCGAAGAGACCTGTGTAGCCCCTCATACGGAATGCGTCCCTTGAGCCCAAGCGGTTCTGGAGGTGTGGAGCAGTTTTATGTGCGGTCGAAAATTTAGGAAGGACCAGATCGTTGCAGTGCGATGTGCTCCGGCAACACGACCGAAAAGGTCCCGGGGAGTGATTCGCCTTCTTGCAATCTTCGTGCTGTCGGCAAGCGCAGTTTCTCAGCAGACCACGAAAGATCTGAGTGATGCCAGCCTGGAAGAACTGACCAACATCCAGGTTTACAGCGCCTCGAAGCACATGCAAAGCGCCAGCGACGCGCCCGCTTCGGTCACGGTCGTCACCGCGGACGAGATCCAAAAGTATGGCTACCGCAACCTGGCCGACATCCTGCGCAGCGTCCCCGGTTTCTATGTCACCTACGACCGCGATTACACCTTCGTGGGCGTACGCGGCTTTGGGCGCCTGGGCGACTGGAACAGCCGAGTTTTGCTATTGATCGACGGCCATCGCATCAACAACAACGTTCTTGGCCAAGCCATGATAGGGAATGAGTTTCTGGTGGACGTGGACATGATCGACCGGGTGGAAATTGTCCGCGGGCCCAGTTCTTCTCTGTATGGAGCGAATGCTTTTTTCGCGGTCATCAACGTCATTACCCGTACGACGAAACAAGTGAAGGACTGGGAACTTTCTTATCAGACGGGAAGCTTCGGCACCAATGAAGGCCGAGCCACGTATGGACATCAATTTCACGACTTGGGCGTGCTTCTCTCCGGCACTTTCTACAACAGCTCGGGCCAGACTCTGTTTTTCCCTCAATTCAACACTCCGGCGAACAACAACGGCATTACCAGCGACACCGACTTTGAATCCTACAAGCACATTCTGGCCACGCTTACCTTTCACGGGTTCACGCTGCAGGGATTGTTCAGCACGCGCGAAAAGATAGTTCCGACAGCGTACTTTCGGGGCGGTATTCAACGATCCTGCCGATTACAACATTGACAGTCATCAGTATTTGAGCCTCGACTATCAGCACCCGCTCGGAAAATGGCTACTGAACGCGGGCACAAGCTATGACCAGGCTCGCTTGCAGGGACCAGTTCCTGAAGCGCCGCTCATGGCCGGCGAGCCAGTTGTGCTGAACACTTTCTCCTTCCGGGGAAACTGGTGGACGGGAGAAATCAAGGTAAGCCGCGATCTTTTCGAACGAAACCACCTCACCGTTGGGTCCGAGGTCAGGGACAACCTGCGACAGGACCAGGGCGATCTGCTGAACCCTCCCAATACATTTTCTCCCGAGCCGAACAGTTCCCTGATCAGTGCCCTCTACGTCCAGGACGAATTCGGTATCACCAGCCGCCTCACACTAAACGCCGGAGTTCGTTATGACCACTATTCCACTTTTGGTGGAACCACCAACCCGCGCGCGGCGCTGATCTATCGTGCCGCCGAGAAAACCACACTCAAGCTGCTCTATGGCAATGCCTTTAGCGCTCCCGACGTCTACGAAACCTCTCCGGACTTCGGGATTTTTTACGACGACAATCTCAAACTCCAACCCGAGCATATTCAGAGTCTGGAGGCAAGAGTGGAACAAGGGCTGGGACAATACTTTCAGCTCTCCAGCGGTGTGTATCGCAACCGGATTAGCGATTTGATTACGCTCGCCTTGAATCCCATTGACCAGAACTTCCAGTACCAAAATGCCGGCAGTGCACAAGCCACGGGGATGGATGTTGAGCTTAGTGGACGCGCAACCAACGGCTTGCAGGGCAAGGCCAGCTTCGATTACGTGCATGCGTATGACGACGGTGCGGGGCACCCGGCGCTGGATAACTCCCCCGGTCCCATGGCGAAGTTGAATGTGATTGTCCCGCTGGTCGACCAGTGGCTGTTTGCGGGAGTCGAGGGACAATTCTTGGGGAGACGCCTGACCCTGTTGCCGGGCTCAGTAGGCAGTTATCAGGTCTTCAACCTTACATTGCTGGGACACACGGTCGGCAAGCACCTGGACGTGGCCGGCAGTGTCTTCAATGTTCTGGACAAGAAGTACTTCGATCCTGGCCGTCCGGAAGACCCGGAAAATGCAATCCAGCAGGACGGAAGAAGTTTGCGGATCAAGATTACTGGCCGGTTTTGAAAGAGCATGGCGCGACGGCATCAGGTCGCGTTGCGTTTCAGGATTCAACCCGCAAGAAGGCACGTAACAGTGTTTCGAGAGCGACATGCAGATTGTGAATTTGACTCCGGCGAAGATTAAGGGTATGCGGAGTCCAAGGCGAGTTCTATCGGTACTGGGCGTGGTCGTGTTGTTGCTCAGTGGCACCCAGGCACAATCCCCAACTGCTGGCGAATATCAACTCAAGGCCGCCTTTCTGTTCAACTTCGCGAAGTTTGTGGAGTGGCCGCCGAGCAGTTTCTCCGATGCTTCCGCGCCGCTTCGCATCTGCGTTCTGGGACGAGATCCCTTCGGTGAGGAATTACGCAACATCACCAGGGACAAGACAGTGAACGGACACAAGCTCGAGGTCAGTCAGGTGCTCGATCTGCAGGTGGCCAGAACTTGCCACATTCTCTTCATCGCGTCGTCAGAGACGGCACGGCTAAAGCAGATTCTTGAAAGCTTGCGGGGCGCCGATGCTCTGACCGTGGGCGATACAAGAGGTTTCGTCGAGCAGGGCGGGATGATTAATTTCGTGCTGGAAAACAACCGGGTGCAATTCGAAGTGAACCGCAAGGCGGCCGAGCAAGGCGGGTTGAAGATCAGTTCCAAATTGTTAAGTGTGGCGAAACTTGTAGTTGGGTAAGCATTATGCAGGGAGCAACTTTAAAGCGTCACTTTGGGGATTTGTCGATCCGCCGCAAGCTCACCGTCCTGTTTATGGCGATCGGCAGCTTTACCGCATTGGCCGTTTCCTGCCCCATGGCAATTTACGACGTGATTACGTTCAGGCACTCTGTGGCCCAGAACCTGGCGGTCCTGGGCGATGTTCTCGCCGGCAACAGCACGGCAGCTTTGACGTTTCGCGACGCGGAAGCGGCCCGAGATGTCCTTCGGGCCTTGCGGGCCGAACCCAACGTGACCGCGGCCTGTATCTATACCTCCGACGGCAAACCCTTCGCCAAATACGCACGGGATACCAATGATTCGAGTTCTATCCCACCGTCGCCGCTAGTGGAGGAGAGCTACTTCCAGAATGGTCATCTGGTTCAGTTCCGAAAGATCTTGCTTGCCGGCGAAACCGTTGGCACGCTGTACCTCGAATCTGATCTCGGGCGATTGCACGACCGATTGGCAACT
>CAWISU010000037.1:0-35244 GCA_963838765.1 uncultured Acidobacteriota bacterium | reverse complement strand
TCGGATAAAGTGTCGCGCCGTCCTCCTTCTCGATTGATTCAATGCCGAGAATTCTGGTCCAATGGATGGCCTTGATGCCGCCTTTGTTCACTGGCGATGTTGGCGGATCAATTGGCTCTGCAATGCAAGCGTAGGGATCATCTCTCTCGTGTTGATACGCCGCATAGGGATCGACATGCGAGAGATTTTCTAAGGTAGTACCAGTTGAAGGGGAGCCAGACGAAAGGACTCCGCATTTTAGCCTTACCGCGAGGTCAGATCGCTCATCCTGAGATAGGTGAGCAAGGACGTCCCGCTGTTGATTCTCGGGAAGTTTGCGTAAGGTTTCTATTGCCTTATCCGGCGTATAGCGGAGGGTCAGGTCCGAAGAGACTCCGCTCTTGCTGGACGACATCGGATGTCGCTAAAAGCTCAAACGCCCTATGGCGGGCTCGCGCGTCCAACGCATCGCGTGAAACCAAGTATGAGGCGAAACATCCGAGAGTTGCCCCTAGCACTCCGACCAGCAGCGCCAAGCGCCGCGCTCCTTCTTTGATATTCATAGCCAGTCCGCGCCCCATTCGACAAACGAGAAATTATACCGCTGGCCAAATACCTAGGTGGGTAGAATAGCTCTATGGCAAGCTGGGTAAGTACCATAACGTGTACGCACTGCCTGCAGAAGCAGGACATTCATATTCGCGCGTGGAATGGTGGGTCGGCTGCCGTGCAGGATCAAGAAGTCGCTTGCGCCCGATGCGGAAAGACGTTTCATGTCGTGGATGTCCCTCGGATTACTGCTGGGCCTTTTCTGCCGGGAACAGGACCGACCCCGGCATAGCTCACCACGTTTCCAACCGCCTTCGGGTTCTCCGAGGGCTTTTCATTGGCCGCTCATCCTGAGCACGCGTCTATAGGTTGCTTCATCGACCGGATAGTATTGCTGGTGGATGGACTGAGCCGTCTTGCTGATTATTTTCTGAATGTCATCATTGGAGAGGGACAGTTCCTTAAGTTTTGCGGTTAAGCCTTGCTCATTGAGGTCGTGATACGAACAGTTTTTCGCGTGGTCTGAGGAGTCATCAAAGCGCAGGGTATAGGAAGTGTCCTGTCGCACGACTGACACCATGATGCTGAGCATGTACTGAATTATAACGGGGGCTGGCCCAACCTAGACCTCCAAGTTAACTCTTCAGGGTGCCCCGCTCAAGCTTCCCTTGGGCGGGTTGGACGGGGACGTTTCACCTGGTGTCACAGAACGTTTCTTCAGACTTCAACGTGTGGAGCGAACGTAATGGAAATTATTCCAATGGTTCGCGTTCGTTCCGACATCCAAAACCCCGCCCAAGCGGAGCTTGAGCGGGGCACCCTGAAGAGTCGATGCTAACGGGGACCGAGCCTCGGGAAACGGTAAGAATCTACGGCTTGGATTCTTGCAGAAGGACGACGTCGGAATCGGTGTGGCCCCGCAGGATGCCGAGGTTCTTGCCGTCCGGCGACCAGTGAAACACGTAGATTTGGTCGGAATTGAAGTGTGTAATCTGGCGTCCCGGGCCGCCATCGATAGGCTGAATCCAGACATTATCCACCCCATTCTCGGTGATAGGGTAGGCGACGGCCTTTCCGTCCGCGGTGAATTGCGCGCCCTTGGAAATCCGCGGATTGGGTTCCAGGAAATGGGGAGAAGTGAGAGTTGCCACATCCAACAGGGCAATTTTGTGAGCGCCCATGGCGGCGTGATCAGGATTTGCCATCTCGACCCCATACACTAGGGTTTTCCCATCGGGCGAAATGCCCATTCCACGCCCCGTCAGAAATCCATCGGCAACACCGCTGCCTGGAACCGGCTCCGGTTTACCTGAACCATCCAGGGAAACTCGCCAAAGCTGTCTTGCGTCAGCGAAGTAGTAAACCCAGTTATGATTGGCCGCGCACACCGGAAAGGTATCAAACTGGGTTCGGCTGCCGGTATTGTCCGCCAGCTTCACAGGGTGGGAGCCGTCGGCATTGACACGCCAGATGCTGAACGAATTGCTGTCGTGAAATGCCCAGGGAAAAACTATGTAGCCGCCGCACTGCCACAAACTCAGAATATTCGCCGCCGGGTCGCTAATCAGTTGGGTGGGATTGTTTCCGTTGGCGTCCATGCGCATAAGTTGCGATTCGTCGGATGTGAGCAAGCTACCGTCGGCTGCCCAATTGAAAAACTGGATGTGTTCTCCGCCGGAAGCTAACGGGCTGATGTCGGCAGATGCGCTTCCTTCGCCGGGCAAAACATAAAAATTGCTTACCACTTTTCGCTGAACCGTGGCCAAGGACTTGCCATCGGCGGAGAGACTCAAAGTCGCATAGCTATTGATATCGCGTGAAATGGGACGCAACTGGCCGTCAGCCAGGCCGACATAGCCGATCTGGCGGCGGTTGAAATTAGGTCCTTTTTGTTGATAGTTGATAAAGAGGCCATCCCCGGCGGACGACCAACCCATTTCAAAAATCGCCTTATCAGCAAAGGCGAGGGTTCGTATTTTTCCTGTCTGCAAATCGAACAGATGGATCCCACCAAGAGCGTTGCCGGGCTGGAAGGCGGGATAGGCGATCGTTTTGCCGTCAGGCGACCACGCCAGCGAACGTGCCAAGCCGCTCTGCAGCGCTTCAATGAGCAGCACTTTTTCATCACCGCCGTCCAGGTTGGCACTCAGCAGGCGATATTTGCCGGCTTCCGGATTGTTGGCGCGGAAGAAGGCTATTCGCTGGCCATCGGGTGAAAACGTGAAGCCACTATCCGAGTCGCGGACCACAGTCTTTGGCGTGCCCCCCAAGACCGGGGTGCGATAGATATTAAAGTCGCTCGCGATAGCATTCTCGGCCTTGCGGAAATAAATGTAGTTTCCGTCCGGCGAGAATGCGACGTTGGGAATGTTGGCTGTTGGAGGAACCACTTGGGTGTCGCTTCCCGTGGCCACGTTGCGAAGCCAAAGGCTGTTCAGCCCTTTGTCGTTCATCACCGTGAGCACGTATTTGGCGTCCGGAGATATGGCGGCGACGAGGGCCCGGCTGGAATTGGTAACCTGGGTGATAGTGAAGTTTTGGAAAGGCGCGGCTACTCCGTGGTGAAGAATGGAATAAACACCAACTGCCGCCGCCACCAGAACTAGCAGCGCAGCAATCGCGCCCGCGGTCACTGCCAATTTATGTTTTTTTGCGGCGGCGATGGCTGAACTGCTCGTCGTTTGTCCGGAGGTGGGTGTGGCCTGCATCGGCATTGCGGCCACAGTCGCGGATGATGGTTGCGCGATGAGTTGAGAGTCGCTATCCGGTGCGCCCGCGACCGATCCCGAACTCGCCGCGCGGTAGCGTGATTCGGTTTCGCGTTTCAGCCGCTTCAGATCGGCTCGCATCTCCGCCGCACTCTGATAGCGCAGCTCGCGGTCTTTCTCCAATGCCTTACCAATGATGCGTTCCAGTTCGGCGGGCACGTCGGGATTCAGCCGCACGGCAGACGTTGGTTCGGCATCCAGGATGGCTTTGAAGACGACTCCCGAGGTTTCTCCGCGAAAGGGCAGCATGCCTGTGGCCGCCTCGTAGAGCACTACGCCAAAGGAAAACAGGTCCGTGCGCGCGTCCAGTTGCTTGGCCCGCACTTGTTCCGGCGACATGTACGCGACTGTGCCCAGCGCACTGCCGGGGCTCGTCAGATGATTTTCGGACTCAAGGGTCGGGGCGCTCAGGGCAACGCTCTCCGGCTTCAGAGTGAGCTTCGCCAGCCCGAAATCGAGAATCTTGGCGCGGCCGCGCTCGGTGACAAAAATATTCGCCGGCTTGATGTCGCGATGAACAATCCCTTTGGTGTGGGCAGCGTCCAGTGCATCGGCGATCTCGATTGCCAACCCGAGTAAAACATCGGTCTCGATGGGCTTTCCGGCGATGCGGTGCTTCAGCGTCATTCCGTCCAGAAACTCCATGGCGATGAAGGTTTGTCCGCTTTCGTCATCAATCTCGTAAATGGTGCAGATGTTGGGATGATTCAGAGCGGACGCAGCCTGCGCTTCGCGTTGGAAGCGAGCTAGAGCTTGGGCATCCTTAGCAATCTGGTCGGGCAGGAACTTCAGGGCAACGAAGCGGTGCAGCTTTACGTCCTCGGCCTTGTACACGACACCCATCCCGCCGCCGCCCAACTTCTCGATGATCCGGTAGTGCGAGATGTTCTGGCCGATCATGGACAAAACATGCTATGGCGGAAGCGTAGCCAAGTCAATGCAAGGCGTGGAGCGGTCAGCTGCACAAAGTTCGCGTAAATCGCGGTACACAGCCATTGCCAGCTCGGACCGGTCACGCCCGCGTGATCGTAACCAGTACTTCCTCGCCACTGAGCGAGAGTTTGGCTCCGCCGTTCTGGGTGGTGTTTCGTTCCAGGCGATCGGCGAGGAGTTCGTGGCGGAGATAGGAGTCGTGCGCGGTGATGGCTTCGGCGATGCGGGGCGACGCGGAATAGCTGACCGCGATGCGATCGGAAATGTTAAGGTTCATTTCCTTGCGCTGATCCTGAACCAGGCGGTTGAAGTCGCGGGCGACGCCTTCCTGCAGGAGTTCCGGAGTCAGCGTGGTGTCGAGCGCGAGGAACGTGCTTTGCTCGCTCATGCATTTGAGGTTCTCTGGGCCTTCGTAGGTGGTCAGGATTTCGTCGGGAGCGAGTTCGAAAGTTTGTCCGTCGACTTGCACTGTGTAGGGATCACCCTTCAACAGAGTTTTGGGATCGGCCTGACTGAGAGCCTGTGCGATCGCCTTCAGATATTTTCCTGCGCGTGCGCCCAGCTTTTTCGCATCGGGTTTGAAGTTGACTTTCACAAGTTTCGTTTCGTCGTCGATCAGAACTAAGTTCTTGATGTTGGCTTCTTCCAGAATCTGCGCGGCATACTCGGGATTCTCGAGGACGCGGCGGTCGGCGGCGTCTTTGGGGCGGACGTAGAGAGTGCTCAGGGGCTGGCGGGTTTTTCGTCCGCTCTGCTTGCGCAGGCTCAAGGCAAGATTCTTGATGCGGATTACCGTGTCTATGCTTTGCTCGAGGGCCTGGTCGATCAGCGAGGCGTCTACCTGTGGATAGCGGGTCAGGTGGACAGATTGCGGAGCTGAGGGATCGACCGAGCACACGAGATTCTGGTAGATCTCTTCCGTGAGGAACGGGAGCGCGGGGGCCATCACTTGCGTTACCGTTGTTAGCACGGTGTACATCGTCTGATAAGCATCGGGCTCGTTGCCCCAGAAGCGGCGGCGAGAGCGGCGGAGATACCAGTTGGAGAATTCGTCGTCGAAAATTTGGAAGGCATCGATCAGGCGATAGTGTTCGTAGTTGTCGAAGGCGCTTCGCGCGGCTTCGACCAGGCGCTGCAGGCGGCTCAGCACCCAGCGGTCCAGTTGATTGGTGATGGGAACGGCGGGGCCGGGCTTCCAGCCATCGGAGCGGGCGTTGCTCACGAAGAAGCTGTAGCAGTTCCAGAATGTGAGCAGCTTGCGGCGGGCCTCGCCGTCGATGGTCTGGCCTACGTTGCCGGTGGGATGCAAGTCGGGGAAGTTAAGGTTTTGCGCCGTCTTCTGCTCCGCGTATATGTAGCGCATGACCTCGGCGCCCAGCGCTTCCGCGGCTTCGTCGAAGGCGATGGAGTTGCCTTTCGACTTGTGCATCTCTTCGCCGCGGGCGTCGCGGACCAGGGCATGTCCCAGGAGAGCTTTGAACGGGGCGCGGCCATCGATCATCGCGCTCATGGCGAGCATGGAATAAAACCAGTTGCGGAACTGGCCGGGAAAACTTTCGAGCACGAGATCGGCGGGGAACCACTTTTCCCAGTAGGCGCGGTCGGTAGTGTAGCGCATGGTGCTGAAGGGCACGATGCCCGCGTCCAGCCAGGGATTGCCCACGTCGGCGACTCGCGTGGATACGCCGCTGCACTTTTCGCAGCGGATCTTGACGGCATCGATGTAGGGGCGGTGCGGGGAATTGCCCTCAAATGTTTCCCAGCCTTCGACTGCGCGATCTTTTAATTCTTCGCGGCTGCCGATCACGGTGAAATGTTCGCACTCGTTGCACACCCAGATGGGCAGGGCGAGGCCCCAGAAGCGCTTTTTGGAGATCATCCAATCGCGCATGTTGTGCAGCCAGTCGAGTTCGCGGGCTTCGCCTTCAGGCGGAATCCAGCGGATGTTTGGTACCGTGCGCTCGATGCGGTCGCGCCAGTCCATGCGGATGAACCATTCGTCGACGGGGCGGAAGACGAGTTCCGACTTGCAGCGCCAGCAGTGCGGATAGACGTGGGGATAGGGTTCCCGTGCCACGAGCAGTCCCTTGGCTTTAAGCGCCGCAATTACTTCGTCGGAGACTTCATTGGCGTTGCGTCCCGTAAGCGGACCGAATCCCTCTTGAAAAACCGAACTCTCATCGAGTGGCGCAATGAATGGAAGATTATTTTCCCTGCCGAGTTCCTGGTCCTCCGCGCCGCAACCGGGGGCGATGTGGACCAGGCCAGTACCTTCCGCCTCACTTATCTCTTTCCATGGGATAACGCGATGCGACTCAGCGGCAGATTTGCCTCCTCCGGTCTGACCGTACGGGAAAACGCCGCCGGGAGCATTCTGCGCGGGCAAATCGTCGAAGGGACCGGTATAGGTAAGGCCCAGCAGTTTGTTCCCCGGAAATTCCTCCAACACTTCGATCGTACCGCTGCCCTTCAAAATCGTGCGGATCGAAGGCAGCTTGTGGACTTCGTGCTTGCCTTCGACCTGCAACTCCTGCACGCGGTCGCGCTCGAAGTTCGCCTTGGCTACGTAGTACGTCCAATCGCCGTGGCGGACTTTTACGTAGGTCATGTCTGGATTGACCGCGACTGCGACGTTGGAGGCGAGCGTCCACGGAGTGGTCGTCCACACGAGGAGCGCGGTTTTGTCCTGGCCTTTGATGGGGAAGCGCACGAACACTGACGTGTGCGTGGTGATGCGGCGGCCTTCGGCTACTTCCATTTGAGAGAGGCCGGTGCCGCAGCGTCCGCACCAGGGCATTACGTCGTGGCCGCGGTAGATGAAGCCCTGCTCGTGGCACTTCTTGAGAAATCCCCAAATCGTGTAATTGTTTTCGTCGGAGAAGGTGAAGTAGCTGCCGCCGTATTCGGCTGAGCCCAACTTGCGGATGATCTCGCTCGCGCGGGCGGTTTCGACTCGGCCGCTGGGGAGTTTCACAGTTACGACTTTGTCTCCTTCGGCCAGGGCGTCGCGCAGCGTGATCAAAACTTTGGGATCATCCCAATCGCACCAATAGCCCAGGCGGATGGACTGCTCGGTCTGGCGGGCGGCGTAGGTCAACACGCGTTCTTTGCAGGCTCGAACGAAATTTTCGATGCCGTAGTCGCGAATCTCGCGCTTGGTTTTGAGTCCGAGACTTTTTTCTACTTCGACTTCGACCCATAGGCCTTGGCAGTCGAAGCCGTTCTGATAGCGCTCTGCTTGACCGTTCATGGCGTGGTAGCGCTGATACATATCTTTCAGGGAGCGGCCCCACGCGTGATGCACACCCATGGGATTATTCGCGGTGATTGGTCCGTCGAGGAAAGACCAGCGCGGGCCGTTCGCATTTTGCTCACGCAGCTTGTCGAAGATGCGGTGCTCTTCCCAGAAGCGCAGCATCTCGCGCTCGATGGTGGGGAAGTCAGGAACCTTGGGTACTGGTTGATACATGTTCTTCAATAATATCGTTTCAGGTCGAATATCGTCTCTTGTAGCCGCGAGCGTCTTCGTGCTCCGCCTCGCAGGATCCATGTAGCCCAGGACGCCCTCGTCCGGGGGCGAGCAAGTTCGTCGCGGAACTGCGGCGCTTCGCGCCGCTGGGCGGACGAGGTGTGCGCCCCTACGTGTCCGATGGCGGTAAACGTAGCTAGCTACGTCTCTACAGTTTTAGTTTTGCGGAATCGTGAATGGCCGGAACAGGAGCGTCTACGCCGCGTCGTCCTCAACCTTGATGCGCAGCGATTTCAGGAATTTTAGATCCTGATCGTTAATCTTGAACTCGGCGGTCATCAGGGACGGCTTTTCGGAGGTCTTCTCGCCAGGCTTGCTCACCCCGATGGTGGCTTCCAGCACCAGGAAGATGTCGTAGCCGCCCTCTTTAATTCGCGACACGACATCGGCAATGGGCTCGGAATCAGCCAGCGACTCGTTGATCGCCTCGCCCAGTTCCTTCATCAACTGCTTCAATTGCTGGTCCACGTGACCCCCTTGCAAGATCTGTGCTTTCGAGTTTACTCCCAGTGCGTGCGTCGCGAAACCCAGAGCCTTCTAACCAATTAGATGCGGACACGGGTCACAATGTTTCGGGCCGAACTGCTTGCGCCCGCGATATTGTACCCCGGAAACCGGGCAGACGAAACCCTGGCCGGCAAATATTGATAGAATCAGGGCATGTCGAGCGTCTCCACCAGTCGGAAGCTGGGCATCGCGGCTCGGGTAGCGGGGCGAGTGATATCGTCGCGGGCTCGGAGGTCCCGAACTTTCGGGGCGGTGGGGAAGGCGGCGCGGGCCACGGTGGCGCAGTTTGGACGCGTGCTTGGGCAATTGTGGCTTGAGGTGACAGGTTTTGTTTTCTTGGCCTTAGCCGGGATTGGAGTCATGGCGTTTCTTTCGCGAATACGGCAAATATCAGGCTGGACATGCGACTTTCAGCCGGGCGGTGCTGGCCGTGTGTTTTGCTGGCCTGTTTGGGTGGTTCGGCGTAAGCTCGTTTTGGCGGGTGCGGAGAAAAAGTCATTAACCACTAAGGGCACCCTGCGACTTCGCTCAGGGCAGCCACTGGTGCGAGAAAACTGCCTATCCATGGGCGAGCTTCGCTCTCCGCCGGCCGTCTTTGCTTTTTGAGCCTTTGCGTTTTTTGACGTTGGCGGTTTTGCGATGACCGAGAAAAAATCACTTATCGAACTCGAGACTGAATCCCACATTGCCGTTCGCCCGCTCTATACTCCCGCCGATCTCGAAGGCTGGGACTATGACCGCGAATTAGGCTACCCGGGTGAATACCCGTTCACGCGCGGGGTGCAGGCCACCATGTATCGTGGGCGGCTCTGGACCATGCGGCAGTACGCGGGGATGGGGGACGCTGAAGAATCTAACAAGCGCTACAAATATTTGCTGGCTAATGGGACTACCGGGCTCTCGGTTGCGTTTGATCTGCCTACGCAAATCGGTCTGGATTCCGATCACCCGCTCGCGGTGGGGGAAGTCGGCAAAGTCGGGGTGGCTATTGATTCTATCGAGGACATGCAGCGTCTCTTCGACGGCATCGAGTTAACCAAAATTTCTACCTCGATGACTATCAATGCGACGGCCTCGATTCTGCTTGCGCTGTACGTCGGAGTGGCCCGACGCCAGGGCGCGGACATCCGCAAACTTTCGGGCACGGTACAAAACGACGTTCTCAAAGAATTCATCGCCCGTGGAACCTACATCTACCCGCCGAAGCAGGCGATGCGCATCATTACCGATCTGTTCGCATGGACCAACGAAAATGTTCCCGAGTGGAACACGATTTCGATCTCCGGCTACCACATGCGCGAGGCCGGATCGACAGCGGTGCAGGAAGTGGCGTTTACATTGGCGAACGCGATCGCGTACGTGCAAGCCGCCATCGATGCCGGGCTTGATGTAGATAAATTCGCGCCGCGGCTTTCATTCTTCTTTAACGCGCACAGCAATTTTCTGGAAGAAGTTGCCAAGTTCCGGGTCGCGCGGCGCATGTGGGCCCGCATCATGCGGGAGCATTTCAAAGCCAAGAATCCGCGCTCCTGGGTGCTGCGCTTTCATACCCAGACCGCGGGATCTACGCTGACCGCGCAGCAGCCGGAAAATAATATTGTTCGCACGGCAATTCAGGCCATGGCGGCAGTTCTCGGCGGCACACAATCGCTGCATACCAATTCATACGATGAAGCGCTCGCACTGCCCACCGAGCAAGCGGCGCGCATTGCCTTGCGCACGCAGCAGATTGTCGCTTATGAATCTGGAGTGCCACAGACTGTCGACCCGCTCGCCGGATCCTATTACATTGAAGCCCTGACCAACGAAATCGAAAAGCGTGCTTTGGAGTACTTGGATAAGATCGAAGCTCTCGGTGGAATGCTGAAAGCGATCGAGCGCGGTTACGTGCAACAGGAAATCCAGAACGCCGCTTACGAATATCAACAACAGGTCGACCGTGCCGAGTCCGTGGTGGTGGGAGTAAACCGCTTCACGGTGGACGAAGAGAAGCCCATCCCCACCCTGCACATGGACGAGACCCTCGAACGCAAGCAGGTGGAACGGTTGCGCGCCCTGCGGGCTCGCCGCGATGCTCAACCTTGGAAAGATTCTTTGAAGAAACTGGAAGATGCCGCCCGCTCCGGAGCCAATCTGATGCCGCACATCGTCGGCGCCGTGGAAGCCCACGCTACAGTCGGTGAAATCTCCGACACCATGCGGAACGTGTTTGGGGAATATAAGGAAGCCGTGGTGATCTAAAGAAGCCTTTAGCCATTAGCTCTTGGCCTTCAGCTAAAAGCAAAGAGCTAGTAGCTAACAGCTAGAAAGAGGTTGGCCCGTCGTCCGACACCTTGTAATCACAGGCTTCGCGGCAAGGTTTGCAATAGTACAAACTATCTTCGCAGAGCCGGACTTCCATCAGCGATTGGCAGAGGCAGCAGTACCGTTCACAATCGCAGCGGTCTTCCGTCATCTCGCATTGCAGGCAGCGATACTTCCTCGGCGCAGATGTGGCCATGGGCGAACTGTAGCGCGGCGGGAAGCAATGAGAAAGTATCGTTGGTAACCAGGGCAATCGTTAGTCTTCCGGATGCGCGCGTGAACGCACTCGCTGCATGTTGGGCTGAATCGCGGGCCCCGGGAACTGGTGCCCGACCCCCTCGGTTGATGCCCTTGCCGTTGGCATGTTAGGGTAATGAGTTTCACCATCCCGGCAGCCACTGCTCTGATCGAGGGACTATTGTCCGCTGTTCAATCGACCACGCCGACCATTCGCAAGACCGCGCTCAACGCCGTCCATCGCCAGATGGGCGCCAAGATGGTCGACTTCAATGGCTGGGATATGCCGGTCGAATATCCGTCAGCGGGCGGCATTATTGCCGAGCACAATGCGGTTCGTACCGGAGTGGGTATCTTCGACGTTTCGCACATGGGGGATATTCGGCTGCAAGGGCCTGAGGCCTTGGCTGCGGTTCAGCATATTTCCATGAATGATGCTTCGCGGCTGGCTATTGGGCAGGCGCAGTATTCGGCGTTGCTCTATCCGCAGGGAACGTTTGTGGATGACGTGATCGTGCATCGTCTGGGCGAGGACGACTACCTGCTGGTGATCAACGCGGGAACGCGGGAAAAAGATTTCAACTGGGTGCGCGACAACACGCGGCAGTTTAAATGCAAGGTCGAAAATCTTTCGGACGACTTTACCCAGATTGCAATCCAGGGCCCCAAGGCAGTGAACCTGCTGCAGAAACTGACCGACGCCGATCTTTCGGCGGTGAAGTTTTATTGGGTCACCCACGGGACGCTCGCATTCTTCGAGAAGTCGGTGCGGCGCTTCTTGCAGAATACTTTGATCGCGCGCACCGGCTATACCGCGGAAGATGGGTTTGAAATCTACGTTCCTGCCGACGAAGCCACCAGCGCCATGGTTTGGAATAACGTCCTGGAGGCGGGAAGGGAATTCGGGGTCGTCCCCTGCGGTCTGGGCGCGCGCAACACACTGCGGCTGGAAGGCGCGCTGTCGCTCTATGGGCACGAAATTTCAGATACGATCAATGTGTGGGAAGCCAGGCTGGATCGTTTCTGCAAGATGGAGAAGCCGGACTTCATCGGCCGCGACGCGCTGGAAAAAGCGAAATCCGAAGGCGTGAAGCGGACATTAGTTGGACTTGAGATGATGGAGCGCGGCATTGCCCGCGATGGCTACAAAGTTTTTGATGACGGCGGCCGCGAGATTGGGTACGTGACCAGCGGATCGTACGCGCCATTTTTGAAAAAGAATATCGCGCTGGCCTATCTGCCGCCGGAATTCGCTGCTGTGGGATCGAGTGTGAAGGTGGAGTGCCGCAGTCAGGGTGTGAAGGCACAAGTTGTACCCACGCCGTTCTATAAGCGTCCGAAAAAGGGTTGAGAGAATTAGAGTATTTTTGGGGATTGTCGTCCCGAGCATAGCGAGGGATCTGCATTTCGCTCGAAGACAAGAAACTGCAGATTCCTCGCGCCCAAACCCGGCGCTCGGAATGACAATATTTTTGAAGTAGCCAACAACTGGCAGCCAGGAGCCAAAAGTTATTTATGCCCTATCCAACCGACTTCAAGTACACCAAAGAGCACGAGTGGATCAAAGCCGATGGCAAGAACGCGATCGTCGGCATCACGAACCATGCGCAGGAGTCGCTCGGCGACATCGTTTTCGTCGAACTGCCGAAGTCCGGCGCGGAAATTAGCAAGGGCAAGACGTTTGGATCGGTCGAGTCGGTCAAGGCAGTGTCTGACCTGTACGCTCCCGTTTCCGGGACCGTGACCGAGGTCAACGGAGAACTGGCCACGGCGCCGGAGAAAATAAACAAAGATGCCCATGGATCGTGGATGATCAAAATCACGCTCAAAGATCCGAATGAACTGAACGGCTTGCTTTCTGCAGCGGATTACGAGAAGTTCGTGGCGGAAGAAGGCGGGTAGAAGGATTGCCAATTGCCGTTTCGAGTCACCACAGAGTCACAGAGTCACAGAGTCACAGAAAGAAATACGCAAAGAACTTCTCTGTGGTGAGATAAATGGGAGTCGTCAATCGAACTGACCCCTGGTTACATCTAATTTAATTCCTATGCGCTATTTGCCGAAATCTCCTGCTGATCGCGAAGCCATTCTGAAAGCCATTGGCGCGCGTTCCATCGATGACTTATTCGCGCCCATCCCGGCTGAGTACCGGCTTAATCGAGATCTCAAAGTTCCGCGGCAAATGGCCGAGTCCGAAATTGTGGACTGGTTCCGCGAGCGCTCGCGCGAGAACTGCGACGGGTTTGCCACTTTTCTTGGCGCCGGCGCTTACTATCATTACCGCCCTGTGATTATTGATTCGCTGATTTCTCGTGGAGAATTTCTTACTGCCTACACGCCCTATCAGGCGGAAATTTCTCAGGGCACGCTGCAATCCATCTTCGAATTCCAGAGCATGATCTGCGAGCTGACCGGGATGGAAGTGGCCAACGCTAGCATGTATGACGGCTCGACGGCGGCTGCGGAAGGCGTGATGATGGCGGCGCGGCTCACGGGACGGCATTCCGTAGCCATTGCGCGAAGTGTCCATCCTGAATACCGGGAAGTTTTGGCCACGTACGCTCATCACCAAGGCATGCCTCTGGCGACTGTTTCTTTCACCGAGAATGCCCGGCTGGACCTGAGCGAACTAGAAAAATCCATCACGTCCGACACTGCATGCGTCCTCATTCAGTCGCCGAATTTCTTCGGCACCATTGAAGACGTGGCCTCGATTGCCGAGATCGCGCACAAACGCGGGGCGATGCTGGTGGTTTCGATTGCCGAGGCGGTCTCGCTGGGCATCGTCGAACCGCCGCGGCAAGCCGACATCATTGCCATGGAAGCGCAATCGTTTGGCGTGCCTCTTGGGTTCGGTGGACCGTATTGCGGGGTGATCGCTACCCGCGAGCAATTCGTGCGTCAGATGCCCGGGCGCCTTGTGGGGCAGACTACGGATAGAAACGGTAAGCGCGGATTCGTGCTCACACTGGCTACGCGCGAGCAGCATATCCGGCGCGAGAAAGCGACGTCGAATATCTGTACCAACCAGGCCTTGATTGCCTTGATGGCCAACATCTTCATGACAATTTACGGAAAGGTCGGATTGCGAGAGCTGGCAAAACAAAACCTGGCGAAAGCCGCATACGCCGCCCAGCAGTTCGGGAAGCACGCGAAAGTGCTGTTCTCCAGCGCGCCGCGTTTCAACGAGTTCGTGGTGCAGACCAGCGAAGATCCTTACGCGATCAATAACCGGCTTCTCGAGCAGAAGATTGTCGGCGGGTTTCCGCTGAAGAAGTTTTATCCCGAACTCGGCAACGCCGCCCTGTGGTGTTGCACCGAGATGACTACTCGTAAGACGATTGATAGTGCAGTCAAGGCAGCGGCCGAGGGTGAACGGCCGGGGCAATCCGCGAAAGAACCAGCCGACGTGCAGGAGGTGGTGCGATGACGCACGTTACGCGCAAAGCCACCCGCCACACCAATCAGAATGAAGGACTGATCTTCGAGAAATCCTCGGCAGGGAAAGCCGCATGGAAGCTGCCTCCGCTCGATGTGCCCGAAGTGGATACGGCGGAGCTTTTAGGGTCGTCGGAAAGAAAAGACCTGGGCAATATGCCCGAGGTGAGCGAGATCGAAATTATCCGCCACTTCACGCGGCTCTCGACCTGGAACTATGCTATCGATCTGGGAATGTATCCTCTTGGCTCCTGCACCATGAAGTACAACCCACGGGTGAACGAAGTCGTTTCGCGTCTGGACGGACTGGCCAACGGGCATCCGTATCAGCCCGAGAAGGTTTCGCAGGGCGCGCTGCGCATCCTGAAGACTCTTAGCGAATGCCTGATTGAAATTACGGGCATGGACGCGATCACGCTGCAGCCTGCCGCGGGCGCTCATGGCGAGTTGACTGGCTTGCTTTTGGTGCGTGCTTACCATCAGTCGAAAGGCGCGCCCCGCAAGAAGATTCTCATTCCCGACTCTGCGCATGGGACCAACCCGGCGACCGCCGCCATGGTCGGTTATGCGGTGGAAAATCTGAAATCGAATGCGCGGGGTATGGTGGATGTGGCTGCGCTCGCGTCGCAGATGAACGAAGAAGTGGCGGCGCTGATGTTGACCAATCCCAATACGCTGGGCGTTTTTGAGCAGGAGATTCACAAGATCGCCGACATTATGCACGCTAAGGGTGGCCTACTCTATATGGACGGGGCCAACATGAATGCGCTGGTGGGCAAAGTGCGTCCCGGCGATTTCGGCGTGGACTTGATGCACTTGAATTTGCACAAAACGTTTTCGACGCCGCACGGTGGCGGCGGACCTGGGTCGGGGCCGGTGGCAGTCAAGAAGATGCTTGAGCCATTTCTTCCGGTACCGGTGCTGATCACCAAGGCCGACGGCACTCTGGGCTTCGAATACAACCGGCCGCAGTCGGTGGGCAGGGTGCGTGCTTTCTACGGCAACTTCGGAATGTTTGTTCGCGCTCTGGCTTACACGCTGGCCAACGGGCCGGACGGTTTGCGCCAGACCACCGAAGACGCGGTGTTGAACGCCAACTACATTCGCAAGGGCCTCGAAGGCGTCTACGATTTGCCTTACTCCACGCCCACCATGCACGAAGTGGTTTTCAGCGATAAAGTGCAGGCGAAAAAAGGCGTGAAGACCATGGACATCGCCAAGCGGCTGATCGATTACGGCTTTCATCCGTATACGACGGCGTTTCCGCTGATCGTGCCGGGCGCGCTTATGATCGAGCCGACCGAGAGCGAGTCCAAAGAAGAAATGGATTTGTTCATCGAAGCGATGAAGTCGATCGCCGAAGAAGTCGAAGAAGACCCGCAGATGGTACTGGCCGCGCCCCACACCACTCGCGTGTCGCGGCTGGATGAAACCGCTGCCGCGAGGAAACCCGTCCTGCGGTGGAAGCCGGCTCAGTGAGGACGCCCTCAAGCGTAGAGACGTAGCCAGCTACGTCTCTACAGCGGAAAGCGTGCTGCGGACCTATTTTTTCTCGCTGATGTCTACTGAAGCTTGCGTATTTTCCCAACTGATGTTCAGCGTGCAGCTCCCGCCCATCGGCGATAACGCAATCGTAAAGTTCTCCACGGCTGATGGCGTGGGCGACACCTTCATGTCCACGCGCGCTAGTTCGTCGGCTTCGTACTTATAAGGAATGCCCCACTCGCCGGTTTTCTTGTTGACGATCAGCGTCCACTTGTCAGCGTTGGGGACGGTAAAAATCGTATAGCTGCCGGCCGGAACATCTTTGCCGCCGACGCTCAGGTTCGCATCGGTCACAAATGCAGTGGCATCATTGGCGCCCGTCCGCCAGACTTGGCCGTAGGGCACGAGTTCGCCGAAAACCTTGCGTCCCTTTGCCCGAGGACTGGAATAGTTGACGGTGATGGTCTTGCCATCCGAAAATTTGCATTGCGCCTGGGCGGGCGGGCTCGGACGCTTGCTCTTGTCCTGGCATGCCGCGAGCACGGTGAAAGTCAGCAACAGTGAAGTAAGAAATACAATTTGTTTGCGCATATTCTCTCCATTCTTAGAGCATTTAGCACTTAGCACTTAGCAATTGGCCCCGACGAATCTGGCTGGGCAAATGCCAACTGCTTGTTATGTGCTTTGACGTACACATCGACAATTTGGACAGCAAGCCACACATTATGCGCCATGCCAGTGAGCCGTTACAATCTGACCATGCCGGTATTCGACGAAAAGCAGGAAGAACTGGAACATTACGAAACCATGATGGGCGTGCCGCGCGGACGACTGGCCGTGACCATGGACATGATCACCGACGCGATGGCGCTGGTCGGACAACACGGCGTCTATTGCCAGAGCCAGCGCTGGCCGGGTAAGCCGGTGATGGATATTCAGCTCGTGATGAAAAATCTGACTGACGCGAAAGAGCTGATCCAGAGCGTGATGGAGAAATTGAAGGCAGCTTGACCAAGTGTGGCACGGACGCCCGCGCCCGCGATGTTTGAATTCTACCGCGAGCTGCAGCGCCTGCAGGCGCCCGTATAATTTGCGGAAATTGTGGCATCGCTGAAGCGATGCCCTGATACGAATCGGGAAGAGCACGGGCGAGACGCCCGTGCTCCATTGTTCAGATTCTTCGCTGTGCCTCCGTGGTGAAAAGCGCTCTATGCCAGAGTGTACTTTCCTCGCTCGATCACCTTCTGCGCGATCTGCTGGCGTAGCTCAATCGTGTTGAAGGGTTCATGCTTCGCGAGCCGGCGCAAGATCGCCAACTGGGTGCGCAGCATGTCGCCATCGGCAACAGCGGCGATCACTTTACGAGAGGCGGCTTCGATTTTCTCGATCGCCTGCGAGATATAAACGCGAGTCATGGCTATGGGCAGGGAGGCGGCATTTTCTCCTTTACGTTCTGCAATCTTCTGCGCCCGCAGGACAGCGGATTCCATCGCGTAGGTCTCGATGACGATGTCGGCGATTGCTCCCATGACCTCTTGCTGATCCTGAATTGCCTGCATGTATTTCTGGGTGGCCGCTCCCGCAACAAACAGGCCGAGTTTCTTGGCCGAGATCACCAGTTTGCGTTCTTCCGCCAGTGGCCCTTCGAGATCTTCGCCCATCGAAGGTCCGGACAATACTTCATCCATCAGCTTCTTGATCGCCGGCATGAGCGGCAACTGGCCCGACATCGCGCGCTTCAGCAGGAAGCCGGTAATGATGAGCCGGTTGATTTCGTTGGTGCCTTCGAAGATGCGGTTGATGCGGGCATCGCGGTAAGCGCGCTCGGCGGGATACTCTTCGACAAAGCCATAGCCGCCGTAAATTTGCACCGTCTCATCGACCACGTAGTCCACCATCTCCGAGCCCCAGACTTTTATGATGGAGCACTCGACGGCATATTCTTCGATGGCTTTGCGGGTTTCTTTCGCGGCATCGGCTGCAGACTTGTCGACTTCGGAGAGCGCTACGTCCATCATGCCCACGGTGCGGTAAACGAGAGATTCTCCGGTGTAGACTCCCACGGCCATGTTGGCGAGCTTTTCGCGAACCAGGCCGAAGTCGGCGATCACCTTGCCGAACGCTTTGCGCTGCTTGGCATATCCGATGGCGTTCTCGAGCGACAGGCGCGCGCCGCCGACGCACATGGCGCCGAGTTTGAAACGCCCCACGTTCAGGATGTTGAAGGCGATGACATGTCCCTTGCCAATTTCGCCGAGCATGTTCTCAACCGGAACTTTGCAGTCGTTCAAAATGATGGGACAGGTGGACGATCCGCGGATGCCCATCTTGTGCTCTTCCGCGCCGATGGAGAATCCCGGGAAAGTCTTCTCGACCAGAAACGCAGTGAATTTCTCTCCGTCAACTTTGGCGAAGACGGTGAACAGGTCCGCGAAGCCGGCATTGGTGATCCACATTTTTTCGCCGTTGAGAACGTAGTGCTTTCCGTCGTTCGAAAGCTGGGCGCGGGCGCGGCAATTCAGGGCGTCGGAGCCGGAAGAAGCCTCCGACAAAGCATAGGCGCCCACGATCTCTCCTGCGGCCAGACGCGGCAGGTATTTTTGCTTTTGCTCCTCAGTGCCGAAATACACAATGGGCAAGGTGCCAATCCCAGTGTGCCCACCCCAAGTAGTGGCGAAGCCCGCGTATTTGGCAATGTGGTCGGCAATGACCGCGGCGGTGACTTTGTCCATCTCCAAGCCGCCGTAGGCTTCGGGAATCTCGGCAGAACTGAGCCCTAGTTCACCGGCTTTTTTCAACAGCGCTCGCGTGACGGAAAAGTCTTTGTGCTCCATCTTCTCGATGTTGGGAACGATCTCATTGACGGCGAACTCCTCCGCCGTCTGGGCAATGAGGAGATGCTGCTCGGTGAAGTCCTCCGGTGTGAAGACGTCGTCGGTCTTGCGGTCTTCAAGAAGAAAGCTGCCGCCAGAGATTCTGGTTTGCGGAACTGCTGTCGTTGCCATATTTAATCAGATCCCTCAATCAACGGATTTCACCACAAAGGCACAGAGAACATCTTTAATTCTATAGGCAGGACGTGAATAAATCTCTGTGGCTCTGTGTCTCTGTGGTGAATCGAAAGGCGTGTCCTTTCGTGCTTAAGCGAGGTTTTCGAAAATCCCCGCTGCGCCCATGCCGCCGCCGACGCACATGGTTACCAGCCCGTATTTCCCGTTGCGCCGCTTCAGCTCGCGAATGACCGTTGCCGTGAGCTTGGCGCCGGTGCAGCCTAGCGGATGGCCCAGCGCAACCGCGCCGCCGTTGGGATTCACGCGCTCGGGATCGAGGCCGGCTTCTTTAATCACCGCCAGCGATTGCGCCGCGAAGGCTTCGTTCAATTCGATCACGTCGACATCCGACAATTTGATCCCGGCCATTTTAAGCGCCTTGGGGATTGCGAACACCGGACCCAATCCCATTTCTTCAGGCCTATATCCAGCGGTCGCAAATGAAACGTATCGCGCCAGCGGCTTGATGCCCAACTGCTGGGCACGATCCGCAGACATGACTACGGCGGCCGCTGCGCCGTCGGACATCTGCGACGAATTTCCGGCGGTCACTGTGCCCTTCACGTGGAATGCCGGCTTGAGTGAGAGGAGGGCTTCAAGCGATGTGTCGGCGCGCGGGCCTTCGTCCGCTTTGAAAGTGATTTCCTGGCGCTTCGGTTTCGAGCCGTTGGGCGTGGTGAAGCTCACCGGCACGGCGACGGTTTCGTCCGCGAACTTGCCGGCGAGAATCGCGGCTAGCGCCTTCTGATGGCTGCGATATGAAAATTCGTCGGCAGCTTCACGCGTGATGGCGAAGCGCTGCGCCAGCCTCTCTGCCGTCAGGCCCATGGAAAGATAGGCGTCGGGATAGTGATCGACCAGCCAGGGATTAGGCGAAATTTTGTGGCCGCCCATGGGGATCATCGACATAGATTCGGTGCCGCCGGCAACGATGATTTCCGCTCCGCCACTCATGATGCGCTCCGCCGCCATGGCAATTGCCTGCAAGCCAGACGAACAGAAACGATTAATCGTCAGAGCCGAGACTTCGACCGGCAATCCCGCACGCAGGGACGCGATGCGGGCCACGTTCATGCCTTGCTCTGCCTCAGGCATGGCGCAGCCCAGGATGACGTCTTCGATCTCCTTCGCGTCGACCTGGGGCACGCGCTCGAGCGCGCCCTTGATCGCAACTGCGGCGAGTTCATCGGGACGAGTGGCTCGGAGCGTGCCTTTGAAGGCGCGTCCCACGGGCGTGCGCACGGAAGAAGCTATGACAACTTCACGCATTGGAAAACTCCTCAAAGTACATTAGATTGTTGATGGATGATTTTCGATTGAATGATTATATAAGGCGAGATGCGTAGCTTTTCTCGATATATTGCTGGCGTGCGTAACATGTAGCGTTACACTATACATTGTGATTAAGAGCCTTCGGCATCGGGCGTGGAGAGATTTTTCCGCACCGGATCGAAGGTCGGGATTCACCCGAAACACGCGGGCAAGCTACGTTTACAACTATTTGCCCTCGACAATGCCCGGCACCCGGCCGACATGAACGCTCCGGGATGGAAACTTCATCCCCTAAGCGGGGCGCTCAAAGATCACTGGGCGGTCAGCGTTAGCGGAAACTGGCGTCTGACGTTCAGGTTCGAAGGCGAGGACGCACCCCTCGTCGATTATCAGGACTATCACTAGGAGATTGCCCATGCCATACACAATCCGCCACATCCCGGCCTGGTACTCCGCGAGTATCTGGGAGAAACGGCCGTATCCACTGCAGCGGCACATCTGCGAGTCACGCGTGTCACTCTGTCGCGTGTGCTAAATGGCAAGTCGGGAATCTCCGCCGCCATGGCTCTCCGGCTGGCGGCCGCCCTGGGCACCTCCCCGGAACTGTGGATGAACATGCAGTCCCAGTACGACCTCTGGCGGGCAAGGAAAGCCAGGCAACCGGCAGTGCGAAGGTTTGCGCACGTTGCGGCCGGCTGAATAGCTACACGCCTTGATGCTTGTCATTCCGGGAGGGGCGGGGAGTCTGCGGTTTCAGCCACATCACCGATCAAGGCGTCGCACCATTCCTCGGCCTCGCGCTCATGTTCCATGTCGGTCGCCATCTCGCGATAGCCTTCTTCCAATCGCTTCTCGATTTTCATGTCAGACCTCAGCTCAGCGCGTCTTCATACCGTGATGTACTCCGTTGTCGCGCTGGGGGCAGGGATCGCGTCTCCGTGCTGGCGCATGCCTTCGAGATGAAATTCGATGGCTTCACGAATCAAATCCTTTGCCTCATCCAATGTTTTGGCGGCGATACCAAGGCCGGGCAGGTCAGGAGCATAGGCGCCCCATCCCGTTACCGACTTCTCGTAGATCACCAGATATTTCATTTCAGACCAGCCTGCTTGAGAATATTGTTCAACGTTCCTGGCGGAATGTCTAGTGACGGATGTCCCGCGACTGTAACCGTCCCCGGTTTGGAAGGATGATGATATTGGCGATGGCTGCCTTTGATTCGAACTAGTTGCCAGCCATCCTGCTCCAAACGCTTGATGACGTCGCGGACTTTCATCTGGCTTTCAAGGAATTCGGAAACCTGAACCGACTCAGATCGTCAATTCCTTAGCGTTTTTCCCGTCTTCAAGGTGTACTGAATCCGCTCTTGCGTCTTTTTTTCTCCGCACAGGGATTTGAATCCTTCGCGCTCCAGGTCGAGAATGTACTGCTCGCTCACCGGGGTGCCTGAAGTCACGTGGCCGCCGCAGAGCACCTCGGCGATTTTCGTCGCGAGTTTCACTTCGTATTCGGTGATGTACTCGCCCTGGCGCATCAGGTGGACGCCCAGTTTGAGCGCGGCCAGGATATTTTCTCCGGGGGCGGGAATGTCGGTGCGGGGTTGCGGAGGCTCGTATCCAGCGCGGACGAGTTCGAGGGCGCGAGCCTTGGCGTCGGCGAGGACGCGCTCGCGGTTCATGCTGATGCTGTCGGAATCTTCTCACGAAGCCGAGGCCGCGAGCTTCGTGCGCCGAGGTCGCGACTTTCGCGGTGGCGATAGTCTGGAAGATTTTCTTCATGGCTTCCATCAGTTCGACCGATTCGCCCCGGCCGCCGGGACGGATTGACTCCGCGCTGTCCACTGCGCGCAGCAGCATTTCCTTGCAGCCGCCGGCTCCGGGAAGCAAGCCCACGCCGACTTCGACCAATCCCATGTACAGCTCAGCGTGCGGTTGCAGCGCTGCCGAGTGCAGCGAAATCTCCGTGCCTCCGCCGAGGGTCAAGCCGAAAGGCGCGGCCACCACTGGTTTCGGAGAAAACTTGATCGCCTGGGTCATGCCCTGGAAAGTACGGATAGCGAAGTCGACGTCCTCCCATTCTTCTTCCTGGATCGACATCAGCAGCAGCATGAGATTCGCGCCGACGGAAAAGTTCTGGGCGTCGTTGGTGATGACGAATGCGTCGAATGCATCGCCGGGACCGCCGGGCTTCAAGGTTTGCGAAATGAGTTGCACGATGTCGCTGCCGATCGTGTTCATCTTGGAATGGAACTCGATACAGGCTACGCCGTCGCCGAGATCGACCAGCGACGCCCCCGAGTTCTTCTTCACCACGCCATTCGCTTTCTTGGCAACTTCGACCGACCAGACGCCGCTTGGGACTTTAACCGGGTCATAGTTTGCAGTCTTCAGATCCCAATACGCGCGACCAGAGGCAGCCTTGGGGTCATCCAGATACCAGGCTTTCTTGCCCGAGGCGAGCAACAACTCCACATTGGCCGCAACCGGCCGATTTTCTTTCTTCATCCGCTCGACCGTGGCTTCGACCCCCGCCGCGTCCCAAAGTTCAAATGGACCCAGTTCCCAGTTGAAGCCGAGGCGCATGGCGCGATCGATCTCAACAATGGAATCAGAAATTTCCGGAATGCGGTTCGCCGAATAAGTCCAAAGATCAGACAGCGACGACCACAGAAACGCGCCAGCTTTGTCACTCTTCTGCGGACCGCTGCCGTCGAGGCCCAAGCAGCATCTTCAGAGCGCGCGCCGGTTTGCTCGACATTCTTGGCCATATCGAGAGCGGGGAATTTAGGCTTCTGACGCGGATGATATTCCAGCGTCTTCCAATCGAGGGCGAGGCGTTCGTCTTCGCCATCTTTGCTGCCCTTTACCTTCTTGTAGAAGCCGCCTTTAGTTTTGTCGCCGAGCCATTTGCGTTCCAGCATCTGCTTATAAAAATCCGGGAGCTTTAAATCGCTGCGCTCGTCGAGCGGGGCGGGCGAGTCGCCCGCCGCCACACGGGTCATGTTTGAGACCACATGCCCCAAAATATCCAGTCCGACTAAATCGATGGTGCGAAACGTCGCGGATCTCGGCCAGCCCACGGCCTGCCCAGTGAGCGCGTCCACATCTTCAATACTGAGGTCCATCTCCTGCATCAGGCGCATGACGTTCAGCACGGAAAACGTCCCAATGCGGTTGCCGATGAAATTCGGCGTGTCTTTGGCCAGCACAATGCCCTTGCCGAGATGAATGTCGCAGAAGCGGGAAACGGCGTCGATGGCAGCGCGGTCGGTGTCCGGCGTGGGAATAATTTCGAGCAGCCGCATGTAGCGCGGCGGATTGAAGAAGTGCGTGCCAAACCATGAACGGCGAAAGTCGTCGGAGAATCCCTCGGCAATCTTTCCCACCGGCAATCCGCTGGTGTTGGTGGTGATGATCGTGCCGGGCTTGCGGATAGCTTCCACGTTGCGCAACAAAGCGCGCTTGAGATCGAGGTTCTCGACTACCGCCTCGATGATCCAATCCACGTCGGCCAACCGCTTGAGATCATCGTCGAAGTTGCCAACGGTGATCAGGCGAGCGAGCGATGACTCCATGAACGCGGCAGGCTTCGATTTCTTGGCGGCATCGAGCCCCGCGGTCGCGATCTTGTTTCGCGCGGGTCCGTCGGCGTCTGGAGGAACGATGTCGAAAAGGTAACTCGGGACACCGGCGTTGGCGAAGTGCGCGGCGATGCGCGCGCCCATGGTGCCGGCACCGAGTACAGCGACTTTGTGAATAGCTTTCATCGATCAAACACTCCAGTCTTGAAGGCACCTTCCGTCCACTTTCTGAAGTTGGAGGGAACGTTTGTGCCGCGACTGAGACGCAGCGAGCTGCGCCTCTACAGAAAAAGATTTATGCAAGCAGTGTATCTATCACGCAGTTGTTTTGGCCACTCTCGCTCACACGCATGTGGGACGAAACAGGAAAAGACCCCAAAATACCGCAAGGCGCGTGCCGCATTAGATGTGGGGTGAGGATGGCAGCGGCACGCGCCTCAATCAAGTTGGATTCACAATAATCGTCGAATCAAACAGAGTCAAGGTTATAGATCACAGTGCAGTGTGACGAGGCTTGGTTTGGCTAAAGTTCCGGGTGCAGCTTCAGATAAGCCTCCGCCTGGCGAACCATGTCCTTTTCGCCTCGGTAAGCCAGCTTCCGAGCCGCGTCCTCCAAGGGAATCCACAGCGCACGTTCGACTTCGATGCGCATCTCGGGAGCGATTTGGTCGATTTGTCCAGACTGATAGCGGAAAAGATAGAAGCTGACAATCTTGAAAACACGCGCTTTATCTCCCCAACTGCGGACGTAAGCGTACTTAATGTCACCCAGTTTGGTCACTGGAACGGCCGTGACACCGGTCTCCTCGGCCACCTCCCGAAGAGCAGTTTGCTCAGGTTTTTCGCCTGGGTCCACCAACCCTTTGGGCAAGGCCAGTAACATTTTTTGCGATGTTTTCTGCCGCCCACTGGCGCGAGTGCCCGGAAGAGAGTCTTTCCGTGGCTCAATGGCGGCCATCTGCCATCCCTCCGGCGTGTGCCGAACTACCACCCCACCTGCGGAAATCTCCCGAATCATATCACCCAACCTAACAGAAACACAGGAGTTAGTCACGGCAGGCGATGCGTCCAGGTAACCTCGGGTAATCTCGGTAGACCTGCATCCGTAATCTGGCACAGTCAACCTTGCTGTGTAACGATTGAATCTGAACTGGCATCTTACTTGCAGGTTTAGCCTGGCGTAGAGGTTAGGGGTAGCGGGTTAAGTGCTCCTGCGATAACAGCCGGGCAAGACCGGGAGAAGGCGAGGTCCCCGTGAAGAGTCTGGGCACGATTATTCGGTCGGTGCAGGCGTTCGGACGCGGCCTTTCTGGGCATCCCTCCGAACTCGGGGTACGACCCGCCCACGTTGGCATCGGCTTGGCTCTGGGCGGAGGCTTTGCTCGCGGTATCGCCCACGTCGGTGTACTCAAAGTCCTCGAAGAAGAAAACATTCCCATTCGCTACATTGCTGGAACCAGCGTGGGCGCTTTAATCGGCGCAGCCTACTGCAGCGGGATTTCAGCTACGGAACTGGAAGATGTTGCCGCCCGGGTACGTTTCAAGCACATTGCCCGTTGGACCGTCTCCCGCTACGGCTTTGCCAGCAACCAGCGCATGATCGGATTCCTGAACCAGTTGCTGAAGGTCAAGACATTTGAAGAGTTGCGCATCCCCTTAGCCGTGACCGCCACGGATTTCTCCACCGGCGAGGGCGTAGTGTTCCACTCCGGACCGCTGGTCGATCCGGTACGCGCCAGTTGTGCCTATCCAGGAATGTTCCTGCCGGTAAAGATTCGCGGCCGCCTGCTTATCGACGGCATGCTCTCGCACACTGTTCCTACTCGCCCACTGCGGCAAATGGGTGCGGAACGCGTGATCGCTGTACACCTGAAAGGTAAATGGACCGACGGGGATGGCCCCCGCCATCTATTCGACGTAATCGGCCAATGTTTTGCTATTGCCCAGGAGATGAACAGCAGCCAGTGGAAACAGGCCGCCGACCTGTTGATCGAACCGGATGTGAGTGGCTATAAGTACGATGCCTTCGAGCACAGCGCCGCGCTGGTGCGAGCCGGAGAGATTGCCACTCGCGCCGCTCTGCCAGAAATCCGCAAGTGGCTGCAAAACGAACCGCATCGCCAGAAAACAACCACCCACGCCACGACCCAACCAGCCCCATTCCCTGCCGATTAAAATCACCAGGGGGACAGCCGCCCGGAAACCTGAGATCTCTGTGGTGAAGCTACTTCATCACGCCACGCTGAGCAATCCCAATATTATCCCGCGAAGTATTTTTCACCAGATACATCATTTCGTCCGCCTGCCGGATAATGTCGTGCGGCGTCTTGGCATCATGCGGATAAGTAGCCACACCCATCGAAGCCCGCACATTCAGGTCAAGTCCTTCCTCTTTGCAGAACATGCTGGAGCGCAGGCTGTCGCGCAAGCGTTTCGCTACCACCAAAGCTGAATCCTTCCCAGTCTGCGGCAATAGCACCACGAATTCATCACCGCCGTAGCGAAAGGCAAAATCAATCAACCGCAGCTGCGCTTTAATCAAATACCCGATCTCAGCCAGCAATTTGCTTCCAATTAAATGGCCGTGGGTGTCGTTGACTTGCTTGAAATGATCCAGATCGATAAACACCACGGTGAACTCATAACCGAAACGCGACGAGCGGTAGACCTCGGTCTCCAGCGTTTTATAAAGATGCCGCGCGTTGTAAAGGCCGGTGCAATCGTCGGTGATGGTTAGTTCCTGAATCTTCTCCACCGCCCGCGCATTTTCAATCGCGATTGCCGCGTAATCGCACAGCGACTGCAGAAAGAAGATCTCCTGATCCCCGAAGTGTTGCATATCCAGGTTCACCAGTTGAATCACGCCCAAAACGCGCAGCCGCGAGCGCACTGGAAAGCACACGATGGAGCGAGTCTCCCACTTCGTCATCTCATCAATGCGCTTGGCAAACCGCGGATCCGTCATCACATCCGGCACAATCAGCCGCTCGCCATTTTTGGCCACGTATCCGGCAATGCCCTCGCCCACCTTCAAGCGCAGGTTTTTCAAAGCTTCCGACGCACTCCCGACGGCAATTGCGAAGTACAGTTCGTCGCGTTCATCATCCACCATCAGCAGCGACCAGGTATCTGGGCGGAAATATTCCGCCATCTTTTCCATAATGGTTTGCAGAATGGAGTCGAGATCCAGCGACGAAGTAAGAGCCTTGGCCACATCATGAAATATGGTCAATTCCTGATTCTGGCGATTATTCTCGGCCCCGGTCGCCCTGGACATGAACATGAACCTCAAATCTCGTGCGGAAGTGTCAAAATTATATGCGGCCTCCCGAAGTCCGGGCAAAGAACCATGGTAACCGAACCCGCAAAGACAAGTGGCACAAGTACATCGGCCAGAGCAAAGGAAGGTGGCAGACCATACGGTTTAAATCACATATACTGTGAGCAGGGTTAGAGAGTCACGGTAGGAACGATTCATGTCTGCTCAACGAAATGAGGTTATTACCAAAGACTCGGATATTCTCGGGGGCACGCCAGTCTTCCGAGGGACGCGCGTCCCCTTCCAATCCTTGTTGGACTACCTGGAAGGTGGGCAAACTCTGGACGAATTCCTCGAGGATTTCCCCACCGTCAGTCGTAAAGCGGCGATTCTTGCCCTAGAACACGCCAAATCACTCGTCGTCAGCCAACTTCAATGAAGCTGCTGCTGGACGAGTGTTTGCCCAGAAAACTCAAGCACCATCTGCCTGGACATGAATGCTCCACCGTTCCTGAAGCGGGGTGGGCTGGGAAGAAGAACGGAGAACTGTTGTTGCTGGCGGAGAAGTCTGGCTTCGAAATCTTTCTGACGCTCGACCGGGGAGTGGAGTACGAGCAAAACCTGAAGGGACGCGAAATCGCTGTCATCCTCATATCCGCAAAATCCAACCGACTGGGCGATCTTCTCCCTCGAATGCCTGCTATTCTCGCCGCGCTTCGCTCCGTGCGGTCTGGCCGGTTTGTCCGGGTGCCTGACTAAATCGCCACCGCCGTGCCAAGAACATTACCCGAATGTGTTATTCCCAACCCGTCCTTCCGGGGTAGCAAAAAAACCTCCGATCTCGTGATGCGCGGTCACCCCGCTTTCGCAGATTATCAGTACGGATTATCTGGCAGGTGTCAGAAAGGAGGCTCGAGGAATCAAGATTGCCTTTGACATTTCTCACAGCTTTCTCTGCCTGATTTTCTTGTGTTGTTGAAAATAAGCGATTTACAAAACGTTTTCTCTTGCACCCGTTCGGTCAGTTGCTTGCTCTAATGATTATGTTGAAGATTTCTGCCATCGGTAGGAGAAGATGCAATGAAGTGGCTTACCTTTCTCTCAGCAGCCCTACTCTGCCTTTGCGGATCAACCGTTTCCAACGCTCAGTTGCAACCGGCTCGGGTGCCTGACGGGCCCAAGGCGCAGACAGGAATTATTGTTGGCACCGTAACCGATGCGAACGACAATACCGTTCCTGGCGCCACTATCTTTCTCGAAGGCCCTGCTCTCAAAGACTCCCGCACGGTCGTGACGAAAGACAATGGATTCTTTCAATTTAATGATGTCGTGCCGGGAACCACCTACCACGTCACTGTTGCCGCCCAGGGATTTGCCAACTGGAACTCCCCCGACGTGATCGTCAAGCCCGGCCAGTACCTGATCTTGACCGGCAGCAAGCTTCGTATTGCAGACGCGCTTACCACGATCGATGTAGCTTCTTCGGCTGCTTCTCCGGAGGAAATCGCCGCCGAGCAAGTCAAGGCCCAGGAGCAGCAGCGCATTCTCGGCTTCATCCCCAATTTCTACGTGAACTACGATGGCAACAATGCCGTGCCGCTGACGCCTAAGCTGAAGTTCAAGCTTGCCCTCAGGGTCCTCGTCGACCCGGTTACCTTCATTGGCGTCGCTAGCTTCGCTGGAATCAATCAGGCAGCCGACAACCCCAACTACCAGGAGGGTGCGAAGGGTTACGCGGAGCGCTTTGGCGCGGGCTATGCCGACGGCGCAATCGACATCATGGTCGGCGGCGCCATCCTGCCAGCGCTTCTGCACCAGGACCCGCGTTACTTCTACCAGGGCACGGGCAGCAACAAATCTCGCGCTCTGCACGCGCTCTCCACCCCATTCATCTGCCGGGGAGACAACGGGCAACTGCAGCCGAACTACTCCACCATCGGTGGCGATCTGGCCTCGGCGGCCCTCGCGAATGCCTACTATCCCGAGTCGAATCGCGGCGCGAGGTTGTTCTTGGGGAATTTCTTTATCGCCACCGGCCAGCGCGCGCTCGCCAGCGTGGCACAAGAGTTCCTCCTGCGCAGGATCACCAAAACTAAGAACTCCAACTAGCGACCGATCGAAGCGGCGGGTGCCCCACTCTTTCGCGCGTCTTGCGAAAGGGTGGGAGACGAGAATGTTCGAAGCGGGGATCAGCGGTGAAAGTTCGGGCCCAGAAGCGAAACATCATCTTCTGCCAGGCTGCGGATGAGTTCGCTGCTAAAATAATCCGCGCTCGCCGCGGCAGTATTGCCGTAGCGTTTGTGGTAGGTTGACCGGCTCTTGTCGATGTCTTCCTTGAGGCGATCGTACAAATTTTTATGCTTACGGCCTTCGGCCACTTTGGCCTGGTTGTATAGCTTGATCTCATCCATCAACAGCCGGGCGAAACGTTGCGCCTTGCGATGGAGATCGGCGTCTTCCGGCGACATGTGCGCGAACGCGTCAGTCGCAGGCGCCACGGCAGCGGCGGCCATCGATGCGGGTGCGGAGACGACTTCCGCCGTCACCTCTGCCATCGCAGGTTCGTCTACTGCAACCGGCGCCGCCACCACGTGCTTTGGTGCGTGAGCCGCAAATGGATCGGAAAAAGCCGAAACAGTCTGCACCGGCGGGGCTTCGAACTTCTCGGCCTCCGGCGCACCTTCCTTCGCCGCCTGCTTCCGGAGCGAAGCTACTTCGAGCCATGCGCTGGTGGCCGAGACCAGCAGTTCGAGCGCGGCCGCATCCATTTTCCCGCCCGCTCCCGTGCCCGCGTCGGCGTACACCAAAGCCGCTACCTTATCTTTCAGACGCAGTGGCAGCAGCAGCACTTGATCCTGAGCGGGAGCCCCAAATTGCGAAATGAATCGGGGATCCATCTCTGCTGTCCCCGCGCTCGCGGCTGCTCGCGACTGCAGGACTTGAGCCGGCGCTCGGCCAGTCATATCCAGCGAGAAATCTTTGAGATCGTCGTTGTTATCGAAGCCGCGTCCCTGCCATCCGGTAGCCGATCCCGACTTGATGACAAACAGCGCGGCTCGCCCACAGTAGCCCGCAGTGGCTTCGAGCAGCGCCCGCAAAATTTCCTTTTGCGTTGTCCCCGCATGAATCGCCGTCACCGCATGCAACAGATCGGCAGCCGTGCTTCCAATTGCAGCGCTGGACCCTCCAAGATGAGGCTGCACTTCGTCCAGAACCCGGCGAACCAGGTCCTTGCGCAACTCCGGGAGATGCCCTTCCAGGACCTGAGAGACTGCCTTTTCGACAATTTGATCAATCGGGGTTTTATGTGCCATTGTTGCCCGGACCACGTCGCTGGCTGAACGCGGGTTCCCGCCCGTTTTCCCCAGCAAATTTCTGATTATACGGCCATTCTGTCCAGCTTCACTGATGACCGAAGTAACTGGCTCTGCCGCACTGCGCGAACGCCCCATTAAGACGCTCGCGGAGAATTTGCGATTCGTGACAGCCTATGCCGTCACGTACCCCATAAGTGCTTGAAAAGGGTTCGGCTTCAGCCCTTGGGATTCGACGTTTGTTCACCAAACAGAATCGCGCCGGAGCTTGTCCGGAAAACCCTTCCACCCCGGATACGTCAAAAGAGTAGGCGCAACCGCAGATTACCAAGTAAAATAGCAGTTCCTTATTTTGCGCCGCTTGAAAATTGTTGCATCGGATGAATGATGAGTACCATCCAACCAAAAATAGATGAGCCAGTTTCTGACGAGCTAGCGCTCGTACAAGCAGCCAAGGGCGGCGACGTTGGAGCCTTTGAAGAGCTGGTTCGACGCTACGACCGGAATGTATTCCGGATTGCGCAACACATCACGCAGAACCGCGAAGACGCGGAAGATGTGGTGCAAGACGCGTTCCTTAAAGCTTATAGCAATCTGCACCAGTTTCAGGGTCAGTCGAAGTTTTACACCTGGCTCGTGCGCATTGCGGTGAACGAAGCGCTGATGCGGTTGCGGCGCCGTCGCCCCGAGCGCATGGTTTCGCTGGACGAAGATGTAAAGACCGAGGAGGACTCGCTTCCGCGCGAAGTCGCGGATTGGACTCCGAACCCCGAGCAGCAGTACAACCAGGCGGAGTTGCGGGATATTCTGACCCGCACCATCCAGGGCTTGCCGGCAAGTTTTAGAACGGTGTTCGTCCTGCGAGATGTAGAAGGACTTTCGACGGAAGAAACCGCCGAGGCGCTGGATCTCAGCATCCCCGCGGTGAAATCACGGCTGTTGCGAGCCCGCCTGCAACTACGCGAGCGCCTCGGCCGCTTCTTCGAACGACGCGAGCCGACGAATGGCAAAGAGAAAGAAAAACCCGAAACCGGAGACCCGACCCAGTGAAGTGTAAGGAATTTCTGAGCGAGTTGACTAACTACCTTGATGGCGTGATTGACGAGCGCACAAAGGTTGAATTGGAAGATCATCTCGCTTGGTGCCACAACTGCTACGTCGTCTGCGATACCACCAAGAAGACCATTGAGATTTACCGCGACTCCCAACTTTACGAACTTCCTGAAGACCTTCGCACCCGCCTTCGCACCGCCATCGTTTCCAAGTGTCACGCGCGCAAAAAGGCCGGGCCGGAGCGCGTCTGAAGCCTGCCGTAAGCCTTTATTTCGTGGACGTTTTCCCCCTGTCGCGACTGTAACGTTCACGCTGGGTTTATCACTATCCAGAGAACGCACCCTTTTCCTACGGAATTGAATCTAAGTTAATGGCTGTAGAAGAGGTTTTGGCAACATCCAGGTGAAGAGCAGTTCGCTGTGGGAGGTCGGATATGATCGCGAAATTGGTAGATGCTTTTTTTGGCTGTTGGCATAATCATTATAGTTTTCCCATTACCATCCGTCCGGGATCTCGCAACCATGCCCGGCCCTCCTCGGCGGCATCGCTGACCGGCATGTACGTTGTCTGCCTGGACTGCGGCAGAGAATTGCCCTACGACTGGCAAGAGATGAAGGTCATCGGCTCGCGCTCGCAGGAGCGCCACTACGCGCAGGAGCTGGCCACCAGACAGGCCGCGTAATCGCAGCCAAGCGCATTTCCAGATAACCCAAAGCCGCGACTCCGATCGCGGCTATTTTATTTCGGCCTTCAAGGCTAGAGCTTGGTGAGCAGTCCCTGAAATGTCAAAGATTGACATCTGCGTTTTCCCGGGCGTAGCCTCGAAAGGAAGGGCATTGAACGCAGAGGGCAGAGTCATGGATCAGATGAATGTCTCAATTACAGATCGCCTTGCGGGTTATGTGCGCAAGAAGGTAAAGAGCGGCCGGTACAACAATGCAAGCGAAGTCGTGCGCGAAGCCTTGCGACGCATGGAGGATGAGGACGCACGCGCTCTGAGGCTGGCGAAACCGACCGCGGAAGACCTTCTCATCGATCTGACCGAGCAGCAGATCGAGGGCATCCGCCAGCGGGTCCGGGCGAACATTGAAGCCATTGATGCAGGTGAATATACGGAGTATGAAGGGCGCGAGGGATTGAGGAAGCTGGCTGACGGAGTGAAGGCAAGGGGCCGGAAGCTCATTGCCCAGGCGGAGTCCAAGGCATAGCGCCGGCATCCTGCCGGCCTGTAGCAGGCGCAAGCCTGCAGCGACTCGGCAGAATGTCGTCGCGACCAAAACAGCAATGCGCTACCGTGTCACAAAACATGCGGAGCAAGACCTCGACGAGATTTACGTTTATTGGGCAAAGCGCGCAAGTCCAGAAACCGCTGATCGCCTGATGGACAGGATAGTAGACCGCTTCTGGCTAATCGGCGAATATCCTGATGCGGGGAGGCTTTCGGAGGACACGGCTGCGGGCGTGAAATGCTTTCCTGCGGGAAAATACCTCATCTACTATCGCGCTACCCGCCAGGGGATCGATATTCTGTACGTCTTCCATGGCGCTCGGGATCAGCGCCGGGCTTTCAAAGATGCCAAGAAACGCGACTGAGGGTTCTTCGCGGACGACAAGCAAGGAACCGCGCGTTGGCTTGGGCTATGGGTTTCGCAGTGGCCGATTGGTAGATTCACGCCTGCGGCAAGGATTGGGGAGTTGGCGGGATTGGACGGCGAAGGGAACCTGACAAAATTTCGAAAAAGCCCCGAGTCTCCGTCAGTCAGGGCAATACAGTTTTCTCCTAAGAGCAACTACAGTGTTCGCTGTATTGGCTATATCCGAGAGTTCGGCTAACTTGTCAGTCAGTTCGGGAGCGTACTTTGTAGGCGGTCATGGGTTAGCGTCAGCGAGGCTGACATTCGACCCTTACGACCGCCTAGTCATTTTGGGTCTTTCCGGAACATCCTCCCCCCGCTCCCCATCTGCCTGAAGCTGCGCCTGCCGCAGTGAGGAGCTATCCTCGAGCGGCGGGCGCAGCCGCCTTTTTGGGCAGGATTTCTCCGATACGGCGGATTTGGGCGCCCACGCCGCGCAATTTCTCTTCGATGTGTTCGTAGCCCCGGTCGATGTGGTAAACGCGATCGATGATGGTTTCTCCGTCCGCAACCAGAGCCGCCAGCACCAGCGACGCGGAAGCGCGCAGATCGGAGGCGAGGACGGCGGCAGCGCTCAATGGAGTCTTGCCGCGAACCACCGCGCGCCGTCCTTCAATCTTGATGTTCGCACCCATGCGCACCAGTTCCTGGGCGTGCATAAACCGGTTCTCGAAAATGTTCTCGGTGATGATCGAGGCGCCGTCTGCCTGCGTCGCCAGAGCCATATATTGCGCCTGCACGTCGGTGGGAAAGCCGGGATACTCCTCGGTGACCATGTCGGCGGCTTTTGGAGGATTGTCGCCCATCACGCGAACGGCGTCAGGAGTGTGCGTGGTCTTCACGCCGACTTCGTGCAACTTCTCGAGCAACGCGGCCAGATGATTCGGATCACAGCCGGCTACGTTGAGATCTCCGCCGGTCAGTGCCCCGGCAATGATAAACGTGGCCGCCTCGATGCGGTCTGGAATGATGCGGTGCCGCGCGCCATGCAGTTTGTCAACCCCATGCACACGGATGGTCGAAGTGCCCGCGCCTTCGATGCGAGCGCCCATGCTATTCAGCAACTCGGCAAGGTCTGCAACCTCCGGCTCGCGGGCGCAGTTCTTCATTACCGTTTCGCCGTCGGCGAGAGTCGCCGCCATCAGTAGGTCTTCGGTGCCGGTCACGGTGATCTTGTCAAAAAGAATCTCGCCACCATGCAACCGCTTTGCCGTGGCTTCCACATACCCGTGATCCTGCGTAATAGTTGCGCCCAGAAGTTCGAGTCCCTTGATGTGCAGGTCGATGGGTCGACCCCCAATCGCGCATCCTCCGGGGAGCGAAACGCGGGCACGGCCGCATCGCGCGACTAGCGGGCCAAGGACGAGAGTCGACGCTCGCATGGTCTTGACCAGCTCGTAGGAGGCTTCGGGCGATGTCAGGTTCTTGCAGCAGATGGTGGTGCGATGCTGAGCCCGGCCGTATCCAAGTTCGACCTCGGCTCCCATGGCGGCCAGCAGCTTGCGGGTGGTCTCGATGTCGCGCACCTGCGGGATGTTTTCCAGGATGACCGGTTCGTCAGTGAGCAGGGCGGCGGCCATCGCCGGAAGCGCGGCGTTCTTGGCGCCGCTGACCCGAATTGTCCCAAGCAGCGGATTCCCACCGCGAATTACGAATTTATCCATAACAATCTCGTACCCTGGTACACCGTGAGCGACCGCGAGGCCCATGGGGTCCGTCCATTCTTTGATGCTGAGATATTGTAAAGGCGAAATGTGTTCGTAGTGGATGAGAATCGATTAATCGGAAGTGCTCGGCCTGTGGGGATGCGATATTGCTTTGGTGCCGGAGCCGAGCTGTGCTCGACCATAATGTCGGCGGGACGCCGGCGCTACAAAGGTCGGGCAGCGGCGATGGCTTGGCGGACGTGTCCGTGGGTTGACTTTAGGGCGCGCGTGGCTTGTTTACGACTTAGCAATACGTAATGTAGGGGCGATGTTTTTTTTGGCGGCGTCGGGCGGGAGGAGGAGCATGTTGCGTTACAGTATTGCTGACCGTAACCGCGACCAACTCCCAAGACACAACAAAGTCCGGAACGGCGACGGTGACTGTGCAGTGACTGCCACGATTACTGCGGTTGCAGTAACCTGCACTCCAGTACGATAGCGTCAACGCAACCTCGCAGTGCACGCAATAGTTTCAAGGCACGGGAACCTACGGTTCCACGGTTACGTCATCGCCACGAAGGGACCATCAACGCAATCGGGCTTTTCAGCCGCGGACTCCTCACCGATCCGACCTGGCGATTCGCGGGCACGCAGACTGGTGCCGCATCTACGCAAAGATGCCGACAACAATTATTTCCAGCCCGGCA
>CAWISU010000036.1:0-8930 GCA_963838765.1 uncultured Acidobacteriota bacterium | reverse complement strand
TCTCTCTCTCTTTCTCTTCCCGGACTGGTGACCGGAGTGGCTCTGAGTTTCGCTCACACCATGGGCGAGTTCGGTGTCGTACTCATGGTTGGAGGAAATATTCCGGGCGTGACCCGAACCGTGTCGATTGAGATTTACGATCAGGTGCAAGCGCTCAACTATGCCGCCGCCAATCAGACCGCGCTGGTGCTGCTCGCCATTTCTTTCGCCGTGCTCTCGTTCGTGTATGGCGTGAACCGGAAAGTGGGCGCGGTGTGGCTGTGGAAATGACGCCACGAAGCGCACTGAAACCGAGATTTTCCTTTGTGGACCTTCGTGGTTCAAGCCTTTCCGGCCAGGTTAGATGAGAACGGAAAGAATAAATCCCGGCGTGCCCGCTGATTGCGCATCGCAGAATGTTCTGACGGTTCAGCTCCGCAAAAGCTTTTCCAATGCCGGACGCGATTTCACGCTCGATGTTTTATTCACCATCGCCCCGGGAATCACAATCGTGTTCGGCCCATCCGGGGCAGGCAAGACAACGCTGCTAGACTGCATCGCGGGCCTGACCATGCCGGACGCCGGGACAATCGCCGTCGGCGATCGTGTTTTTTTCGATCACGCGCAACGCACCAGTCTCCCTGTGCAAAGCCGCAAGGTCGGTTACGTTTTTCAGGACCTCGCTCTTTTCCCTCATCTCACCGTAGAAAAAAATGTAGACTATGGCCTCGCGGGCGCACCCAAGGCCGAACGGCAAAAAAACCGTGATGCCATCCTCGAATCCTTTCGTATCGCGCATCTACGCGACCGCAAGCCGAGAGAAATTTCCGGCGGCGAGCGGCAAAGAGTGGCGCTGGCGCGCGCCCTGGTTACCGACCCATGCCTCCTGCTGCTCGACGAGCCGCTGGCCGCGCTCGATGCATCCACCAAGTCGAAGATCATCGACGACCTGCGCGCCTGGAACGCCGCCCACCGCATTCCGATTCTCTACGTTACCCACAACCGCGAAGAAGTCTTCGCCCTAGGAGACCGCGTGCTCGTCCTCGAAAATGGCCGCATCATCGCCGACGGCACGCCGCATGGAGTGATGTCCGCACCCCGCCGCGAATCGCTGGCGCAACTCATCGGCTTCGAAAACATTTTTCACGCGGAGGTGACCGCTGCCCACGAAGATCGCGGCACCATGACCTGCCGCATCGCCAACACCAACGTAGAACTGGAAACGCCGCTGATGCGCGCAGAAACAGGTTCAAGCCTGCTAATCGGGATTCGGGCCGGCGACATCCTGCTGGCCACGGTTCAACCCACAGGCCTGAGCGCCCGCAACATAATTCCCGGACGCGTGGTCTCTCTGGAACAGCGCGACGTAATCGTGGCAGCCCAGGTAAATTGCGGCGTAGAAATGGAAGTCCACCTAACCCTCGCCGCCCGCGACTCCCTCCAACTCCAACCAGGCCGCGAAGTCTGGCTCATCGTGAAGACGCACTCCTGCCATCTGATGGCGTGATCGCTCTAAGAGTGAGCTTGACAAACTAATGAATGTGTATGTACAGTATGTGCATATAGACAACACTCATTCCCCAAGGTACGGAGATGCTTTTCGAGTGGGATGAGAGCAAACGGCAGGCGAACCTCGCGAAACACTACATTGATTTTCAGGATGCCATACGTGTTTTTGACGGTCCGGTGTTCGAGACCATGAATAGCCGTCGGGGGGAAGACCGCATCGTGGCCATCGGCTCGATGAAAGGCATTGTAATCCTCGTGGTCTACGTAATGCGCGGCCCCCGTCGGCGGATTATTTCAGCCAGGAGGGCACATTGCAATGAAAGGCAAGATTACGCGAACCACCTCAAGATCGCGGACCAAGGGCAAGACTGACTTCAAACGCTTGCGCCGGATGCACGACGCCGACATCGACGACTCCGATATTCCCAAGCTGGATAAATCGTTCTGGAAGACCGCCAAGCTCACCCTGCCGGAACCCAAAGACCGTCTAACCATCCGGGTTGACCACGATGTTGTGGAATGGCTCAAGAAGGCCGGCAGCGGCTACCAAACCCGCATCAACGCCATCCTACGCTCCTACATGAAGGCCCAATCGGAATAGGTGGGCCAGTCAGGGCTACTTAATATTAATAGTCAGCACTTGCGCCCCTGCGACCACATAGTCGAGCGGCGCCGTAGCAGCCTCGTTTACCGAGGACTCACTCGACACAACCATGTCCTGCGTCCCGCGCATGCCGTCCATCACGTTCATGATGGAGAGCGGGAGCGTGGGCATGACCTTGTCCGCAATCATGGCTTCGGGGTCGGCTTCGAGCAGCGAAACGTAGACGCGGTTGTTGACGTGTTCTTTGTTGAGGGCCGCGATGGTCGCCGCCAGATCCAGCCTGCGTCCAAGCAGCGAGGAACCGCGGCGGAAATGGTCGAGGGTGTCACCGTCGCTGACTAGAATTCGAAGCGGACCCTTGGATGTGGATGTAGGGATGTGGATCGGAATGTGTTGCACCACGCCTTCGCCACGGTAGGGGCGCAGCATGGCTTCAATCGAAATATCGTCGCCAGGACGGGCCTCAGTGATGTCGGTGCGGGCGCTTTCGAGCCGGGCCCAGCGGCGTTCGCGGACGATATTGTAATCCAGTTGCACTCCGTGAATTGCCGGCACACTGTACGGATTGTCAAAAATACGGCTGAAGCGCTCGCCCAGCGAAATCGCAGCCAACATGGCCCCAGGTTGTCCGCCATCGACGGCGGCAAACATGTCTTGCATGGTGACAGCCGGATACCCATCCACGCTGATGCTTCCATTCATGCGGTAAGTCGTTTCCTCGCCGTACTCGTTCACGCCGTGCAATGCGTTGAACACCGTGGCCATCATCGCGACCGGGCTCAAGCGGGCGTTGTTCAGGATTTCGTAATGAAACTCCTTATCCGCAGATTCACCGTGAATCGTGAGCGTTACCGGAATCATCTCCGGCTTCCTGCCAAACTCTCCCAAAATACCGTTGTGGCGGTCCTGCACGAATGTTCCCACGGTCTCGGTAGCATTCACGATTTTGAAGGCGTTGAGCGGCGAGGGTAGAGTCGCAAGCACAGTCGCCTTGGTCATCGGCAAGTCGATCATGCCGAACTGCATCAGCGGATGACCGCACGCCAGCAGATGTTGCGCGTCCATGTAGGTAACAGTGCAAGTGGCGGCGATGTTCATGTCGCCCTGTACCAAAATAGCGCTTACGGCGGAACCGGGTTCCATCGCCTCAGGCTGCTTGGCGTTGCTCACCGAGCCTGCGCCCATCACCGGCACGATTCCGGCAGCGGAAAATTGGGACGCAAAGCGCTGCACTGTGTCTTCGGAGAATCCGTTGAAGACCAGCGGAGTTTCAATGGGCTTCAGATAGTTGGTGAAGCCATGACCGGCGTCTTGCAAAGGCGCGTTTGCAGTCCCCGGGCTCGCAGTCTTGTTCGGGGAGCGGGCGGCGGATGTAGCTTCGATCGGCGCCGAAGTCGGATTTCGGTCGAGCGCGCTGATCTCGAGCATCTCAGCAATTGGCGTAACCCCGGCGATCGGCTCTTTCGAGAACTCGCCGATGCGGAAGGCGAGCGCGCCGGCCAGTTTGCCATCCAAGTACACCGGGCTGCCACTCATGCCTGCAACTACACCGGTATATTCCGCTTTGGCTCCGCCGAGGCGAACCAGGATGACGTCGCCCTTGGGACCATTCGCGTTGGTGAGAACCCCAAGCACCTCAACGTCCATGGATTCGGGTTTCGTACCCTGAAAGACGGTGTAGGCCACGCCGTGCATTCCGGCGTGAATCTGCGAGATCGGAATGGTCTCAACTGGCTTGGGTGTCTGCGCTTGGGTTGCGAAAGACAGCAGAAGACATAAAACAGAAAGGGCGAGAATTGCTCGTCTCATTACAGATTCACCCACACATTCCCCCGGAGAACCGCCAACTGGTTCTCTAAAAACAGATAACACTTCGCGCTTTGTTCGCGATTTGACGGGAAGGAGAGGGGTTAGTGAAAGCCGTGCAAAACATCCCAATCGCGAAACTCTGCGTCTATACTAGCATAAGGTTTTCCGAGGAGATCAAATGTTTTGTTGCTTTGCCCCGGCCCGAAGGTACATCCCAGCCGTCTCATTGTTACTGGTCCTGGTTCTCGGGAGCTTCACGATAGCGTCTTTCGCCCAGGATCAGGGCTCCTCCGCGCCTCCGAAAGGCCAGGCGGAGCCGCCCGATGCGGCGGGCGGTCCGCAGTCCGACGTTGGGCCGTATGCCATTCCCAAGAAAAAGGACGAGCCTCCTCCGCCTCCCCCGACGGAAAAGCCTAAGAAAATCGAGGGCATGCCCGACTACTCCATTCGGGTGGACGTACCGGTCGTCGAAGTTCCGGTAATGGTCACGACTAAAGATGGGCAGTTCATTTCTAATCTAAAGAAGGAGAATTTCCGTATTTCTGAAGACGGCGCGCCGCAGGCCATCAGCAATTTCACCATCTCCGAAGCGCCAATCACTGCAGTCCTCCTGGTCGAGTTCGCGGCTGGCGATTATTACTTCATGAGCGACATCCTGCATGCGTCCTACTCATTCGTAAACACGCTGAAAAAGGACGATTGGCTGGCCGTGATTTCTTACGACATGAAGGATTACATCCTGGCGGACTTCACCCAGGACAAGCAAGAGGCCTACGGCGCGCTGAACCAGTTGCGAATCCCCGGTTTCTCGGAGACCAATCTGTTCGACGCGCTTTATGACACGCTGGACCGCGTCGACCGGATCCAAGGGCATAAGTACGTCATTTTGATTACCACCGGGGTCGATACCTTCAGCAAACTCAACCTGGACCAAATTACGAAGAAGATCAAAGCTACAAAGGATGTAACAATTTTTCCCATCAGCGTGGGCTGGGCGATCAGGGAATATTTCGAATCACACGGCATGGCGGCGCCCCATGGAATGGGCATCCCCGTCGGTCAAATGGATTATCTCCAGGCCGACAACGAGATGAACACCTTCGCCAGGTTGACCGGCGGACGCGCCTATTTCCCGCGATTTCAGGCGGAGTTTCCGGAGATTTTTCACGAGATCGGCGGCGATATCCGTAATCAGTACAGCATTGCCTATCATCCCACAAATCCAAAGCTTGACGGCACCTACCGCAAACTGAAAGTCGAAGTGATCGCGCCCGATGGAGGTCCTCTCAAAGTTAAGGATCAGAAGGGGAAAGATCTGAAGTATCTAGTGATCGCGCGAGAAGGCTACACCGCGAAACACACCGTGGATTAGGACTAGTGAACGTGAGCCAAACGATCCAACAGAAACATAAATCCAACTCCCAGAAAAACCACTAGAGCCATTTTTGCCCCCGGCTCGCGGTTTACTTCCGGTATGAGGTCGGAGGCCGCGACGTAAATCGTCACTCCCGCCGACAGTGGCAACCCAAAGCTCACTTCGTGCTGGAAAAGCGCCATGGTCGCCACTCCCGCGAAAGTTGCGGCACCCAGCAGCACCGACGCTCCCCAAGCCACGCGACGGCTACGGCCGCTCGCCAGCATGACCGATGCAATGGTGAATCCTTCAGGAATCTTGTGCAGGAAGATCGCCAGAAAAATGATCCATCCCAGCCAATTCGAAACCAGAAAGCCGGAAGCGATGGCGATGCCATCGAAAAATGTGTGGATAATCAAGCCGATCAGGATCGAATATCCCTTGTGGGTGTGAACGAACTGGTCTTTGTGTGTTTCCTCGCCAAAATGGAAGTGAGTGGTTACCGTGTGCTCGAAGAAATGAATAATCAAGTAGCCCATCAGAACCAGAAACGCGGCGCTCTTGCCGCGCAATTCCAGTGCGGCTGGAAAGATTTCGACGATGGCAGTAGCCAGCATAAATCCCGCGCCCAGCGCAACAAAGTACCGCAGGTACGAGCGATCCCAATGTTTTTGCACGATGATCGCGCCTCCGAATACGTTGGCGGCGGCGGCGGTTAGGCCCAGCAGAAGACTGAGAACAATGGGATGCATGTGCGAAGGATGATAACAGCTACCGGTTGCTGGTTCAGGGGCATGGAGGTGCTGGTGAGACGGTTCTGGCTTGTCCGGATTTCGTAACGGATGAGTTTTCATGCGCATTGTACCCGAGCGCGTGTGCCACCCTCAAGCAATCCACGGCCTCGCGCTGTGTGGCTCAATTTTTCGGGGCGGTGATGCTGGTCGAGGCAACGTGCTCATTCACGAAAGGCATGCGCATGTCAGACAAAAAACAGACGCGGCAGGGACGCGATATAGGAACGTGGATCGCCTAAAGGATTCTGCCCCCTACGTTTCACGTAATTCCGAACGATGCTTAGCAGAGGAGGTTTCGCCTGACAGACGCCGCCCCGAAGATTGTGCTCGTCGATGACGACGATGTTGAAAGAATGATGGCGCAGGAAACCATGCGGCACAGCGAGTCTGAGAGCGCCGTTGCTTCGAAAATAAGTGACGGGCTTGTCATCGGCGCTTTCTTTGCGATCGGGGCATTGTTATTGCCCATCTTCCTGCTTGTCTCTCTCTTTCCGATTGGTAAAGGTAGCGACGAGCTGCCAACCCGCCGTTCAGCGGGGCGTAATCTGCCGGAAGCCTGAAGCAGAAATCGGGCACGACTGCAGACGCAAGTTAGCGGAGGCTTCGCCTCCGCCAGTTCGCCAGCTAAGCACCTGAATCTGCTTTCTGGGTGCGCCCTAGCCCGTTCCTCTCCTTTGTAGCCCTTGTTCTGAATTCGTAACAACGACAACTCGGATCCACAGGGCGCAGGCTGCGTCATATAAAGTTGAGGGTTTGGCTAGAAAGCGCCGTGCAGCGCTGCATTTTAGTGTCCTAACACTGGAAAAAGGGGAGTGAGTGGTGGTGTTTTTCCAGTCCGGGGGGCCATGCAAGACAAAAATAAACGTGGGAGATGCAGATCGTGGACCTGCGGGTCGCCTTGGGAATCTTTCTGCTGGGTGCTGGGGCGGGAGCGCTAACCACATTTGCGCTGAATGTTAAGCAGATTCGTCACCTTAAAGACTTGCTGGAAGCCGAACACAACTCCCAAACCAAGAAACAAGAACGGCGTCAGGAGCCGAACGGGCGCCAATCCGCCTAGCGAAGGAGCACTCAATGACCGACACTTCCACCGGGAAACTCATCGGAAAAGCCCTGGTTGTCTCTGAAGACGCAGTCGCGACACGACAACTTGCCGAGGCCCTGCAGGAACTAGCGCTATCGGTCGAGGTTTGCATCAAAGTCCCCGATGCGCTGGATCGGATCAACCATGGCAAACTCGAAGTTGTCGTCATTGATTTTTCGCTCGGGAACCAGGCCAGGCTGGTGCTTCAGCAAGTGCGCGGTTCGGCTTCCAATCGAACTGCGGTCACCTTCGCCATTACCGGCAACAGCGCCGAAACCGGGTATGCCCTGAAAGCGGGGTCAAGTTTTGCCCTGGAACGGCCGCTGACTTTCGATTCAATTCGGCACACTCTCCAGGCGGCTTACGGACTCATTGTCCGGGAACGCCGGCGCTACTTTCGTTATCCGATCTCCGTTCCCGCGGCCGCCCGCCGAAAAGGGGAACCAGAAATTTTTGGAAGAACGGTGAACATCAGCGAGAACGGCATGGCATTTGGTGGGTCCTCCCCGCTCATACCTGGCACCGAGGTGACCACCCAGTTCACTGTAACCAACCCTCAACTCGCCATGACAGCAGAATGCAGGGTGTGCTGGACGAACGACAAAGGGCAGTCCGGCTTGTCATTTTTGTTGCTCCCTTCCAACCTTAGCTCTGAATTGCAGGCGTGGCTGGCGCGGAAACTTGAGGAGCAATTGCCTGACCCCGTGACTCGGAGATTCCAATAACCGCCATCTTCCCGCGGCGGCTGTGCCTCACGGATTCCAAGCCTTGCATCGCTACCGGGCGACGTCGGCAACTACTTCGCGAGCGCCACCCCTGCCCAGCGGGACTTCCCGTGTCGCATAACATGCAAAATCTTTCATCTTGACAGCGCCTGCCTGCTGCACCACAATGTTTCGACATTTTTTAGGCATCCGAATTAGTTCGTGGAAAGCCCATCTCCCCTAATCGCCGTCCCCCCGGCAGGGCATTTCGATTTTCGAATGCTTGAATATTAGTGCCTGATATTGAGGATGGCTCGTCTGGACCCAGGCTCGGATTGAATCATCACAACTCGAATCGCAATGAGGAGATCCTTGGTCGGGATCCAGCGAAAACAACTGTTCGTCGGCGGGCGCAAGCCGAACTTGCGATCCCAGGAAGCAATTCGTAGCACTTACTCAAGGAGGATTTATGCGTGTGAAAGCGCTTGTGTTAGCAGTGACCCTGTTGCTTGTGGCTAGTGCGTGGGCTAGCTCCGAAACTGTTCTCTACAACTTCTGTGCTCAGACCAGCTGCGTGGACGGCGTCTATCCCTATGGCTCCTTGGTTGCCGACACCTCAGGTGATCATCTTTATGGCACGACCTACCAGGGCGGTACCAACAACTTTGGCGAGGTCTACGAGTTGACGAATTCCAATGGCACGTGGACCGAAACCGTAATCTATAGCTTTCCGGTCCCAGTAACAGTGATGGTGCGAACCCCTTTGGCGGGATAGTTTTCGACTACGGCCGGTAACCTCTACGGCACGACGTACCAAGGCGGCCCAAGCAACCAGGGCACGGTGTGTGAGCTGTCCAAAGTCGGGCAGCACATGGACAGGAGACTGTGCTTCATGTCTTTGCCGACATTAGCGGCAACGACGGGACTACCCATACGGCAGCCTGAGCTTTGACGCGGCCGGCAACCTGTACGGCACTACCGATGACGGTGGCAAGTTGGCGGCGGCACGGTCTTCCAGTTAAAGCCGTCAAAAGGCAAGTACACCTACAGGGTGATTCACGTTTTTGCCACAAGCAGCAGCAACGCGTATTAT
>CAWISU010000035.1:0-13539 GCA_963838765.1 uncultured Acidobacteriota bacterium | reverse complement strand
CGCCGAACGAAACTGAGGGGTGCCCCATTCTTTCCGCGTTCTCTGCGGAAAGAGTGGGAGACGAGACTCTCAACCGAAAATGCGTTCTATCCCAGCTTCGCGTCCTTTTTGTTGACCGACCGCAGTCAATAAGCTGAATTCCGCCCAGCTTCAGCTACAATCCCCGATAGCATTCCCGGCAGAGGCCCGAAGTAAATGAAAGTGTTCCTCTCCCACAGCACCAAGGACAAGGACTTTGTCCAAAGGCTAGCCGACGCCCTGACCGGCGCCAGCTTCACCCCGTGGCTCTGCGAAGTGGACATCGACAAAAACGAAAACTTCGTCGCCAAGATCGAACAAGGCCTAACCCAGTGTGACGTAGCTTTAGTAGTCTGGTCACCCGACGCCGCAAAATCCAACTGGACGAAAGAGGAATGGACCTCCGTCCTCGCCCGACAAGTAGCTGAGCAAAAGATTCGTCTAGGCATCATCCTCCTGCGCGATCACGATCTACCCCAACTGTTGCGCAAGACAAACTACATCGATGCCCGCTCCGATCAAGCAGCCGCCCTTCGCGAAACCGTCCAATGGCTGAAGCGCAGAGAGAGCGTGCAACGCCTTTCGGGCACGAAAGCACCCGTCTATCTCCCCGACTACCGTCCCAGAGATTTCGTCGGCCGCGAAGCCTACCTCACTCTCCTTCAAGACACGCTAACCGCGGAGCCCGCCACCTTTCTCCTTCACGGCGAGCCGGGCACGGGAAAATCCATGCTAGCCCTGCGTTTCGCCTGGGACGCGCAAAAGGATTTTGACGCCGTCATCTACCAGTCATGCGGCGCCCGCGGAATCGACGAAATCACCGCCGAGCTATCCGACCGCCTGCCCATCGAGGTGAAAACTCTACCCCCGGAAGGAAAGCGCAAGCAATCCAAGCAGTGGCTGCGCGACCGCCAGTCCCTGCTGATACTCGACGACGCTTGGGGCAAGGAGGTCAAGCAACTTGAGCCCGGGCCCCCGTGCTCCGTGCTCTACACATCGCGCCAACCATCACTGCCGTGGATTTCCGCGCAACAAACGCTTGAGGTGGAAAGCTTCAGTGAAAAAGAGGCCAACCAGTTATTTCACACTTTCCTCGATCCGGTATTTGGCAAGAACGAAATAACCCGACACCGCAAGGCTCTGCTCGGATTCGCCCACAAAGTCGAGATGCTACCCATCGCGGTTGCGGTTGGGGCGAGCATACTGCGAGAAAAACCTGCAAGCCCGCTGCTTGGCAGCGTGCTTAAGCTCCGCCTCGACCGGCTTGGAGACGGAGTGCGGGATGTTTCGGAGCTCTTCAAGAAAGCAGTTACTGCGCAGCCGCGACGCGAACAGAAGCTCTTGGCAGCAGCCGCAGTTTGTGTGCAGGAAGGCTTCTGGCTGCCGCTGGTGGCGCAAATCGCAGAACTGAGCGAAGACGATGCGGATGAAGCCGCTGAACGCCTGGTAAACTCTTCGCTGCTGCGTGTGCTGGATCGAGACCGTCGGCGCTTTCAACTGCACGCACTCCTGCGCGAGCAAGTGCGGTCGAGTTGCGGCCCGGGAGAACTCGATAATTTGCAGCAGTCCCACGCAGCTGCCATGGAGCGGCTGTTCAAAGACTGGGAGACGCGCTGGCGTGACTGTCGCGAGTGCCTGCCTGGGATCATCCCCGCAGCCAAATACCTTTGGGAAAGAAACGCACGCCCACGTCAAGCCCGGCTTACTAACCACGGATTCTTAGTGGCGCGGCGGATCGGTGAGTTGGAAGAGGCCCTCCGCATTCTAAAGCAGGAAGAATCTTTTCACGCCGGGCGCACCGACCGCGAAGCACTCGACGTGTTGGAGCGCAGCTACGGTAACCAGGGATTGGTACTGCAGGCGTGGGGGCGGTTGGAGGAGGCGCTGGCGCTGCACCAGAAGGAAGAAGCGATCTGCCTGGAGTTGGGCAACAAGAACAGTTTGCAGGCCAGCTACGGCAATCAGGCATTGATCCTGCGGGCGTGGGGGCGGCTGGAAGAGGCGCTGGCGCTGCACCAGAAGGAAGAAGCGATCTGCCTGGAGTTGGGCAACAAGGACGGTCTGCAGCTCAGCTACGGCAACCAGGCGTTGATCTTGCGGGCGTGGGGACGACTGGAGGAGGCGCTGGCGCTGCTTAAGAAGCAAGAAGCGATCTGCTTGGTGTTGGGAAATAAGGACAGTTTGCAGCGCAGCTACGGCAACCAGGCGTTGATCCTGCAGGATTGGGGACAGCTGGAAGAGGCGCTGGCGCTGCACAAGAAGAAAGAAGCCATCTGCCTGGAGCTAGGCAATAAGGACAGTTTGCAGACCAGCTATGGCAATCAGGCGTTGATCCTGCAGGATTGGGGGAAACTGGAGGAGGCGCTGGCGCTGCACAAGAAGGAAGAAGCGATCTGCCTGGAGTTGGGTAACAAGGACGGTCTGCAGTTTAGCTACGGCAACCAGGCGTTGATCCTGAAGGCGTGGGGACGGCTGGAGGAGGCGCTGGCGCTGCATGAGAAGGAAGAAGCGATCTGCCTGGAGTTGAGCAACAAGGACAGTTTGCAGCGCAGCTACGGTAACCAGGCGGTCATCCTGCAGGCCTGGGGTCGGCTGGATGAGGCGATGGCGCTGCATAAGAAGCAAAAAGTGATCTGCCTGCAGTTGGGCAACAAGGACGGTCTCCAGCTTACCTACGGTGGCCAGGCGTCGATCCTTCAAGCGAGGGGACGGCTGAGGCAGGCGCTGGCGCTGCACAAGAAGGAAGAAGCTCTCTGCCTAGAGTTGGGCAATAAGGACGGTTTGCAGCGCAGCTACGGCAATCAGGCGTTGATCCTGAAGGCGTGGGGACAGCTGGATGAGGCACTGGCGCTGCACAAGAAGCAGGAAGCTCTTTGCCTTGAATTGGGCAACAAAGGTGGGCTAGCCTTCTGCTATGGACAGTGGGGATCGCTGGCGGGGCAGCAGGGCGACAAACAGGCCGCGAGGCAGAAGTTCGAACAAGCCCTCGCCATTTTTTCCGAACTCAAGATGCCGCGCGAGCGAGATGCCGTCCAAGCCGAACTGAACAAAACCGACGCCGCTTAGTTACACGACGCACGTCAGATTTAGCACCGCACCCTTTCACGCTGTCATCCTGAGCAAAGCGAAGGATCTATGCATTCTACCTAGCAGCGTTTTCACGGCTACCGTAGCTCGTTACAAACTGTCATCCCGACCGAAGCTTCTCATCCCCGAGGGGATGAGAAGCGCAGTGGAGGGACCTGCTGCTCGTTCATGCTGCAACCATCCTGAAAATAGCGTCATGTCCAGAAAATTCACGCCACCACCTGAGACCAAAAAAACCAAAACGGGAAATCCACAACCTTGCCATCGCAATTTCCTTGACTTCACCTGAGCTATACCAGATAACCAATATATAGCCAGTAAGTCGCCATGCCCTTCCCCACCCTTAACCCGTTTGTTCTCAAGATTTTCCCCGTAACTCCTTTCAACTCAAAGATTTCAACCACAGTCCCCAGCTATCCCTATGATTCCAATAGATCACAGGGAGAGGGGGGATGGAGAAAAATTCATGTTCACTTTATATCCTCATAGCATTCCCCGTTGCCAACACATCAAAGTCAACGGCACTCAGTGCGGATCGCCCGCCCTGCGCCGCAACCGCCTCTGCTATTTCCACAAAACCTGGCAAGGAGCCCGCATCGCCCTCGGCGCCAACCGCGCCCGCCGCAACCGCGCCGTCTTCGATCTCCCCCTGCTCGAAGACGCCAACTCCATCCAGCTCGCCCTCATGCAGGTGATGCGCCTCATCCTAAGTGGCCAAATCGACGGCAAAACCGCCGGCCTCCTGCTCTACGCCCTGCAGACGGCGTCCTCGAACCTCGCCCGCACCAACTTCGAACCCACCATCAAAACCCGCGTAGTCATCGACCCGCGCACGGTAGACCAAACCCCGCTCGGCGAAGATCCGTGGAACCGCGACGATTACCGCGAGCAAGAACAAAACGAAGATGATCAACCGGAGAACGCCGAAGTCGTAGCCGCGGCACCTGCCGCAGACAAGGAATCGACGGAAGAAGAAGTACCCCAGATCCAAGCCGTAGCCGAAGCGGCGAGAAGAAATCTGCGACCCATAGTCCGGTCAAAAAGACCGTGCGCAAAAACTCCGGCCTTGGGGTGGACCGTCGCTTCAGCGCTCGCGAAAACAGCGCATGCCACGCTTGATTTTGGGTGATGCGACCCTTCAGAGCGGGCGGGCGCGACGCCCGTCCTCACCCGACTTTGGCTACGCCTCGCTTGACGGCGCGCTCCAGGGTCTGATCCAGAGCGGCCTTGGCTTTTTCGTATTCCTGCTGCGAGATTCGGCCTTGTTTGTGTTCGACTTCGAGTTGGAAGATTTCTTCCTTCAGGGCCTCAAGCAGTAGGGCGGAGCGATCGGCGGGCTTGGGTTTGGGCGCGGGGGGAATGCCTAGCTCGGCGTCCGTCGGAGCATAGTCAGGCACGGTTGCCGTCTTGGAGCGGGTGACGATGTAAATCGCGCCGGCGACCAGAACGACGCCGAAACCTCCGAGGATGTAATAGCGATATTTTTCCAGCGGGTCGGGAGCGTCGATGGGTGGGCCCAGGCCGCCGCCGGGACGAGAGTCGCGTCCGGCCACTGGACCGGTGGTCTGGGCGCCGCCGACCGGGCTACTGTTTTTCTTGGTCTCCTCCGCCTCGTCAGACATGGTGCCGGTGCCGGAGATCTTGAAGGCCAGGGGCTGGCCTGCGGTGGTGTTGGAAGCCACTTGTACGACCGCGTCCGACTGCCGCGGGTCTTCCATCGCCTTGAAGGACGTACCGGACGCGGGGGAGAACTCCATGGTTTTCGGCAGCACGACTACGAAATGCTGCGCGCCATAGAGAGTCTTGGGATCAAAGCTGGCTTCGCCGCTGTACGGCATGTGGTAGCTGACCTGGAACTGAGTTTCGCCGGGACGCAAGGGAAACAGGAAAGCGTAGCGATTCTTTTGCTTCTGCGGCACGGGAGCGGAGTTGATAGGTTGTCCGCCCGCGGTCATCGCCATGCTCTGGTCGACCTGGGCGCCGTCGGGCAGATAGAATTCGAAATTCTGATCGCTCATCTGGGTGCGCGGTGGGTCCGACGCATTGTTCACGGCGAACAGGCGGATGCCCTGTAACTCGCTGCCTTGGGCCTGAAAACGCATCACGTCGGCGGTTACGCTAATACCGTCGACCTTCTTGGCAACGTCGTAAACCTGCACTTCGACCGAGGTCGTTCCGGGAGGAGCCATGCGGTGATACGTAACGCCCTGGTGGACGACGCGGACCAGGTGAGGGCTCGTGGCGTTGTCAAGCTTTATACTGAAGTTGCCTTTGGCGTCGGTCTGGGTGCGGCCAGATTCTTCCATCCCTTGACCGAGACTGAGGAGCACTACGTCGTCGCCCGCGGCGGGTTTCTTGGTGGTGCCGTTGGTGACGCTTCCGGTTAGAGTTTGGGCGGAGGCGGAGGCGAGCAGGAGCGTCAACAGGAACACGACGGAAAGTCCCCACTTCTCGCAAAGTGCGCGAGAAATGGGGCACCCGGTTTGTTCACGGCGTTTTCGGTACGTGGTCGGCGGGAAGAGTCTCAAACTCTGGCTCCTTTACGGGGGCGTAGCGACGGAGTGGCTGCAGCTTCTTCCAGTCTCGCGATCTCAGCCAGAACTGCGGCTGCTTCCTCTTCGAGAGAAGTCTTCATAGTCTGGTAATCGGAATCTGGAAACTTGCCAGCTTTGAATTCGAAATTCAGGTCGCGCAGATTTTCGTAAATCGCTTCCTTGCGCTCGCGCAGGTAAATGACGCGCGTTTTCTCCGGTCCCAGGTAGAGTTTGCCGGGTAGATAAAAGACGTAGACCAGCGCGCCGATCGTAATCAGGATGCAGGTCAGCAGCTCGATGCTCATACTTCGGTGTCCTTCCTCGCCTGATTGCGGAAATGCTCAAGCTCCGCTCCATGGACAGCGACCACGGCACCAACTGGCAGCACCAGCGGACGTGATCTCCAAGCCCGCACAATGAGCGAAACCATCGCGATGCCAAGCACCAAAACGAGATACGGCATGATCCAGGCCACGCGGTTGAAGCCGGTCTTGGTCGGCGCGGCCATCACCGTTGTACCGTATTTTTGGACGAATCCCTGGAGAGTCAGGTCGTCGTTGTCGCCGCGGTCGACGGCGGCGACCAGTTCGGCGCGCATGCGGTCGGAGTAGGCGCAGCCGACGTGATTGCATTCGAGCAGGATCTGGTTGCAGCCGCAGACGCACATCATGCGATGGCCGAGGTCGTTGACGCGGGCGGATTCGTCGCCGGCGCCGAGCAGGGCAAAGACCGCCAACGTTACGGCAATCAGTTGAGCGCTTCGTCTTAGAACAAGAACTGTCATTCCGAGGAGCGTTAGCGACGAGGAATCTGTAATTTCTTTGGACGGAGGAGAACTGCAGATCCCTCGCTTTGCTCGGGATGACAACAATGGGCGGGATACCAAATTGGGTTCAATCCCCATCAGTCGCCTGCTCCGACCGGTTCGGCTCGCATGCGAGCCGGGGCTGAAACCCGTACCGGTGCTGCGTTGGGAATCAAGGCCACGACTGTGCCGGCGATTATGATCCACACGCCAATCCAGATCCACATGACCAGAGGATTCAAATGGACTTTGATGATGGGCCGCCCCGTGTCCAAGTTCTGGCCTTCGTACACTACGTATAAATCTTCCTCTGGGGTGGAGCGGTTGGCGACCATGGTGGAAGTCTGCTGACTCGCCTTGTAGAAACGGCGCTCGGGATTGAGCGTGGCAATTTGCTTTCCGCCCTTGAAGACATTCATCACCGCCCACTCGCTGCCGTAATTTGGATTGTCGTCCTGGGTGTAAGACTGGCAGACCAGCGTGTATGGGCCGATGGTCATCTTGTCGCCGAATGCCATCTCCTGCTCTTTGTCCTGATTGAATACCGAGCCGGCGAATCCGATCATGACCACGATCACGCCGAAGTGAACGATGTATCCGCCGTAACGTCGCGTGTTGCGATGCGCGAGTTGCGCCATCGAGGCAAATAGATTCTGGCCGGTATGGCGGCCAATCACACGGCCCCCGCGAACAAACTCCGAGATTACCGTCAAGGCCACCAGCGCGGACAGCATGATGGTCATCAAGGAGTAGAAGTAGGAAACGTCCTTCCATGGTTTCATGCCGAGTGCGACCAGCAGCACGCCAATGGCGAGGGCGCCGATTGCTGGCCACAGGAAATTGCGTTTCAGGCTTTCGATGGATGTCCTGCGCCACGCGAGCAGCGGGCCGACTGCGGTGAGCAGTAGAAGAAGCAACGCTACCGGCACGTTCACGCGATTGAAGAACGGCGGTCCGACCGTGACCTTGGTTCCTTGAACCCACTCCGAAAGCACGGGGAAGAGCGTTCCCCATAGCACCGTGAAGCAGGCGACTAACAGCAATAAGTTGTTGAACAGGAAACTCGACTCGCGCGAGATCAGCGATTCCAGTTTGTGCTCGGTGCGCAGGTGCGACCGGTTCTTTACATAAAAGAACAGGCAGGTCGTGAAGATGATCGCGAGAAATGCAACGAACCAGTCGCCGATCGAAGATTGCGCAAAAGCATGCACCGAACTCACTACGCCGCTGCGGGTCAAGAACGTGCCGAAGATCGAAAGCATGAACGTGGAAAAAATCAGCCACATGTTCCAGGTCTTCAGCATGCCGCGTTTTTCCTGCATCATGACCGAGTGCAGGAATGCGGTACCAGTCAGCCACGGCATGAGGGAGGCATTTTCGACTGGATCCCATCCCCAATATCCACCCCATCCCAGCACTGAGTACGCCCAGTGTGCGCCGAGAAAAACTCCGCAGGTTAGGAATCCCCAGGTCACCATGGTCCAGCGGCGGGTGATCTGAATCCATTTTTCGCCGGGATACCGCATAATCAACGCCGCCAGGGCGAAGGCGAATGGAACTGTGAACCCAACGTAGCCGAGATATAACATGGGGGGATGGATCACCATCTCGGGATACTGCAACAGCGGGTTGAGTCCGGTGCCATCGGCGGGTAGCGCGCCTTGCATCACGCCGAAAGGATTGGCGGCGAAATTCAGCAGCAGTAAGAAGAAGACCTGCACGGCGGCAATGATGACCGAGGCATACGCAAACAGGCGAACGTCGGTCTTATATCGCAACCTGAGAACGAGTCCGTAAGCCGAAAGCAGCAGCGCCCAGAACAGCAGCGATCCTTCCTGACCTGACCAGAGCGTGGCGAACTTGTAGGGTGCAGGCAGATCGCGATTGCTGTGATGAAAAATGTAGGCGATGGAAAAATCGTTTTGAAAGGCCGCCACTACCAGCACCACGGCGGCGAGGAAAACTATTGCGAAGCTGGCGATGCCGGCGCGACGGGCGGTTTCACCTAGCCGTTCTGAACCTGGTCCCTTGTTGACGAGTGCGAGGATGCCAGCCAGGAACGAGTAGGCGCACAGAGCCAGCGCGAGGAGGAGCGCAAAACTGCCTATTTGCGACATGGGGGGATCCTAACTGTATTTTTTCAGAAACCCTCTACCGAAGCAACCACGAAGTCGGGAAACTCTGGATTTTCACAGCTTGCTCAGTCTAGAAACTGGACAGGGATAGAGTATTTGCAAGCCTGCGAAGCTTTGCTCCGCTGCCCGGACGAAGGCGTCCGGGCCTACGGGTGCGTGGTGAGTGGAATTCTCTTTCTGCCTATGCGGTTTGCTGATGGTTTTGGCGAGCGAGAACTTCGCGTTCAGCTCGGAGCCAATCCTCATTCTCGAAACCAGGGGTGCTTCCTCGTTCCTGATACAACTGGTAGGCGCGCTCGCGGATTTTCGCTTCCAAGTCAACTGGAGAACCGTTCCCCGGCGAGGTCTTCCGAACCAGAGAAACTGAGCCGGCTTCGGGCATGGTGATGACTTGGTTGTTGGTTGCCTTGGTGGTGCGGGGTGTTCTTGCTTTAGCCATAATCGATACTCCTTGGGACCGCTAAGTCCATGAATTAGGATAGGTTATGATTGGCCGCATACACAGCGGCCCTACCTGATGGAACCCCACAAAATGCATGTAATGGGTTGAAGTAATGATATACCGAAAAGCTGTGGATGTGTGCGAAAGGTGGAAAGAATTAATCTCTCTGAAACATTGATTTTGTAGATAACCGTTAGTAGAAATCGTGCGAACTGGTTTCGGCGCGAGTGATGGAGAGCGGCAACACTCGTTCGGCTTTTACGGAAATAACATTGTCTTGATTCTGCAAGATTCCCTCTACCATCAGGAATTGCGCGGAACTTAATAGCAGCCGGTTCTTCTGAAACAGATCAGGGGTGACGATCGCATTGGCTACTCCGGTCTCGTCCTCGATGCTGAGAAAAACGAAACCTTTGGCGGTGCCGGGACGCTGGCGGCAAATGACGCATCCGCCAATGCGCAAATGTTGTCCGTCGGGAATGCGGCTGAGTTCGCTGGCTTTGTGGATGCCCATCTTTTCCATTCGTACGCGGTGATAAGCCATGGGGTGCGGCCCTACTGTCATTCCTGTGCCGCGAAAGTCGGCGACCAGGCGTTCTTCCTGGTTCATGGGACGCAGCGGCGAGCTGGCATCGGGCTCTGGCAATTTGTCGAGCAACGGGCCGGAATGGCGGACGGCGCGTTCAACTTGCCAGAGAGCATCGCGGCGATGAAAAGCGAATTCACCACGGAGACACGGAGGCACGGAGATAATTTCTGATTTTGGATTCTCGGTTGCTGATTGGGCCGTTCCTGGCAAAATGCAGTCGGTAATTGGAAGTTCAAAATCCGTTGCCACAAATTCTTTATTAAATTTCCTGACTTTCTCCGTGTCTCTGTGTCTCCGTAGTAAATTCCCGATTTCATTCAGCGCCCCAATTTCCGCAAGGGTATTCAATTCATCTTTACGCAACTCGGGTACGCGATGGACTAGATCGCGAATAGAAAGAAATGGAGCGAGATTGCGTTGATGAATAAGGGATTGGGCGGCTTCTTCACGCAATCCGCGGGCGTAGCGGAGGCCTAGGCGCATGGCCATATTTTGTCCAACGACCGAACTGGCTGAATGCTGATTGCTGACTGCTGACTGCTCCAGCGTACATTGCCATTCTGACTTCGTTACATCGATCGGCAATACCTTTAGGCCGTGCCGTTGCGCATCTTTCACAAGCGTAGCTGGACGATAAAAACCCATTGGTTGATTGTTGAGCAGGGCGGCGGTGAAGGCGGCGAGGTAATGGCATTTCAAATAGGCGCTGGCGTAAGCGATGAGCGCAAAACTGGCGGCGTGAGATTCGGGGAATCCGTACAGAGCGAATGAAGTGATGGAGAGAATGATCTGCTCCTGTGCCTCGCGCGAGATGCCGTTGTGTTCCATGCCGATGCGAAGCCGGGCCTCGATATCCTTCATGCGGGCTTGCGAACGTTTGAATCCCATGGCGCGGCGGAGTTCTTCGGCCTCGCCTCCGGTGAAGTTGGCGGCAACCATTGCGATGCGCAGCAATTGCTCCTGAAACAGAGGAACGCCCAGCGTGCGTGCCAGCACGGGCTCGAGCGATGGATGCAGGTGGTTCACGGGTTCGCGTCCCATGCGCCGCCGCAAATATGGATTTACCATCTGTCCCACGATTGGTCCGGGGCGAATGATGGCGACTTGCACCACGATGTCGTAAAAACATTTTGGCTGCAGGCGCGGCAGGCACGACATCTGCGCCCGGCTCTCGATCTGAAACATGCCAATCGTATCTGCCTTCTGCAGGGTGGAATACACCGTCGGATCATCGGGCGGCAGATGGGCGAGATCTACTTCTTCGCGATGATGGTCGCGAATGAGTTTTAAAGAATCTTCAAGCACGGCCATCATGCCTAAGCCGAGCAGGTCGACCTTGATTATGCCTAAGTCGGCGCAGTCTTCTTTGTCCCATTGAACGACGACGCGGCCCGGCATCGATGCGGGTTCGAGAGGGACCACGGAGTCGAGTTGGCCCTGGCAAATCACCATGCCTCCTGAATGCTGGCCGAGGTGGCGCGGCAAATCCTGTACCGCGACACACAGCTCGAAATATTTCCGCAGCCGGGGATGATTCAAATCCAATCCTGAATCGCGGAAGCGATGATCGAAGGTGTCATTGGCGTCGCGATATTCCCAAGTGGAAACAGCGGCGGAAACTTTGTCGAGAGTTTCGGGATCGAAACCTAGCGCCTTGCCCATTTCGCGCGAAGCCATGCGGCTGCGATAGGTGATGACATTCGCAGTCATGGCAGCGCCGCGTTCGCCGTAGCGTTTGTACAAATACTGAATCACGCGTTCGCGCTGGTCGCCGCTGGGAAGATCGAGATCGATGTCGGGCCATTCGCCGCGTTCCTCGGAAAGAAATCGCTCGAAAAGCAATTCCATGCTGACGGCATCGACCGCGGTGATGCCCAGCGAATAGCAGACCGCGCTGTTGGCAGCCGAGCCGCGTCCTTGCACCAGAATGTTTTGTTCGCGGCAGAAGCGGACCAGATCCCAGACAATCAGGAAGTAGCCAGCGAGATCGAGTTTTTCAATGAGCTTAAGTTCGCGCTCAATCTGGCAGCGTGCGCGGTTTTGCAGTTCCGATGGAGACCGGACATAGCGCTGCTGAAATCCTTCCCTGGTGCGATCCCGCATGAATGACATCATGGTTTCGCCTTCGGGCACGGGATATTTAGGAAATTCATATCCCAGATCTTTGAATGTAAATGTGAGCCGGGAAGACAGTTCCACCGTGTTCGCAATGGCTTCGGGGAGATCGGCGAAGAGCGCTTGTATCTCTTGCGGCGATTTCAGATAACGCTCGGAATTGCGGGCCAGCAACCGTCCCGCAGTAGCCAGCGTGCGATAGTTGCGAATAGCGGTAAAGACATCGCAAAGTTCGCGCTCCTGAGGCGTGGCATAACAGACGCCGTTGGTCGCGAGCAAAGGGATTTGGAGCGAGCGGGCAATTTCGGTGGCGGCGCGATTGTTGGCTTCTTGCTCGCGATGAAAATGACGCTGTAATTCCACGTAGACGTTGTCCCGGCCAAAAATGTTTGCTAGCCGCTCGACGCAACCACGCGCTTCTTCGAGGCCGCCCTGCGCAAGAGCAAGGGCCATCGGTCCGTCGTCGCCACCGGTAAGGCAGATAAGTCCGGCGGCATGTTCTTGCAGTTCTTCTTCCCGTACCGCGCCTTCGTCTTTGGCCGCGCGCAGCTTCATCTTCGTAATCAGGCGACAGAGATTCTGATATCCGAGGCGGGAAGAGACGAGAAGAGGAAGGCGAAATCCACCACAGAGGCACCCTTCGACTTCGCTCAGGGCAGGCTGCGTCACAGAGGAATCCGACTTTTGTTTTTTGATTTTCTCTGTGACTCTATGTCTCTGTGGTGAAAGGTATTCGCATGTTACCTCTGCTCCGATGTGCGCCTTAATCCGCGCTTTTTTCGCCGCCATGTGGAAACGCGGAGAGCCATACAGGCCATCGCGATCGAGCAGCGCCATGGCCGGCATGTTCAGATTGGCGCAAGTCGCAACCAGACTCTCCGGCAGAGAAGCGCCTTCAAGAAAACTGAAAGCAGAGCGGGAGTGAAGCTCGATGTACATTGAAAGAAGCACTCAGCATTGAGCAGTTAGCACCCAGCCAATAAACCGGCAGTCCTTGTTTCGGCTGAATGCTGAATGCTGAATGACTCGACCTCTCATACGTTCCTTCCACAATCCATCTCCCGCCGAGCCGATCGCGCACCAGGCGATACAAAGCGATGTCTGTTTCTCGCTGAACTGCAATATCCCACTCGTCGCGCGCCCAGCCTTCCTGCTCCCACCAGTCTCCAGAGGAGCGCCACGTTCCAGCCGCCCACAAATTTCTCCCTGCAGTTCTTTACGTCTGGAGCAGTCAATCGACGCCGGTTGCCGTCCTGCACGGTCACCGCGACGTCGACCGGCGGACGAAAAATGCGCAATGCCGTCACAGTAGCTTAGCCACAGAGACACTCAGACACTTAGGAATTCAATGGAGAAATAGGACTTCAAACCTGAATCGTTTTTATCCGGGTCTCTGTAGCCCCGGTGAAAATGGCTCGCCCGGCGAAAAGCGCCGCCTGCGAAACCCCTCGGGACGATGCGTGTCCAGCAGCTCCAACGAGCCCACTTTGTCCCTCCCCTTCAATCCCGCAATCCGCGCCAGCGTGAGCTCAAGTTTCTCCGGTTCCGGCGCGGGCGGAAAGAAAAAGTCCATTCTGCGCTGCTCGCGGACGCACGGTGCCGCCCTTAAATGAATTTTTACGATGGGAGCACCCGGAGGATGCGCCTTCAAATCAAGTTGCAGCAGGTCAGAAAACCCTGGAGTCCAGCAGCGGGACCGGAAGCCGGAGGGTGCGGCTAAACAGACCATGGGGGGATGGACCGAATGAAAGCTCAGCAGATTCATCACTCTGGTATCCATTTTGCAATTCCAATTCGAGCCGCAGTCTGCGTCG
>CAWISU010000034.1:0-25975 GCA_963838765.1 uncultured Acidobacteriota bacterium | reverse complement strand
CAGCGATGGCGGTGGAGCGGCTCAGCTACAACACCGTTTCCAGTGGACGGCTCCAATTCTCGTCTCGCCACATGATCCCAATACGCTCTATCACGGCGGGGAACGTTTGTTCAAGACCACCGATGCGGGTATGCATTGGGAAGCGATCAGCCCCGATCTCACTCGCGATGACAAGAGCAAGCAGCAGGTCTCCGGCGGCCCCATCGATAAGGACGACTCGGGCACCGAATACTATGACACCATCTTCGCCGTCGCGGAGTCACCGCTGGTGAAAGGCTTGATCTGGGTTGGCGCCGACGATGGCCTGATTCATATCACCCGCGACGCCGGAAAGAACTGGACCAACATCACCCCCAAAGACTTGCCGGATTGGAGCCGCATCAGCCTGATCGACGCTTCGCCGCACGATGCGGGAACGGCCTACGTCGCCGTCGATCGACATCAGTCGGACGATCTGCATCCTTACATTTACAAGACCACCGATTACGGCAAGACCTGGGTGAAAGTAACCAAGGGGATTCCGGAAAACACCTTTGTTCGCGCCGTGCGCGAAGATCCGAAGAAGCGCGGCCTGCTCTACGCGGCTACCGAAACCGGCGTGTATGTGTCGTTCAATGACGGTGCCGACTGGCGTTCGCTTCAACTGAATCTACCCACGACGCCGATTCATGACCTGGTGATAAAGAATGACGATCTGGTGCTGGCCACGCACGGCCGCGCGTTCTGGATTCTCGACGATGTTTCGCCGCTGCGGCAATACAGCGATGACGTCGCCAAGCAGGATGTGCATCTCTACACTCCTGCAACTGCCATGCGATTCCAAAACCCCAGCGACGATGAAGAACCGGGCAAGCGCGTGCAGGTCGGAGATAATCCTCCGACGGGCGCGCTGATTTACTACTTCCTCAAAGACAAACCCAAGGGCGAAACTACCATCGAGATTCTCGACTCCACCGGCAGTGTGATTCGAAAATATTCCAGCAATAAGACGGAAGAGTTGCAAGAGCCTCTGACTCCGGAGGACAAAAAGCCGGAAAAACAAATCAAGCTAGAGGCCGGACTCAATCGGTTTGTCTGGGACTTCCGCTACACCGGGAGCAGCCGCGTGCCGGATTACTACCTCTGGGAGTACAAGGATGGCAGTCGGGGTCCTTTGGCGTTGCCGGGAAAATATCAGGTGCGTTTGACCGTCGACGGGAAGGCTCAGACCGCGGCATTCGAAGTCGGAATCGATCCCCGGGTCAACGTCTCTCAGGCCGATTTGCAAAAGCAATTTGATCTACTGATTCAGATTCGAGATGAGCTCAGCCGGGTCTACGACAGCGTTAACCAGATTCAAGACGTGCGATTGCAAGTCGACGGACTGCGAAAGAGGCTGCCAGACAATGGCACCGTGAAGCCCATGCTTACGGCGGCCGCCGCGCTGGATAAGAATCTGCTTTTGGTGCGCGACGATCTGGTGCAAATGAACATCAAGTCGAATGAAGATTCGTTGGCTTATCCTCAGCGGGTCGATAGCAAACTATCCGGTTTGGCGATGGCCGTCGGCGCCGGCACCGATTCGGCTCCGACAGAAGCTGAATATCAAGTTTTCGATAGGCTGAAAAAGCAGGCGGACATTGCCATCGCGCACTGGGCGGAGATCCAGAAAACCGAGCTCGCCGAGTTTCAAAAGATGATGGCAGGCCAGAACATTCAGGCCATCGTGGTCCCGGCCGCTGACAACGCCGGGTCCGCCGGTGAGAGTCGAAGGTAACAGATCGACTCCAAAGCTTTTAAGTCCGCGCTAGATTCGAAGTAACCAGTTACGTTGTCGGTTTGACCGTACTTTGTCCCATCACAACCTGCCGATCGGCCATTGTCCGACATGACCCTCCGCGTCTCCCGGCAGGTCCCTCCGCCACCTACCCAACGCTGCGCTCACAAGCCAAACTATTCTTTTCTTCAGGATTGACGATTGTGGAGAGGCAACAGCGTCGTTATGAAAAAACAGCTTCCGGCAGGCTGGAACGCGTTGGTTGTGCTTCTCGCGCTTGCTACCATGCTGGGATGTCAAGGCCTTGCCAGTTCGAACAAAGCATCCACCACTCCGCCGCAGAACACCGTCAAGCCAGGCCAGCTGACGGCCGCACCGTCCAGCATCAATTTCGGCGTCGTAAAGGTGGGGAATAATCAAAGCCAGCCCGCGACCTTGACGAACTCCGGTGGATCCAGTCTTCAGGTAAGTCAGGTTACGGCCACAGGCGCGGGCTTCAGCGTGAGTGGATTGAGCCTCCCGCTGACGCTGGCGTCAGGTCAGAGCCAGGGGTTCACCGTCATCTTTACCCCGCAGTCCGCGGGCGCCGCCAGCGGAAACTTGGCCATCACGAACACCGGCTCCGTTCCCACGGTCAATGTCGCTCTCTCTGCCGGATCATCCCAAACATCGGGTGCGATTACTCCAAGTCCTGCGAGCCTGAACTTTGGAAGCGTTCAGGTCGGCAACAATCAAACCCTCCCCGAAACTCTGACCAACTCAGGCGGATCCCCGGTTACGATCACGCAGGTAAACCCTACCGGAACAGGCTTCAGCGCAAGCGGGTTGAATTTGCCTCTGACCCTGGCGGCCGGTCAGAGCCAAACCTTCAACGTCACCTTCGCGCCAGCGTCGGCGGGCACCAGCAACGGAAATCTGACAGTCACCAGCAACGCATCCAACTCTCCGACGATTGAATCCCTAACTGGTATGGGCACATCTGCGCCGCAACACACGGTCAATCTGTCATGGACTGCTAGCGCGTCGCAGAACGTTATCGGCTACAACATCTATCGCGGCGCCAAAGCGGGTGGACCTTATTCGAAAATTAATTCGGTTCTCGAAGCCAGCACTCTTTATTCAGACACGTCCGTCGCCGATGGACAGACCTATTACTACGTAACCACCACGGTCAATTCGAGTAACGAAGAAAGCGCGTATTCCAATCAGGCCCAGGCCGCGATTCCTCCACCGTAATTTTGCGCTCGGCAAGAAAGTTCAGCATTTTCTCTCGATCAACTCGGCGCGCAAGCCTCCCATAAAGGCAGCATTTTCGGGGATCAGGCCCGATAGCCCGAATTCCTTCTTTAAGCTTGCATAAATGCATCGATTTCTTTAAGGTTACGGGGCTTTTCAAAACAAACTAAACAAGATACGGACGCGCTTCGGTTCTGCGTATGTACTACCGAGACCTTGCCCGTTGGTCGATGAACCTCAACAATCGCGCCATGCCAATTCCCAGGCCTCGATCATTGCTTTATCCAGCGCTGATCGCGACTCTTTTCGTACTAACGCCTCGCGCCCGCGCGGCTGACGAAGTTACTAAAGCTCAAAACGGCGTCGTCTCACAAGGCCACAGAGTCGACCTTGTCTGGAACGCCAGCACCTCCCCGGACGTGATCGGATACAACATCTATCGTGGGAACAGGTCGGGTGGGCCTTACTCGAAGATCAACCCCGTGCCGAACCCAAGCACCCTTTATACCGACACCTGTGTTACCGACGGAAATACTTACTACTACGTCACCACCTCGGTCAATTCCGACAACCAAGAGAGCGGCTATTCCAATCAGTCCCAGGCCACAATCCCATAATTCAGCCAGTCACACGCGGGGGACGATCTGTGTGTCGTCCGAAAATTCACTCTATAAAATCACGCTGTGATCGTTGAGTGGAGCGAAGGATCGATGCGCCCCATAAATTGAATGCGTGGCCGCCGAGTGAGCCTCATAGGCAAAACCATCTTCAGTTATGAAAGAGTTTGCACATATTTCTCAACCATCAATACCACTTCGGTACCGCAAACTATTGAATTTGAGACATTAGGGATGAATACCGGACCTGGCTGCAATCGGGCGCAGAATTGCGGGGAGGTTGGCTGCGGCAGTCGATCCAAAAAGAACCACAGACATAAATGCTCACAACCTCCCTCTCCTCCCGGTCCTGGCGATGGACTAACGGCCTCATTATTTTGGCGATCCTGAGTTGGACCGCACCTCAAGCTCTGTCCGCCGCGACCGACGATCGGCTTAACCTCGTTGCGGATAACCCCGCCACAGTGAACCATGCCCCCGTCAACCCCAGCGCGGGAGCAGTTTCGCCGGTCGCGGCCAGTTCCGTGCCTGAAGCGCCCAGCCACCATAGCTTTTGGGATCACGAAAATCTGGCTCTGTTTGCTACCGTGGGTGCTATGAGCGCCGCTGATTTCGCAGTCACACGGACGATCCTCCAAAATGGCGGGAAAGAACTAAACCCTGTCACCCGTCTCTTCAGCGGCAGCACAGCCGGATTAGCCGTTAATTTCGCCGGCGAAACCGCAGCAATCATCGGCCTCAGCTACTGTTTCCACAAGACCGGCCACCATCGACTCGAACGGCTCGTACCCATGGTCAACATCGGAGCCTCCTCCGTCGCCGTGGCCTATGACCTCAGCCATCGCTGATCGTTAGCGGAAATCATTCGCTGGAATAATCCCGACAACTGAGAGACAATATTAGGTTTGCGTTTGTTCGCTGGGACGCTACTAGGCAAGTCCAATCAGCAGCTGCCCAGCGCGGATTTGCACGGGCCGTCTGACACGTCCGAACGGCTTGCGGCAACCACTGGTTGAATGTAGCCGTGTTGCGGTTGCGCTTTGTTCTAGGGGAGATATTTACTATGGCCAGTTCCACGATCGAGGTTGAGACCGCCGCCGGCAATCTTCGGAATTCCAAGCTGCTGCGCTGGGTGGAAGAAGCAGCGCAGATGTGCAGGCCCGATCGGGTGCACTGGTGCGATGGCTCGCCCGAAGAATATCAGGCGATGCTGCGTCTGATGATCCTCACCGGCACGGCGATCCCGCTCGATCCCGCGAAGCGTCCCAACAGCGTGCTGGTGCGGTCGGATCCGGCTGACGTGGCTCGCGTCGAAGATCGAACTTTCATCTGCTCGCGAACCAAAGAAGAGGCTGGACCGACCAACAACTGGGAAGACGCGGCCAAGATGAAGCAGAAGTTGTGCGAACTTTTCGCCGGCTCCATGGTCGGGCGCACCATGTACGTGGTTCCCTACAGCATGGGCCCGATTGGCTCGTCCATTGCGAAGATCGGAGTGGAGATCACCGACTCTGCGTACGTCGTGGCCAGCATGCATCTCATGTCACGTGTGGGCAACCGCGTGCTCGAGGTGCTTGGCGAGGATGGTGATTTTGTGCGCGGGTTGCACTCGGTCGGCGCGCCGCTGGGGGCGAGCCAACAAAATTCCGCCTGGCCATGCAATGCCGAGCACAAGTACATCTGCCATTTTCCAGAGACGCGCGAGATCTGGTCATACGGTTCCGGATATGGCGGCAACGCGTTACTGGGCAAGAAGTGTCACGCGCTGCGCATCGCGTCGGTGCAAGCGCGCGACGAAGGCTGGCTAGCCGAGCACATGCTGATTTTGAAACTGATCAACCCGTCCGGACAAGCCAAGTACATGACCGGAGCTTTTCCGTCAGCTTGCGGCAAGACCAACTTGTCGATGCTGATCCCGACGATTCCGGGTTGGAAAGTGGAGACCATCGGCGATGACATTGCGTGGATGAAATTCGGCGCCGATGGCCGGCTGTATGCGATTAATCCGGAGTACGGTTTTTTTGGCGTGGCGCCAGGCACGGGCGTGAAATCGAATCCCAACGCCATGCTGACCGTCGCGCACGACTCTGTCTTCACCAATTGTGCGATGACGTTCGACGGCGACGTGTGGTGGGAAGGGATGACTGAACAGAAGCCGGCCAAACTGGTGGACTGGCTGCGGCGGCGATGGACGCCAGAGTCCGGGCGCAAAGCGGCGCATCCGAATGCCCGCTTCACTGCCGCGGCGAAGCAGTGCCCGGTGATCGCGCCGGAGTGGGAGGATCCGAAGGGCGTGCCCATCGATGCCATTCTTTTCGGCGGACGACGCGCCGGAATTGTTCCCCTGGTCACCGAGGCATTCAACTGGCAGCATGGTACGTTTCTGGGCGCCACCGCGAGCAGCGAAACCACCGCCGCGATCACCGGAAAGGTGGGCCAACTGCGCCGCGATCCCATGGCGATGCTTCCGTTCTGCGGCTACCACATGGGAGATTATTTCGCCCACTGGCTCAAGCTCGGAGTCAGCGCGGACGCCTCGAAGCTGCCCAAGATCTGCTACGTAAACTGGTTTCGCCAGGACAAAAACGGCAAATTTCTGTGGCCAGGGTACGGCGAAAACAGCCGCGTGCTGAAATGGATCTTCGAGCGCTGCGATGGTAAGGTGCACGCTAAGGACACGCCCATCGGCCGCATCCCCGACGTAGCCGACCTTGACACCACCGGACTCGACATCAAGGGCGCGCACGTGGACGAACTGCTCAGCGTCGATATCGAAGGCTGGCTAGCCGAGATCCCGCTGATCAAAGAACACTTCGCCAAATTCGGCGACCACTTGCCCAAAGGCCTGCAAGAAGAAGTCGCAGCCCTGGAACAACGCCTGAAAACGGCGAAACGCTGGTAGCCGCACCAGCGTTCGGAAAGATATCGAACTGTATCGAACATATTTTCCGCGGCAATCGACACTTCTGATATAGTTCCGCACTGTCATGCCGCGTCCCGCCGCGAACGCCGTGAACGAAGTGGGCTCTCCGGTCACGCCTCCAGCTCCGTTTCCGACGCAATCTCTCACCCGAAACCAGATTCGAGGTTTCTGGGCCTCGTGGGGCGGGTGGACGCTCGACGGCATGGACTCCTTTGTTTATGCGCTCGTCCTCGTGCCCTCGCTGCGAGAGCTGCTACCGCGCTCCGGCATTCCGGCCACGAAAGCAAACGTTGGATATTACGGCGGATTGCTCTTCGCCCTGTTTCTCGTTGGCTGGGGCTTGGCCTTTCTTTGGGGGCCTGTCGGAGATAAGTTCGGCCGCGTGCGCACGCTCATGTTGACCATCCTGTGGTATTCCGCGTTCACTTTTTTGAGCGCGTTCGTCACCGGGGTATGGCAACTCGCTATTCTTCGCCTGCTTGCCGGCATTGGCATTGGCGGAGAGTGGGCCATGGGCGGGACCTTCGTTGCCGAGGAGTGGCCCGAGCATCGCCGCCGCGCGGGCGCAGGCTTGATGCATACCGGGTATTACGTCGGAATATTTCTGGCTGCGCTGGCGAACTACGGTATTGGCAGCCGTTTCGGCTGGCGTGCCATGTTTATTGTCGGGGGGCTGCCGGCGCTATTGCTGGCCTGGATTCGGCACGGGGTTACCGAGCCCGCCGCCTGGACGAAGAAAGAAAAGGTAGTACGGTCTTGGGCGGTCTGGCGTCCGTTTGTGACGCTGTTTTCGTCCGAATTGCGCCGCCGCACGATAGTGAATGCTTTGCTGATGCTGGTTTCAATCTGCGGTCTGTGGGCCGGAACGGTATATGTTCCCGCAGCGATTACCGCTGTCGCCGAAGCAGGTGGCCGAAGCGGTCCCTCAGTAGCGAAACTCGCGTCTTGGGGAATCATGATGGTTTCTTTCGCGACGATCCTCGGCTGCCTGGCAATGCCGTGGCTCGCCGAACAGGTCGGGCGCCGCGGAGCGCTCGGCATTTACTTCACCCTCATGATGGTGTTCATTGCACTGACATTCGGCAAGGTTTTCTATCTCGGAGCAACGGCTCTCCCTTGGTTTTTCCTTTGCCTCTTTTTTCTGGGCCTGGGCGGAGCCAACTTCGCCGTCTACACGCTCTGGCTGCCTGAGCAATATCCCACGGAATGCCGCGCCAGCGCCTTCGCTTTTTCCACCTCATTCGCGCGTTTTGGCGGCGCAGGAATTACTTTTCTCGTCGGAGCCGGCGTCCGCCATTACGGCTCACTCGGAACTCCGGTCGCCATCACCTCTCTCGCTTTTGCCTTGGGACTGCTTCTGATTCCATTTGGCGCGGAAACACGCGGTCAGCGTTTGCCGACCTAGAGCCCCCTTCTTGTCCTCGCAATCTGCCAACCCAAAAGTTGTTCAACTCGCGCCGAACGTCCTGAACAGGAGGGTGCTGCGGGCTTCCGGCAAAAGCGGTCTGCCATTGAAAGTCGCTGCCCCGCTCGGGTAGCCGCCCACGACATACTTCCATCCAAACAAGCTGCCGCCGCTGAGCCGGATGCTATAAACCTGCCCGGGATAGACTTGCAAACCGCCGTTGGGAAAAATGAAAAGGACGTGGCCGCAGTCGGCGGCGGCCACGGTTCTTGATACCAATGCCAGCACTTCTCCTTCTTTATCTTGCACAGACATCACGACCTCGCCCTCGGCTGGACCCGCGTTCGCCATCACCAGCTCCACTTCGATACGAGTCAACCTTGGCAGAGAGGGCTTGAAGGTCTGCCGCACGTCGTTGAGCAAATTTGTCCACGCTTTGTCCCACGGCGCGATGTTTGCCTGGTCGGTCAACGCCTGCAGCGCAATTTGATCGCGGTGAGCAGATCTCACGCGAATCGTCACCGCAAAAGTAAGTCGCTTCGCCTCATCCGGATTTTCTGTATTGACAACAGGAATTTTGACCTGGGCTTCTCCTTCGAGAGCCGCCTGAAAAATGTAGACATACGTCGGGCCGCCCGGGTTCTGTGGCCCTGTCAGCTCGATGGTCTCGAGTCGGATTGCTGGAGCAGAAACCTGGGGGGTATCGTATTGCCTCGGGCCAATTATTCCGAGAGTTATCTCTATTTGTTGACCGACTTCCGCAGTCAATCGTTGTCCGTTGTTTGCGAAATTAAGGGACAAGGGTCGTTGCTTTACGCGTGTCGAGGAGTTATCGCTCTTCTGAGCACAAACCATACCGCAGGCGATGCATGAGAAGCCTACTGCTACCAGCAATACAGATGATCGTGAGTTTGTCATGGACTCACCCCCTGCACAATCGCTACATACCATGAGAACTGAGGTGGCGCGATTTCTTGCCGAGATAATTATCGAACGATCAATTCGAATGACTATATCCTCAGGGCTTAAAAAGGAAGGGCCCCCTTTCCACTGAAGGGGGCCCATACAACTATACGGCGCTGGGGGGAGAAAAGTGTTCGCTAAGCCACGCCTCGCGCCTTTATGGGCGTAGTCATATTGACAGAGTGGAGGCCGCTGTTCGATTCCGCCACCGTGCGCGCGGCCACCGGTTTCAACCAGAACAAAGCCAGGAATGCGGCGATGAGATCGCAGGCAATCATCGCCCAAAAGACTTTCGTCCAGGAGCCGGTTTTTTCAAACATCCACGCGGCACCCACGCCGGCAAAGAAAGCGCCCGCTCCTTTGGCGGTGTAAACGATGCCGTAGTTTGTAGTGGCCCAGGTTTTTCCGAACAAGTCTCCCGTGATCGATGGGAACAGCGAGAAGATTTCACCCCAGGCAAAGAAGCACAAGCCCGAGAGCGCGATGAACCAGACCGGACGGCTGATGAGTTGAAGCAGGGCAAATACCGCGATCGCCTCCAGAGTGAACGCGATGAACATGGTGTTTTCCCGGCCGATATGGTCGGAGACCCATCCCCAGAAGGGCCGCGTCAATCCGTTCAGGTAGCGGTCGACAGTGATCGCCATGACCAGAGCGGTCATGCCACCGAAGACGATGACTTTGTCGACGTGATAGGAAACAGCCATCGGATTGAGTTGAGCTGTGACCACCAGCCCGCCAAATGACAACATCGTCATCATTAAGTAGATGACATAGAAGGAGGGCTGGCGGAGCATCTGCCAAGGCGTCATGTCCACGGCCGAACTGCGCACGCTTAGCTTGATCTTGGCTTCTTTCACCGCCCAGTTGGGAGGCGTCCAACCCACGGGTGGACGCGCCATGAACAGAGCGGCGAACAAGACCACGAAGCCCTGGACGATTCCCCAGACGATCAACGTGTGCTGATAACCGCTAGTCTTGATCATGTCCGCAATGGGAGAGACAGTCAGCGCCGTTCCGATACCGTAAGCGCCAGCGGTAAGACCGACGCACAGCCCGCGATGGTCGGGAAACCACTTCAGCGCGTTCCCGATGGTTCCGCCATAAACGACTCCGGCTCCTACGCCGCCCAAGCAGTACCAGAAATATAAGCTGCGCAGAGTCTCGGCTTGACCTGCGAAAATCCAACTCAGGCCCACCAGGATCGCGCCCACGCCCAACATCAAGCGCGGTCCGATCTGGTCGACCAGATATCCTTCAAACGGAACCAGCCAGGTCTCGAGGATGATGAACAGACTGAATATCCCCTGGATTGCTGCCAGTGAGACATGCAGGTGAGTCTGCATGGGTTTGGTGAAAAGCGTCCAGGCATATTGCAGATTCGCGATGGCCATCATCGCGATAATGCCGGCAATTAACTGGATCCAACGATTGGGAATACGCGAAGGGTGAATTAGAGATGCTGACCCTTGAGCCATAGGTAACCTCCGTAATGACGGCGTGCTAGAGTTTAACCGCAGCCAAAACCGCTAGTTCCCCAATCTGCCCATGATCCCGGTCCGCCAAGTCGAGGATGTCGACTAACTTTGCCGCCAACGTTTCTAACTCGTTGGCGCGGTGTCGGCCTCCACCTCTTTCCGGAATGGGATCACACCGGGAACCAGCCACTTGTCCCACATTTCATCGATCTTGCTTTGGAAGTAATCGATATCGTCCTTGGTAAAGTGCGCGAATCTTCCTTGCTTCAGTAAATAATCTCGTACCGGCTGCCGCTGTATCTTCTTGGACGCGATCTGTTGCGTCCTGCCGGTCAGCTTCAGCACGCCATCTTCCACTTCGTAGAGCGGCCAAACCCCAGTATTGACGGCCAGTTCGCCCATCTCGTGCGAGAGGTAAGGATCGTAATCCCATCCCTTAGGGCAGGGATCGAGCGAGTGAATAAAGGTGGGCCCCCCTATGGTCAGAGCCTTGCGCATGGCATTCATTCCGGCCAGACCGTAAGACATGCAGATGGTTGCAACATATCGGCAAGTGGGATGCCCAGCCGCCATCATGCCCGCCATGTTTTTCTTCCAGCGCCGATGCATGATTCTCTTCACCCTGCCCGGCGTACTGAACGTGGTGTTGGCGCCCCAGGGTGTGCTTCCCGATAGCTGTATATCGGTATTCGCGTAAGACTCATTGTCATACATCAGGATTAGGCAGTTGTAATCGGGATGAGTGAGGGTCGCCGAAATCGCGCCGACACCCATGTCTGCGCCACCGCCATCGCCGCAGAATGCTATCACATTAATCGGCTCCTGCTTCATTTTTCCCTTGCGCATAAGCGCCTTCAGGGCAGCAGCGGTGCCCAGAGCGGCCGACCCGCTGCTTCCAAGTTGGGTGTGCATCCAGGGAAGCACCCATGCGGTGCTGTAGTACGTGGTGTTGGCCACGTACATGCATCCGGTACTGCCCAGAACGATCGTCCTGGGGCCGGCGGCCTTCGCCATCATCTTCATCAAAAGCGCCGACTCACAGCCCTGACACGTTCTGTGACCCGAAGTGAAATACTCGTCCAACGGGATCTTCTTAACTGCCTTGAAGGGATCTAATTTCTGGGTCGGATCGATTTGTACGTAAGTCGCCATAATTCCTCTTCCTCTCTGCTATCAAAATATCGGGTAAAACGGATTACTCTCGCAATCCGATCCATTGGGTTAAGGGCTGCGGCTTGCCATCGGCGGCGTTGTAAACGGCGTCGGCCATTTTCTGCACATCCGGCACGGTAACTTCGCGTCCGCCCAGACCGCAAATAAAGTCCACCACCGGCGGTTTCTTGCCCGGTCCCGGATACAGCGCGTGGCGAACTTCGCCGGCCAGCACGCCGCCCAGATAGGGCGAGCCAAACGAGTAGTCACGATCAATGACTCCGATCGCCGCGAAGCGTTGCAGCGACTTCGCCAACTCTTCCGCGGCAAACGGCCGGAACCAGCGCATCCGCACAAACCCCACTCGCTTGCCTTCCTTGCGCATCTGCCGGATCGCGACTTTCACCGAAATAGAGAGCGTTCCCATGCCCATGAGAACCACATCCGCGTCCTCGGTCATGTACTCTTCGAAGAACGGATTGCCATACGATCGTCCAAAGATGCGCTCGAAATCGGCGTACGCTTCCTTGATCACAGTGGAAGACCGTTCCATGGCCGCATAGTTCTGGCGGCGAATCTCCATGACCCAGTCTTCATTGCCTTGCGGCGCCACTGTGATCGGATTGTCCGGGTGGAGCAGCAAGTCACCACGGTCGTATGGGGGGAGGAATTCGTTCACCTTCTCTTGCGATGGAATCTTCACCAACGCCTGAGAGTGAGTCAAAAATGCTCCATCGCAACTGATCGCGCAAGGCAGGAAAACGCGCCGGTCCTCAGCCACTCGATAAGCGATCAAAGCCGTATCCAACGCCTCTTGCGCGTTGTCTACCCAGACCAATTGCCAGCCGAGATCGCGCACCGCCAGCGCGTCGTTGTGCTCCACGCCGAATGCGCCAGGATCATCCAACGCCCGGTTGCCGACCATCGCAATCATGGGAATGCGCAGCGCGGGAGTCACTGTGAGCGCCTCCATGGCATACATCCAGCCGACGCCGCTTGAGCCGCAAAACACGCGGGCTCCGCAGGCGGAAGCGTGCTTCACGATTTCAAACTGCGAGTGTTCGCCTTCTGCGACGATATATTCGCAGTCCATTTCTCCGTTCGCCACCAGCTTGCACACATACTGCATAACCGTGTCGTACGGACGAATCGGGTAGGCGGTAATTACATCCACGTCCGCCAGCTTGCAGGCGACTGCGATTGCTTCGCTGCCGGTGATTAACGCTGTTTCCTCGGTCTTACGCTGTTCCTCGATTACTGTAGCCACTGCCATAACGGAATCTCCTCGTAGGGCGCTATAAATATCCTATTTTCCTTGAGCAATCTCGATCATCTCCGGAACTTGCTCCTCGTACTGTCCCTTATAGCGGAACCCGTGAGACCGCTCCGGATGCGATTTAATTTTCTCCTCCAGCCAAACTTTGTAACCGTCTTTGTCCTTCCGCCAGTCTTCCCACTGGCTGCTGTTGTCGTGGAATTCCGTCTCATTCACCATGGTGACGCATTCTTTGACCGGGCAAACCGCCTCGCACACTCCGCACCCGCAGCAGGCCTGCATATTCGCATCGTACAAACCCTCGGGTGTCACGTCGAAGCACGAGTCGGGGCACTGCAGCCAGCACAACGTGCATTTGATACAAGTATCGAAATTCACCACCGGGCGCATAGTCCGGGTGCTGAATTTCTTGAAGGTAGGATTGCGATCGGGCTGAAATCCGCCGCTGGCATGGGACGTGGGATCATCCATTTTGTGTCCGGCGGGGATACTGGGAATCGCAATGCCTTCGCCCATTTCATGCCACTTAGGCAAGTCAAACTTATAAGGCACTTCCGGATTGCCCTGGTTGGGCTGCACCGTAATGCTGGTAGTGCGCTCGTAGGACTTGGCCGCCGATGTGGCCTTGAGCTCATCTTTCCACTCGTCCACAATCGCTTTTTGCACGGACTTCAGGCTGAACAGTTCAGGCAAGATCTTGGCAATCGCGCCCAGGATACGCACGTCGGTGTGATCGTCCTTGTAGACCCACAGTCCTGAAAAGCTGACCGTCCCTTTCAAGATCGACAATTGATAAGGATATTCTTTGCGATGAGCCATAGCGATGATGGCTTCCGGGCCTTCGCGCGAGGTCACAATAAGGGTGCCCCCCGGTTTCAGCAGCCGGTTGACCGGCTGCAGCCCGTACCAAGCCCAAGATTCCACACCCTTGCAAAGTGTGTCATCCACGCAAATGGTAACGTCGACCTCTTTGGGTTCGTACTTTGCCATGCCTTCCTGAAGCGTCGTGTCGTCTGTCGCCACAATGGCAAAGTTTTTCGCGGGTATGCCATTGCGCTCGGGACTGTCGCCGTAGCGGCCAAAAGAAATCCCCATCTTGCCTTCGTGATGAGCGGCCAGCACGATGGCCCGGCTGATTCTGCCAGCCATAGTTTTTTGAAAAATTCCTCGGTAGATGATCTCGATCGCGAATAGCCGGCCCATAATAAATCCTCCGTTTGGTCAAAACTCATCAAGTACGATTTCTTCGACGTCTTCAATGTGCCGCCGCATGGCAGCTTTAGCGGCTTCCGCATCGTGGCGCCTGATGGCAGCCAGGATCCGCCGATGCCCGGCCAGCGACTTTTGCGGCCGTCCTTCCACTTGCAAAGAACGCTCCCGCGTGTCCCGCAACAGGTCCATCAGAATGTCGAGCACTTTCAGAACGACGCTGTTCCGCGACGCCAGAGCAATGCTGTAGTGGAATTCCGAATCCTCAGCGATCGCCGCTTCTCCCTTATCCTGCTTTTCTGCTTGCCGTTGCAGAATTTCTTCCATCTCGGCCACTTCGTCGACGGAAGCGTGCTTGGCGGCGCGTGCTGCCAGCGGCGGTTCGAGCATCTTCCGAAAATCGAGAAGTTCGCTGACCAGCGCTTCCCGGCGTTTCAACGCATTGGCAAAAGGATTGACCAACGCATCGGCCGAAATTTCGCGAACAATTGTCCCCGCCCCTTGTCGCGGCTCAACCAGGCCCATCAATTCCAGGCCGCGAATTGCGTCGCGAATCGAACTGCGGCTCACTCGCAGCGTCTCCGCCAGTTCGCGCTCTGAAGGCAGTTTGTCTCCCGGCTGCAATTTCTTCAAAATCAAACGCTCGATCTGTTTGGCGACTTCCTCGTAGACCTTGTTCCGTCGGACTACTTCAAAGTCGGATTTGATAGCTGCCGGCAACGAAATCTCCAAGTGGTCCGATAAGTGGACCAGCCAACGAACGGAGTATACGCCCCTTGCCAAGCCCCTTGTCAAGCCTGCCGCAAATATTCTTTATGACCACGTCTGTGGGTGATGCTCCTTCCCATAATTGCAGAGCATTCCAAGCAAACGGAAACACCGCGCCCTGGGTTACTTCGCTGGTTACGGAGCCAAACTTTCGTGCTACGTCTATGGCCCATTCGGGCGTTGCACGACCGGTGCGGGCTTGCTACCTTGAGCACATTGAGCCTCCCCTTAGGTGCTGTAACGCATCTTCTTGGGGGTGAGTTATGAAACTTGTTCATCTGTGCTACGCGGCGTTGGGGTTTGCGGTGGCTCGCTGGATTTTTAAGCGGGAGCCCATGCCGATAGCTGATCCGGTCACTCGTTTCCGCTCCTCGGGCTTGCTTTAAATTTCACGGACGTGCGGCGCCCTGTTGCGCGGGCTACTTCGTCCCGCACGTCCGTGATTTCTCACTCCGCGCATTGGCCTGCCGCTAAAGGTTCTACGACCAACGTTCGTCCTTCGGTGCTGAATCTCCGGCCACTTACTGACTACAATTTGGCTTAGGGAGAATTTCGCTTTTCGCGCGCCAGTATTCATGAGAAGTCAGGATTATCTCCGTGTCGTTCTCGTTTTTCTGGGGATGATGTTTCCAGTTTGCGCCATAGCGCAGACGGACGAGGGAGTGTCGCTGGGCGACCTGGCGCGCTCCCTACGGCAGAGCAAGAATCCAAAAGAACCGGCAGCTCCGGATGTCATCGATAATGACAATCTCTTGAAAGTGATTGACGATGTCGAACACCTCCGGCAGAACGGGAAGCCGCTATTTTCCTTCGACGGCGAGGGAAGAGAGTTTCGCATGTCTTCGCCCGATGGCACCTGCAGCCTTTCGTTCAACGCGAATGCGACCGCCCTACTCTCAAGCCCATATGTGTCGCAGGATCTGCCGCAGAGTGAACTGGCGAAGCTGGACGGGCCGGCGAACCTTCACGAAGACACGCTGGAGGTTTCGTTGTATAACGCGAGCGCCTGGAACGTGCGGGAGATCACCGTGGGCCTAACCATCGTGCGCCGCGACGATATCAGCGGCGCGGACTATGGTGCTGCGAGAATGTTGCCCGCCGTCGCCGATGATTTGGTCCCGGCCGAGAAACGTTCGGATTCGACGGTGCTTATCCACTTGAAGGGCTCGGCTGCGCCGATGGCGATGACGATCTATCGGGAAAAAGTGGAAGCAAACCTCGACGAGGGCCAGGAGTGGCATTGGGCCATCATCGCGGCAAAGGGGATCCCGCCGGCTACGGTGGCTGATAGTTCGAAATACTAGTCGTGCGAATCGATCATGCCACGCCGCTCACTGGTGCGCCGAGGACCGCCTCCTCGCGTCGCCAGATGGAAATTCCGGGCGAACCCAACGCGAGTTGGCCGAGGCTGGGTGTTTTGCGAATGGGGGCGGGAGTTGCAATCGATGCCTGCGCGCCGACATCCGGTCCTCTGGTTTTTCCCGTGATGATGGGCCGGTTCGGAACGGTCTCGTAAGCATAGCCGGTGACTTTGGCGGGGAAGCCAGAGGATCCGCCCAGCGTCTTGATTCGGGCCCAACCAAAGTGGACCTTTCCCTTGATCACGAACTTCAAGCCCAGGTAGGAATCTTGCGTTGCTCTCCAGGGACAGAAAGCCGCGCCGTGCGTGCTGTTGCCGCTGGCGAAGGCCATGACTAACAGCGAGTTGCCGGGCTGAAAGCGGCGATGCGGTCCTACTCTTTCACCCTTCGGCGCCGCCACCGCGCAGAGATGATTTTGGCTCTCCATGGCCCAAACCCGATTCGATGGTTGAGCGGGTGTGACCCCGAGCGAGGATGCATGTTGTCCTTCTGGAGGAAGAGTTCTGAGATGCCGAATGCCCGGGCCGGAATAGCCGGCAGCCAGCACGAAATCATTGATCCCGTCATGGTTGAGGTCCAAATCGACCAGCGCCCCATTGACGTTGATCGGGATGTTGGCGGGAGTGTAGACGATTCTTGCCTCGGCGGGATGTGCGAGGGCTAGCATCCCCACTCCTGCGGCTCCAGCCGCGAGGGCGTAAGCGTTCAGTTTTTGGGTGATCGGTTCGGACAGACTGGAGAGTGGGCGCGAAGGCTGGATCATGGTAGAACTCCTCCTCGATCGTCTCGAGCATCGCGTTGCAATGGCCGTAGTATGTTGCGGCGGCTACAGGCTGTCAACAGCGGTTTGTCAAATGTTTGTAAATTCGTACGTACCTATGCACGAAATACTCAGGGCCTCGTATAGCTCTTATTGCCGGACCGCTGCCGCGGATTCTTTCCGCCGCCAAATGGAAAGTCCGGGTTCTCCCACGGCCAGCATGCCCAGCGTGGCCGATTGCTGCACGGGCGCGCTGACCGCTGCGGAAGGCGGTTGAGCTTCGACCTCTTCCGGGCCCCTGGTCTGGCCAGCGATGATGCCCTTTCCGGGGATGGTCTCGTAGGCATAGCCGGTTAGCGTGGCCGTGAACTCGCTCCCTTGGACCGTCACCGTAATCCGGGCCCAACCGAAATGAAAATGGTCCTTAATCTGGAACTTCACGCCAAGGTAACGATTCTGAACACCCTTTCCTCCATTTATCCACGGGCCCCGCCAAAGTGGCTTTTGATGGGAGGAGGTGCGGAATACAACCGAGCCGAGGTCGGCGGAATGCAGGGAACGGAATCGGTCGCCACCGATGATTTTAGCTCCGCGTTGTACAGCAGCTCCCCACGTGTTACCCGCAGAATCGACCACCCTGAATGCGTTGTGATTCGTAGCGATCGATGAGGACGCACACACGGTACGGGTGCCGTTATTAAAAGGGTTGAGACAAGCCAGCAAAGCATTGCCCCCAGTCGTGGTGTGAAAACCGTAGTGAAAGAGGAAGAAATCGACGATGCCATCGTGGTTAAGATCGATGGGTAATGGCTTGCCGCTGATGAGCACATTTGCCGGCGTGTAAACGATCTTAGCGTCGGCTGCCGGTGGGCCGGCCAGCATCCCCACTCCGGCGGCGGTCGCGGCAACCGCATACGCCACTAAGTTTTTCTCTACTCTCGCGCTTAGTGGAATTTGGCTCCGTTGCTTCGTTGTTCGGCGTTCGTCAGGACGGGTCATTGTTTCTCCTTAAAGGGCTGGCGCGATGTGGGAGAGCGTTTCGTAGAACCATTCGTCGACGATACTGTTGCACGCGCGGCAAATCGTGTGTGCTTACTCGGCTGTAACGATTGACTCCTCCCGCCGCCAGATTGATAATCCTGGCGAACCCAGCGCCAGAACGCCAAGGCTGGCCGGCTTAGGAGTTGGTGTGGCGAGAGTCGCGCTTGGTTCTTCAATGCCAATGTCTTCGGTCCCCTTGGTTTTGCCTGCGATGATGGCCTTGTTTGGGATGGTTTCGTAGGCGTAGCCGGTCAGGGTGCCACCGCTGCAAGTTGTGTTGGTGAGACGAGCCCAGCCGTAATGGGTTTTTCCCTTTATGGTGAATTTCAGCCCGAGATATCCGCGGGTGAGGCTTACCCAGGGGCCCACGAAGGAGTGCACAGGATGACTGGTGGAGAAAGCGCTCTTAGAGAAGCATCGATCCATTAAGAAATTGCCGGCCTTAAATTTTTCTCCGGGACCAATCAGCTTTCCGGCATGCAAGGCAGCCGCGAATCCCTTCGCCGTAACTACGACCTTGTTCGCTTGTTCGAGGCCTGCAACAGTCATGTCCGAAAAATATGTTCGGTGACCGGAGCCGTTATGCCCGCTGGCGTAGGCGCTGATCGCGAAATCCGAGACGCCGTCGTGGTTCAAATCTATATACACGGTCTGGAACGGCTTGATCACCTGATTGGTATGGGTGTAAACAATCTTGGCTTCAGCCGGTTGAGTCAAAGCCAGCAAACTCACACCTGCGGCGCTTGCCGCGATGGCGTACATGTTGAGTTGGTGATGAACTGGTTCGGACAACTTGGAGATTAAGCGGGGAGAGTGTTGCATGGGATCCTCCTGCGAAGAGGGCCATTATGTGGCGGCTTACAGCGTTTGTCAACGCGCAGTTTTGTCAGATCCGTGATGGCAGAGCATGCTGCCGTCTACTGCATATTGGCTGCTGACTCCTCGCGTCGGCGCGTGGAAAGTCCGGGCGATCCCAGCGCCAGCATACCCAGGCTGGCTGGTTTGCCAGCAGGGGCGGTGAGAGTCGCAGCTGATTTCTCAACGCTGGAATCGTTCGGCCCCTTGGTCTTGCCGGCGATGATCGCTTTGTTCGGAATCGTCTCGTAGGCGTAGCCAGTCAAGATGCCGTGTGCGCTCTTGGGCTCAACGGTTACCCGTGCCCAGCCGTAGTGGACCTTGCCCTTAATCATGAACTTGAAACCAAGATAGCGATTCCTTGACGCCTTTACCTCCGTTCGCCCACCGACCAGAGAATGTGGTCGTAGAACGGCTGCATGTGGCGGAGGCGCATTTTACATTTTGGCCTGCCATTCGGTACGTGCGCCCGAGCTTCGGTGGCTCAGCCTGTCCACTCCCGATACGAACACCAGCACGAAGAGCGGAGGCGCTGCCCCAAAACCTTCCCACAAGTCCCACAACCGTGTTGCGGCTTGCGCTCGGCGGCGGCCCAACGTTCAGCCCTGATCCCACTGATCCGCTGGCATTGAAGAACGCAAAAGTGAAGTCGCTGATCCCGTCGTGATTGAGATCGAGCGGAGTCCAGGTTTTGTCGTTAAGCACGACGTGTGCCGGGGTGTAGACGATCTTGGCGTGCGCGGCCGGCGGTAAAGTCAGGACTCCCAAACCGATCGCCGTGACGGCGAGACCGTAGCCAAAAGTCGAGTCGAGTCGTTCGCCGCTGTCTGCGCTCGCTGCTGCCGCATAGGCGCGCAGATTCTTATCCAGGCTCTGGTCGAGTTGAATAGTCTTTTTGCGAAGGGGTGACCTTCTGATGCTCATGGCTGGGATCCTCCGCTAAGTCGATGGCCAGGGAGACGGCGAGACAGTATATGTCGGCGCCCTGAAGTGATTCAACATGCAATCTGTTTCACACATTTTCGGTTTGGCCGCTCCGCATACTTCGGTAGGCTGCGTCCAGGATCTGTTGATTGCGCCAGCCTTCTTCGCCGGGAATTGGGAACTCGGTTTTGCCTCCGACGGCGGCGGCGAAGGCGTCCACCTGGCGCGCGTAGGCTAAATGGTTCGAGACGGTATGAGTTTCAACCACGGCTCCGCCGCGACGTAACTCCAGTTGGATAGGCCGGTCGACGTTCAATGCGTCGTCGGCCCGCGCGACGCCGGACTCGCCAATCATTTCGATGGGCGTGCGGTATTCGGCGCGGAATGAAACCGTAACCGTGGCCAGGGTGCCGCGGGAGAACTCGAGCAACAACGCCGCGCCAGCTTCGACTTCACTTGGCCTGCCAGCAATTTCACGAGCGCTTACGCGGAGAACTTCGTCCTGCAGAATGAAGCGCAGCGCGTCGATGCAGTGCACGCCGACATCGGCAACTGGACCGCCGCCGGCTATCGTCGGGGTCATTGATCCAGGTGCGTGGATGGGTACGGTCGACACGAAAGCAGAATTCGGAGCGGGCGAAGACTGGTTTGCCAATGCTTCCCGCAGCCACCTGCTCGCGGAACCATGCCGTGCTTTCTTCGAAGCGAAACACTTGCGCTACTCCCAGCAAAACTCCGGCGTTGCGCGCGGCTTCGATCATTTGCCGGCATTGATCGGCGTTGATGGCCATTGGCTTTTCGCACAGAATTGGCTTGCTGCAAGCGGCCGCGACTAGCGCGTCCGGTAAATGGCAGGCGTTCGGCGTGGCGACGAACACGGCGTCAACCTCAGGACAGCGGCAGAGCTTTTCGGCTGAATCGAAGGCCAAAGGAATATCGTACTGTCGCGCCGATGCTTGTGCCTTTGCCAGGTCGCGCCGGGAGAGAGCTGTGACTCGGCAGTTCTTGGCGAGAGCGAAGCCCGGCATCAACCGCTTTCACCGCGTGGAGTCCGAAACCAACGATTCCGAAGTTGATCATTAATTTCCGCCCGGACGAGGCCGGGGCTATATGCGCATGGAGCACCTATTTCGAAACCGACATCGAGGACGGCGAAACGCCGGTTGACGCTGACTGCGAGGTAGTGGTTAGAGTTCCGGTGCTGGTATCGATTGCGAGTGCGGAAATGGATTTTCCGGTTTGACTGCCGACATAAAGAAATAAGTTATCGGGGTCGAGCACCTCGAATAGAGGAGCCGTCCCGGCAGCGAATGGCGAACCCGTAATCTGTGTTAGAACCCCCGTAGTGGTAGCAACCGAGAACGCGGAGATGTTGCTGGATCCGAGGTTGGCGACGTAAAGATACGGATCCAAAGCTACGACGGAGCTCGGCGTCGTTCCCGCGGGAAAAGAACCCAACAAAGTCAAAGCGCCGCTATTGGAATTTATCGAGAGAACGGAAACTGTGTTGTCGACGGAGTTTGCAACATAGACAAAAGTTTCCGCCGGATCGACGGCGAGGCCGAGCGGTCCGTTACCAACCTGCACTGGAAGGCCGGCGACCGGTTTTAGAACTCCAGAACTAATGGTGTAGGCGAAGACGGACGCCACGTTGCTGTTGAGTACGTAGAGAAATTTTGCCGAGGGTGAGATCGCGAGCGCAATGGAATTGGGAAAGGTGGCAAAGGGAGATCCGGAGACCGCACTCAGAGCTCCGCTTGCGGAATTGATGGAATAAACCGAGATGCTGCCGGAAACCTGATTGAGCACAAAAAGAAAATTGCCGCCGCTGTCCATAGCCAGGGAAACCGGGGTAAGCCCGGTGGGGGTTCGGGGCAGCTTTTCCTGCAGGGATCCTATCGCGCTATCGATGGTGAAGAGCGAGACATCGTTCTCGCTTTGATTGGCAACATAAACAAACTTATTGGACGGATGCACGCGAACTGCTGCCGGCGAGTTCCCGCCCGGGTACGGCGATCCCACGATGGTGGTGAATTTCACGGAATTGCTGCCGTTGTTGTTATTGTTAGCGGCCTTAATGCGAAAGGCCGCGACCGCATTTGAATTGGCCAGAGCGACGTAAGCCGTGTGAGTGGAGCCCGAACCGCATCCGATTAGAGTGGCCAACGCTGTCGCAATCGAAACCAGGAGCGTCGAGTTTTTCAGCAGCGTGCTACGCAACATAGATTCGAAGTTTCCGCTTTCGCGATGTAACCTGCACCCATACAGACGTAGCCAGCTACGTCTTGACCATCAAAGTTTGGGACGCCGGCCAATATGGCCAAAGTGGAAAACGAGTCCGGTCGATGCGCGTATGTCGTTTTGCGTCGTCCCAAACGTGTCGGTCCGGAGATAATCCGCCTGGACGCGAAACGTGAAGCGAGGAGTCAGGTCACGGTCATAACCTCCTCCGGCCACGATGGCGCGTCCAACACTTTCCACGTGACTGCTGATTGCGGTCGTGATATTGACCCGGTCTTGCGCTTTACCGAACAGGCCATGCACGAAGAACTTTGATTTGTCCCCGCGCTTGGCATACTGCGGGCCAGCCAGAAAATTGTACACGGTCATCTGGGAACCGTATTGACCCCCGACGTCGGCGGTCACGCCCCAGCGGGGCTTGATGTTGAACGTGCCCTCGGCGTCGAATCCATCCAGGCTGGAGCGATTCACAAAACCGAAAGTGGTGGAATCAACATTCCGGTAGGCGTAGCCGCCAAACACCTCCCAGCGCGGAGCCACTTGTCCCATCGAAAGGGAAGTGGCCGCCATGACAACCGAAGAAACGAAGAAGAGGAAGATTGCCGCTCTCTTGCAGGGTATGCCCACACGTTCGATGGCCATTAGTATGAAAGTACCAACTTCTCTCCAGAATTATGCCGAAGTCGAGCGTAATGCAGCGCTGCGTTACCTTCGCACCTACTGTGTTCGGAGCTTAATAGTTGTGATCAACAACGATTCTACCCGATGTTGCGAATGGCAGAGGCCGGTGCCATGTAATTCTTTGTAAACCTGAAGCAATCGCCCCCGCCGTGCTATCGCTACGGTTCACCGTGCTGCGAGATTTGCTTCGCCCAACGAGTCTTCGGCAGAGCGTCTTTGCTGCCTAAACCGCGAACTCACTTTTTACTTTTACGTGCTTTCGCTCGAGTACCCGCAGGCGCTTTCCTCTTCAATTTGGTCTGATTGTATTCAATGGCGGCGCGGACGAGATTTTTTAGAGCACGCTCATTAATCTTATCGCCCTCGAACAAATCGATCGCTCGCCACATGTTGCCTCCGAGGCCCGCGTTGAAGAGCTTGTCAGGATCCGGGAGGCTCGCCCCGTGCGAAAAGGTAAGCTTCACCTTATCTTTGTGGGCATTGCCGACCGCGATCATTCCGTCGCGCGACCACACCGGGCTTCCCATCCACTTCCATTCCTCGATGATCTCCGGGTCGGCCTCAAGGATGCTCTTGCGGACGCTGGCCAGCGTTTTGCCACGCCAGTCTGTGAGTTCTGCAATCATCTCGTCGATTAATGCAGAGGCAGATTCCACCGGAACGGGCCTTTTCATGCACACCTCCAACTCTCGCACCTAATTTAACCGCGCTCAGCGTAACCTGCAACCTCCGCAAGCGGAAACTTATTCTGCACGACGGGTGGCCCATTCTAAATTTCGCGTTCTTTGCGAAATTTAGAGTGCGGATGTTGGAAGCTGGCGCAAAACCAGTAACCATCCTTTATGTGGAGTATACTGTGGAATGAATTCCACATATGCAAATCATTCAAATCGTGCTGGATAAAAAGCTGTTACACGCCGCCGACCAAGCCGCGAAGCGCACCAAGCGAAACCGGTCCGCCTTGGTGCGCGACGCCCTGCGGGAGCATCTCCGCCGGTTGGAACTGCGAGCCACTGAAGAGCGCGACCGCCAGGGCTACTCGCGACAGCCGCAAGCCGACGCAGAATCGCGGGGTTGGGAATCGGAGGCCACGTGGCCGCAAGAATAAACCGAGGAAGAATAGCGCGAGGCCAGATAGCCCGAGGTGAAGTCCGGCTCTACCAGTTTGCCGCGCCCGACAAGAAACGACCCGCCCTCGTGCTCACCCGCAACAGCGCCATCGCCTATTTATCCACAGTCACGGTTGCGCCTGTCACTTCCACCATTCGCGGCGTGCCATCGGAAGTCGTGCTGAGCGAGGAGGACGGCATGAAGTCCCCGTGCGCAGTAAACCTGCACAACGCGGTGACCGTATCTCAACAGCGGTTAGGAAGACGCGTAGCCCAGCTTAGTGCCGCGCGGATGAATGAAGTGTGTGCCGCCCTGCGCTTCTCTTTGGGTTGCGATTCAAACTAGGTACTGGGCGGCTGGCCCGCCTTTGCGGGTTTTGCGAAGATGGGGCTAAGGCAGCCTGCGTCCCGATTTTCCATCCGTGACAGCCGACCTCATCGTTCCCACCTTTACAAGGAACGTAAAGCTGCGTCAGCCCCCCGCCAAGGGATCATTTTCTCATTCGTCCAGAGCGTCCGAAGAGAAACAGCTCATATAGGCAACCAATTCGTTCCGAACGGATTCAAGCTCGTCAGGTGAGATCGAGAAGACCTGTCGATACGAGTAGGCCGCCATGCGTAGGTTGTAGAGGCTAACAAAGGTTTCAGGCACGGAAGAGTCGGCAGGATAAAAATCACTGTGTGGCTCGAGTAGTAGCATGGCCTTCGTCGGCGATAGAGGATAATAAAGTTCAAACTTCGCTGGAGGCTTCGTATCCTTCGGGCTTGTGGCGATATTGATGACCGGTTGATCTGCAGTGACGAATGGTGTGCTGGTTGAATTCTCCAACAGCACGATCTTGTGTCGCTCCCGATCTGCGAACAGGCTCAGCCCGACATTGCTTGCGACCATATGAACGAGAGGATTCGCGATTCGCAAATACTGCTGTAAGCGCTTCGGTTCCATAATTAACTTGGTCTGTTTGATGTGATTAGTTCGCGCATACTGAACTGCTAGTCCTTTGTAGAACATCGCCGCATTCCGTACGTCCTCCAAAAAGCTCAAGTCGCCAGAAATCATCGCTACCAGGAAGGGTCGGAAGTCCTCTTCGATGCTCGTGTGCAGCCGTTCGTTAAGCTCGATGATCGTGTGATCGATTTCTGCAATAGCTTGCGGCGTCGCAAGACCCGATGCCTCCAACTTCCGTTTAGCCAAGTACGGTAGACTAAAAGCGCGCACCAGTTCCTCGTAAGACGCTTTCAGGCCGTTCGGCGAGTCCTTGATAATCCCGTCTCGCAAGAAGTCCACGTCTTCGGGGCTTAGTTCCTGGAGTCGGTAGAAGTAGTTTTCGGCGCAAACGCCCCTAATATTTGGGTGCCGAATTTTATTGCCCTGCAGGCAATAGATCTTCTCGTCCTCAGCCCATGATCGAAGATAAAATCGCGGCACGTAGTGTTGGAGCTTTCCCATACTCGTGTGTTGAGATTAATACTTAACGGGCGGGTTGTGCTCTCAAACCCCGTTTGGTTTGAGCGGGCCACCCATCATGGCATTAGGTGGGGTCTGTGTTAATAGTAACGCCTTGAAGGGAAAATGCCAGAGGACGCAGAGAGGACGCCATGACGTTCGAGGAATTTCAAACGGCAACCGAGGTCGAGCTAACATACGCGACGAAGCAATGTTTCGATAGATTCAACAGCCCCCTTACTGGCGGGGGAGACAAGCCCGCGTGTCTTTTGGAAGCGCAGTTCTACATGCAGGAATTGGGGCGGCGCGAGGATTCTAGGGTCGCTACGCGGGACTTCCGAATGGAACTGATCGTCATCTTCCTGATAGGTCTCGAACTCGTGGCCGCGGTAGTGCTGGCGATCGTAGGATTCCTCGGCAGCAGGCGCAGGATACTAATCAACAACTCGCGGCCTTTGGAAAGATGCAAGATGTGATGTCCCGTCTTCAGGAAAGCTCCAAGGCGACTGCGGACACGCTCCAATCTTTGCAATCGACAACCCAATCGATGAACGACCGGATTGGAACTCAACTGGGCAGGATGGCTCAGATGGCAATAGATTTTGCGATGAACGTTCCGCAGGACAAAGCTGACCTTTTTAATCGCGGCAATGTAGATCTAACGATTTGGGGGTACAAAGTGGATGGAGAGCCGGCCAGAACTTACAAGAAACCAATCTCCCTAAAGCGGAGCGAACACCTCAACTTAGCTACCCTACTCAGTGACATAAAAA
>CAWISU010000033.1:0-7102 GCA_963838765.1 uncultured Acidobacteriota bacterium | reverse complement strand
CTGCGGACTGGTTGGATAATCGAGCACGATCGCAAACGCCGTGAACTCTATTGGAATGCGCGCACCTATTTTTCCATTTCCAACAACACTGCCGGAGAAATACTGGCGGAGATTGCCATGCGCCACCGGAAAATCGTCCTCGGGAAAACGCAGCAAACCGCAAGTCAGAATCTTCGGCAGCTTGCCACCTTCATGTCCGAGCATCGTGAGACCCTGGGCTGGATTCCTCCTCGCGGCGGAATGACCGCTTTCCCATGGCTGGTCAGTGGAGAGAACAGCCGCGCCTTTTGCCAGGCGGCTACGGAACAGGACATCCTGCTCGCCCCCGGGGATTGTTGGGATGCGCCCTCGCATTTCCGTCTCGGCTTCGCGGCGATGAGCGACAGATTTCCCGCCGCCCTGAGCCGGCTGGGAAAATTTGTTAAGAGCTGGTCAGCCGCGAACCTGACAAAGGCATAGCGAAATCTGCTTCCATGTACCCCGAAGCCAACTCGCTCAGTTTTCATCCACCTACGGATTGTCATCCCGACCGGAGCTTCTCATCCCCGAAGGGGATGAGAAGCGGAGTGAGGGAGGGAACAGACGGGGCCCTCCCCTAAACTTTTTGCCCACACCGATTCATCCCGATTTGGGAACCCGCCTCGCCGCCCATCCACCTTCTCCTTGATCCCCTTCCTTTATTCGCGATATTATAGGAGCACATAGGTTATCTATGAGATAATCTACGTTCTTTGACAACATGCCCCGGACGCATCTCCTGGCGCCGCCAACTGCTGAGTCCGACCAACCATGGGGAAGGCGAAAAACCTTTGCCCGCACTCGACTGTTGTTCCAAAACGGAACTGGCGCATGAGTTAACTCTAATGTTTTGAATATTTTGCCTCTAACTACCTTAAGAACCATAGATCTACAGGCCGAGAAAAATTCCGCCCCATTGTTTTCTAGATTTTGCGCAAAAACGAGTTTTTTTTGAGGTAAATCCTGCACCAAAATGTGTGGAATCGCAGACTCTGCTTCTCTAGCCGCGCGCAAGCACCATCACCACGAATAGCGCGGGAAGATAAATGATGGATGCCGCAAGAAGCCGTCGAGCGGTAGAGTTGGACCTGTGAAGTACGAACTGTGCTGCGTAGTAAAAGAACCCCGCGGCCAGGAGCAAGGCTCCGATTAAGTAAAATTTCGCTTCACCCATAGACCCTGGCAAGAGACTTAGTGGCATCAACGCTAAGAGCGGCAGCATAGTTTGCAAATTCACCAAACGGGCTCGCGACGAGTCATCACTAGGGAGCACCAGGTAGCCTGCACGGGCGTAATCCTCGCGGTACATCCAGGCGATAGCCATGAAGTGCGGGAACTGCCAGAGAAAGAGCACCGCGTAGAGTGTCCATGCTTCGAAGTTCAGCTTGCCGGATGCTGCGGCCCAGCCGATTAGAGGAGGCATGGCACCCGGAAACGCGCCGATCAGGGTGCACAACGGCGTCTTTCGTTTTAACGGAGTGTAAAAAAACAGATAAGAGAGTAACGTGGCAAGCGCGAGCAGGCTCGCAGGAACATTGACCGCGACCGCAAGGTAGATGCTGCCGGCCACCGACAATGCGAGACCGAACCACAAGACTGCAGTAGGTTTGAGCCGTCCAGCGGCTAGGGGCCGGCGGGCAGTCCTGCGCATTTGCGCATCGAAGCCGCGTTCAAGATATTGGTTCAGAGCTCCAGTGCCACTAGCTATCAACAATGTACCCAACAACACGTTGATCGACAGCCAAAAAGGAAAACCCTGCCATCCAGCCGGACGAGCCAGATAGAACCCGGCGAAAGTTGTGATCACGATCAGGAAATTCACTTCCGGCTTGGTGAGCGCCCAATAATCCGAGAAGACAGTAGAACGCGGGACGCTACTGGGCAATGCAACTGGTACATCAAGCGTCGCAAGTGATCTGGTGGCCCTGCTCAGAAAGCCTCCAGGCTCTGCTGAACCTTGGGCGGTGCTGCGTCGACATGCAACACAGCCGGCACCAATTTACTATCAAGAGATTTCTCCGGCGAGAGCAGGCGCATGGCTAAGATCGCTCCGGCCACCAGATACACCAGAGTGACGCAGGTCCACATCAACGCGGCCGCACACTGCTGGTCCGCAAGTGCTGAAAAGCCGAACAGGTGCGATGAGGACAAATAAACCGGATAAACCACGCGGTCGCAAAAAACCAGAAAGCCGGAAAGGATGTCGCACGGCAGCGTAGCAAAAAAAAGATAAAGGATCATAGACAGGTCTGGCCTCAAAACGCTCGGCCAGGGCTGAACCACAGGCCACCAGAACAGGAGCCCTGTCACAAGAAACGACGACTGCTCGACAAAATGCCACGCCGCCGATTGCGTCGCAAGCGTAAACACGGCGGGAATATGCCATCCAACTAAGGCCGCGGCAGCGGCAAGCCAGCAAACCTCAGGCCGCACCAGCGCTTTTCCGGTCTTCATTATTACGGGCCAGCTGAACGCTATTTCAAGCGCTCGTCGCACAAATTGCGGAAAGCCCTGCGACCACGCTCGTACAGGTTCACCCAGCCAGATCAGAGGAGGAGCAATAGTCATCAGTAGTAAATGCTTCAGCATGTGCACGGTCAGCAGTTCATGATCGAGTGCGGCAAGGGAAGAAGCTGTGGCGACCCAGACCAGGAACAGACCAACGAGCAAACGCAGGCGCGCCAAGCTGGAATGTGGCCTAACGCAGTTGGATCGAAGATGAACCCATCCCCGAAGATACAACAGGGCCGCGAAAATGATTATGCCCGGTAATGAACACTGGCCCAAACGATCCCGATGCGCCATGATGGAGATGTGGCATGGAAACCGTTTTCCCTACCGTTGCCTAGCCGGGTCGCTTTTCGTCGCCGAGGGCCAGATCGCGTGAAGCATCACGTGCTGGCGCTTGCCCTTTCGGATGCAGCGTCTCCAGAAATGCCACGAGCGCGGTCGTTTCCGCGGGACTCAAGTTCTTGCCGTAAGCTGGCATGTTGCCGCCTCCTTGAATGACCTGCCGGATAAGCTGATCCTGCGTGAGGCGCACGGCCACGCTGTCGAGCGCCGGTCCTCTTTGTCCGCCGGTTTCTCCAAGCGAGTGACAGTTACGGCACTGCTTGACCTGAAAGACCAACGCCCCTTGCCGCTCAAGGGCGGTCGTGCCGTGTATGAACTGATCGGGCACTGGAACACCGCTCCACGCATTCATGTGCGGACTCCAGGGTGTGAACCCCGCGAGATGAGTGAACGTCCCGAGCGTGATGGCGATCAACATCACGGTCAAAACCGCGATCGGCCGGCGCTTCCAACTCTTTTCACCTTCGCCGGAAAGAAACGGAAGAAGTAGTAGTCCGGCAATCACCACCACTGGTCCGATCAGAAGCGCTGGTGTCTCGAGCGACGGCGGGAGCAGCGAGAGCAAAGCATAGAGCCAGAGGAAAAAGTAATCCGGTTTGGGAACAGTTTGGATGATGGTCGGATCAGGCCTGCCGGTCGGCCCGAACGGGCCGAAGTACAACGCGCATGCGGCGACGGCCAGAATAATGAAGGCCGCGAAGAACATGTCTTTCCACACGCCATAGGGAACGAACGGCTCACCATCTTTCTTCGTCAGCTCGTGGTACTCATTTATATACGTCGCTCGTTTCACGATGCGGCCCGGCATCGGCCATTCGTTGATCCCGAGCGTCACTACCATCAGAAGATGGAGGCACACGAAGCCGATCAGTAATCCTGGAATTACGAACACATGCAGGGTGAAAAATCGCGACAGAGTCGCACCCGCGATGATCGGCCCTCCCAGCATCAACTTCACGGTTGCCGGACCAAGAATCGGTACGCGACTCGCGATTGACGCTCCGATTCCCAGCCCCCAATAGGCATCCTGATCGAAGCGCAGCACCTGCCCACTGAACGCCATTCCCAGCGTCATCAGCAACAGAAAGATGCCGAGGATCCAGGTAAGTTCGCGGGGGAACTTGTACGCGCCAAACAGAAAAACCTGGACCATGTGAATCAGAACGAGGGCGAGCATGAAATTCGAGCCCCATCCATGCATGGCGCGAATAAACCAGCCAAGCGTCACCGCGTGATTCAGGGCTTGCAGGCTGCTCCAGGCTTCCGCGCCCGAGGGCACATAAACCAGCGCGAGCAGAATTCCCGTGACAATTTGCAGGATGAACACCGTCAGCGCGCCGCTGCCAAACACATACCACCAACTGGCGGTGTTCCGCGGGATGCGATGTTCGGCTATTTCGCGAACAGGCGCCGCCAGCTTCAAGCGTTGGTCGAACCAGTCGCCAATTTTTCCAATCATGACGCGCATGGCGGTTTCTCTCCAGTAAGAGCTGCAATCGCTGCACCCGGCGTCGGCAACTCACCCGCCTGAATGGTGATCAGGCCGTTCTCAATCTTGTATGGATATTCGAAGAGCCCGCGCTCTGGCGGTCCCGAGGCGCGCGATCCGTCCTGGTAATACGCCCCGCCGTGGCAGGGACACATGAATAAACCCGACTGCTGAAACCAGCGAACCGGGCAGCCTAGATGCGCGCAGTTGATCGCGAAAACCTGGAACTGCTCCCCTGCAATGTGCCGCACCCAGCAGGCCGTGTCGGCTGTTGCGCCGTCGGTCGGCATCACGTAGGGATTGCGAAACGTCGCCAGACGCGTCTCGCCTTCCGGGAAATCGGCGACCTTCCCGAGCTGCACCCAGGAGAGATATCCATTGCCGCGACCCCGCGTGACCACGGAGGAGAGAAATCCAACGATGGGCACGGCTACCAGAGCCGCCGCCAGCGCGTTGAACAGAATTCCCAACTTCGTGAAAAACCCGCGGCGCGACATAGCAGTTTCACTCGACGGCATAAGGACAGGTTTAGTGGACATTGTCTGACTCCTGGCGCTGCGCGTAATTAGAGGCGGCATAGGGCTGCCCGGGGGTCTGCACCCGGCGCGAGGCCATCCACGCAACGACATCGGTGATTTCCTGATTGGACATCGCTTTGCCGGGCACGTTTCCACGCCAGTCGGGCGCGCCTAGTTCCGGACGGCCTATGATGACAATTGTGCGCAGGCCCTGATCACTGACCAACGCTAGGAATGAATCGTTCGTGATCGCGCTGCCCTTCTTTCCGCCTTGGCCTTCCGCACCGTGACACGATGCGCAGTAAGTTCCATACACAGCTTCGCCCTGGCGGGGATTGCCCGCAGAATTTGCCGCATAGGCAGGCGGATTAACTCCGTTGAGAATTTCCGGTCGGCTCCAGCGGGAACGTATTTCTGTGGTGATTACATCGATCTGCTTATTGGTAAGCATTCCGCCCGCACTTTCAGCGAAGGCCGGCATCGAAGTACCCTTCACGCCATTCGCAAGAACCTTACGTATCGATGCATCGTCGGCGATTGCCAGGTAAACCGGATCGGCCAAAGCGATGGCAGCTCCTCCCCGACCTTCGGAGCCGTGGCAACCCGCGCAGTTTTCCGCGTACAAAGTACGAAAGTCTGTAACCTCACTTGGAGCGAGGATTTCCGAGCTCTTGCGCGGCTGGCCGGGTGGAGAGCTGCAACCAGTGAGGACAATCATGCTCACAACCGCGGCCAGATACGAATATCGCAGTGAATTCACGGCCGTTCTTCTCCATGTGGCGAAGTAAGTCCTGGAGCTTCAACGCCTGCACGCATCGCGAACGGCAGGTTCTCGCGGGTCAACATACGAGACTGGCGGACCACGACCAAGCCTGCGACCAGGCCAAAGCCAACTTGCGAAGCCACAAACCAGTACCAGTCGATGTGGCTCGCGAGTACCGGATTAAGCAGACCGAGCATCGTGTAAATCAGCGCGGACCATAACACGGGGGCGATCAATCCGCCGAGCACGATCGGCCGCCGCGCAAACATGGGGAGCATTGCCCCATAAAGCAAGCCCACGGTGACGGATATCAAAATGTGCAGGCCAAAAGCAATTGCAAAACTGTCGGCGTGAAATGAGTAGAGTTGGCTCGGGCCCAGCTTCAGCGATTCTGTATAAGCTGTCGCGGCAAGGAGATTGATGGGATACCAGATACTTCCAGCTTTCAGCACGCCGTAGGCACAAGCCAGCACGGCCATCGCGACACCTCCGGCCAATCCGCCTTTCAAACCAGCAGAGACCGGATAGGTATGAACAGGAAGCCAGGCGCGAGCCTGTTCCGTGATCGGAAACCGATCGACCACGCGGCGTTCAGTCGAGGCACGGAATTCATCTGGAATCACCGTGACAGGTACTTCGTGCTCTCGCGGTAAAACTTCGCGGAACCAGCCGATGCATCCTGCGACTGCCAGTACAGCACCGAGGACGGTGACTGACGAACTCGTTACCAGTCCTGCGAACAGCAAAGTAGATCCAAACGCCAGAGCAAAAGGCCAAGCGGTCGGCGCCGGTGATTCAATCTCCCGTGGGGTTCCGGGATGTTGGTCGATTTGTTCTGTCGCCTGCAACCTTGCCATTTCTTTCCTCAGCGCCCCACAATGTAAACCACGGTGAAAACTACGACCCAAACGGCATCTACAAAGTGCCAATACAACGCAAGCACATCGACACGGCGGAACTGATCTTTGTCCACCCATCCAGCCAAACCAAAGATAAGGACGATAGTGAGCATGATCAGTCCTGCAGTGACGTGAAACGCGTGCAAGCCAACAAGCGAGTAATAAGTCGTTCCGAAGAGATTGGTGGAGATCGTCAGCCCATGTTCGTAAATGAGCCGGTGCCACTCCTGCCCGGTGCCAAATAGAAAGAGCCCACCGAGGATAATCGTGAGCGACCACAAAGCAAGAAATGCGGGGCGATTATCGCGTTCGAGAGATTTGCCGGCGAAGTGGATCGTAATACTGCTGGACAACAAGCAGATCGTGAAAAAGATCGGTGTCTCCAGTACTTCTCTCGGAGTCGGCCCGGTGAGGCTCTTGCCCAAATAAAAGAGATAGGCAACCACGAAGATGGTGAAAATCGCAGATTCCGCGATAATGAGGCAGGCCATCGCGACCTTACCCCGATACGGAAGACTCCAAGCCTTCGGGATTTCGACTACCGAGATTGCAGCTGCGCTCA